>JBIKLN010000048.1:0-4305 GCA_044359765.1 Patescibacteria group bacterium | reverse complement strand
GCATGTCGTTTAAAAAATGAATCAGAATGTCTTTGTTCTTTTCAGTGCCAAAGATCTTCTTAAAGGCTACATCGTTTTTAGGGTCAAGAAATTTGCTAATAGGCATAAAGATTATCTACATATGGAAATTCAAATTTTATTTGTGCGTGCTTCTAAAATCAATACTTACATCAGAAGTATTAAAAAAGAATTACGGGCGAATGTTTAACTCAACGCCTTGGCTTTTTCTCACAATAAGCTCCGCCCTATTCACGTAAACTCTAACAGTATTTTTATTTTTTATAAAGAACTTTGACACTGTTTGCTAAATGAGAACATTATCAATTTGATGTTACAGAAAATTTTTTCCGTAGTCAGAAGGTGAAATATGTGGTTAAATTCATGTGATTAGAAATTTTCAAGGGTCGTGGTTTGCATGCTAAGCCATTTTCGGTTTTATTGCTGTTGCATTTTGCAGTTTTTTGCGTTTCGCAAGGCACGCTCTTTCTTTAATCTTAACTTATCATTTTTTTATAGTGGTGCTTTAGCTTCACCCTTCTTTATGCGAAGGTTTTCCTTTGTAGGGTGCAAAACGCCAAAAGTTCCGCTTACGGAGACATATGCCTTATGGCCAAAAAATTACTTATCGACGCAGGTCACCCAGAAGAAATTCGGGTTGCCGTTATGCGGGGCGACGTTCTAGATGAATTTGACTCAGAAACATCTCATAAAAAACACATAAAAAGCAACATTTACCTTGCCAAGATTGTGCGGGTTGAGCCCTCTCTTCAGGCTGCTTTTGTGGATTATGGAGGGAATCGTCATGGGTTTCTTCCCTTTAGTGAAATACACCCTGACTACTATCGCATTCCCGTGTCTGACCGCAACAGTTCTGAAGAAGATTCGGACCAAAATCTGAACAGTGAAAATGCCTTAGAGCCTATTCCTGAACCTACAGATTTTTCCCACACCCTTCCCAATCAAGATGACATTGAGCCTTTTGACACAGAGGACGAAGACGAAGAGAAGCGAAAAAAAGAACGGGCACAGCGCTATCGCTACAAAATCCAGGAGGTTATTAAAAGCCGCCAAATCATGTTGGTTCAGGTAGTGAAAGAAGAACGGGGCAATAAGGGCGCCGCATTGACAACTTACCTAAGCTTGCCAGGCCGTTATTGCGTATTGATGCCCAATGCAGGGTATCGCGGGGGAGGTGTTTCTAGAAAAATTAGTGACGGAGATGACCGTAAACGCCTCAAGGAAATGGTAAAATCTTTGGAGGTTCCAGATGGTATGGGCCTTATTGTGCGTACTGCAGGCCAAGAACGTAATAAAGTGGAAATTAAGCGTGACTATGAATATCTAATTCGCTTATGGGCTGATATTCGAGACCTGACCCTAAAGTCGATGGCCCCCGTTCTGGTATATGAAGAAGGTGATTTGGTTAAAAAGTCCATCCGTGATATTTATTCCCGCGATATTGACCAGGTCCTGGTTGAAGGTGAAGAAGCCTACAAACACGCCAAGGCATTTATGAAGGCCCTGATTCCAAGTCATGTACGTAAAGTTCAGCTGTATAAGGACGCAAACAACCCTTTGTTCCACAAATTCAAGGTGGAATCTCAAATTGATGCAGTCATGGAGCCTATCGTTCAGTTGCCATCAGGGGGGTATATTGTTATTAACGTAACGGAAGCTTTGGTTGCTATTGACGTGAATTCGGGACGTTCAACCCGTGAACGCAATATTGAATCCACCGCCCTTAAAACAAACCTGGAGGCTGCTGATGAAGTAGCCCGACAAATGCGTCTACGTGACTTAGCAGGCCTTATTGTTATTGACTTTATTGATATGAGCGATAACAACTACATTCAGCAGGTAGAAAGGCGTTTGCGAGACAGTACGAAAACAGACCGTGCCCGCATTCAGCTGGGTCGCATCAGTCAGTTTGGCCTTATGGAATTGTCGCGCCAACGTTTACGGCCCAGTATTATTGAAACCTACACAACTACGTGTGCTCACTGCCACGGAACAGGGTTGGTGCATTCCATCGAATCCACAGCCCTTCGGGTTCTGCGTGCTATTGAGTCTTTGGCAATTCGCGGTTTGGTTTCTGAAATTACAGCTTTTGTTCCTGTGGATATTGATCTGTACCTGTTGAATCAGAAACGGTCCCATATTGTTTCTATTGAATCAAAATATAACGTATCTATTCAAATTGTACGGGATATGACTTTGGTGGCCCCTGCTTATCGTTTAGACAGTGTGGTGGATAAGGAACGCAACAAAACATTGACAAAGCCAGAGCTTCCTCAGCCAATTCAGCTTCAGCATTCTGCCGTAGAGGGGGAAGATGAAGGCGAAAAAGGGGAAGAAGAAAGAGAAGTCAAAAGACGCTCTGGACGCAACCGCTGGAAACGAAAAGATTTTCACACAAAATCCAACAACCAACATGTGGCTGAACAAGGTGTTAATCTTGTAGACCAGATTGTTCAGGAAGTTATTGTGGACGAGATTTTGAATGAACCCGCAAAAGAGGGTGATGGATTTTCCGAACGGAAAAAGAATTACAACCAAAAACGACGAGAGCGTCAGCGTTTCAACAGAAATCGTCGCCGCCACAACAGACCCGAAAGAGAGGGAGCAGAGGTACGTGTTTCTGACGAAAGATCGCCCTCTGAAATAAAAAGGCCTGATGCTTCTGTTGTTGGGGGCTCTGAGGGTGGAGACGAAAAAAAAAAGAAAAAAGGGTGGCTTAGAAGGCTTTTAGATTAATCGACGAAAGGACGGAATGTATGGGCACATTTGATGTGGTTATTGTAGGTGCAGGCCCAGGTGGGTACGTGGCGGCTATTCGCGCCAGTCAGTTGGGTTTGAAAACGGCTATTATTGAGCGAGAACACCTAGGCGGCGTATGCCTTAACTGGGGGTGCATTCCAACCAAGGCATTGCTGCGTACAGCAGAAATTAAGCATTTAATTGATACAGCCCACACCTATGGCATTACTGTCAAAGATGCCACTGTGGATATGGAAAAAATAGTTGCCCGTTCTCGTGCAATTTCTGCCCAACTTGCTGCGGGCATTAAGGGGTTGCTTTCTAAGCACAAAGTGACCGTTATTACGGGGAACGCCACTTTTGAGGGCCCAAAGACGCTGTGTGTTGAATCAGCGGGGAAGAAAGAAAAGGTAACAGGCCAACATATTATTATTGCCACAGGGGCCCGCCCCCGTTTGTTGCCCAACGCACCTGACAGTGACCGTATTTGGACCGCTAAGCAAGCCATGACCCCTACATTTTTACCAAAATCCTTGCTTATTATTGGGTCTGGGGCCATTGGCATTGAATTTGCCAGCTTCTACAAAGCCTTAGGTACGGATGTGACTATTGTGGAAATGCAAAACCGTATTTTACCTAATGAGGATGAAGAAATTTCAAAACTTGCGGAAAAAACTTTTTCAAAGCAGGGCATGCATTTCCATTTAGGTGCGTCAGTGAAGGAACTGAAGGCTGATAAAAATACCGTAACAGCCAGTTTAGAAACAGCTGATAAAAAAACCCTTAACCTAACAGTAGATGCCCTTATTGTGGCCATTGGTATTGTTGGAAATACAGATGGTTTGGGCCTTGAAAAAACCAAGGTGCGTGTGGAAAAAAACCAAATTGTGGTAGACCAGTGGTGCCAAACCCAAGAACCTGGCGTATACGCCATTGGCGATGTGGCGGGCGCACCATGGTTAGCCCACAAGGCATCGCACGAAGCCATCATTTGTGTTGAAAAAATCGCAAAACACAAGGATGTGCAGCCTTTAAACAAATCAAATATACCTGGATGCACCTATAGTTTGCCACAAATTGCCAGTGTTGGCTTAACAGAGGCTAAGGCAAAGGAACAGGGGATAGACGTTAAAATTGGTCGGTTTCCCTTTCGTGCCAATGGTAAGGCGCAGGCCTTGGGTGAATCAGATGGCCTTGTTAAAACTATTTTTGATGCAAAAACAGGTGAACTTTTGGGCGCCCATATGATTGGAGCAGAAGTAACAGAACTTATTCAAGGGTTTGTGATCGCCAAAACTTTAGAAACCACAGAGGCGGAGTTGATGCATACCATTTTCCCCCATCCGACCCTTTCAGAAATGATGCATGAGTCTGTTTTGGATGCCTATGGTCAGGTGATTCATTACTAACTCAGTAGTAACAGCTATTCATGCTGAGGTTTCAATTTTTTTCAAAAAAACCTGAAAAAAGTTTGTTTTTTAACGATTTATTAACTGTTTTGCCCTTATTGTATGGGTGGAGGTAAGTTAAATCATCGTTGAGGATGGT
>JBIKLN010000017.1:0-33699 GCA_044359765.1 Patescibacteria group bacterium | reverse complement strand
TCAGATATACGTCCACAGACCGCACTCAGTCCATGACCACCACTTGGTCCTTGATACCTTTTTACCATAGAAACCCTTAACAAAAAGTTAACGGAATAAAGTTTTTTCATGTTTTTTTGAAAAAAAAATGCAGGCCCAGACTATACTCAATGTCTAAAAATATGAAATTTTTCTACAGATAGGTTTGTAATTAACAGGGTTTTTTCACGACACTTGTCACCAGAAACAAGGTGAACCTGGTTTTTGCCTATCTTTAATGTTTTGGCCACAAGCTCAATCACAGCTTCGTTAGCGCGGTTATTCTCAGGTGGTGCCGAAACATAAACTCTTAAACAGGGTCGTGAATTTCTATCTTGAGTCAAGTCCCCCACACGGTCTTGTGAGGCTTTGGGGGTAACTTTCACATACAGCTCCACCCCAGCATCCGTTTGTCGGAAGGGTGGGGTCACAGAAGAAGAAAACAAAGAAAGCTGAACCATATTAAAAATGGGGCTTAGAAATGGGGCGAGTGACCGGACTTGAACCGGCGACCTCCAGAGCCACAATCTGGCGCTCTAACCACCTGAGCTACACCCGCCATAGAAGGGAAATAATGGTTATTCTTACTATGGTTTTGCCTATGTCGTCAACCCTATTCCGCCAAGGACTGGGAAGAAACGGCGCCCTGCTGAAAAGTAGGTATAGAAACCACTTCCCCATCGGAAGGTGCAAAATTTTCCTTAGCCGTATGTTGGCGTTGGGCCCTTTGTTCATTGCGTTCATTCATTAAACGAATATAGTGGTCAGCGTACTGATAGTTATATTCAGCCATAACGCGGTCACCAGAGCTTAAGTGATCTTTTGCAAGATTAAGGTATTTGTCGACCTGCTGTTGATAATTTTTGCCAGAACCGTTGTTTTGATAACGTGAACGATTATCCGAAGAATCGTCAGAGGCACCTCCATCAGAGGCTGATCTGCTTTGTGTTTTGTTTCTTACGATTCTGCGGTTTTTCTTTGTAAATTGATTTACCTTCATGAATTCTCTTTAAAATATTGTGAAGTCTTAAGGGGGAAGAGAAACTTCTGTTATTTCTATAGCGCACTCTTTATAAATTGGGTATGCGTCACTTGTCGCTCATGCACCCAAATTAAAAGGTCTGCTCTATATACACGCAAAATTCTTGCGCCAGCTCTTCAAAATGCCCAGTTTCATGGTACGTTAAGTTTTCTTATTTATCTAGGTTTTTTTAACGTATTTTAAAAAAAATCCTAAGTAGAACATCTACTTTTCAAAACCTTTTCTGTTTTTAACAGGTTTTCCACACTTACTAGCTGTTCTTTTCCGTCCACATCATCAAACTGCAAATTGCGCAAAAGCACATTGCCCTGGCTCCATTCCTCATCCCCAAATATAATGGCCTGGGTGCATCCTATTTTATGGGCATACTTCAAACGTTTGCCAACATGGCCTGAATAGGTCATTTCACATGCTATGCCTTTATGGCGCAGGGTCTGCATTAAGGCCAAAGCCGCAGCTGTTAGGTGATCGCCTACAGGAATAAGGGCCACTTTTTCCACCTGTTTGGCAACAAAAGTATTTTCTAAAACCAACATCAAGCGGTCCACACCAAAAGCCCACCCGACACCAGGGGTTTCAGGCCCCCCCATTTGTTTCATGAGTGAATCATAACGTCCCCCCCCACCTAAGGAATCTTGAGCCCCTAGATGAGTAGACTTAAATTCAAAGGCCGTGTGGCAGTAATAATCAATGCCCCTCACAAGCTTTGCATCAAGAACATAAGGGATTTTTAAGGTATCTAAGCCTTGGCACACAGTTTCAAAAAATTGGGCTGCTTCAGGCTGCAAATAATGTTTCATCACAGGGGCATTTGTGCAAATTTCCTGATCTTTTGGATTTTTAGAATCCAAAATACGTAAGGGGTTTTTATGTAAACGGGCCTGACTGTCCGCTGACAAGTCAGTCACATACTTTTCAAAATAATTCACAAGGGCTGTACGGTAAGCACTGCGACTGTCAGCACACCCCAATGTGTTTAAATGCAAAGCATTTTGAATACCAAGTTTCTCCAACATGTGGCATGCTAAAGCCATACATTCCACGTCAGCCAAGGGGTCTGATATGCCTAAACATTCTATACCTAATTGATAAAACTGCCGATATCGGCCCTTTTGGGGCCGCTCATATCGAAACATGGGCCCATGATACATAAGCTTCTTAGGCATTTTTTGTGTAAGGCCTAAGGAAATAAGGGCTCTTACCACAGGCGCAGTTCCCTCAGGACGAAGGGTTATGGAATCACCCCCACGGTCAGAAAAGGTATACATTTCCTTTCCAACCATATCAGTGGTTTCACCAAGCGTGCGTTGAAATACGTTTGTATATTCTAAAACAGGTGTTTCAATTCCATCATACCCATACACCATAGCTAGTTCTTTAGCCACGTCCACAATACGTTCATATATGCTAAACTGGGTTCCATATAAATCACGGGTTCCACGAATGGGTTGATAGGCCGACATTAAACCGCCTCCATCACAACAGTTTCGCAGCGGTTACATAATTGGGCGCAGGCGCGATTTTCTGTCACACCAACTTCTGGCATATGACGCCAACAGCGACTGCATTTTTCACCCGATGCAAGCGTAACCACCACACCCACCTCAGGCACATCATCCAATCTTACAGCATGAGCAGGGGGTTGTGCTGTTAATAGGGTAGCCCCAGACGTAATGGACAACTCTGCCAAATCAGCCTGCTGCAGCAGATGAGCCACAGAATTGCTGGCATAAATAGCCACATGAGCTTGCAAACTAGATCCTATAGTCTTAGCTGCCCGTTCAATCTCCAAGGCGCTGGTTACCACACGACGCACATCACGAAACACCTTCCATTCCTTGGCCAATTCTTCTTGACACCAGTTTTCTGGGATCACAGGAAACGTCTGCTCATGAATGCTTTCTATGGTGTTATCAAAACTAAGGTTATGGTATGCAAACCAGGCCTCTTCTGCTGTAAAGCTTAAAACAGGAGCCAACCAGTGAATAAGGTTCAAAAATACCTGGTTCATAACCATGCGGGTGGATTGACGTTTGGTAGATGTGGGGCTATCGCAGTATAGCGTATCTTTGCGAATGTCAAAATAAAAGGCTGATAAATCCACAGAACAAAAGGTATGCAGGGCTGTGTAGAACGTTGAAAAATCAAATTCCTTGGCACATTTTAAATGCAATGCCTGAAGGCCGTGCAATTGATGCAAAACCCACTTTTCCAAAGGAGGAAGGTCATCAAAAGGGACCGATTCATCTTTGCTATACCCATGCAACGCCCCTAACAGGTAACGCAAGGTGTTGCGAAAACGTCTATAAATATCTTCTTGATGTTTTAGGATTTCAGACCCAATACGCACATCTTCGCTGTAATCAGAATTTACAATCCACAGCCGTAAAATATCAGCGCCTTGGGTTTTCATAATTTCCTGAGGCGACAAACCATTACCTGAGGATTTGGACATTTTATAACCCTTTTCATCCAAGACAAACCCATGAGTTACAACGTTTTTGTACGGCGCTCTTTCCTCAAGAGCGCACGAAACCATAAGCGAGGATTGGAACCACCCACGGTGCTGGTCGGACCCTTCAAAATAGACATCCGCAGGCCAAGACTGGTTGGGCCTATCTTTCAACACAAACGCATGGGTACAAGCACTGTCAAACCACACATCCAAAATATCATTGGTTTTTTCATACATGGATGGTTCGTACAAACCCTGCAAGAAATAATCCTGGTCAAACTTTTGCCATGCCTCAATGCCATGTTGGCCTATGGCCTCCACAATGCGTTCGTTAACTTTTTCATCGCGCAAGGGTTCCCCTGTTTCTTTGTGTAAAAACAGGGTAATGGGCACGCCCCAGGTACGCTGACGTGACAAACACCAGTCTGGCCGTTTTTCCACCATGCTATAAATACGGTTGCGCCCTTGTTTGGGGAACCAGTTGGTGTCATCAATGGCCTTTAAGGCCTTGGAACGAATGGCATCAATAGACAAAAACCATTGAGACGTGGTTCGGTAAATAAGGGGCGTCTTGGAACGCCAAGAATGGGGATAACTGTGCACCAACTTGCAATGAGATAGGAGGGCCCCTTGCACCTTAAGTTCGTCCAAAACCATAGGGTTCACCCTATATACATGCTGACCTGCAAACAAGGGCACATGGTTATAATAAACCCCATCTCCTCCAACGGTTGCAGGAATATCAATAGCATGCTCCATGCCAACAAAAAAGTCTTCCACCCCATGACCAGGGGCTGTATGAACAAGGCCCGTACCTGTTTCTGTGGTCACGTGGTTTCCTGGCAATAAGGGAACCTCAAAATCGTAGCCCTTACCCCGCCAGGGATGGGCGCAAATCGTGCCCAAAAGAGCATTCCCATCAAGGGTGCCCATAATAGTATGCTGTGAAATATTGGATCGTTTGCAAAATTCTGCCACTAATTCATTAACCACAAGGAACTGCTGCCCAACCTCTATAGTTTCCGTTGGGCTTTCCACACGAATAATGGCATAGGTGAAATCAGGGCCATAGGCGATGGCGCGGTTTCCTGGCAATGTCCAAGGAGTTGTTGTCCAAATAACAGCAGACACACCTTCCAAAAGGGAATGGGGTGTTTTAATAATAGGAAAGGCCACATCAATGGCATCACTGGTGTGATCTTGGTATTCCACCTCTGCCTCTGCCAAGGCCGTTTGTTCAACAACAGACCACCATACAGGGCGCATACCTTTGTAAAGCAGACCTTTCATAAATATGGCCAACAACTGCTTTGCTATGTGGGCTTCTGTTTTTGGCTCCATGGTAATATAGGGAGTATCAAAATCCGCCACAATGCCAAGACGCTTAAATTCTTCCTTTTGGGTATGAACCCACTGTTGGGCAAAGGAACGACATTCTTGGATAAAGTCTAAAACAGACACGTCTTCCTTGCGAATTCCTTTTTTGCGGTAAGTCTCCTCAACCTTCCATTCAATAGGAAGGCCATGACAATCCCAGCCTGGAACCATAGGTGCGTCATACCCCAACATTTGGTAGGTCTTATTTACAATATCTTTTAACACTTCGCTAAGGGCATGGCCCATATGAATATTACCGTTGGCATAAGGGGGGCCAAAATGGAGGATAAATTTCTTTTTTCCCTCTGATTGTGCACGAAGTTTTTTATACACATCTCTTTCGTGCCAAAACTTCAGAATGTCCAGCTCTTTTGTTGCCAATCCAGCCTTCATGGCAAAGGATGTTTTGGGTAAAAATACGGAGTCTTTAAAGTCCATGAAATCATACAAATTTTAAAATATTATCAATAGTTATAACCTTGGTTCACGAAATTCACAACGAATTCGGTGCATAAACTCACTTCATGAAAAAACAAAGCATAGCCAGCAGGCTATCAAAATAGACGGGGCAAATGGAACCTTGTCACCAGGGTATACGGCATGGGTTGTGACACCCAATATGCCTGATAAAAACAAAAACAGTCCGTATGCTTGAGAGTCCTCAAACCACAAGCCACAAGCCGCCAGCAATATAATATCACCTAACCCTATTTTTTTTGAAAATCCATAGGCAAATATGGCCAAAAAAATCAGGAAAATAGGAAGCCCAAGGGGAATGGTTTTTTGAAACAAAAGCCAACTGCCCCCACCACAAGCAATTAAAACAAGTGGAAAAGGTGAAACGGTTAAGGAACGACAGTCTTGTTTACTAAGCACAAGGGCGTTTAAACATAAAAAGTCTGCCCATAAAGATTTATAAAAATCCAAAACTCCATGATTCACAAGTAAAGCAAAAAGCCACAAAATTTCTAACTTTATACCATCGCATAAGTGAATTTTTCGGATCATATTTTACGCCTGCCTTTTTACTGTGCATAGAATACAGAAAAAAAGTTAACAAAAGGTTAAAATTTAGAAAAAATGTCTATACAAAAATTTTTATTTATTTTTATTAAATTTTTTATTGCCAAGCCTTCTGGCGCACGCTCTAATAATTTTATCACTCCTTAAAAGACGGTGACTTTATGGTTGTTTCTGGTTCCCAAGCTATTTTAAATAAGGATGCATTAAATCTGGTTCAAACACGTTATTTTCCAGAATGCCATATGGATACGAGGGATTGGCTTTCTCTTTTTGCTGAAAAAATAACCTGTTTATACGAAGGGAATGAACAACAACAGCAAAAGCAACGTTATGAAAAACTACTTTTGGAAAAAAAATTTTTTCCCACATCTGCGGCTTTGGTTAATGGGCTCAAGGAAAAAAAAGCCATGTCTGGGTGCATTGTTATGCCCATTCAGCAAAGCCTGGATGCCATTATGGAACAGTCCATCCCAGAAATTTTAAAAGTTATGCGTCAAGGTATAGGCGTTGGTTTAGATTTAAGCATTCTAAACCCCAGACTGTCTGAAGACCCGTCAGATAACAGTGTTTTTCCAGGACCTGTGGAAATTTTAAAATCTATTGTCCAGTGTGCCACCCCCTTAATGGCATATGGCGGGCTAAAACATGCGGCCTTTATGGGGGCTTTGTCTGTTCATCACCCCGATATTTTTGAATTCATAGGCTTTAAAATGATGTCTCCCCTAGATGGCATCAATATATCTGTAACCATTACGGAAGAATTTTCAAAGGCATGCCACACAGATGATTTTATACCAGCTATGATTTCAGGGAAAAATGGGGAGGAGCTTTTTTTGGCATCTAACTTAGCCCTTATGGAAATACGGGCCCAGCGCCGAAAAACAAAAGGTCCCGATTTATTTTTAGTAGGCGATTTTGTGGGTTCAAAACAGGCTGGGTGCATGGTTGGAAAAGTTAAAGATGGTGTTATCCACTTTGATGCCTCAACTATTATGGACTTCTTAGCTCGGTGTGCCCATGCACGGGGGGAACCTGGCTTGCTAAACTTGCCAGCTATTAACAAAAACAACCCAACCCAATCCCTTCAAAGCATGTCCGTTACCACACCGTGTGGGGAACAACCCTTGCTTCCTTATGAAATGTGTTATTTAGGAAGCTTATGCTTACCTTCCTTTATACACAACGATCAGTTTGACTTTGCTGGGTTTGAAACTGCCGTATACGATGCTGTGCATATGATGGACGACATTATAGACATTGATTCCCATGAACATGATGTGGCACGGGCTATGTGCCTTAAAAACAGAAAAATCGGCATAGGTGTGATGGGCTTGGCAGATGCTTTAGCCACGTTAAACCTTGTTTACGGTAGCTCTGATGGGTTTACCTTTGTAAGACACGTCATGAGCGTTCTAAGGGATGGATCACGTAGATCTTCTGAGGATTTGGCAAAAAAACGGGGCCCTTTCCCGAACTGGAAACATTCTCAAATGGCAAAGGAAGGTCGGGCTCCCTTACGCCACGCAACCCTAACGACTCTTGCACCCACAGGTCATATTTCCCGCGTTGCAGGATGTTCCCCCTCTATTGAACCTTACTACTCAATCAAAAAAAACAATCAACCTCTATCTAAAGCTTTGGAAAAAATAGGCTACTCTTTGGAAAAATGGACCGAAGATAGCCTTTTCAAGGGATATAAATTTTCTGGAACCCTAAATTCCCTGTGCCCCAACCCAACGGATGATGAGGAACTTAACGAACAGCTTCAGCGTTTGCAGGCCATATATGTGTGCGCTCAAGAACTGCCTGCCCAAACCCACCTGGAAATGGTGCACTGCCTACAGCAGTTTGTAGACAATGGTATTAGCAAAACCATCAACCTTCCAAGTGACATAACCGTTCAAGATGTTCGCGCCATTTTTATGGAAGCCATACAGCTGAACCTTAAAGGTGTGACTGTTTTTCGTGATGGGTGTCTGATTTAAGATAGGTTTTATTGTCAAAAAATTTTATGTGGAGACAGCGATTCTCAGAGAATTTTCTGGAGCGAAAACAGAGCTATAAGCTTTGAAAGCTATTTTTCGTAGCGTCTTTGATATCACGTACAAAAACACAATTTGACGTCATTCCCGTGCAGACGGGAATCTATAAAAAAGTACATTGATAATGAGTAGTTTTTTTGATCTTCTGGACCCCCGCCTGCGCGGGCGCCACATCACATTAAGTAATTATACAATAAAAGCCCCAATTGAGAAACTATAGCAAGACGACTCTTTTTTGAGTCTATAGCGAGACGACTCCTTTTTTGAGTATAGAGTAGTCAAAAAAGCCTGGAAAAATCAATGCTTACAGAGGATATGGAAGGCCCAAATCATAGGAGTCTCGCTATATTTTTCGTAGAGTTTTTTTGAACAAGTGTGATATTTGTGCATCATACTTAAAAATAATTTTTATTTTTTGAAATTTTATAAACTCAATTAATGATTTTTTAACCAATTTTTTGTAAAAATAATGATATATCCCCTGGGTGGCCGGGGGCCGGAGGTGGGAGGTATATCTCAAAAGGTTAACAAAAGGTTAATTTTTGAGCTCCAAAACCAAAAAAAATAAATAACGTAATTATGTATAATTCTTCACACTCGGCAATAGCTGTTATGTGGAGAATTTTATTAAAAAACAATGAACCTTCTGCCATAATGAACAGTATGGTTAATGAAAATGCAGGGATGGCATGAGGTTTTTTTTACTGTTAACATTGTTGTGTGTTCAAATTGAAGCAGAAGAACATGTGCCTCCAAAGCAGCAAGCTTGGGGGTTTACTCGTATTTTTGGAACCTTTGACCGCGGAACTTTGCAGCGTGGGTTTCAAGTGTATAAGGAGGTTTGCGCCACATGCCACGGCCTAAAACGCATTCGATTCCGCAACCTAAAGGCTTTAGGGTTTAATGAAGCGCAAATTAAGGCCATAGCATCCCAATATGAAGTAACGGATGGCCCCAATGCAGAAGGGCAAATGTTTAAGCGCAAGTCCCTCCCCTCCGATGCTTTTCCAAACCCCTACGCCAACGACAATGCAGCACGGGCTGCAAATAACGGTTCTTTACCGCCTGACCTGTCCCTCATCATAAAGGCCCGCAATTCTGGCCCCGACTACGTTTATTCCTTATTAACAGGGTACGATCCACCACCCGCAGGAACCCAAAGCCAAGCGGGCCAGTATTATAACACCTATTTTCCAGGAAATTTTATTTCTATGGCCCCGCCACTTACAGAAGGCCAAGTAACTTATGCCGATGGAACCAAGGCAAGTGTTGAACAAATGGCGAAAGATGTGGTAAGTTTCCTAGCTTGGTCTGCTGAACCAGAAATGGAGCAGCGCAAACAAACAGGTGTGAAAGTAATAGTTTACCTACTTTTTATGACCATTTTGTTTTACATGACTAAGCGACGCATTTGGCGACATATAAAATAATAAAGGATGTAACGGTCCAGCATAATGACAAAAGGCAATATTTACGGCGGCCTTCTCATCGCCAGCATGGCTGTTTTTGGTTCCATCAGCAATGCGTTGGTTCATGGCCTTGTTGATTTTTCATGCTGGCAAATTTTGTTTCTTAAGTCATCTTTGGGGCTTTTATTTCTGTGCACCGTAAATATACATAGGCTTTTTAAGCTTGTGCGAACAAGCCACCTCCCCCTTCAAACACTTAAGGGAATGGCGGGGTGGTTCGGCAACCTCTTTTTCATTGTGGCCCTACAAAAACTTCCCTTGGCTGATACCAGCGCCCTATCGTTGACCAGCGCCATCATAACAACGGTTGGGGGTGCCCTCTTTTTTCAAGAACCCATCACACGCCCCATTCTTGTGGCTATTGCTTTATGCTGCGCAGGTGTTGTTCTGATTTTGAAACCCACATCTGTTTTTACGTTTTACGCCTTGTTTCCTCTTTTATCGGCCATGGCCTTTTCTTTTTCATCTCTTAGCATAAAAAAAATATCCCTCAAGGACCATTCGGACACCACACTGTTTTACCTTCTATTTTTTATGGCCCTGTTCAGCGCTGTTCCCGCTTTTTTGTATTGGACCCCCTGCCCTGCTTCTGTTTTATTAAAAATCATTTTAATTTCCTGCCTATACCTGGCAAGCCAAGTGGCCCTTATTGAGGCCTACACCTATGCTGTGGCAGGTTTTTTGGGGCCTTTTAAATTTGCACGCTTTCCCCTTGCCATTCTTACAGGCTGGTTTTTCTTTGAAGAAAAAACTTCCTACGCAACCCTTGCAGGGGGTACGCTCATTATTATTTCTTATTACTTTGTAATGGGGGCTAAAAATATGCCAAGCTATCACACACAAAAGACAAAACCGAACAGTCTTTAACGCCCAATGCGCACATCATTGTGGGTCATAACAGAAAAAATAAGACCCTGACTGAATAAAATAGTAATCATGGCTGTGCCACCGTAGGAAAATAGGGGCAAGGGAATGCCCACCACAGGCAACAACCCCATAACCATAGCCACATTAATAAAAACATACAGAAACAAGGTCATATTTAGACCTGTTGCCATAAGGCGGCTGAACTGGCTGCGACACGACAAGGCAACTGTTCCATTATAGGCAATTAAGGTGCCGTATAAAACCAACAGAAAAATGGCACCTGCCATACCAAATTCCTCACAAAACATGGTAAAAATAAAATCTGTCTGCTTTTCGGGCAAAAAATTTAAATGACTTTGGGTCCCTTGTAAAAACCCTTTTCCCAACACCCCCCCTGACCCTAGGGCAATTTTAGATTGCAACACATGATATCCAGAATTTAAGGGGTCACTTTCAGGGTTTAAAAACGTAAGAACACGCTTTTGCTGATAGGGGTGCAGAAAAGTCCACAAAATGGGAACAAGGGCAAGAACAGAACCGCCCAAAACCACAAACACCCAAATACTAACGCCAGCTACAAAACAAACAGACAAACCAGACAAAACCAACAAAGTTGCTGTCCCCAGGTCTGGCTGCCGTAAAACAAATAAGGTGGGTAAAAAAATTAAAATAGCAGGCGGTACTAAGGTTTTCAAATTACGAATATCTTCCAAGGTGCATCCATGAAAATACCGAGCTAAAGCTAAAATAAGAAACACACGCATTAATTCGGAAGGTTGCAAACTAAACACGTAAAGGTCTATCCACCGTTGGGCCCCCATGCCCACAAAGCCTAAAATTTCAACCCCCACTAATAGAATAAGGGTTGCAAAATATAACATATAGGCCTTGCCAAACCACTGACGCGTATCTGTAGCAGACACAACCAACATAACAGAAAGGCCCACCAAAAAACGCATGGCTTGCTTTGTGGCCCAGGGGGAAAAACTGGCGTTGGCAGCAGAAAACAACATAAGGATTCCAAGGCTTGTGATCATAAAAATCACCATCAATGGATACATACTCAAATGCTCAAGGCGCTTCCAACTGAGTATCATTCTAGAACTTTTCTAACCCCTTAAAATATGCACCTCAACCATTGGTTTTTTAGCCAAACGCTGATTCACTGTCTGGCGAATAACCTGCTTTAAAGAGTCTAGACGAGCTGTAGCATTTTTAAAAGCCCCACCTAAGGTGTCTTCTATTCTTCGAAAAATTTCATCTTCTAGGGTTTGGGCCTCACGTTCCGTATCACAAATACCAAGAAATGTAATTTTTGGTTCTTGGAAAAGTTCTCCATGACTGTCAAGAATCAAGCTGACAAAAACACACCCCTGAATGGATAAACGAGCCCTGTCTTTCACAATAGAGCTGTCCACAGAAACAAGGCGATTTCCTTCGTATGCCCAACGTCCCACATCCACATGGTCAATAACTGAAGGGGTAGACCCCGCCATTTGGATTAAGGAACCATTCGTAGGCACAATGGCCATTGGAATACCACATTCAAGCCCAAAACGAGACTGTTCTGCTAGGTGACGGGCTTCTCCATGAACGGGTATTAAAATCTGAGGCCTTACCCAGTCGTACATGCGTCTAAGTTCTCCACGACTGGGGTGACCTGACACATGAATTTCTTCCTCATGAGATGTAATTAATTTCACACCCAACAAAGCCAAACGGTTTTGCATGAGGCCAATGGATTTTTCATTGCCAGGAATAACACGGGAAGAAAAAAACACCACATCACGGCTTCCAAACTTCACAACAGGGTGCTGGTTAGAGGCTATACGCGCTAAAGCAGCGCGAGGTTCCCCTTGGGACCCTGTGGTTATGAAAAGAACCTTAGAATGGGGCATGTCCATAGCTTCCTCATCGGAAATAAAGTTAGGTATATTTTTCAAATACCCAACCTTCTGAGCCGCAGCCACCATGCGATGAAGGGAACGGCCCAATAAACACACTTTACGCCCAAACTGATGGGCAGCTAAAGCAACCGTTTCCAAACGGGCCACGTTAGAGGCAAAACAGGCAACAGAAATACGGTGGTTTTTATAAGACCCTATAAGCTGAGTGAGCTCATCACGCACTTCTTGTTCAGACCCAGACTCCCCTTCCGAAAATACATTAGTGGAGTCGCACAGCATGGCCAAAACCCCATCATTTCCCAGTTCTATCAAACGGCTTTCATTGGTAACCTTGCCAATAAGGGGCATGGGGTCAATTTTCCAGTCGCCCGTATGCACAATACGCCCCAAAGGGGTTGTGATAGCTAAAGCATTAGGTTCAGGAATAGAATGGGTTAGGGTAATGTATTCCACATCAAAATGCCCTACCTTTATGCTACCACATAAGGGAACTTCTATAATTTGAACCTCATGACGCCACGGTTTATCAGCTATTTTCTGGCGCACAATTTCAGCGGTAAAAGGTGTTGCATAAATGGGGCAGCGCAGGTAAGGCCATACGTAAGGCACAGCGCCCACATGGTCTTCATGAGCATGGGTTAAAACAAGGCCAACTAAATGTTCTTGATAGGGTAAAATAAAGCTGGGGTCAGGCGTTATAACCTCCAACCCCAAACGGTCATAAAAGGTAACCCCTAAATCTACCATCAACCATTGCTTATCATGGCCAAATAAATTAAGGTTCATGCCTATTTCATTGGAACCCCCTAAAGGTAGGAACCAAAAATCTTTTTTACCTGGTAAATGCTTCATACCTCTTTAACCACTCAAATCAAAATATTGTATAGTTTTGAAAATTAGCTGATCGCCATGCGTATTTTAGTCCGCATTAGTGATGCGAAGATACAACTTTCTTTTTTAAAAAACTATAAAAAAACAATTCGTGCAGCGATTCCCAGGGATAAGATTTTTGTATGATTGCGTGATTTGTTTTTTTTTGAGTTGGAAGCTCAAAAATTAACTTTTTGTTAACCTTTTGAGATATAGCAAGACTCCTATAATTTTGGCCCTCCATTAACCTCTGCAACCATTGATTTTGCTAGGCTTTTTTGAATACTCTATATTCAAAAAAGAGTCATCTTGCTATATACCTCCCACCTCCGGCCCCCGGCCGCCCAGGGGATATATAATTATTTTTACAAAAAATTGGTTAAAAAATGATTAATTGAGTTTAAAAAAATTCAAAAAATAAAAATTATTTTCATAAATGATGCGCAAATATCACACTCATTCAGAAAACTCTACGAAAAATATAGCGAGACAGTGATTCCCACTGGGCTTTTGTTTGTAAAATTACTTAAAATGATATGGCCCCCGCGCAGGTTGGGGGTCCAGAAAATCAAAAAACTATTCATTATCAATGTATTTTTTTTATAGATTCCCGCCTTCGCGGGAATGACATCGAATTGCATTCTTATACGTAATGCCAAGAAAAACTCTACGAAGAATAGTTTCTCAACTGGGAGCTTGTTTGTAAAATCACCTAAAGCGATGTGGCCCCCGCGCAGGCGGGGGTCCAGAAAATCAAAAAAAATAGTTGATGACATCAAATTACGTTTTTATACGTAATCTTAAAAAGAAACCCTCTGGGAATCGCTGCAATTCGTGTTATAAGCGCTCTCCCTCAACAGCATAAATAAAATCTTTGATTTTGGGCTGTATGTGTTTTCGCCACTTGCTACCGTTAAAAATGCCATAATGCCCAACGCCTTCTTGTTCGTGGTGTTGACGTAGATGTTTTGGAATTTTGTTACACAATTGCTGGGCCGCATAGGTTTGGCCAACGCACGAAATATCGTCCAACTGCCCCTCAATCGTTAAAAGGGCAGTTTTTTCAATTTTACTAAGGTCAATCTTTTTCCCCCGCCACGTCATTTCACCACGTGGTAACTGAAATTCTTGAAAAACCTTTTGAACGCTTTCTAAAAAATACTCAGAAGGCAAATCCATAACTGCACGATATTCGTCATAAAATCGTCGGTGTTTTTCAGCGCTGTCCTCATCGCCTTGAATAAGATGCTGAAACATACTGAAATACGCTTCTTGATGACGCTCTAAATTCATATTAATAAACCCATTCAGCATTAAAAAACCAGGACACACCGAACGGCCATACCCCTTATGGTAAACTGGAACCTTGGAAATAACATTTTTTTCAAACCAATCAATAGAATGTTCTTGGGCGAAATGGTTCACAGCCCCTGGGTTTACACGGGCATCCACAGGCCCCCCCATTAAAATCATAGACTTTACCTGGGGCTTATTTGGTGTTTGGGCCATAATAGCCGTGCTCATCAAAACAGGAACAACAGGTTGACACACAGCCATGACATGAACGTCTGTATTTAAAAATTCAATAAAACTAAGAAGATAATCAACATACGTTGATAAATCAAATTTTCCCTTTGATGTTGGAACAAGTTGGGCGTCCACCCAATCTGTAATATAAACGTTGTGGTCCACACACATAGCACGCACCGTATCTCGCAAAAGTGTGGCGTAATGACCAGATAAAGGGGCTACAATCAAAACCTTAGGTTCGTCCTGCCCCACAAGATTTCCCTCATAATTTCTTGAAAAATACTTAAGGGTGCAAAAAGGCCGCTCAAAAACATCTACTTCCACAATATCTAAACGACTATTGTTTTTTTCAGTTTCCGTAATTGCGAATTCTGGTTTATTGTAGACCTTTGTAGATCTGAGGAGCATTTCATTAGCAGCCCCAAAAATACGAAATGAAGGGATCATATCTGTTTGAAGATTCTTTAAAAGCGCTTCGTTCGCCTGACCAAGCATATGCATAGGCAAGGAAGCTGTTTTTTTCAGTTCGTTCAGGTGGTACAAATAAAACATAGCGCGTTACTATTTATATAATTTTACATTAATTAAAAAGCAATATAGTTAATATTTGGTTTATTTTCTTTAACAGAGATTAAAATGTTTAATAAGGCCTTTGTCCTTTTTTTGGTAAAGATAATTCTAACAGCTGGAATTATTTTTCTTTTGGTTCACAACCTAAATATCAAAGAATTGCTATCCATTATGGATAATACTTCTTTAGCCCCTTCCGTGGCTAGTGTATGCCTTGTGTGGTTAGGTCTTTCTATGGCAGCAAAGCGTTGGGCTTATGTTATCAGTGTTAAGGCCGTTCCCCCTGTTTTTTTTCAAGTGTGGCGCCAAACTATGGTTGGTTTTTTTTTCAACCAATTATTGCCAAGCTCTGTGGGTGGGGACGCCTATCGTGGCATGAGTCTTAAACAATATGGTATGCCCCTAGAGTGGGCCTTCAGCAGCACAATTATTGACCGCATCTATGGTGTTACAAGTCTTCTTATTGTGGCTATTTTCGCCATACCTTTCCAAATATCCACCCTTCAAAAAACCATATTGGGCGAGATGATGCTTGTCAGTTTTATTCTTATTCTTTGTGCCCTTGTGGGCCTTTTATCCCTGCAATACTTGCCTATTCGCTGGCCAAAAAAACTTATTTTCATAGAAAGTTTTTCAAAAACCCTGAAGGCCGTTTTTTGGAATGGCAGAACCAGTATGAATACCCTTCTTGTGTCGATTATTTCCACATTTTTACTGTTGGTACCCTATAAACTATTGGCAGATGATATGGGCATTATGCTAAGCCTATCTCAAATTCTTGTTTCTATTCCCTTGGTGGTTCTTATTGCTGTCCTTCCCATTTCCTTTGCTGGGTGGGGCCTTCGAGAGGGAGCCATGGTTCTTGTCCTTCACGTATTTGGAATTCCTAAAGAGTCTGCTTTGGCTTTTTCCCTAGTTATGGGAGGCTTGCAAATTGCAGCTGCCCTGCCTGGGGCCATTCTATGGTTTGTCAAAAATAATAATAAGGGGTCATGATGACACAAATTCTTCCAACCATTCGCCTACTAGACCAAACGCTTATTAATCAAATTGCAGCGGGTGAAGTTATTGAACGCCCTGCCGCAGCCATCAAAGAACTTGTGGAAAATGCCATAGACGCAGGCGCCACACACATAACCATCACAGTACGTGACGGGGGCCGTTCTTTTATTGAGGTTGTTGACGATGGCCATGGCATGACACAAGAGGGCCTAAGGCTTTCTGTACAACGGCACGCCACGTCTAAATTACCAGACGCTGACCTGTTCAATATTCATAGCTTTGGCTTTCGTGGGGAGGCGCTGCCCTCCATTGCCTCTGTAAGCCGCACAACCATCACAACCCGCCCCAAAGATGCCCAGATGGGGTGGAGCCTTACCATTGAGGGCGGAACAGAACAAGAGCTTACGCCAAAAGTAGCGCCCTTTGGAACAACCATTACAGTGCGTGACTTGTTCTATGCAACCCCTGCACGACTAAAATTCTTAAAAACCGTATCAACAGAACTGTCCCATTGTGTGGATTTGTTAAATCGCATTGCTTTGTCACACCCCCATGTGGGCCTGACCCTAAATGACCATACAAAAACCCTATTTTCTTACAATTCCAAACATAGTTTTGATGAACGGGTTGGGGCTATTTTAAAGCAAACTTTTTTACAAAATTCAACCCAATTCACTTATGAGGTTCCAACAGTCAAAGCCCGCGGACGCTTATCTTTCCCAACTTATAACCGCAGCCAGTCTACAGAACAGTTTTTCTTTGTGAACAACCGCCCCGTACGGGATAAAATGTTGGCAGCCTTGGTACGTACGGTTTACCAAGATTTTATCCCCCATAATCGCCATCCTGTGGTTGTGCTGTTTTTGGACGTGCCCCCTGAAGATGTGGATGTGAACGTACACCCTGCAAAAGCTGAGGTACGTTTTAAAGACGCACAATCTGTACGTTCTGCCGTATGGTCAGCCATGAAAGAAACACTGCATCATATAAGCCAAAAAACATCAACCCATTTGGCGGCAGAAGCCTTGAACATGTTCCAAAAACCCGTTACAAGCCATACTGTGAATGCACAAAAATCTTATGTACAGCAACGCTTTAGCCCTGCCCCACGCCCCAACTATGGCAGCAGTCATGGTGTTTTTCCTTCCTCTGATTTTGGAAATGCTCAGCTTGCTCCAAATAAGCCTATAGTTACAATGCCAGAAGAATTGCCAGACAGTTTAGATTACCCACTGGGCCAGGCCCGCGCCCAAATTCACAACACATATATTTTAGCAGAAAAACAAGATGCCCTAATTGTTGTAGACCAACACGCAGCCCACGAACGCCTGACTTATGAAAAACTAAAACAGGACTTTGCCAGCCAAACAGTCAAACAACAAACCCTGTTAATTCCTGAAATGATAACCCTTCTCGAACAAGAACTTAATGTTTTAAAACATCACCATGATTTATTGAATCATTTAGGGTTTACCTTAGAATTTTTTGAACCCACAACCCTTGTTGTGCGCAGTGTGCCAGCCTTGCTCAACAACATTAGCATTCCCACATTAATTCAAGATTTGGTGGATGACCTGAAGGCTGAGGGAACCCCTCAAAGCTTGCAGGAAAGGATAATGACTATTCTTGCAACCGTTGCGTGCCACAACAGCATTCGTTCAGGGCGCGTACTTCAGCTACATGAAATGAACGCCCTTTTGCGCCAGATGGAAAAAACCCCTCATTCAGGCCAGTGCAACCATGGTCGCCCTGCCTATGTGGAATTAAAAAAGACAGATTTAGAAAAGCTATTTGAACGAACCTAGGCTTATGGCGAAATAACTTTTTCTTGAACACTGCATACTCAAAAAAGAGTCGTCTCGCTATATCTACCCAAGAATGTGTCGGCTTAGGGTTTTCCTACCCAAGAATGTGATGTTGATAAATTTCCACTTTTAATCCTTGTGGATAAAAAGTTAAGAAATTGTTAAAATCCGCCCCTTTGGGGCCCACCTGAACCCCGAAAATCATGTGGGGCCCACCCCGCCACACAACCTCGACAAAATGCCTCCTTATCCCTCTCGCCAAGCCCTAATTCAGGCAAAGCCCGACTCAAAGCAAACGCCAAAGCAAACGCCAAAGCAAACGAGGGTGTCTCTTGTTAAGTGGATTCCACCCACTTAAGAAGTCACGTCCATATAACCGTACGTGTTACACGACGTGTGAGGACCGTGCTTAAATGACACTAAAACCGTGTTCATCGCCGCAAGGCAAAATTTTTACATTTTCATTTCGAACCATCCTCAACGATGATTTAACTTACCTCCACCCATACAATAAGGGCAAAACAGTTAATAAATCGTTAAAAAACATAGTTTTTTCAGGTTTTTTTGAAAAAATTGCACAGAAAAAAAGCCGTACACTGGTTTGTTGACTTATTTAGTAAAGCCTTGGAAAATTTGGGAGCGTTTACCCCGCCCCCAAATCTCCTATTAGGCAACATTACATAGCAAATCCCAGACAAGGCATAGGGGACGAATCTGATGAGCCCATACGCGCTTCCCACTCACGTCTTTCTTCAGCCGCTTTTTTATCCGCATATTCGCCTAAAAAAATATGCCAATTTGCTATTTTAGCCTTAACGTCAAGCCACTCAGCTTTAATTCCCTTTACAGGGTCTTTTATCATGGGGCAGCCAGCCGCCATGAGTTGCCCCATTCTTTCATATAAGGCATCCTCCAAATTCTTGCGCATAATGGGCAAAAGTTTATGCAGGTCCTCTGCATTCCTCTCGCCTATAAGACTTTCAATTATGCAAACGCTTTCTCTAAGTTGAGCTAGGGTAGTATCTCCGTCAGCCACCCCTTTGTTTCTTATGGCGTTTTCATGCATAGAGATGGCCATATTGGTTTTAACTGCAGATAATTCAGAAATAGCTCTCTCTAACCCTTTTTCTGCAGAAGAGCATATATAGCCCAGCGCCTGTTTATAGGCTTCTTGCTGCCCCTCAAAAGGTAGGCTCTTTGCTTTTTCATGATAATAAAAGGCCATATTCCGCTCCACAACAGCACTTAATCTTTTAGCCATCACCAAACTCCCATGCTCTTCACATGTTTTTAAGAATGCATTACATGTGCCTAAGCTTTCCTCACTAATCAGCTCCATAGCCTTTTTATGAGGGAGCAAAGCAAGCTCAAGCCTTCCCTCAGGTGTTTCATGGTAAGTAGGGCTAGGAATAGATCCAATTATTGTTTCGGGGTCGGGTTTGGATGTTGGATATGCTGAAAGGTCTTCATGATAACGCCGGGAATTTTTGGGTTGGTATTCAACACCACCACTCATAGACATCCGGAAAAAAGAAAAGGCCCCTCTGATTATCTGACCACGAGGGGAATACAGAGAAACAGATCCTTTTTGTCCTCGATTAAAGCTTCCCAGAATGTAGCTTTTCTTGCCACTCAGTTGGTAAATATGAACTGAACAATCGTCATTTTCCATAGACAGGGAAACCTGAGCATTTTTCCCAATCCAAAAATTATCAAAAGTGATGATTGTATCAGGTTCCAAAACATGAATGAACATATGATTTTCTTCTTGCTGGATGGTTGCCAAACCTTCCTCTACTTGTGGGGTGGAAGGCAGGTAATTTTCTGTCACATCTCCTTCATTATCATCCTCAATTGGAAGATAGGTCCGAGACTTCAAAGGATCACACAGATACATGATTTTATGAAGGTACGCATCAACGGCCTTCATAGTTTCATTACGAAGCACTGTTCCATCCATTTCATGAGATATACTTTCAGAACTTTGTGCCCATGCCCAATTACCACGGTGAAAACTATGCCCAAAAAAACACCTATCCGAAAGAAATGAATTTTTCAAATCTAAGGAACGCTGGATTGCCCCTATCTGCTTGGAAAAACTTATAAATTTTTCTATTGGGTCAGGCAATTTTTCTAAGTAATTTAAAATACTAATAAAAGTTTCTTGGTACCCTGTGTTATCTACCATCAACCCCTTGTATCTGTCGCTTTGAAGGGCTTCAATTGCATTGTGACATATTTGAATGGTGCGCCCTTTTAATTCTCTCAAAAGGTCATAATTGGGTGTGGGCGATGAAGCAGGTTCTGGCTCTGAAATGCCCATCATATAGGACAAATAAACCGCCCTAGAAAATGGACCAGATGAAATACCACCAGAAAAATGCATATAATAATTACCTGATTCATCAACAGACCCAACAGCAACAAGTGGGTGTGAACTATCCGAACATGGATCATTATGTGCATCATTGTGTGATCCTCGTGCCATATGTGTTGACAACAGCAAAGAGGCCGCAAAAAACCACGTCATGTTTCGTTGAAACATCATAAAAATTCTCCTGAAACGCAAAAAATAAAATAAAAAAGATAAAAATAAATATCAAAAAAGTACTTAATATTGCAAGAAAAAAAAATCCTAGCCACATACAAGCTTTATGGCCGATAATTGTACGCCAAAGCTATCTTCTTGACGCAGGTAGGCCCGACGATTGCTGAAAAAAAGGTGTTCTTGTTCGCATGTGTCGGCTATGGACGGGGTAATATTTGAAACCCCCAAGGTTTTCAGGCATTCCATCACATAACCTTGCAAATCAAAATAATAGTGACCTGAACGTCCTTTGCTAAAAAGGTGCGAATGCTTTGGAAATTGGTCGTGATACGCCTGGTCTACCTCGTATGATTCTTGCCAAATGCAAGGCCCCAAGGCCGCCACAAGGGTTTGAGGTGTGGCCCCAAGCCTGATCATCTCAGTAACCGTATTTTCCACAATACCAGACAAAGCCCCCTTCCACCCTGCATGAACAGCAGCTACCACAGGTTTTTTACTGTCCGCTAACAACACAGGTACACAATCTGCCGTTTGAATACCCAAAATAAGATTTGGGGTATTTGTAACAAGTCCATCCCCATGAGGGGGGTCATGGTCCCAAGGACTGTCCACCACATGCACGGTGTTCGTATGCTTTTGGGTTAGAATAACAAGGTTTGACAGGCCCCCCCCCAAAGCATGGGCAATACGGCGCCTATTTTCAAAAACCATCTGGTCACTGTCACCTTTAAAACGGCCCGTATTAAGGCTTTGGAACAAACCATAACTTACCCCACCAACACGTGTAAAAAACCCGTGGGATATGTGGGGCAGCTTTTGCAACACAGGGCTTAAAACATAAGGTGGGTGCATTTAGGGAATACAAGCCTCTTTCTCAATGCTTTTTAGAAAGTCAAGAAAGGGCATAACTTGCTGAGTTTCACCACCTAACACACGCACAGCAACGGTTTTTTCTTCAGCTTCCCGTTTGCCCACAACCAAAATATAGGGCACTTTCTGTAAGGAATGTTCCCGTACCTTATAGTTGATTTTTTCATTACGCGTATCAAGGTGGCTTCGAACACCTGCATCAGAAAGCTGTTTTTGAATATGGTCAGCATATTCCAAAGCGTCATCCGTAATAGATGCAACAACCACCTGAACTGGCGCCAACCATATGGGGAATTTACCTGCATAATGTTCAATTAATACGCCCATAAAACGCTCAAAGGACCCTAAAACAGCGCGGTGTAGCATGACAGGCCTGTGACGTTTGCCATCCTCACCTATGTAAGATGCATCCAACCGTTCTGGCAAAACAAAATCTACCTGCAAGGTACCGCATTGCCAGTGACGACCTAAGGTATCTTTAAGAACAAATTCCAATTTGGGCCCATAAAACGCCCCTTCCCCTGGGTTTAAAACATATTCAAGACCTGCAGCCTTAGACGCATCCATTAGGGCCTTTTCTGCTTGGTCCCAAATGGCATCATCTCCCGCCCTTTTTTCTGGCCTATCGGAAAATTTCACATGCACATCTGTAAAACCTAAATCTTTGTACATGCCTTGCAAAAGATCACAAAACTTTTTTGTTTCAGAAATAATTTGTTCGGGTGTGCAGAAAATATGGGCATCATCCTGCACAAAAGCCCGCACACGCATAAGGCCGTGTAGGGCACCTGACGGTTCATTACGATGGCATGAACCAAATTCTGCCATACGCAGGGGTAAGTCGCGGTAACTTTTAATACCTTGTTTAAAAATTTGCACATGACACGGGCAATTCATAGGCTTTACAGCCAAAATTTTGTCTTCAGACTCTACTGTAAACATATTCTCGCGAAACTTTTCCCAATGCCCTGAGGCCTCCCACAAGCTTCTATCCAGAATTTGAGGGGTTTTGACTTCCACATAGCCATCTTTTTCCAAACGTTTGCGTACAAAAGTTTCAAGGGCTCTATAGATGCTCCATCCTTTGGGATGCCAGAAAACACTACCTGGAGCTTCTTCCTGCAAATGAAACAGGCCAAGTTCTGTGCCTAAACGACGGTGGTCACGTTTTTCAGCCTCTTCCAGTTGATAGAGATATTCCTTCAGTTGTTTTTCTGTGGCCCAAGCAGTTCCATAAATACGTTGCAACATGGGGTTACGGTGGTCCCCACGCCAATAGGCACCTGCTAGTTTCATCAACTTAAAGGCTGTCCCAATCCGTCCCGTAGATGGCATGTGGGGGCCACGGCACAGGTCAATAAAATCCCCCTGACGATACAGGGTAATGGGTTGGCCTTCTGGGATGCTTTCAATAATTTCAGCTTTAAAATGTTCGCCCATTTTTTTGAAAAACTGAATGGCTTCTTGCCTATTCCATTCCTCACGGATAAAGGCATCATCGCGTTTGACAATTTGGGCCATGCGGTCTTCAATGGCAACAAAGTCTTCTACCGTAAAATTTTTTTCACGAAAAACATCATAATAAAAACCGTTTTCAATGGCAGGGCCTATGGTAATTTGGGTGTCTGGAAACAGCTCTTTCACAGCTGCTGCAAATACGTGGGCTGCGTCATGGCGCAAAACCTCCAGGCCCTCTGGGTGGTCTTTTGTAATAATGTCTACTTTGGCATTGTTCGGCAAAGTTCTTGTTAAATCCCAAAGTTCTTCATTAACGCGTATGGCCACAGCTTCTTTTCCCAAACGGGGGGAAATTGACATGGCCAAGGCAAGACCTGTCATAGGTTGGTCAAAAGCCCGTTGACTGCCATCTTTTAAAATAACCTGAAACACACACAATCCTTATTATTATGGAGAAGAAAACATTGCTTTAACAATGCCATTGGTATTAGTGTTTTTTCAATACTTATTGTAAGGAAAAAAAACATGCCAACCACCATTGTTAAAGAAGATATTCTGCCCTTAGAGGAATTTTTAAAAATACGCCCAAAAAAAGCCCAGGAAATTTTAGACCACAAAAAAAACCGATGTGTACATGTTGGGAATTATGTTTCTTTTTATTTTGAAAGCTATGAAACCATTTGGTGGCAAATTCACGAAATGCTGCGCATTGAAAAGGGAGGAGACGAACAAATACGTGATGAAATTCAAGCCTATGCGCCCCTAATTCCAAAAACATTCCCTGATGGCAGCAAAGAACTTGTGGCAACTATGATGATAGAAATTGAAGACATCCCCTTGCGCCATAAAATGCTGACTCTTCTTCAGGGCATTGAAAAACATATTATTTTGCGATTCGGCCCCTTTTCCATTGCAGCCACATGGGAAAAGGATGTGGAGCGAACCCGTGATGGCAAAACATCCTCAGTTCACTTTATGAAGTTTTTTTTGAAAGATCAGGAATCAAAAACATTTGATGAAAAAAATATGGATGTGATTTTGGAAATTACTCACCCTCATTACACACATAAAACAGTATTATCAGACCTAACCCGCCACAACTTAGCATCCAAATAAAAAAGGGGCCCAGACGGGCCCCCTTGGTTTAGAAATGGAGTGCCTAGGCAGGCAATTCTTCTCCAGATGCTCCTGAATCAGATGAAGAGCCTGACGATTTTGATAACAAATCATCAGCCTGTGAATCCTTATTAGGGTCAGAGGATGGATCAGCTGCTGCATCCTTATTGGGATCAGTTGGTGCATCAGCTGGCGGTAAATCACTTGATGAATTATCTGATGACTCAGACGCATTAGCTGAACCTTTATCAGCTGAACTTTCACCAGAAGACTCCTCCAAAGCCTTAATTTTTGCCTGTTTTTTAGCAAGCTTGGCTTCTAGCTTCTTTCTCTTTTCTGGTGAAAGATTGGGGTCATTCAACTTTTGCGTCCTTGCTTTCTTTTTCGCAAGTTTTTCTTCCCGCGTCTTTTTTGGCTTGTTAGGATCTTTTATTTTTTTTGCCTTTTTTGCTTTTTTAGCAGATTTCTTTGCATCAGGGTCCTTGGCTGCGCTTCCTTCAATACTTACAAAACATAATGAAATGATAGCGCACATTAAAATTCTTGATATATATACTAACATTATTTCCTCATAAAAACAAAAACTCTATACTTGTAAAATAGAATGAAAAAGCTAATATTTCGTTAACGCGGCATCAAAAGTTTATTAAGAACCGCGTTCAGACAAGCACGGCCTTTAGAGGTACAGTGAATATGGGTGGAGGTTTGAAGCATAAACCCCTCCCTTATGAGCAAATTAAGGGTTTCCTTATTTATTATTTCTGAACAGTCCTCATAAACAACCCCGTCCTCTAGGCGCAACCCCATCATGATCCGTTCTTGATTTTGTTCCTCATGGGTAAGTTCTAAAACCGTGTCGTCACCGCTGCCATTTTGCACCCCCATATACCAGCTTTTTGGGGCTCGTTTTTGTTTGGTGGCATACTTTTTATGGTTCACGGTAAGGCGTCCGTGGGCACCGGGGCCAACACCAACATAGTCTTCGTACCGCCAGTAGGCTAAATTATGCTGACTTTCAAACCCTTTTTTTGCGTGGTTAGAAACTTCGTAAGCTCGCATGGCATGGGCATTCATCATACTTTGGGTTAAGTCATACAAATCTGCTGAGAGAGTGTCTGAGGGAAGACAAAGGTCTCCCCTATCATACAGGGTTGCAAACGCTGTTCCTGCCTCAATTGTCAACTGATAGAGGGATAGGTGTGTGGTTCCAAAGCTTAGGGCTTGTGTAAGCTCCTCCTTCCATGCCCTTATGGTTTGGTTGGGACGGGCATAAATAAGGTCAAAAGAAACACGGTCAAACGTATTGCAGGCCACATGAATGGCTTGCATGGCTTCTTTAGCGCTGTGCTGACGACCTAGGGTTTTTAGATCTTGGTCATTGAGGGCTTGAATACCCACAGAAATGCGGTTAATGCCAGCGTCTTTAAAGTCTAGAAATCGTTGCGATTCTACAGAATTAGGGTTGGCTTCCAAAGTGATTTCAATACCATCATGAAAGCCCCATAATTTTTGCGCATGATTGATAACGTAAGCAACAGTTTCAGGCTTCATGAGAGACGGTGTGCCTCCACCAAAGAAAATACTCCTTAACAGTCTTGGCCCCGTAAGGTTTCGGTAGCGGTTAAGCTCAAAAACAAGAGATTTTTGCCATTCTTCCTCCGTAATGTGACGCTGCACATGACTGTTAAAATCACAATAGGGACACTTAGAAAGGCAAAAGGGCCAGTGAATATATAAGGATAGGGGAAGCATGGTTATTTTACAAAAAAAAGGAGTTAAAAAAAATATGGTCAACTTCCAACTATCACTACCACTTTTTTCAACGGGTGTGTATTGAATTGTGCCTTTATCAGTGATTTCTGATGGGTTTTATTTATATAGCGGAACTTCTATAATTTGGAACTTCTATACCTTATACAACCATTGGGTTTGCTGGGCTTTTTTGAATACTCTATAGCGAGACTCCTGCAATTTGGACCCTCCATACCTCTCTCAAAGCCATTGGGTTTGCTAGGCTTTTTTGAATACTTCATCTCCCAGAGATTCATCTCGCTATAGAGTGGTTGCTAAACCTTATGACCGAGGAGCCATACATGAGATGAGGAACAATAGTGAAATGTGTTGATGGATTAGATAGGGGGGCAATGGTGAAATGTGTTAATGGACAGGGCATTCCCGTATTGCGATAATTTGTGGATGATTTCTACCAGATAAAGCCGCCCCTTCGGGATGGGGCCTCCGTTCGACCCAACCCAGTGCCTTGGCCTCCGCCTCCACCACCACGAAACGCATATCTCTACCGCCTCTGCAGAAAACCTTTAAAAAAAGTTAACATCCAGAGTTCTGCCCGAGAGGGGGCAGCGAACCGTTTCTTCACACATGTCTAGAACATGCATCAAAAAAACGTAACGACAGTTCCTAAGGACCCCAGGAAAAAGACTCTCCAAAATTAGAAAGCTCAGATATACGTCCACAGACCGCACTCAGTCCATGACCACCACTTGGTCCTTAACATATTTTTACCATAGAAACCCTTAACAAAAAGTTAACGGAATAAAGTTTTTTTCAAAAAAAATTAGTTTGTTGAAGTGGGCAAAAAATTGCGCTTTCCTCTTGCCTTATTTGACGGTATCTTTTCACTTGCAACTCCATTCTGTGCCTATAGGCGGGTTACGACGATGTTGCACTTCATTTCAGAACAGGGCCTATAAAGAGGAAGCCATGACAAACAGTAATTTAGTTCAAGGAAACACAGGCGTATGGGAGGTGGTTATTGGACTTGAAGTTCACGCCCAAGTCACGTCCCAATCCAAATTATTTAGTGGCAGTGCTACTGAATTTGGGGCTGACCCCAACACCCAAGCCACGTTTTTAGATGCAGGCATGCCAGGTATGCTGCCCGTTTTAAACACCTACTGCGTGGACCAAGCCATTAAAACAGGCCTGGGATTCCAGGGCACAGTAAATAAAATTAGCATTTTTGACCGCAAAAACTACTTTTATGCTGACTTACCCTTGGGGTATCAAATTTCACAGTTTTCCCACCCCATTATTTCAGGGGGGTATATTGATATTGATTTGGACACCAGCACCACAAAACGAATCCATATCACCCGCTTACATCTGGAACAAGATGCTGGAAAAAGTATTCATGATTTGCATCCAAGCCTTTCTTACATTGACCTAAACCGCGTGGGTATTGCATTGATGGAAATTGTGTCAGAGCCTGACATGCGTTCTGCAGCAGAAGCTATGGCCTATGTAAAAAAACTTCGGTCCCTTCTACGATATTTAGGCACCTGCGATGGCAACATGGAACAAGGAAGCTTACGGGTAGATGCCAACGTTTCCGTTCGCAACCCAGGAAAGCCTTTTGGAACACGGGCAGAAATCAAGAACGTAAACTCTGTACGTTTTTTGGGACAAGCCATTGATTATGAGGTCCAGCGGCAAATTGCCATTTTGGAAGATGGGGGAGAAATTGCACAGGAAACCCGCTTATTTGACCCAAGCAAAGGCGAAACCCGTTCCATGCGCAGTAAGGAAGACGCCCACGATTACCGCTATTTTCCAGAACCTGACCTTAAACCTTTAGTTTTAACCGACGAACGCATTGAAAATGTACGAAAAACCATGTGCGAATTGCCTGATGCGAAACGCAAACGTTTTGTGGAAGAGTATACCCTAAGCACCTACGATGCATCCGTTTTAGTTTCTGAACAAGAAACAGCCGCTTATTACGAAAAAATTGTGAACGCATCAAAGGCCACAGATAAGAAACAAGCCGCAAAATTATGCGCAAACTGGTTAATTAGTGAAGTGTTCGGACTCATGAATAGGGAAGGAAAAACCTTAGACACTCTCCCCTTCCCCCCTGAAAATTTAGCCGAGTTGGTAGATTTAATTTTAGACAACACCATTTCTGGAAAAATTGCAAAAACGGTCTTTGCCAAAATGTGGGAAACGCAGAAAAAACCAAAGATTTTGGTAGGTGAATTGGGCCTTGTTCAAATTACAGACACAAAAGCCATTGAAGATACAATTGACCAAATTCTGGCCCAAAATGAAGACAAGGTGTCTGAATACCGCTCTGGTAAAGAACAGCTTTTTGGTTTTTTTGTAGGTCTTGTCATGAAGGCTATGCAAGGCAAAGCAAACCCAGGTGTTGTTAATGAAATATTAAAGAAAAAATTGTGATTTATAAAACACAACTTCGTCGCAATTTTTCCTAAAATTTCTTTTTTCCTTGATGAAAAAAAGATAGATCAGCTAGGCTTAAGGGCAAGAATGGGGTTTTCCCAGTTTTTTTTAAATCAAATGCGGAGTTTTTATATGAATTTCAAGGTATGTAGCCCCCTTCAAAAGGCACTGATGCTTACAGCTGTAATGCTTCCTTTTTCATTAACTGCTGTGGCTGAGGTTTCCAAGGCCCAAGCCCCCACTTTAAAGATTAATGGATTTACAGTTCTTTCTGGAGCCATGGCGTCCCAGACCCGCAAGGAAAATGGCGCAGGTGGAACGGACCCTCATGTTTCCATTGGTGCTTCTGACATGTATTTTACTGTTGCTGGAAAATCCGCCAACGGGTTAGATTACAAATACCGCATTAACTTCCAAACCATTCCAGGTTCCAGCACTTATGTGAACAAAAATTACGTAGAATTAAGCGGCGGTTTTGGCACATTCCAAGTGGGCGCTGTTACAGGCCCTGTGGATTCTATGCCCGAATCAGGCGCAAGTCTAATTGGTGGTGCTAACGGTATTGATGGGGGAATGAATGGTATTTATAACTATTCAGCGGGCGTCATCAGTGGTGCCAACATGGTTGGTGAATCTAAACGCGCCACAAAGGTTGTGTTTTATAGCCCTGAGGTTTTAGGCTTCCAACTCGGTGTTTCCTTCACTCCCAACACATCACATATGGGGGATGCAAGCAAAAACAACAGTGTTGTTGGCGACGATTTAAAGGCAGGCAACCAAACTGGTTACTTGTATTATGATAAAAACCACGCACCCTATGGCCGTCGTAACCTTGAAATGGGTATTACCTATAAGGGAAATGTTGAAAAATGGAGCTACGCCCTTTCAGCCACAGCCATTCGTGAAAAAACCCAATACACAGACTTTGGTAAACTTAAGGATTTAGGACACGTGCCTATGAATAACGCCAGCTCCTACCAACTAACTGCAGCGGTTGGATACGACAAATGGCGCGTAGCAACAGGTTATATTGACAATGGCAAGTCACGCCTACCTAAGAATAATGACATTGAAAAATCCATTGCTTATATGAAAGATGCGTATCTTGGAAATGCTGGTAAAGCATGGAACGTTGGAACCAGCTATACTGTTGGCGCTTACCAATTTGCCACAGCCTACCACAGAACAGACCGAAAAACAGACGCCACCCAAAAAGCCAGCAGCGACATTGTTGCCACATCTGTGGACCTTAGCGCTTTAGAAGGACTGAAGTTCTTTGGTGAAGTAGATTTTGTGCGCACCCGTACAAACGCAAAAGCCATTGAAAATCAACAGGCATATATGGATGCCGAAGGAAAAGGCAACAAAGCCATTGGAAACAACAGTGGCGCTGTGTTTATTCTTGGAACAAAGATGAGTTTCTAAACTCTGTTTTCTTGACTGGCGGGACTTGCCCCTTGATGGGGTTCCCGCCAAACTCCTGACTCCCGATTCCCGCCCCCTACCTCACCAATGGCTTGTATTTAAGTCTTTGGGGTTGGTTGGCATCTACGCCATAACGGCGCTTGCGGTCGGCTTCGTACGATTCGTAATTACCCTCAAACCATTCTACGTGGCTATTGCCCTCAAAAGCCAAAATATGGGTAGCAATGCGGTCTAAAAAGAAACGGTCATGGCTAATAACAATGGCACAACCGCCAAAGTCCAACAGACCTTCTTCCAAGGAACGCAAAGTTTCCACATCCAAGTCATTCGTCGGTTCGTCTAACAGCAAAACGTTGGCACCAGATTTTAGAATTTTGGCCAAATGTACACGGTTACGTTCCCCGCCCGATAGCTGGCCAACTTTTTTCTGCTGGTCGGCGCCACGAAAGTTAAACAAACTGCAGTAGGCACGGCTAGGAATGGTTTTTTTGCCTAAACTTACATCGTCATGGCCACCAGAAATTTCTTCCCACACAGTTTTGGTTGGGTTTAAGGTGTCACGAGACTGGTCCACATACCCCATAACCACCGTATCACCAACCCGCATAGATCCTGAATCAGGCGCTTCTTGCTGGGTAAGCATGCGAAATAAGGTTGTTTTACCAGCACCATTGGGGCCAATAACCCCCACAATACCCCCCTTAGGCAGTTTAAAATTCAGGTTTTCAATCAACAACTTATCGGCAAAGCCCTTGTGCAAGCCCTCAGCTTCAATAACCACATCACCCAAACGGGGACCTGGGGGAATATGCAAACTGCCCTCCCCCTGACCTTGATCATGCGTTTGGTTCAACAAATCCTCATAGGCTTGAATACGGGCCTTGCTTTTACTTTGCCGTGCTTTAGGAGATTGGCGAATCCATTCCAACTCTCTGGCTAACTGCTTTTGGCGGTTGCCCTCCCCCTTTTGTTCGATTTCCAGACGTTTTTGTTTTTGTTCTAGCCACCCTGAGTAGTTGCCTTCAAATGGAATAGACTGACCACGGTCTAGCTCCAAAATCCAACTGACCACATTGTCCAAAAAATAGCGGTCGTGGGTTACAAGAACCACCGTACCTGCATAATCCTGCAGGTGGCGTTCTAGCCATGCCACTGATTCAGCGTCTAAATGGTTTGTAGGTTCGTCTAATAATAATAAATCTGGTTTTTGTAGCAATAGCTTGCACAAGGCCACGCGACGTTTTTCCCCACCCGATAGGTCAGAAACGGCAGCATCAGCTGGTGGGCAGCGCAACGCATCCATGGCAATTTCAATTTTACGCCCCAAATCCCAGGCGTCCAGGTGGTCTATTTTTTCCTGAAGTTCGGCCTGTTTGCTGATAAGGGCATTCATTTCATCATCCGTCATGGGTTCAGCAAATTTCAGGTTAACAGCTTCAAATTCGTCCAACAAAGCCTTAGTTTCATGCACGCCGTCCATCACATTTTCAAAAACTGTTCTGCTTTGGTCCAATTCTGGTTCTTGGGCTAAATAGCCAACCGTGGCGCCTTCAGCAGCCCAGGCTTCACCATTAAATTCCTTGTCGTAACCTGCCATAATTTTTAATAGCGTAGATTTACCAGCCCCGTTGGGACCAATAATGCCAATTTTCGCCCCAGGCAAAAATGACAACCACACATCCTTCAATACGTCACGCCCTCCTGCGTATGTTTTTGATAACCCCTTCATGACATATACATATTGATAGGATGCCATATTTTTCCTTACCTAAAAAAAATAAGGCCCCACTGCCAACGCAGCTGAGGCCTTTTCATTACCCAAAATAATTAGTTCTTCATACCAGAAGCTAATACGGCCACTTGGCTTTGGCCGTCCATGTTGTTTTGGCCCACAACCACCTTTATTTTCTTACGACGACCGTTCACACCAAGACCTGTATTTTTAGCGATCTGGCTACGACGACGCGCGTAATTTGGAGAAACCACAGGATAGTCAACAGGCAAGCCCCAGCGTTCCTTATATTGATCTAAACTCATATTATAAACCGTATTTAGGTGACGCTTCAGCATTTGCAATTTTTTGCCATCTTCAAGGCAAATGATGTACTCGTCGGTTACTGAATCTTCAATAGGAACAGCTGGTACAATTGGGCTTCTATTTTTTAAGCTATTGGGATTACGATTGGCATCAGCCAATATCTGATATATTTTTCCAAAAACACCCTGTATTTCTTCCAAGGCAACCTGATGGTTCGACAAATAGGAAGAAACCATTTGTGTGGCGTAAGCTAACAATTCACTGTGCGTTAAATTCTGTTCTGACATTCCGTTTTTCCGATAAAAATTAACAATTTCTTAAATTTATAATTGGCATTTCTAAAATGGGCAATCATTTTTAGTTATTTTCGCTAAAAATTTATTAATTGCTGCAATAAAGAAACACTTTTTGGGTCATTAGGTGCCATTTTCCAGAAAAAACTCACCCAAAACACGCTTAACAAAGGAAAGTGTTATTTTTTTACCCTCATGATTTGCCTGCTTGATTAGAAAAGATGTAAAAACCTGAAGCCCCTCTAAGGAACGTTCCATGTTGTTAAGCATGTACCTAAAAACATTGTCTGGGACAAAAAATCCCTGATCATAAAATTGTTTTTGCAAAATGCGTTTTAGCAAATCATCGTCCATAGGGCATAACTGGGCAACAGGAACAGTTTTTAAGCGTGACATTAGATCAGGAAGCGTAAAGGGCCACTGAGATGGAGGCACAAGAGCCGTAAATAGGCAAAAGCTGCCCTCCTCCATCACCTTGTTATAAAAATGAAAAAGCCATTCTTGACTTTGAAGAGTTGAGGCATTGTCCAGCATATAAGCCTTGGCCACGTAGGCCCTTGGCATGGATTGGTCACACGTGGCTGGATCTAATATAAGGGCGTTGGCCCCATGGGCCCACATATGGGCCAGGTGGCTTTTCCCTGAACCTTTGGGGCCATACACACACACAAATGGGCACGACCATTGGGGCCATTGCTGAACAACTTGGGTTGCCTGCTGGTTTTCAGGCCCTACAACCCATTTGTGGACGGAAAAATCCACCTCATGACGCAAAGGAAGAAAAAGCTGCAAATAAGAACCTCATAAAAGAAACATTTTTAACAAAATCGTGATATATAGCGAGATAACTCTTTTTTGAATCTAGAGTATTCAAAAAAGCCCAGCAAAACCAATGGCTTTGATAGGAATATGGAGGTCCAAATTACAGGAGTCTCGCTATATACCCCAGCGGGAATCACTATAATTTTTCAATAACAGACACGCTTAGGCCTGTGGATAAAGCAATGATGGAAGGTTCCACACCCTGCTGTTTTAAAATACGTGCCACACCTAGGGTAGCTTTTTCCATACCAATCTTTTCGCCTTCCTCTCGCCCTTTTTTAATACCTATTTTTTCGCCTTCCTCCCGGCCTTTTTCCATACCTTTTTTAATACCAATTTTCTCGCCTTTTTTCATACCTTTTTTAAGGCCCTTTTCCATTTGCTTTTTCAGGGCGCTGGCTTCAATGCGCAGCCAGTGGAGACGGTCTTCGTAAGACATGCGTTCTTCTTCTGTGAAATTCATCACATTCAAAACATCCATGGCCTTCTTTAACCGTGGGTCATCAAGATTCTTTGGCATTTTATCCCCACGCAGTAAATCGTGGCGGGTTAAAAAGGTCATCCACATATCTAGGGAATTTTTCACCCTATCCATGAAGGTGCTTAGGTCCTCTTGTGTGCTGGGGCAGAATTTTTTCAACTCAATGGTGTGTAATTCAAGGTCCTTAAAATACACATACCCTGTGTCCTTTTCTGTAATGCGAAACACATTGTGGTATTTATTACTTTCGAAAATGGATTTGAAATTCAAAATATGAATGCCAATGGCCTTTGACAGGGTTGAATAATCCACAGATTGTTCCAGCTGTTCTGTGTACAATTTCGCCCAGTAATATAAGGCCCGTTTGTCATAATCAGCTTCGTCAGAAATTTGAATTTCGATATTGAATAGTTTGCCGTCGTGGCCCTTGGCCTTAACATCCAAAATAGATAGTTTATCATTTCTGAAATT
>JBIKLN010000039.1:0-9169 GCA_044359765.1 Patescibacteria group bacterium | reverse complement strand
AAGGTTATGTCCAACACCTGGTCTTCTTTTGACACAATGGAATTAATGAGGGAAATAAGGAGATCCTTATTCTCTTCCACGCCAAAAATCTTCTTAAAGGCCATGTCCACACGGGGGTTAATTCTTTCCATCAGTCTAATTCCAGTATGCATAGTGTTGGAGAATAGTTAAGCCTGAGTGTAGCACAGATAGTCCCGAGGTTAAACTTTGTATTAATACCAAAATTAACCTCGAGAATTGTACTTTTCCTTTTTGAAATCTACGTTTTCTATGGCCAGATTCTTGATTTTAAGCGCACTGTGAAATTTTTCAGACATATAGGGAAATGACTCTTTTTTGAGCATAAAGTATTCAAAAAAGCCCAGCAAAACCAATGGCTTTGATAGGGATGTGGAGGTCCAAATTGCAGGAGTCTTGCTATATTAACTAGACCGTGTCAGTCCAAGTTCCTGAATTTTTTTGCGCAAGGTATTGCGATTCATTCCCAGAATTTCAGAAGCTTTTTTTTGATTCCAATTCACAGAATTAAGAGTCAACAAAATCAAGGGACGCTCCACTTCCTGCAGTACAGTTTGGTACAATCCCTGAACAGGCTGGGCCCCTTCATGTTGGTCAAAGTAGGTTTTTAAAAAGTCATGCACAACGGCGCCTAAGCCATGTTTTTTTAGGGTGTTGTTCATAACCTACCTTACGCTTAATGAATAAAAGTTGAATAAAAACTCCCCAGCAGTTCATATACTGCTTTGGGCGTTTCTGCTTGGTTGATGGCTACACGAAAATCTGCAGAATTTATCATACCTTTGCTATACCAGCCCAAATGCTTGCGGGCAATTTTAAGGCCTGTAGATTCCCCATAATGGGAAAGCATGGCGTCAAAATGTTCCTGAACCAACGCATATTGTTCTGCATATGTGGGGTCGGGCAAAATTTCTTTCGTACGGATGTAGTGTCCTATTTGGTTAATAAACCATGGGCGCCCATAGGCCCCCCGACCCACCATGACACCATGAGCACCACTTTGTTCCAACAGATTTTCAGCATCTTGAAGAGTCAGCACATCGCCGTTTCCAACAACAGGAATAGTAACAGCATCCCTAACTGTTCGAATAAAGGCCCAATCTGCCTTGCCTGTATAAAGCTGGCAGCGGGTGCGTCCGTGAACTGTAATCATTTGCACACCACATTCTTCAGCTATTTTGGCAAGTCTTGGGGCATTTCGGTTATGGTCATCCCAACCTGTACGCATTTTTAGAGTTACAGGAACACCAACCGCCTTAACCGTTGCCTCAATAATTCTAGATGCCAATAGTTCATCACGCATTAAGGCAGACCCCGCATGACCATTAACAACTTTTTTAACAGGACACCCCATATTAATATCAATAATCTGAGCGCCCAAATCTTCGTTAAGACGAGCTGCTTCGGCCATAACATCAGGCTCACAACCTGCCAGCTGCACAGCCATGGGCTGTTCATCCGCTGACTTTTCAATCATCTTCATGGTTTGTCGGGTACTGCGAATCATGGCTTGGCTTGCAATCATTTCTGAAATGACAAGGCCAGCACCTGCACGTTTCACAAGCCTGCGAAAAGGCATATCTGTCACACCCGACATGGGCGCCAGCAAAACGGGCATATCCAAAGCAATAGATGCAATTTTTAATGTCATTTCACAAGACCTAAGCTTTTACAACTGACGAGCCACACTTTCCATTTCGAAGCATTCTACAACGTCACCCTCTCGAATGTCGTTATAGTTTTCAAAGGCCATACCGCATTCATAGGAATCCTTAACCTCTTTAACTTCGTCTTTGAAACGTTTTAAGCTTTTGAGTTCACCTTCGTGAATAACCACATTGTCACGCAACAAACGTACCTTAGCCCCCCGCTTAACAATACCTTCCGTCACATAACACCCTGCAATTTTACCAATTTTGCTGATACTAAAGACCGTACGAATTTCAGCAACACCTAAGTATTTTTCACGCACAGTGGGGGCAAGCAAACCACCCATCATGACCTTCATATCATCTAACACATCATAAATGATGGAATAATAACGAATATCCACCCCATCACGTCGCGCTAAATCTCGGGCTTGTGGGTTGGCACGTACGTTAAAGCCAATAATAAGCCCACCCGACGCCCGTGCCAAAGACACATCGCTTTCGTTAATTCCACCCACAGCACCATGCAAAACGCGCACTGTTACTTCATGGGTTGCAAGTCTTGCAAGGCTTGCCGCAATGGCTTCTAAGGACCCTTGAACGTCCGTTTTAATAACAACAGACAGTTCGCGCACTTCGCCTGCCGCAATTTTAGACATCATCTGTTCCATAGACCCACGGGCAGAGGCAATGGCCTGCTGTTCCCGCTTGCGACGCATGCGATAGTCCGTAATTTCACGGGCCTTAGATTCTTCTTCCACCACAAAAAATTCATCACCAGCTGATGGTGTACCATTAAACCCAAGAACCTCCACAGGCATGCCAGGAAGTGCTTCCTTTAGCTGTTTTCCGTGGTCACTAATGATGGCACGCACACGTCCAAATTCTGTTCCAGCCACAAAAATGTCGCTGCCACGCAGGGTTCCCTTTTGAACCAAAACAGTGGCAACCGTCCCCCGACCTTTTTCCATGCGTGCCTCCACCACCACACCATGAGCTAGGCGGTTTGGGTTGGCTTTCAAATCTAGAACTTCAGCTTGAAGCAAAATGGCTTCTTCCAACTTATCTAGGTTTAGGGCCTTTTTCGCCGAAACTTCCACAGCAAGAATATCACCACCGAATTCTTCCAATACAAGTCCATGTTGCAAAAGTTCGCTACGCACACGGTCTGGACTGGCGCCAGGTTTGTCAATTTTGTTAATAGCCACCACAATGGGAACTTGGGCTGCTTTTGCGTGGTTAATGGCTTCGATGGTTTGTTCCTTAATGCCATCGTCAACTGCCACAACTAACACAACCACATCTGTTAGATTGGCACCACGGGCTCGCATTTCGCTGAATGCGGCGTGACCAGGGGTATCAATAAACGTAATTTTTTTACCCGATGTTAAGGTAACCTGATAGGCACCTATATGCTGCGTAATGCCGCCAGCTTCGCCACTGACCACGTCTGTTTGGCGTAAGGCATCCAACAAAGAGGTCTTTCCATGGTCCACGTGCCCCATAATGGTAACAACAGGGGGACGGGGTATTAGGTCGTCTTCCGTATCCTCCATACCACCCAAGCCAATTTCAATATCCGAATCAGCAACGCGTTTGAACTTATGCCCAAACTCTCCACACACAAGCTCTGCCGTATCAGCATCTATCAGCTGGTTAATAGTTACCATCATACCCAGTTTCATCAGGGTTTTTACAACTTCTGCAGCACGCACAGCCATACGGTTGGAAAGCTCAGCAACTGTAATGGATTCTGGAATAATAACTTCACGCACAACGCGTGTAGATTCTGAATCCAATGCGCCCTGGTCCTGGCGATGTTTTTGCCGGGCCCGTCTGATGGATGCCATGGAACGGGTTCGTTCTTCTGCGTCTCCGTCCAGAACTTTTGTAAGAAAATTACGACCCAGTTTGCGCGATGAAAAGTCATCCCCTTTTCGCGGAGGTACGGCAGCCACTTTTTTAACATCTGCACGACCAGCCACCTTGCGTTTAGAAGCACCGTCTTCATCGTCTAAATCCAAATCAGATTTTCGGACAGATGGTTTATAGGCTTGTTTTAAGGGATCTTTTGAAAATTCATCAAACCCAGGAACCGATCCAGGAACAGCTGGAGCCTCTGTTTTTGCAGCTTTTGCCGCTGCTGCTGCAGTAGAAGCTGCAGATGGGCCATAACTAGCGGCACGAAGCACAATGGGCGTAAAATTATCTGGAATGGAAATTGCTTTTTTGCGTTCATTAACCTTTGGCGCTGGACGTGCGTAGGTTATGGGCTTTTCTTCCACAACCTCAGGTGCTTTTTCATCTTGAGAAGGCGCGCTTTCTTCCAAAGAGGGCGCCGTGCTTTCCAAAGGATGAGAGGGCATTTCCTCCACATGATCTGATTCTTTGGCTATTTCTTCAGAAATCTCCTGCTGGGGATGGTCTGCTTCTTCCGTTTGAATAGCCTGTTTGACGGCGCGCATACGGTTTTCCAGCTCTTCTTCTGTCAGCTTTCGAAGACTTGCAGATTCAGCAAGGTGATCAGCAGACCCTCCTTCCGATACTTTTACAGGCTTAGACGTACGTTCAGAGAAGGGAACACGCTTGCGCTTAACCTCCACCTCTACTGTTTTAGACCGGCCATGGGCAAAGCTTTGGCGAACTTGATCTTTTTCTGAAATTTTTTTAAGGTCCAACTTCTTACCCAGGGTTAAGGTTTTCTTAGCCCCTTCGGCCTGTTGCTCGCCTTTGTCTTTCGTATCGGTGGTTCCAGTCATTCACTCTCTCTTTATTATAGTGGGGCCCTATTTTTCATCGTTAAACCAGTGGGCCCGGGCATCCATGATAACACGATTCGCCCCATCTAGCGTTAAAACATCTTTTCCTGTTATATCAAGAAGTTCGTCACCAGACAATTCTGCAAGGTCATCTAAGGTTTTTATATTACTTGATAAAAGCTTTTCAAACAGGGCGGGTGTTAATCCGTCCAAGGACAACAAGGCATCTTCCATCCCTTCTTTGCGACACATGGCCATAATATTTTCATTTTTTGAGGCCATATAGGTTTGGGCACGGTTTTGAAGCTCCGTTGCTATGTCTTCATCGAATCCTTCAATGGAAGAAAAGTCTTCAATGTCTACCTGGGCAATTTCGTCCACAGAAGAAAAGCCTTCAGACACAAGGAGCTGGGCTATCATTTCATCCACATCTAAGGCATTCATGAACAGGTTAACACGCTGGGAATTTTCTTCAGAACGACGGTTCGTATCGTCAGCTTCTGTAATAATATCAATATTCCAGCCTGTAAGGTTAGAGGCTAAACGCACATTTTGACCACGCCTACCAATGGACAAACTTAGTTGGTCTTCTGAAACAACAACGTCCACACGCTTTGCCTCTTCATCAATTACAACTTTTAAAATTTCTGCAGGAGCCAAAGCATTCACCACAAAGGTAGCGGGGTTGGGCGACCAAGGAACAATATCCACCTTTTCGCCCTGCAGCTCTGTAACAACAGCTTGCACACGGGTTCCGCGCATACCAACGCAGGCGCCCACAGGGTCAAGGGTTGAATCGCCAGTATAAACGGCAATCTTAGCCCGACTTCCAGGGTCACGAGCCACCGCACGAATTTCAATAACGCCATCGTAAATTTCTGGCACCTCTTGTTCAAACAGTTTTGCCATAAACTGAGGGTGCGTGCGAGACAAACTAATCATGGGGCCGCGGGCATCAGGCTTAAGCTCCGTAATCAAAACGCGGATACGATCACCAACCCGAAAGGTTTCGCGGGGAATTTGGTCTTCACGACGCAAAATTCCCTCAGCACGACCAAGGTCCATAATAACATTTCCATATTCCACACGCTTTACAAGGGCGCTAATAATTTCACCGCAGCGGTCTTTAAATTCTGCGTATTGGCGTGAACGTTCTGCGTCACGCACTTTTTGAAAAATAACCTGCCGAGCACTTTGGGCTGCCACACGGCCAAACTCAATGGGTGGCAAGGAATCTGTAATTTCATCTCCCAATTCAGAGGATGGATCTAAAAGACGGGCATCAGCTAAGGAAATTTGGTCCACACTTTCAGGTTCGCCCCCAACAACATAGCGGGTTCGTGTAATGGACATTTCGCCCGTGGCAGGGTTAATAGATGCATCAATATTGTGTTCCAGTCCGTATTTTGCCTTGGCTGCCTTTTGGAGAGCTTGCTCCATAGCAACAATAACCTCTTCTGGTTCAATGCCTTTTTCACGGGCAACAATTTCAGCTACTTGCAATAGCTCGTGCCGTGGTTGACTTGCAAAATGCGTATCCGCTGGTTTAATTTTCCGACTTGCCAATTTATATTCCTCTAATCTTCATTTTTTTGAAAAACCAATGACCAGTTCCTAAATTAGAACTGAACATCCAAACGCGCCCAATGAATCTGCTCATAAGGAATGTCTACGGTTACTGGCTCAGTATCTGAACCCTTCAGTATTACCCTTATATCTGTTTCTGTGGCTGATTCCAATGTGCCTTGAAAATTTTTACGATTTCCAATAAGACACTGTGTCCTGATAACAACCAGATGTCCCACAAAACGCTTAAAGTCCTCCACCTTCACCAGGGGGCGGTTTAAGCCAGGCGATGACATTTCTAGAACATACGCTCCTTTAACAAAATCCTCAACATCCAAAATGACAGAAGCCTTGCGGCTGGCTTTCGCACAGTCATCCACATTAATTGTTTCGCCATCTTGACGTTCAATCATGATTTGCAATGTTTTGCGTATGTTGCCTGACAACTGCACCCGAACAATGGCATACCCCATTTCGTTAAAGGCACCGCACAATGCGTCTTCTATTTTTTTTGTAACATCCACGAAAAAATCCGTTCTTTTATTGTATGAGTCTGACTCATTGAAAATGTATGGATTTACTGGAATAATTTCAAGGTTTTTCATGAAAATGGATTGCATTATTCTTGTACTTAAAACGTTTCTCTTTGCACAGGCTATTAAAATTGGTATAAGTTTTCTAATTAATCTTAAGTCCAAGCTTTCATGAAAAATAAATTAATTGTTTTATCCATTTGTCTTGCTGCAGGTGCATTTGTGTTTTTCAAGTCAACACAAAAACCTGAAAAACCAGGTGTGGAAAAAGTAACTGCTCCTGTTTCTATCCCCGCACGCGAAGACAAATCCACCGAAGGCAAATCTAACATCTCCAAGGTATCAGTGCCTCTCCCTCAAGGGTCTGTTCACGCTTTGTCACGGTTTGGGGAGCCCAAATACGCCGCAGATTTTTCTCATTTCAACCATGTGAACCCTCATGCCCCTAAGGGGGGGAGTTTGCGCCTCTCTACTGTTGGCACCTTTGACACACTGAATAAGGATGCTGTGAAAGGAATTAGCGCTGAAGGGCTTTTAATCACCTTTGACCCCCTTATGACACGTTCTGCAGACGAACCTTTTACCTTGTACGGCGTTATTGTGCAAGGGGTGGAATTGGCCCCTGATTATTCTTGGATTATTTTTCATATTAACCCAAAGGCCTGTTTTCACGATGGAACCCCCATCACAGGTGAAGATGTGGAATTCACCTACAAGCTTTTAACGGAAAAGGGGCTGCCTCGGTACCGTCAATTTTATTCACGCATTACGCGGTATGAACACATGTCCCCCCATACTCTTAAGCTTCACTTTCAACCAAATGGGGATGGTCAGTATGACCCCGAATTGCCTTTGATTGTTTCCTTATTACGCGTCTTAAGTAAAAAGCACTTAGAAAACGTAGATTTTGCTGATACAGGGTTAACACCCATTATGGGAAGTGGGCCTTATAAGGTTTCTGCGGTGGATCAGGGCCGTTTCATCACATTTGAACGTGTGGCTGACTATTGGGGGAAAGACCTGCCCGTCAACCGAGGGTCTTATAACTTTGACACAATTCGTATTGAATACTTTAAAAACGCCCAAGCCCAGTTCCAAGCCTTTGTGGCAGGAGAGTTTGACGTATACTTCGAATCTAACCCTAATCAATGGGAATTAGGTTATAATTTCCCAGCTATTAACAATGGAAGCGTTAAAAAGGTTGATTCAACTCACCAACGGCCCACGGCTGTACGAACTATTATTTACAACATGCGTCGGCCCATTTTTTCTGACATTCGTGTGCGTAAAGCCTTAGCCTTAGCCTTGGATTTTGACACCCTAAACAAAGTTGTGTTTTATAATGTCATGCAGGCACCCAACAGTCTATTTTCTAATACCTTCTTAGCCCATTCAGGTATGGCAGAGGGCAAGGAAAAAGAGTTACTGCTGCAGTTCAAGGACCAAATAGACCCACAATTTTTGGAAACCCTACTAAACAGCCCTTTCCAACCTGCCCGCACTAATGGAAATGGGGACCAACGTGAAAACCTTGCTAAGGCAGATCAGTTGCTGAAAGAAGCTGGATGGACAATTGAAAACGGCATACGCGTTAATGGTAAGGGAGAGCCCCTGTCTGTAGAGCTTCTTATAAAAGACCCACGGTTGGAAAAAGTTGCCCTATCCTTAAGGGAAAGCCTGAAGAAGGTTGGGGTAAACCTAACTGTACGTCTTATGGATGCTGTCCAATACGAAAACCGCGTTGTGGAAAGCGATTTTGATATGATTGTTCATACCTGGTCGAATAGCCTGTCACCTGGTAATGAACAACTATACTATTTCAGCGCCAAAAATGCGGATATAAAAGGAAGCAGTAATTACATTGGTGTGAAAGATTCTGTGGCTGAACAGTTAGCTCGTCAGATCACAATGGCAAAAACATTAGATGACCTGAAGGCGTCCGTTCATGCCTTAGACCGTTATATTATGCACCAAAATTTTCAAATCCCCTTGTCTTATGACAACAAGTCACGTTGGGCTTATTGGGTTGGGCGTTTTGAGATTCCTGAAGTAAACCCAGAAGTTGGAACAAATGTGATGAACTGGGGATGGGCTGGGTCAAAAAATATGGCGCAGAGCTTTTAATTTTGGCATAGGAATTATGAGACGAAGTGACCAACTATGCACATTTTGATTTCACAGGCTCTTTAGGAGGGCACCTACCTGGGTTGTGAGGGGGTATTGATTGAGAGGGATTTCTTGGTTAAGGAGAGGTTTCTTGGTTAAGGAGGGATTTCCTGACCGAGAAATTCTCTTTTTGCGTGAATTTTCCCGCATTTTCTCGCCATAATGGGTATAGGCCGTTGACTGCGTCAAGGGGTCCACCTCCCGGCCTTGACTGTGCTTTGGTCCACCCCTCCTCCGCCACGAGACGCATACCTCTACCGTCCCCGTCTCAGACCTCTTTACAAAAGTCAGCATCCAGGGTTCTGCCCAAAAGGGGGGCAGCGAACCGTTTTTTCCCACATGTCTAGAGCATGATCAAAAAAAAACGTAACGATAGTTCCTAAGGACCCCAGAAAAAAGCTACCCCCATCATAAAACAGAGAAAGCCCAGATATACGCCCACAGGCCGCACATAGCCCATGACCACTCTTGGTCCTTA
>JBIKLN010000032.1:0-15167 GCA_044359765.1 Patescibacteria group bacterium | reverse complement strand
TTGAATCTAATGCGAAAAAAAAGAATCAAAAATATTAAAAAAGCAATCTACCAAAACTCTCTCGAATTCTATCAATTCTACAAAAAATTCCAAAATGAATTTTTTTGACTTCTACGCCAAGGCCCTGATGCACAGCCCACAGTTCCAGATTAAAACCCGCATATTCCAAGCCTTGATGAATAGCTATGGGGGCTGTAATGGAAAGATTTTTCCAATAGGGGCTTTCTTTATCCAATACAAAATAAGCTGAGTTTGCATAATAGGGAACTTTTTGGGGAACCGCAGCCAACGGTGTTATTGGAATACCAGTTAAAGCATGGGCGGCTAGGTCATATACATCATTTACAGACGCTATCTTTAACTGTGCTGGTAAGTTTTGTCGTAAAACTTCACTTGGCGCTTGTGCTGTTGCAATTAAGATGAAATCTGCCTCAAAGATAGATTCATCTAAAATTTGGGCTATCCACAAACTATCTTGATGGACTAGAGGAACAAGTGATGCATTCTGATTTAAAGCAACTGTCAAAGCACTTTTAAGATGTTTTACTAGTGATGAAAAAGTTTCCTCTAAAGAATTGTGATCATAAGCGTTTATCAAGGGGGGGCGTCTATCTTGCTGTGCGTATGTGGAAAGTGCAGCTAAAAGTTGAGATAGAGCCAAGTAAAGATCAAATGGCCTAAGTTTCGGTAATGCCTTCAAAGCGCTTAGGTGAGATTCATAAACGTTAATGAGCTGGAGCAACATAAGGTCTTGTGTAGCCGTTGAGTCTGCCTCATCAATATTGGCAATGCGCTTGCCAAGTAGCGTAGCTCGATGGTGAAGCAAAGCAAAAATTTCATTTAAATACTGATTTATGACAGTATTGGTTTTAACGTCCAAGAAGGGGGGAATGAAATTGTCATCTAAAATAATAGCGTTCTCTGGTGAAACTTGGCTTACTCGAGCTATGGGAAGGTATACATAGCCAGAAAGTTCTCCAGCACCTTGCATAATTTTAAGAGCCAGACGTGCCACATGAATATCAACACCTGTTCCAATCTCTTCTGATGTATTATCTACCACATTCACAAGGCCACATTCGTAGCGCATGCCAGTGCCTGTGTCCTTTGAACAAACCTCAGCTAAACCATTTTGAAGCGTTGGAATAGCTAAGTATAATATATTTTCTTCAGAGCAAAGTGGATTAAATGCAAAAGGTACAGGGGGTAAATCCACATCTGGTGCTTTGGCATAAGTGCCATCTGGAAATACACATGAACATTGACTAATGCCTACTTTTCCAATAGCCAGAAGAGTTTTATCTATTTCCAGCTCATAAAAACCCCAAAAGAAAGGCATGGAAGTGCTTTTTTGCTGAATCAAATATCTAAAATAACGTTCTTGCTGTTGCAAGTGCTGAGGTTGTAAAAACATACCCTCTAACCATATAACTTTATTGTGCATAAACTACCTACCTATTTCCACATGGGGATTTATGAGTTGAGAATCTCAACCCCACTTTCTTTCAAATCTACAGATATGCGACCCCATGAAAAATCACTGACCTTTATCACTTCTTTCCATTTAGTTTTCTCAATATTACGGTAAGCACATACAAACCCCACATATTCGGTTTTAGGCAAAAGAAACATTTCAAAAAGTAAATTTTCATTAGCCCTTATTTCTAAGCGATTTTTGCTGAGCAAATGATTTTTTAGTACTTTCTCAGGAGCATTGTAGAGTGTAAAAAAATTCGCCTCTTCAAAATCTTGTACACTATCTAGTTGATATATGCGTACATCCAAAGGAGACGCTTTCCCAACAGGGTCTACGTTTAAAGCAACACCTGTTTTAAAGTAAATGCATACGCGCTGGCCCCTATTTTCCCCGCCGCAAGCACAAAGGGAAAGAAAACATAAAAGAGTCAATACAGTTCTTAGCACACATTTTTCTAATATCAATTTAGAACCACATACCAAAAGTTGACAATTAACTAAAAAACATCATATTACGCGATATCCTCCCTTTTCAAGATAATAATATCAACCACAGGTAGTTAAAATTGAATCGGTGTTTCTATTTGTCAAGAACACTAAGCAGCTAAATTTAAGGAGAGTTTTGTTTTCTTTTTCATATTTTTCTGCTTAGATTTTTGTTATGGCCAGGTTTGAGCATTTTGTAGGCCCATCATGACCTCATAAGGGGAATGATATTTTAAAAAATAGGAACGCCAATCATCATTTTATGGTATAGCTAAATTATCACTTAACACCTATTGCATATTGGAACGACAAATCAATGGAAAGAATTACACCCCGCGTGGACATGGCTTTTAAAAAGATTTTTGGCGTGGAGGAAAATAAGGACCTTCTCATATCTTTAATCAATTCCATTGTGTCAGAAGAAGACCAGGTGTTAGATGTGACCTTGATGAACCCTTACAACCCCAAAAACTTTAGAAATGACAAATTGTCTATTTTAGATATTAAGGCCAAGGGACACGATGGTAAGCGATTCAACATTGAAATTCAAATAGCTGACGAAGCCGATTATGACAAACGGGCCTTGTATTACTGGGCCAAATTGTACACAGAACAACTGGAACAATCTGTGGATTATTCAACCTTATCAAAAGCCATTGGCATTCATATTTTAAATTTCACATCCATTTTGGAAAGTAACAAATACCATAATGTGTTTCGCATTACGGAAAAAGACACAGGGTATGCGTACTTTAAAGACCTTGAATTACATACCATTGAACTGAAAAAATTCTGCCCCAGCACGCAAGAAGACCTGAACACGTTTATGGAAAGGGTCAAAAATTCCCTGGATATGTGGATGACCTTTTTAACCCGCCATGATTTGCTGTGCGGGGACAAAATGCCTAAAAATCTTGATGATCCGCGCTTAAAGAAGGCTGTGGATGTTTTGAATGTGATGAATTTTACAGAAGAAGAACGCATGTCTTACGAAGACCGCCTGCACTGGTTGCGCATTGAAACCAATACACTGAAAAAATACGAAGAAAAAGCCCTAGAACGGGGACGGGAAGAAGGACGCCAAGAAGGACGCCAAGAAGGGCACCAAGAAGGACTGGAAGAAGGACGCCAAGAAGGGGAGAAAATTGGTATAGAAAAAGCCACCCTTCATGCAGCACGCATTTTAAAACAACAGGGTGTGGCCTCTTCCATCATTGCCCTATCTACAGGACTAAGCGAATCTGTCATTGAAAAATTGTAAGGATTTTAAAGTGTGGGGAGAAACCCGAAGGTTGAAGGCGCCCAGTTTTTGCATAGCGTAGGCCCTGGAGTACACGCCGCCATTACCGTGTTATAGCTTCCATCCTTACACCGTTATGCTATACTTGACGGCCAAGTGTTGGCAACAGGAGTAGAGTTATAGCTTCCATCCTTACACCGTTATGCTATACTAAGAAAGTTTTTTGTAAATATCCATGGTTGAGTTATAGCTTCCATCCTTACACCGTTATGCTATACTCGTTAGCCCCTCTTGGTTAATGTTGATAACGTTATAGCTTCCATCCTTACACCGTTATGCTATACTACTCTCAAAAAAATCTGAATTACGCAATATGTTATAGCTTCCATCCTTACACCGTTATGCTATACTAGAAGTATTAAAACTTATTAAGGTTGGAGTGTTATAGCTTCCATCCTTACACCGTTATGCTATACTAAGCCAAGTTATCCTTATAACCAATATAGTGTTATAGCTTCCATCCTTACACCGTTATGCTATACTATTAAAATTTACTACCTATTAATGGAGTTTGTTATAGCTTCCATCCTTACACCGTTATGCTATACTCCCTGAGAGAATTCATGAATAATTTTACCAGTTATAGCTTCCATCCTTACACCGTTATGCTATACTCCACCGCTGTGAAAGGCGCAGAAAATAAGGGAATCCAGGCCAAAACTCTAAAATAAAAGGAGCTGTTTGGCCTGGTTTTTTTCATTTTCAACCTTTTTTCCAACCAAAATTTTCATACGTCCATATTGTTTGTCCGTAATTTCAAAATACCGCACGCTGCCTTTTGGGGGAATGTTGGCTTCTAGTTTTTTAATATGTTTTTCCACCCGTTCACGGCCATTGCAAATGCGGGCATATACTGACAGTTGAATCATCATATAACCATCTTGTTTTAAAAATCGCCTGAAACTGTTGGCACGTGCCCGTTCTTCTTTCTTTTTGACAGGTAAATCAAAAAACACAAACAGCCACATGTAACGGTTCCCTTCTAGGCTCATTCTATCAACTCAGGCAACTCAAGCAGACTGGGGTCTTTTTCACGCATGGCAGTTACCAAGCTTTGACACATAAGCTCGGCTGCGTTGTGCAATACATGCACGCCTTTTTTTATGCGGCATTCTTGAATGGCAATGCCCAATAACTGCTGACGCAAGGTTTTTGACAATTGGTGGCTTTCCTCAATATTGCGGGTTAAGTCGTAAACCAATATATCTACCATGGGTCGAAAGGGTTCAATCATGTCATCAGCCAAATTAAAGGCATTTAGGTCGTTTTTATGGTGAACACCAAAACAAGGCAGCAACCCATAGGCCACCAAGGCACGGCAAATAATGCCCCGCACAATGGCATAGCCATAATTAAGCGCCCCATTTACAAGGCAGGTACCGTGGCGTTTAAATTCAGCCCCAAACAGCTGGGGCCAATAAAACCGCGCTGCGTAGGCTTCTAAATTTTTGGTGTCACCTGATTCCACCCGTGGCACAAGCTGACGTAAGGTTTCAAAAGCATCTAGTTTACCAACATGTTTTGCACTTTGGGCTTGGTTCATAATTTTTTGTTGCACAAGGCGTTGCCACAACCGTTTTTTTAAAGGCAAAGAACAGTTTTGTTGCACATGGGCCACTTCTGTTAAGCGCGAATGCTGATGAAAAGCAAACAACACCCCATTGGGGTGGTGTTTGCTATCACACGTAAACAATGTGACATTGTGGGTTTGTAAATACCCCAACAAAGCACTGGTTATGGTAATTTGGGGGGAATCTAGCACAATGGCGCATAAATCCTCCACAGGTAGGGTGTTCATGGTTTCCCCCTGAACCACCACCAGCTGACTGTTTTTCAAACTGAGCTGGGCAGGGTTTTGAAGGGTTACCACACGCCAGCTCATGGTTTTTCACCCGTTCCAGATTTTTTAGGGTGAATGGGCAAACGTTTTTCCCCTTTTACCCGAAATTTTTCACCAAAATAATTCACGTTGTACTTTTCAAAGGCAGCAAGGGTTTTAACACCAAGGCCTATCATTTTTTGTTTTATGGGTTTCGAATGCTCAACAACATCTATCGCTGCAGTCCATCGATTCATACCAACATAATAACCCCACGTTTCTTTTCCTTCAGATGTCTTAATTCTCACCAAATCATTTTTATGCAGGGAAAACATAAAGGTGTAGGTTTCGTCTATTTCTGGCCAGTCTTTTTTGCCTGCCACACACAGCTTGTTAGGCAGAACCCCCTTCATCACATCCATCACATAAATGGGGCACAGGTAATATTTTAGCTTTCCTTTTCCATCAGGCTTTGAAAACACGTCCACCCGCACCATGTTGCCATTATCCGCATGACCCTGCCTAACCTTGATGCCGCTGTTGGTGTTGTCATACACCCGAATGCTTTTTACAATGGGCCCCTCAGTGCCATTGTTGCGGGGCATGTAAACGGGTTCTTTGAATGCGTTAGTTCCAGGTGTTTCTAGGCGTTCCTTCAAAAGCTCATAAAGTCTCTCATAAAGTCTTTTGTTGCGTTTCTTATCTACCATATTTTCTAAATTCTTTAAGCTTAAACTACTTAAGGGAACCCGTTTTACCATTTGTTCCCCCACTGGGTTATGGGGACGATAGCTAAGTATGGTTTCCTTATGGGCCTGGCCTGTTAGCTTGCGGTTTGGCATGCGGGAAACAAAAATATTTTCTTTTGCATCCAAAACCTGCTTACGAAAACCTTCCCAGGGCTCTGGAAAATAGGGTTTTTTAGCGTCGGGGTCCTTTTTCCTAGCTTTTGCCCATTCTGCGTATTGATTAAATTCCGTCACCTTTTGAACAATTCCAGGTGTGGCACAAGCAATAATGACTGCATCCACGGCGTGGTGGCGGTTATCTTCAGCGCGGTCTTTGGCTCCCAAGCCCCAGCTATGGCGCAAAAAGTTTGTAATGCCACCGTTAATGGTAAAAATTTCCACACCCAAATGTTCCTTCATATGGTCTTTGAAACAACGGGTCATATAACGGGTGTCGTTCAAATTCCGTTCTTTGAAATCTTGTTCTTGTTCGGCAAAAGTTTTTGTTAAGAAATTTTTCTGCTTTTTTCGACAAGGAAGTTTTTGGGCAAAATCTTCCAATTGTCCCCACCTGTCTGTGCCACCCCAGCATTCATACGGGGTTTTGTTGCCCTTGTCTTGGTTGGCTTTGGCGGTTACCAAAACCTTATTCATATAACTGTCATCATAACTGCGGCTAAAGGGTAAAATATGGTCAACCTGAACACTATTGGTATTATCAAATAAAGCGGAGGGTTGTATGTAGTCCCCCGAGTAAGCGCAAAAACCCTGCTGTTCTTCCCACAGTTTGTATTTGATAACATCGCTCTTGCGGGCTTCGTGATTATGATTCTTTATTTTTTCACGTATGGTGTCATTCTTTTTCTTATTTTCTTTCTGTTTATCCTCAATTTCATTGCGCAAAGACCTACTTTTCCCCAACTCACGGGCTAGTTCAATATAAATTGAGTCAGGCTTGCCGTGAACTCGAATTAGGGCATTAATCACCTTGCGTGCCTCTGCCATGGCACGGTCCACCACGGGATTGTTGGTTTTTTCTAACGGTGGCAGGGTGTCTTTCCTATTGGTTTTTTGTTGGGGGAAATTTGCCAAAGCGACAGCTTCGTCGTAACGCTTTCCGTCTTTCAAGTATGGCAGCAACTGATGAACAGCCCTTTTGGAAAGCCTGATGGTTTTGCTAAAATCAACCTTCAGCAGTTCTTCGATAAGATTGTTATCAGCATCAGCCAAAAGGGGGTGTTTTCTTAATTCTTCTTCTATTTTTTTTTCATCAAATTCAAAACTAATAATTTCTGCAATGGCATCGAATAAATCCAGTTGTTCTTCGGGGGTTTTCCATGGGCTGTTTTTTTTAAAAGCTTTTTGCAGCTTGTGGTAGCCTTCTAGTTGACAGAAAGTTTGCTCTTCCTCTTTCTTTTCACCATATTTCACAAAATTAAACCGAAAATCTTCTGAAAGCCCCCATTCTTTTCGTATGTCGCTGAAGGTAACTTTTTTCTTTTTATAAGCTAAATCAACAACCTGCTGGCGCATTTGGGGCGTTACTTCTATAAGTGTACCATCTTTTCCATCAACCTTCAGGTTGTTAATCTTTGAATACAAAACAAACAGCTCTGCCGATAAACTGAATTTGGGTGCCCGTTTTTCGTCTGGCAGATGGGTGCAATAGCCACGCATAAAATCTACAGACTTCAAGGGCCGCTGAAATAAAATAGTTTCAGTTAAGATTTCCTCAGCCTGAAAGCTTGCCTTTTCATTGCCAAAGGCCCGTTGTTTTTCAAACAATTTTTCTATTTCCTGTTTGATCATGTCACGCTGAACTGTGTGGCTGTAATCACCTTGGGTATTGCGCTTTTTTTCTAAGTCACACAAATAGGCGCCAATGGTTTCAGCTTTAGATGCTTCCATTTTTACCCTCAGCTCATTCATGCCCTTTTTCATTTTCCCAGTCTCTGCGTCCTTATCTTGTGGGCTTTTCCTATTCGTTTGAAACCCACGCCGTTTGCACATATGAAGCAAACATTTGGCAAATTCTAAATCTGTCAGCTTTCGATGAAGGCCTTCTTTGCGCAGCTCCCAGGGGGATAATGCATAAAAATTGTGTAGACCCTGTGTGTCAAAGCCCAGCTTCACTAAATCTTTCTGTAGCTTATTTTTTCGCATAGCACGACGATTCACTAAACGCCTTGCCCCACGGGCCAACCGTCTGGGCTCCGCTAAAGATGCACCTGTTTGGGGGTCTTCCGCGGCGTCAAAAATGTGAACGCCTAAACTTAAAATTTTTTCTTCTTTCACATTTAGCATGCAAAAGCCAACAGATGTTATGCCCATATCAATGCCAATTATTTTCTTTGTTTCCATTTTTTTCTACCTTTCGCATTTACAGGTTTTTATATTTCTATTTTTTTAACAATTTTCTAATTGAAAAAAAAGAGAAAGTATGGTTGAATACAACCCATAGCATATCGGTGTAAGGATCGTTGCTGTAATAAGGAAGAAATTCCGTAAAGCTCTGCCTTCCTTGGTTTTTCCACAGGATAGGCATCTTCGCCCTTCTGCTCACAATGAAAATACCTTTTTTTGTGAGCGGTTGGGCTTTTTTATGCAAAGCTTGAAGGGACTACAGAAATTGTTGAGGTCAACTCTCAGCACGAATCACTAGCTAAACACTTCTTGCCTTATGGCGCAGAACATTTTAGAAACAGAGTGTGTGTTGTATAAACTAAAAACGGTAAATGACAAAATTTCTTGATTTTGAGCGTCCCATTGCGGATCTTGAAGGTAAAATTGAAGAACTGAAACATCTGTCAAGCAGTGGTGACATAAACATTGCTGATGAGATTTCTCGTCTACAGGCGAAGGCTGAAAAGCTAATGCGCCAAACTTATGGAAATCTAACGGCCTGGCAGAAGGTGCAAATCTCCAGACACCCTGACCGACCAAAATTTTTTGACTACTTAACCTTGTTTGAGGATTTTATTCCCCTTGCTGGCGATAGAACATTTGGCGAAGATTGTGCCATTGTGGGTGGTCTTGCAAAATTTATGGGTCAATCTGTTATGGTTATGGGGCATCAAAAGGGCGTAGACACAGAAACACGGGTTAAACACAATTTTGGCATGGCAAAGCCTGAGGGGTATCGTAAGGCTAAGCGGCTTATGGAAATGGCTAACAAATTTCGCATGCCAATTTTTACATTTGTGGATACGGCAGGGGCCTATCCAGGCATTGATGCGGAGGAGCGCGGTCAAGCAGAAGCCATTGCGCGGTGTTTGGAAACATGCCTAACCGTAAAGGTTCCCCTCATTAGCCTTATTATTGGTGAAGGTGGGTCTGGTGGTGCCATTGCGTTGGCTGCTGCCAATACAGTTATTATGTTAGAACATTCTGTTTATTCGGTTATTTCACCAGAGGGGTGCGCCTCCATTTTGTGGCGCAGCGGTGCCAAAGCAGCTGAGGCGGCTGACGCTCAACGTCTTACAGCCCAAGACTTGGCGCAGTTGGGGGTTATTGACCGAATTATCCCTGAACCTATAGGGGGTGCCCAACGTTTTAAAGGCCCCGTTCTAAAGGCTGTAAAAGAATCTTTACAAGAGACGTTGAAGTCATTTGCCAATTTGGATGGAAATACTATTCTAAGCGCACGACGCGATAAATTTGTTAAAATGGGAACTAAGGGCATTGTTTAGAAACTTAGGGAAAGGTGCATAAATGACATCTTGGGTTTTGCTGCAAAACAGTCTTTTTTCCCCCATGGTTCTTGCCTTTTTCTTGGGCATGGGCGCTGTTTTGCTGAAAAGTGACCTGAAACTGCCAGATGGCCTTTACAGTGGTTTGTCGCTTTATCTCCTTCTGGCTTTGGGTTTAAAGGGTGGGGCTTTGCTGTCTGAAACCCCTCTTCACACATTTTGGAAGGCGGGCTTGGGAACTTTGGCTTTGGGGATTATTTGCCCCGTAGTTGCCTATGTTTTTGGACATAGGGTTGGAAAACTGTCGGTTATCGACTCTGCTGCCTTAGCTGCCCATTATGGTTCGGTTTCTGTGGTTACCTTTATCGCAGGGCAGGTATTTGTGGACTCCATAGGTTTGTCTTCTGAACAGTTTATGACGGCTCTTGTTGTCATTCTAGAGGTCCCTGGCATTATTGTGGCCCTTATGTTGGCAGAACGTGTGCAAAAGCTGGAAATTCAAGACACCCAGTATAAACGCCCCAGTTTCCTTGGCAGATTACGCACCATTGTGTTCAGTAAAAGTATTTTTTTATTGTTAGGTGGTTTATTAATTGGCCTTGTTTCTGGAAAAGTGGGGGTAGATCGGGTGAAGCCCTTCTTTATGGACCCCTTCCAGGGGGTTCTTGTGTTGTTTATGTTAGACATGGGAGTTGTGGCAGGTGTACGTTTGCGAGATATGGGCGGCATTCGCCCGTTCCTTATTATGTTTGCCTTGGTCATGCCTGTTATCAATGGTTTTTTAGGCGTTGTGGTAGGATACGTGTCTGGATTTTCTTTGGGGGGAGCCACCATTTTGGCTGCCATGGCGGCTAGTGCCTCTTATATTGCAGCTCCCGCGGCTGTGCGCATTTCACTACCTAACGCCAACCCTGCTTATTACCTAACGTGCGCTATCGTTATAACATTTCCTTTTAATTTGGCCATTGGTATTCCCTTGTATTATCAATTTGCCCGCTTTTTGTTTGGGTGATGCATAGCGTTATCTGGCCGTCCATCCACCATCTACACTAATGGCCGAACCCGTTATTTGTTCTGCGGCGTCAGAACATAAAAAGCCCACAAGTTCCCCAATATGTTCAGGTTTTACGAATTGGAGGCTGGGTTGTTTTTCTGCCAATAGGTCATGTTTTGCATCTTCATAACTTTGGTTGTTGAGTGAAGCACGATCATGAATTTGTTTATCTACAAGGGGGGTTAAAACCCAGCCTGGGCAAATAGCGTTGCAAGTTATGCCTTTGCCTGCTGTTTCTAAAGCAACAGACTTTGAAAACCCAATAAGTCCATGTTTTGCTGCCACATAGGCTGATTTTTGTGCTGATGCCACAAGGCCATGGGCTGATGATATGTTAATAATGCGTCCCCATCCTTGTTTTAGCATGTGAGGAATGGCCAAACGGCATGTGTGGAAAGCAGAAGATAGGTTTACAGCTAGAAGTAAATCCCATTTTTCAGGCGGAAAATCTTGTACGTTAGCCACGTGCTGAAGGCCTGCATTATTCACCAAAATATCAATGCCCCCAAACTGGGTTTGAATGGTTTTCATCATGGTTTCTATGGCCAGGCTGTCTGCCAAATTTGTGTCAAAAAATGTTACGGCTCCCGAAGTTTTTCTTGACAAATTGGCGATTATGGGGTCTACTTGGGCCATTGATGCAAGGCCGTTGAGGATGATTGTGGCGTCTAAGTTTGCCAGCTCTTCTGCAATTGACAAACCTATGCCGCTTGTGGAACCCGTAACCAAAGCGACCCTTTTGTGTAATTTTTTCATAAAATAAAAATCCCTTTCTTGTCCTTTTCATGAACTAGTGTAAAGGTAAATTTTTGTTTTTTGGTTATTTTTTTTGTGGGCAATATGAATATAAACAAATCTGTGAAATCTAAAATTCCTGCTTCTGTTTGGGCTATTGGGGTGGCGTCCTTTCTTATTAACGTATCTTCCTCTATTGTATTTGGCTTATCTGCCGTTTACATGAAAACCATTTTAGGGGTTAGTACGGGGTGGATAGGTCTTCTAGAAGGCCTTGTGGAAGGGTGTTCTTATGTTATCAAGCTTTTATCAGGTGTATTTAGTGACTTTTTGCGTCGTCGCAAGGTTATTATGTTGTTTGGCTTTTGTTTGGCAACTTTAGCCCGTCCCCTTTTGGCTATTTCTGCTACGGCTGTGGCTGTGGTGACGGCCCGTTTGTTTGACCGTATTGGTAATGGCATACAGGCAACCCCACGGGATGCGTTGGTGGGAGATGTGGCTCCAGACGATATTAAAGGGGCCTGTTATGGTTTACGTCAAAGTTTGGCCACGGCAGGTTCTTTTTTTGGGGGAATTTTAGCTGTGGGGGCCATGGTTCTAACGGCCAGTAACTTTCATTCAGTTTTTTGGATTGCTGCTGTTCCAGCCTTTTTGGCATGTGTAATTCTTGTTATTTTTGTGAAAGATTCGCAAAAGTTGGTGGCGGAAGATGAAAATCCATCGTCTCCCCAACATAAAAGCAAATATCATAAAATTCATTGGCGTGATATTCCAAGGCTTGGAAAACCTTACTGGTTTCTTATGGCCGTTGTTTTTGTGTTTATGTTGGCACGGGTGAGCGAGGCCATGCTTATTCTTCATGCCCATCAAAATTTTGGGTTGGCTGAAAAATACACACCTTTAATTCTGATTATTTATAATGGTGCGAACGCTTTAGCTTCATACCCTGTGGGTCGTTTGTCAGATTCCATCGATAGGCGGGTTATCTTGCAGGTTGGTTTTTTGGTTCTTATCCTGGCTGATATTTTGTTGGGTTTTGCCCCAAACATTTGGGTAATGTTAGCAGGTGTTGGTGTGTGGGGGGTGCAAATTGGCATGACGCAAAGCATGTTTATGGCCCTTATTGCAGACAATGTGCCTGATGATTTACGTGGCACAGGGTTTGGGTTTTATTACCTTATTAGTGCCGTTTCTTTGATTCTTGCTAGTACCATAGGAGGGTTTATTGCGCAGCATTTTGGTGAAGGTACGACTTTCCTTGTTAGTTGTGCTATTGGGTGTGTTTCTTTGCTCATGCTTATGGCTATGGTACGCAAACGTACCCATTCAAAATAAAAAGGAGATAACCTCGGTGAAAATTGAAATTTATACAACGACTACGTGCCCCTATTGTGTGAAGGCCAAAAAACTTCTTCAAAAAAAGGGCTTGGTTTTTGATGAAATTGATGTGTCCAACGATAGCGAGCTTAGGGAAAAAATGGTGGAGCAGGCCCAAGGGCGGCGCACTGTGCCCCAAATTTTTATTAATGATCACCCCATAGGTGGATGTGATGATTTGTATGCTTTAGAGGCCAAAGACCCAGAATTTTGGAAGGCCTTTCTAATAGAATATACCCCTAAAGCGGGAAGCTAAGCTTTTTTTTGGAAGATTATTCATGACCTGGCATGCTTGCATTCTTACTCTATTCCCTGAAATGTTTCCGGGGCCTTTGGATCATTCTCTGGCTGGTAAGGCCTTAAGGGAAGATTTATGGCGCTTAAGCACCGTGAATATACGTGATTTTGCTACAGATGTTCACAAAACAGTGGATGACACATGTTTTGGTGGGGGGGCTGGCATGGTTTTGAAGGCGGATGTTGTGGATGCTGCGCTTAGTCACGCGGTTAGTGGGTTTGATGGGGCGCCATCTTTGGTTTATCTGACGCCACGGGGGGCGCCTTTAAAACAAAATCAGGTTCGGCATTTCGCTTCTAACCCAAATGGTATTATTCTACTGTGTGGTCGTTATGAGGGGGTTGATGATCGTGTTATTCATCATTGGCGTACGCATCATAATCTGATGGAAATAAGCATTGGCGATTATATTTTGTCAGGGGGCGAGGTGGCGGCCCATGTGTGCGTAGATGCCTGTGTGCGTTTGTTGCCTGGGGTGGTTGGGAAGCAAGAATCTTTAGAATCTGAAAGTTTTGAGCTGGATTTATTGGAATTTCCTCAGTATACTAAACCGCGTAACTGGCAAGGAACGATCGTGCCCCATGTCTTGCTATCGGGTGATCATAAAAAAATAGCCGCATGGCGTTTACAGCAAGCAGAAAAAGTAACCCAGGAACGGCGTCCAGATATGTGGGATGCCTACCTAAGTAATCCGCTACGTCAGAGATAGGACGTGGCAGCCAAGGAGTAGATAAATGAACTTATTGCAAAAAATTGAACAAGAACACCTTCAAAAACTGTCTGAAGGAAAAACATTTCCTGATTTTCGTGCGGGTGATTCTGTGCGTGTGCACGTGAAAGTTGTGGAAGGTGACCGCGAACGTACACAGCCTTTTGAGGGGGTTGTTATTGGCCGTAAAAGCCGTGGTTTGAATTCTTCCTTCCGTGTTCGGAAAATTTCCTACGGTGAGGGGGTTGAGCGTGTGTTTCCCTTATACTCACCCAATATTCGTATTGAGTTGGTTCGTCATGGTGACGTACGTCGTGCAAAACTTTATTACTTGCGTGAACGTTCAGGTAAAAGTGCTCGTATTGCTGAGCGCCGTCGTGATGTTAAGCCAGCTGAATCTAATTAAAGTAATCTGGCCAAAAATAAGAAAGGGGGGGAGTATTTCTCCCCCTTTTTTTTGTTCGTAGTTCTTTAACTAACTAACTAACTGACTCGCTTTCCTCTTCCCCTGTTTTTTCGGGCTGTGCTTCGTCCTCGCTAGATTTTGGTTCTTTTTTGGCTTTCTTCTTTTTTCCTTTGTCTTTTTTGTCTTTCTTACCTTTTGTAGACTTGCTTTCTTCGGCAGAATTTTTCTCAGAAGCTGCAGGTTCTTGTTGGGCTGCGGGGGTTTCTGATGTCTCTTGTGGTGCTGAGTCGGTGGAGGGCTCTGTGGAGGGCTCTGTGGCAGGCTCTGTGGCAGCTACTTCGTCCTCGCTAGGTTTTGGTTCTTTTTTGGCTTTACTCTTTTTACCTTTTGCAGGCTTGTTTTCTTCGTCAGAATTTTCCTCAGAAGCTGCAGGTTCTTGTTGGGCTTCTGCAGCGGAGGTTTCTGGTGTCTCTTGTGCAATGGCCTCTGGTATGGTTTGAGGTGGGTTTTCTTCAGAACTTTCTACTTGTTTAGGCTCTTCATTTTTTTTTGCTGAAGCATTCATGTTTTCCTCAGATTTTGATGAGGTTTGTTTTTGAGCACTTTTGTTAGATGTGACAGATTCTTTTCTAGCAGTGGCGGAATTTTTTCTGTTTTCCTTTTTCTCTTGGGCCTTTTGTCTTCTTTCCATCCTTTCTTTTTGAAGTGCTTCTTTATTATTTGCTGCCTCTGCTTTTTTCTTTAGACCCTCCTCTTGTGCTTTTTGTCTTCTTTCTTCAGCTTGTCGCTTTTTTTCTGCAGCGGCGTTTGCGGCTTGGGCTTTTCTTGCTTCATCAGCGTGGCGTCTTTGGGCGGCCTCTGCCTCTCTGCGCTGTCTTTCTGCGGCAGCGGCAGCTTCAGCTTGTCGTTTTCTTTCCGCAGCGGCGTCTGCTGCGGCTTTGGCTTTTCTTGCTTCTTCAACCTGGCGTTTTTGGGCGGCCTCTGCCTCTCTGCGCTGTCTTTCTGCGGCGGCGGCAGCTTCGGCTTGTCGTTTTCTTTCCGCAGCGGCATCTGCTGCGGCTTTGGCTTTTCTTGCTTCCTCAACCTGGTG
>JBIKLN010000031.1:0-15629 GCA_044359765.1 Patescibacteria group bacterium | reverse complement strand
AAAGGGGCGGATTTTAACCATTTCTTAACTTTTTATCCACAAGAGGAGCGCTTAGGGACCAGACTTTTTGTTAGGATTGCCACAAGATAAGACGCTTAGGCGGGTCTGCCCTTAGGATTGCCACAAGATGGGACGCTTGGGCGGAACTGTTCTTAAGGTTGAAATCCAGAAGCTTTACATACTCAGATGAAAAATCACCCCCACCTTAAGTGTGAGTCGCTGGAAAAAATATGAACTCACAAAACTTGGGCTATTCTCTTGTTGAAAAACCTGTGTATAACTCAATCAAAACACGGGCATAAGATTTGACAAAACAGCCACCTGTGCACAACAAAAAGTTATCCACATTTTTATCCACCTGTGAATATTATTACAAACATCTGTGAACAAAGTAAAAAAGTACACAAGAAAACTAACCTTTCTGCCACTTTCCCACCTTTTCACATTGTGGACAAACATGTGGATACTTTTTGAATACACACAATATGCCCAACACACTACTACATTCACCTTCTTTTATAAATAAATATAGATATGTTAAGGATACGTTTTGTTCTTCTTTTTTGCTTTTTTTAACGGTATGATACAAAAAAAGATTTTTAAAAGGGATACGGAATCTATGGAAAATACCCCGTATGTTATTGTTCTTGGAAATGAGAAAGGTGGCACAGGAAAGTCAACGGCTGCCATGCACATTATTACAAACCTTTTAAGAAAAGGGTTTCTTGTTGGAAGTATTGACGTGGACGCCCGTCAGGGGACGCTGTCACGCTATGTTGAAAATAGGCGTAATCGTAAAAACACCACAGGGGAAGACCTTCCCCTACCAGATCATGAACCCATTTTTAAAAGTGAGAAAGAAAGCGTTTCTGAGGCTAAGGATGATGAAAAAGAAAAATTCCAGGCCATTATGGAAAAATTTAAGGGGCATGATTACGTCGTAATTGATACACCAGGGAGCGATAGTTATTTGTCACGCTTAGCCCACTCCTTCGCAGATACGCTTATTACGCCATTAAATGATAGTTTTGTGGATTTAGATATGTTGGTGCGTGTCAATTCTGATTCCCTGGACATTCTAAAACCCAGCACCTATTCGGAAATGGTGTGGGAACAAAAAAAACAGCGGGCCATCCGTGATGGTGGGTCTATTGATTGGATTGTTATGCGTAACCGCCTGAGCAGCTTAAACTCTCGTAACAAAGAAGAAATGGAGCGCGTTTTAGCAGCCCTTGCCAAGCGCATTGGTTTTCGACTTATGTCTGGGTTTGGGGAACGGGTTATTTTTCGTGAGTTGTTTTTGAATGGGTTAACACTGCTGGATATGAGGGAGAGTCAAAGCCCCATGAGTTTGTCTCATTTAGCGGCAAAACAAGAGTTGGCAGATCTAATTGCAGCCATTCAGTTGCCAGAACAAAACAGAAGATTAAAGTCTGCGTAAGTCAAGGACCTTTATGAAAAAAATTAAGACATGCATTTTTCCTGTGGCTGGGTTGGGAACACGTTTTTTGCCTGCTACAAAATCTATCCCCAAGGAAATGCTGGTGGTTGTGGATAAACCCCTTATTCAGTATGCTGTTGAAGAAGCTAAGGCCGCAGGAATTGAGCGTTTTATTTTTGTAACGTCTATGGGGAAAACGGCCATAGAAGACCACTTTGACAGCAACCCCATTTTGGAACAAACTCTGTCTAGGCGCAACAAGGGTGAGGAGCTGGAGCGCCTCCAGTCCATTTGCCTGGAGCCTGGGCAAGCCGTTTATGTGCGTCAAAATGCCCCCTTGGGTCTGGGGCATGCTGTTTTGTGCGCCCGTCATTTGGTGGATGAAGATAATTTTGCCCTTATTTTGGCGGATGATTTGGTTTTAAATTCCACCCCGTGTTTGCAGCAGATGATAGATGCCCATACTGAAACCGATGGCAATATGGTGGCCGTTATGGATGTTCCCCAAAGTCAGACAAACAAATATGGAATTTTGGATGTGAAGGGAACGTGTGGTCAAAAAGTTTCTGCCCATACGGTTGTGGAAAAACCTGACCCTGCCCTTGCGCCCTCTAATGTGGCTATTATTGGGCGGTACATTTTGAGTCAAAAAATATTTGGCTATCTGGAGCGCCAGACTGAGGGAGCTGGCGGGGAGATTCAGTTGACGGATGCTATTCAGGCTATGACACAGCAAACCCCCATAACAGGATTTCGATATGAGGGAACCCGTTTTGACTGCGGCACAAAAAGTGGGTGGCTTGAAGCGAATTTAGCTTTTGCGTATACTCAGCCTGATTTATGGCCGGGATTGCAAGAAGTTATACAGAAATATTGCCTTCCCGCTGCAGCTTAGGGGAGTTTTTATGCATGTAACAATGGTTGGTGCGGGCTATGTGGGCCTGGTGAGTGGTGCTTGCTTTGCGGAGTTTGGTCACACGGTTACGTGTGTGGATGTGGATCCTGCTAAGGTAGAGGCTCTTCAGCGGGGGGTCATACCCATTTATGAACCTGGGTTGGATTCTTTGGTCCAAAAGGGAAGTTCGTCTGGTCGCCTTACGTTTACCACACACCTAAAAGAATCAGTGGCTTTGGCCCAAGTTGTGATGATTGCTGTCGGTACCCCAGCACGACGGGGTGATGGTCATGCAGACCTAAGGTATGTGTATGAAGCAGCAGAACAAATTGCCATGGGTATTCAGGGGTATACAGTGGTTGTTACAAAATCAACCGTTCCTGTGGGTACGTGTCGCCAGGTGGCAGATATTATTGAAAAAACAAGGCCGGATTTAAAACGCGGTGTGGGCTTTGATGTGGTTTCGAACCCTGAATTTCTAAGGGAGGGGTCAGCCATAGGCGATTTCATGCGACCGGATCGTGTGGTTGTGGGAGTGGATTCTGAACCTTCTCGGGAGATTATGGCGGCTTTGTACCGTCCCTTATTTCTTATTGAAACCCCCATTGTTTTCACAGGAATTGAAACATCTGAGCTTATCAAGTATGCATCTAATGCGTTTTTAGCCACAAAAATTACGTTTATCAACCAAATGGCTGACTTGTGTGAAAAGGTTGGGGCTGATGTGCAGGATTTGGCTAAGGGAATGGGGTTGGATGGCCGCATTGGACGTAAGTTTTTGAATGCAGGGCCTGGCTATGGGGGGTCTTGCTTTCCAAAGGATACTTTGGCCCTCAGTAAAACAGCGCATGACCACAACAGCCCTGTTTCTTTGGTTGATTCGGTTATTGGATATAACGAACAGCGCAAGGTGGCTATGGCTCAGCGTATTTTAGGGGCTTTATCTGGCCGCGGTGCGGGTCAGGTTGCGGTCCTTGGTGTAACTTTCAAGCCCAATACGGATGATTTGCGTGATGCCCCAAGCTTGGTTATTATCCCACAGTTGTTAAGTGCTGGTTTAAGTGTGCGTGTTTATGACCCCCTGTACCATGAAGGCGCTGACCGGTTGTGCCATGCGAAACCATTTTTTCCAGGTGTTACGTGGTGTTCTGATGCTTATGAGGCCGTTAAGGGGGCTTCTGCCCTTGTGATTTTGACGGAATGGAATGAATTTCGCGCCTTGGATTTGGGAAAAATAGCAGATAGTTTGGAAACCCCATCGGGGTTTTCCCCTCTTCTTATTGACTTGCGTAATATTTACAAACCCCATGAAATGCATGGGTTTGAATACCTTTCTGTGGGGCGGGGAAGATATGGCGAAACCGTTGTAAGATGACCGTTGTGTTGTCTCAGGCCATGGTTTTTGCAGCAGGCTTTGGCAAGCGCTTAAGGCCCCTAACAGACCACATACCCAAACCCCTAATTCCCATTCAAAACACAACGTGTTTGGCGGAAGTTGTTCGGCGATTAAGGCTTGTGGGAGTTACCAATATCGTCATAAACACCCACCATCTTGCCCCGAAAATTGCTGACCATGTGGCATCGTGGGGGGTGAGGGTTGTTTACGAACCAACCCTTTTGGAAACGGGTGGGGGATTATTAAACGCCCTTTCTCATTTTGATGTATCTGAACCAATTTTAACAGTGAACAGCGATGCCTGGTTTTGTGACCAAAGTTCACGGTGTTTTGAAACGTTGGCGAGTGCCTGGCATAAAAACATGGATGCCTTGCTGCTTTTGGTTCATAAGAACAATGCGGTTGGGTACGAAGGGCGTGGGGATTATTATATGGAAAACACGTGTTTAAGGTACCGTTATGGAGCAGAAACACCTCCCTTTGTTTATGCTGGCGCTCAGGTCATACAACCATCATCTTTTTTGTCTTTTCAACCCGAAGGCCCCATATTTTCCATGAAAAGTGTGTGGGATTTTTTGGAATTACAGAAAAAACTACACGGGGTTGAATATGGGGGGAAATGGTGTGATGTGGGAACCCACAAGGCCCTTCATGAGGTTCAATCAGGGGGGCAGTTGTTGCACAGGCCCTGAGCTTATACATTCTTGTTTTTTTTATTTTTTTCCTGTACAAGTATTTCACTGTTTCATTTTTTTAGGTTACTTTTTTATGACAACACAAAGAACTTTATCCATTATTAAGCCCGATGCAACGCGCCGCAACCTAACGGGGCAAATTAACGCCCTAATCGAATCCAATGGTTTACGCATCATTGCACAAAAGCGCATGTGGCTTACGCAGGCGCAGGCAGCTGCTTTTTACGCCGTTCATGCAGAGCGTTCTTTTTTTAACGATTTGTGTTCTTTTATGATTTCAGGGCCTGTTGTTGTGCAGGTTCTTGAGGGTGAAAACGCTGTTTCAGCTTACCGAGATATCATGGGCGCCACAAATCCAGCCAATGCGGCAGAAGGTACAATTCGCAAACAGTTTGCCGAATCCATTGAAGCAAATTCTGTTCATGGTTCAGATTCTCAGGAGAATGCAGAAATTGAAATTGGTTTTTTCTTCAGCAAACTCGAAATTGTTGTTTAATTTTACTTTTGCTAATTTTTTAACAGCAGTTCGGCTGTGCCTGGCACCTGTTATTTTTTACTATGTTATTTTAGGGCAACAGCTTGTAGCTTTTGCCCTTTTCTTTTTAGCAAGCCTTACTGATTTTTTAGATGGGTACTGGGCCCGCAAAACCCATACCATTAGTTTGTTGGGGGGCATTCTTGACCCCTTAGCTGACAAGTTTTTAGTGGCATTTATTTATGCAGGCCTTGCGTATGCTGGTAAAATCCCCTTATGGCTGGCAACCCTTGTTTTACTGCGTGATGTGTTGATTCTTCTGGGAATTTTTTACATTTACTATCGGTCCATTCCTCTTACCATAATGCCCATAATTTCAAGTAAGATTAATACGTTTTTTCAATTATTATTATGCGTGACTCTTTTGCTCCCTTTTCATGTCTATGAGGGCTTTATTCAGGGGCTAATTTATGTCACCTTTATAAGTACGGTTTATTCTGGGGGCGCCTATGCAGGCATTTTTATCAAAACTCTTCGAAAGTGAGTATTTTTTCCGCTACGCCTTTGGTTTTGGCGTTGTTGCGTTTTGCCTTGTGGCGGTTCTTGACAGCATCAGCGGTATTTTGCCACCTTTTATTGCTGCCTTTATTGGTGCCTATATTTTAAACACAGTTGTGTGTGGGATGGAAAAAACTGGTCTTTCTCGCCAGACTGCTTCGGCCATTGTTGTTTTAAGTATTCTGATTATACTTGTTATTTTGTTCCTGTTTGCCCTGCCTTTTTTGCAGGCAGAACTTATTCTTCTGGTTCAAAAACTACCTGATACAGCCAATGCGGTTTTGGCTAAGTTTTTGCCCCTCATTGCGCCCTTATCAGACCGTTTTGACGCTATTGACATGAGCCCTATACATTCCCAAGCCACCCAATACATGGGCAATATAGCCCAGTGGTTAGTTCAAACCACTTTAAACCTTTTGTCTAATGGTATGGTGCTGGCAAACCTTATATCCCTTATTATTTTAACCCCCATTGTGTTGTTTTACATACTAACGGACTGGCCAGCCTTGATTCATTTTATTAACCAGCGCCTACCTGTGCTTTACGCCCCCTCTATCCGTGAATTAGCTGCGCGCATTGATTGTACTCTTCGCAATTATGCCAAGGGGCAGCTGGTTGTTTCCTCCATCTTGATGGTTTTGTATACAGCCAGCCTTCTGTTGGTTGATTTGCGCCATGCTTTTTTAATTGGCATTCTTACGGGGTTTTTTTCCGTCATTCCCTTTATTGGTATTTTTATTGGCTTTCTGGCAGCCATAAGTGTGGCTTTGTCAACCTTTGATAGTTGGGGGTCTATAGGTTTGGTATTTTTTGTTTACACCCTTATACCCTTGTTTGAGGCTAATTTTTTAACCCCCCGTTTTATCGGAGAAAAAATAGGCCTGCACCCTGTGTGGATTTTGTTTTCCGTTTTAGCCAGCGCCAAGGTTTTTGGGTTTATTGGCATATTGTTTGCCCTTCCCTTAGCTGGTATGGTTGGTGTTATGGTGCGCACCTGGTTTGCCTATATTTCAAAAGTAGAGGGTAAAAATGAACCGCAATTTAAGACATAGGAATATAGCCCTTCTGGCCGTTTTGTTGGCCCTAAGTGTTTTGTTTTACGCCCTTTCCTTTGTGCGCATGGGAAATTTGGGGTAGTGACACAGCCACCAAAAAAACACGCCCTTGTTTTAGGTGTTCTAAGTATGGCTATGTTGGGAATGGCCTATGCATCGGTTCCCTTGTATCGTCTGATTTGCCAAAAAACAGGCTTTGGTGGAACCCCTCAAATAAGGCTTTCTGCTTCGCAAGAGGTTTTGAATCGAACAATTAAGGTTCAGTTTGTGGCCAACGTACACCGCAATTTGCCCTGGGCTTTTTCCCCAAAACAACACGAAGTAACCGTAAGATTGGGGGAAAATTTTTTAGCCTACTATTTTGCCCAAAATAATAGCACAAAACCCATTGTGGGTATGGCAACTTACAATGTTTCACCCGATAAGGCAGGTATTTATTTTAGCAAGGTCCAGTGTTTTTGTTTTGAACAGCAGCTGCTGAGTCCTGGCCAGTCTATGGACATGCCTGTCCTATTTTACATAGACCCCGAAATGGACAAGGACCCCAACCTAAAGGGCGTTACAACCGTAACCCTTTCTTACACATTTTTTGAATATAAAAAATAATAGCATAATTAAAAAAATTTGATGTATAATGTCAGAATGTACGTTAAATAACAATTTTTTATAGAAGGTTTTAAAGTGCCAAATAATTTTTTAGTATGTCTTTTTATTTCCCTTGTTTCATCAACAGCCCTTTTTTCCATAGAGGACAGGCATGAGGGCGGAGCAGACGTCTCGCTTGTCAATAGATTGACAGATCAGATTAGAGAAGTCGAAAAAAGAAAAGAATTTTTAGATAAAATTACGCGGGCTATAGAATCTTATAGGCAAGATATTGGTTCTTTATCTTCTATGTTGATTCATTTGAATAAATTAAAGAAATCAAAAGATTTAGGATGTTTTGGATTAACGGATCCAGAAGATTATAAAGCTCACATTCACCTATCAGAACAAAAATTTGAAGAATTAAAAGAAAGATTGATGAATTTTCAAAAGAATTTTCCCCAATTAAAATGTTCTCTCGAAAGATTAGCAAGTTTAGACAGTTTAACTAGCTCTGTGCCTCCTGCTTAAACGGGGCTTGCCGGGGGGGGATTCAGGAATTGCCGCATCCTGGTCCCTTTTGGCCCTTAAAGCGGCCTCTCTTGCCGCTGCCTCTCTTGCCACTTTTCCTGCTAGTTCTGCCACTTCTTCTGCCCCTCTTATCGTTGCCTCTCTTGCCACTTCTTCTTCCCCTCTTTCCACTTCTTTTACCAGTTCTTCTAGCAGTTCTTCTACTCCTTCTGCCCCTTTTGCCACTGCCCGTCTTGCCAGTTCTTTTACCAGTTCTTCTACTTCTTCTGCCTCTCCTGCCACTGCCCGTCTTGCCACTTCTTTTGCCCGTCTTGCCAGTTCTTTTACCAGTTCTTCTACTTCTTCTGCCTCTCCTGCCACTGCCCGTCTTGCCACTTCTTTTGCCTCTCTTGCCAATTCTTTTGCCTCTCTTGCCACTTGTGCGGCCTTGTGTTCAGGTAGTTTCCAAAAATAATACTCCGTGTTATCTGTTGCGTCATGGCGTGTAAGCGCTTCAAGAAATCCTTTCAAAGTATCTTCATCTTCATTTTTAGGTGCAGCTGCATAATAACAACCAACATAACGAAAATAGAAAGGGAGATCTCCGACAGTAACATGGTTATCTATAAATCCATACCTATCTTTATCTTCTTTATAGTGTACATTTCTAAAACAGAGAGGTTTATTGTTAACATTTTGTTCAATTTCTGCATATTTTTTTGAAATTATTGTAGGAAGTTCTTCCATTTTAGTGTCTTTTCTAACCAAGAGATCACGAAGATGTTTGATTATCTTTACATCATTCCTTCCTCTAACTTGATCCCTACTCAACCGATTTCCATCACCATCAGCATAATAATACGTTATAACTGCAAGCCTTACTAATTCACCATCCTCTGCCTCCTCCCCTCCTGCGCCTGCCCTTGTGCCTGCCCCTGCGGCATAAGCCTGGAAGAAAGAAAAGAGACAGAGGATATATAGAATTTTTTTCATAGTCATTTCTTAATCATTAAAAACAAACAATACACTATTTTACAAAATCCAAATGTAAATGTACATGTTTGAACCACAGTGGGAATCACTGCTCAGAAAAACCCTGGTGCTTGACGGCTGAGGAAACTGTTCCTAAACTCAAATAAGAAGATTTTTAATAAAATTGCATAAATGACTGAGCACTCAAAAAACCGCCCCTTGTCTCCCCATTTACAAATTTACAAACCCCAAATTACGTCTGTTTTGTCTATTTTGCATCGATTTACAGGTGTTGGGTTATTTTTTGGGCTTGTGGGGCTTGTGACTTGGGTGTTTTTTTTGGCTTTTGACAAACATGAATCTTACCAGGGTTTGTATGCAGCCTATATGAATCTCTTGTGTCATCCATTCGGTCGCTTTGTATGTTGGGGAACTGTTTTTTGTGTTTTTTATCATTGGGCTAATGGTATTCGGCACTTGGCATGGGACTATGGCCATGGATATGACTTAAAAACGGTTTCTTACACGGGCTGGTTTGTTGTTCTTTTTTCCATGCTGTCAACCTTAACCCTTTTTTTATGTTGGGAATAATTTTATGAAAGCAAACCGTTTTTGGGCTCATCAGCGTTATTCAGCCATACTGTTAATGTTAGGTATACCCTTGGTGATTGTGTTTTTATTTTTGAATCGATACGCCAGCTTTGACCAATTCACAGACTTATTCCGCATGCCGTATGTTGCTTTTGGGGCATTGATTTTTCTATGGACTGGTCTGTATCACGGCGCTTTGGGGTTTCATGTAATTTTTGAAGATTACGTTCACGGCCAACGCCATCAAATTCTTTGGCTTACCTGCGTTTGGTGTGTGACCTTTGTATTGGCAGGTGTGGTTGGTGTGTCAATTTTTAACCTTTATTTTTGATCAAATCACCTCTAAAACATACTGAAGAGCTTGGCATTCCATGCCTTTAATAGTGGGGGGCTTTTGGTCTGGCGGCAAGGCGCAAAAGGTGGTTTTGAAGCCTAAACGCTCTGCTTCTGCCATGCGCAGGGCTGTTTTATTTACAGGGCGTACTTCGCCCGTTAAACCAATTTCGCCAAAATATACACTATGGGGCGGAAGGGGCACATTTTTTAAGGCAGAAACCAAAGCCGCAGCCACGGCTAAGTCAGCTGCTGGTTCTGAAATTTTTAATCCACCTGCCACATTTAGGTATAAATCTTTGTTGGCAAAGCTTACCTTACATCGAGCCTCCAAAACCGCTACAATCATGGACAAACGGTTGTTATCCCACCCAACCGCAGCCCGTCTGGGTGCTGGTAAATAACTGGGCGCTACCAAGGCCTGAATTTCTACCAGCAAAGGACGTGTTCCCTCTATGCCCGCAAAAATGGCCGTGCCACTTACGGCGTTTTTATGAGGACTCATGAATAGTTGAGATGGATTTGTAACCTCTGCCAACCCTTCATCTGTCATAGAAAACACACCAATTTCATCTGTCGCACCAAACCGGTTTTTCACAGACCGAAGAATGCGGTAGTCATAATTGCGGTCCCCCTCAAAATACAATACCGTGTCTACCATATGCTCTAACACCCGCGGTCCTGCCAAGGTTCCTTCCTTCGTCACATGCCCCACCAAAACAATGGCAAACCCTGTTGTTTTTGCCATCTGAATAAGGGCGTGGGCACAAGCCCGTACCTGAGAAACACTGCCTGCAGGTGAATCGATAGAATCTAATGTTAGGGTTTGAATGGAGTCAATAATCACAAGTTTTAAGTCTTTTAACTGAGACAGGGCTGCCATAATATCCAAAACATTGTGATTGGCTGCCATATGTACGTGGGAATGGTGTACATTCAAACGCTGGGCACGCATGCGCAACTGACTTAGGGCTTCTTCCCCTGATACGTAAGCACAAGCAGCATTTTGAGAAAGCTTGGCTACCACTTGTAATAACAGGGTGGACTTGCCAATGCCTGGGTCTCCACCTAATAAAATAACAGAACCAGGAACAAGACCGCCACCACACACACGGTCAAATTCCGCCATGTGGGTCAACGTACGTTTTTGCATATTCAGGTCATCAGCGGACGTGCTTTCAAGTGTTTGGAAAAAAACATTGGCGTCTACTTGGTTTTGACGCTTTATTTCTTTTGGGTTAACAACCTCCTCCACAATAGAGTTCCAGGCCTGACAACCCTCGCAACGGCCTGCCCATTTGTTAAACCAACTTCCACATTCTTGACACACATACCGTTGTTGCAGTTTAGCCATTATCAAACCTCCCCCAGCGCCATTAAACTTAAAATAAAAAAACCCGCTAAAAAGCGGGCTTTTTTCGTAACTTGAAATAAGTTTTCAGAAAGCTTATTCAATGACAGTTACAACACGACGATTCAAAGCATGATCTCTGTCAGTTGTACCTGTTGCTTCTGGCTTATCTTTACCGAAAGACATAGTCTTTAGGCGGTCAGCAGCAATGCCCATAGAGCTCAAGGAAGCCTTTACAGCCTCTGCACGACGTGCACCCAACGCCAAGTTGTAGTCACGTGTACCGCGTACGTCTGTATGTCCAGCAAGAGTTGCCTTTGTGGAACCGTATGTCTTTAGCCATGCAGCTTGAGCTTCTAGTACTTTTTTAGCATCATCGCTGAGGCTTGCCTTGTTGAATGGGAAGAAAACACGGTCACGAATGTTGGCTTGGAAATCACCAGCAGAACCAGGAGTAGCTGCGTTTCCAACAGTTACATTTTGTGAATCAGTTGATTCGCAAGCTGCTAATAGCAAAACTGCCGCACAAGCAGCAAAAACTTTGTTTGTCATGTCAATATCCTTTAAAGTTGAACTTACTATTTATATATAAACCATAAAAACCTTAACAAACAATTAATTTTTAATAAAATAGTTTCTTAAGCGTGAAAAATATGGTGTGGCAAATTGTAGGGAAAATGCCACAGTTATTATGTGATGAACTGCCAAAAAATGCTAGGAATAGCCGCCTTTTAACACACGACTTTTTTCCCGTGACCAATCACGCTCTTTAATAGTTTGTCGTTTGTCTACGGTATTTTTCCCGCGCCCTAGGGCCAGCTCTACTTTTGCAAGGCCCCGTGCATTAAAATACAAACTTAAGGGAACCAAAGTCATGCCTTTACGGCGAATGGCGCCTAATAGTTTCTTAATTTGGCGACCACGCAGCAAAAGTTTGCGCGCACGCTTAGGTTCGTGATTAAACATCTTAGCTTGGGGATAAACGTCAATATTGGCATTCAGAAGGTAAATTTCGTCCATTCCCTCACGGCCTAAAAGTTCACCTGCGTAAGATTCCGCAATGCTGGCCTTCCCTGTGCGTAAAGACTTTACCTCAGTTCCTGTTAAAACAATCCCGGCTTCAACCACTTCTAAAATTTCGTAGTTGAATCGTGCCTGCCTGTTTTGGGCAATAATAGTATGGGGTGCAGGACTTGCCACACGTGAATCCTTCATAAGCGTAGAGCCATTAGACCACCAATTTACAGCAGCTTTCACTTAGACTCAATGTGAAAATGTCCTACAAAAATGACCTAAAATCATTACGTTCCTTTTTTATTCTAAAATAACAAATTTTCTTTCAAAAAATTTAGGGAGGGAACTGTTTCAAACAAAGCTGAGTTTGGATTATTGTGAGGTAAAAAAACGTTTCATCATGAATTTTTCAGCTAATAAGCCCACGGTTCCAGAAGCATAACTGACAGCTATTCCCATAAGGCCTGTTGGTGTTAGGCTTGTTCCCACATTCATCATGCAAGCAGCGGCATTGCCAGCTACTCTGGCTTTGGCGTCACAAACGCCCAGCTTTTGTAAGGTTTTGGTTGTGGCGAAAGAAACTCCTACTGATAACCAAGACCCTGTGGCCGCCACAAGGGCTGCATTTGTAGCCAGTTTAATACGAGAAGCATTTACATCACTAACCACACCAGATAAATACAAGGCATCGCCCACAGCTTCGGGGAAGGCGGCTAAGGTGGCCCCTGTCAATGCAGACCAGCCTAAGGTAGATAAGGCAGAGGGTTCCGAACTCAAAACAGGTTCTTCATACACCACCAATGCCCTAGATTCTGGCGAGATTAAGGTGCTGTTTCCAGAAGAAGCAGGAGGGCTTTCCATGAAAGTTGTATGGCTTTTTGTACTGACATCACCCCCAAAACATTTACTTACTTGGCAGGCTTCCATCATGGCATCAGACCGACGATTTTGAAGGTATTGCGCCGCTTGAGTCCAGCTAATATTGGTCATGCCTTGAATGTTTAAATCCTCCAGCTTCAAATTGGGCAAAGTTAACAAAACAGGAATCAAAGCTCCAGGCCCTTCTGGCCCTGTGGAGCCAATTAAATTGAAGCTTATATCTAACGTCTGTAAGTTAGATCCCCTCAACGCTTGGCTTAATGCGCTAGATGCAAGAGAGTCAGTTCTATCAATGCGATTTTGGGACAGGTTAAGAACTGTAAGGTTTTTTAAAGATGAAAATCCATAACTTAAAGCGGTCACTCCTTTAGAATCTGTATACCCTAAACCATTTCCATGGAGATTTATAAACGCAAGCTGCTTGAGATTTGGCAACTGCTCAGCTAGAGCCAAACTTCCATTAGAGTCTCTTACGTCTATCCAATTAACAGAAAGAGTAAGATCCGTAAGTTGCGTAAATTTTGAAAGACCCCGCATTAATTCAACGGTTCCTTCAGAATCTGTGTAGCCTACTTGGTTGTTTGATAATTGAATTGACCTAAGGCCTGTCGAATTTGAAAGAGCTTTTCCTAATGCAATGACTCCCTGGGAATTTTTAAGACCGATTGCGTTGTAAGATAGGTCCAAAAACTCCAACTGTTGTAAATTTCCAATAGAGTTGGCTATTTCAACGATACCTAAAGAATCTGCACAATCTATGCAATTTCTAGAAATATCAAGTGTGACAAGTTGTGTTAAATTTCTTAGCCCTCGACCAAGGGCTATTGTTGTATTAGAGCTATAGAACTCTTCAATATGATTGTTGGAAATATTGAAAGATTTAAGCTGAGTTAAATGGCCTAACCATTGTTCTAAGGCTAGCATGGCTGGAGAATCGTTAAACCCTAAGTCGTTGTTTGATAAATCCAGAGATGTAATCTGTGTATACGGTTGTAGGCATTGTAATAAGGCACTGAGAGTTTCTAGATTGGGGAATGGAATTCTTGCGGAAAGGTCGCAACTTTCCATAAGAGGTGTTATGGATTGGCAAAAAGCCTCTGCCTCACTAGCCGATGAAATTATTGTTGGAAGTGCAGGAGCTAGGGTGTTACTAAGTGCATCATTAATTTTAAAAATATCTGAACTGTTAGCTGGGTTGGGTAGAAATTTAAAGACTTTGAGTTGATGTAGATTATAAAGCGACGCCGCAATGGAGTCTAAGGCTTTACCACCAATTAAATTTACTGAAAAATCAACAAACTCAAGTTGATCTAAATTCAAAATGCCTTGGCCTAAGGCTTCTGTCCCTAAAGAATCTCTAAAACCTAAGTCGTTTATAGAAATATCTAGGTACTTCAGGCCTCTTAATTTACCCAAGCCTTTTCCCAAGGCTACAGTTCCATTAGAATCTGTATAGCCAATACCGTTTCTTGACATATCAAGGGATGTAAGTTGGCTTAAAAAACCAATTCCCTGGCCAATAGATGCTGTTCCTTGGGAGCCTCTAAAACCTATACCATTGTTGGATAATTTAAGAAACTGAAGGGCTGTAAGGTTTTTTATAGCCTGCCCAATGGCTACAGACCCGAAAGAATTAAACCTATCAATAAAATTACTTGATACATCCAAAGACGTTAGTTTTACTAATTTTTTCAAACTTTCCGCCAATTGAACGGTCGTATTTGAACCATACCGGTTAACTTGAATTTTGGAAATATTAAGAGAATTAAGGTCTGTGAGAGTTCCTAAATCAACGAATAAATCCACAAGTCCATTAGAATCAGAAAAATCCATGCTATTCATTGACAAGTCCAAAGACGTCAACTGTGTTAGTTCACAAAGCATTTCTCCAAGCTTCATAACATTATAAGACCCCAAAGAACCTATATCATTATTTGAAAGACTGAGGTGTTTAACTTCGGACAAATAGGGCGAAATTGCCTGAAAATCCTCTGGTTTGTTGATGGCGTTTCCTGATAGATCTACAAAAGTAAAAGCAATACTTTCATTTAATAAGGCGCCCATAATTTCAGCAGCCGTGGGCCCAGACAAGCCCCGACCAGATAAATCAAGGTTCAGGCTGCAGTCGCTAAAATAATATTGATCTAATGTTCCAACCAAAGTTTGGGCAGGCTGGCCAGGGACCACATTAAATGTTTTTAAGGATGCCTCAAAACAAGCTTGGGTCAGGTCTTCTGCCCAAGGCTCCACAGCGCCCACACTCACACCTGGTTGTTGTGGACACTTTTGTGCTTTTAAAAAAGCATTGATAATTGTTTCGATAAGTTTGCCTTGAGCATACAACTTTCCAACCTTAAATATGGTTGGTCCAGCAAATTCAGGAAGGGAGCGGGACATTCCCAAATACCAAAGCAAATACTTTGCATATAAGGCCGTCATAGATTTTTGGGTTTTGTTGAGAATACCTCTTTCTTGAAGGGCTTTTTTAAAATTGCCAACCTCATGTAATAAGAAAACGGCTCGTTCTTTCATTTCGCTTCGGTGCTGAATGCGTTGCAGAAAATTTTCTTCCTCATGACCTTGTTCTTCTTCATCATCTTTCAAATCACCATATGATTTTAAAAATGTTTCCTGATCAGCCGTATTAGCACCGTGGGCTAAGGCTGCTAAATAAGACAGGGCGTTAATTGCCGTATAGCCTTGGTGGTTTGTAACTAAATTTCTTAAACACTGCTCTACCTGGGTTAAGTCGCTAATGGAAACATCCAGGTTCCACAGGATATCTTTCATTTTGGTTAAAGGTTTATCCATAGGATGAAAAGGAAAAAACCAGCGAAATAAATCATTTCTTAAGCTGGGTTTCATATGGCCCATGGTTG
>JBIKLN010000047.1:0-4644 GCA_044359765.1 Patescibacteria group bacterium | reverse complement strand
AAAATGTTATCCACAATTTCACAAGCTCAACAACAACAAAATCTAAGCAGAAAAATATGAAAAAGAAAACAAAACTCTCCTTAAATTTAGCTGCTTAGTGTTCTTGACAATGGGGGGCAGTATAAACCAGAGATAAAACAATCCTGCAATCTTTTTCTTGAGACCCTTGATGAAATTGCAGATCATGTTCTTCAAGTTCAAGAAAAGGAAGATACACGTTTTCTAGACATGCTTCTTGCCCTCAATGGTACTTCTGCGGGTGTTAGACCCAAAATCATTCTTCAGCTCCACAATCATGATTCGTGGATTGTTAAGTTTCCAGCCCTCACAGACCCCAAAGATATGGGGCCTATTGAGTTTGCCTATCATCTCTTAGCCAAAGAAGCAGGACTTAACGTGCCAGAGGCGAAGCTATTCGCTTCTGAAAAAGGCCCTGGGTATTTTGGCGTTAAGCGGTTTGATTCTTATCAAAACAAGCCCCTTCATGTACATACCATAAGCGGACTGTTACACGCAGACCACCGTCTTCCCAGTCTTGACTATGACACAGTTTTAAAAGCCACGTTGTTCCTAACACGTGATAGTCGAGAATGTGAAAAACAGTTTCGGGCATCTGTTTTTAACGTGCTTGCGCATAACCGAGATGACCATGGCAAAAACTTCTCGTTCATTATGGATGAAAAAGGCGTCTGGCGCGTATCACCTGCTTATGACCTCACATTTTCTTTTGGCCCTGCAGGGGAACACTGCACCACGGTTATGGGGGAAGGTAAAAACCCAGCGCTGATTCATATGCTCAAACTCTCTGAGGGGCACGGCATTCGAAAAAACAAAGCCCTGAGCATAATAGAAGAGGTTAAAAATGCCGTCCTAAAATGGCCAGCTTTTGCCAAAAGTACAGGTGTTACAGAAAAATCGACCACTCTGATTCAAAAAAACCTAAGCCGTGTCCTGAAGGGGTTTTGAGCAAGTTCAGATAGATATGAGACTAGAATGTAGGTAAAGAGGAAGGCGAGAGAGCGCGCCCTCAATAGCGCTGTAGCGAGCTTGCCTTCCTCTTGCAATTACAAAAAAAAGGCCTCAAGAATATGAATGCTAATTAAGCATACTCCAGGAGGCCTTATTGCTGTTATTCTCAAGCGCGATTATGCACAAACTATGAGCAAAAGTACCGTTGGACGAATCATCAAGCATTTGAAACCTAAGGGCTTAATAATACGCTCCCCTTCAGCCTTACGAACCAAAAGAAAACGCGTCTTTAAAAAACACGCAAAACCTTGGGAATTCAAACTTTATGAAAATATGATCCAGGGATGACGTGTCCAAATCGACCACATGACGGTTACCAAAAACGGTATCACCGTGAAACATTTTCAAGCTTGGGAGAGAAAATTAAAGCATATCTTTGCAGCCGTCTATTCCAACGCCAAGGCTTCTTCAGCCAAGCGTTTCCTCCTCGATTTTGTCAAAAATGCCCCTTTTAAAATCCTCTCCATACAAGTAGACGGCGGATCCGAATTCATGGCCGATTTTGAAGAAACATGTGAAGAGCTCAACATACCACTAATCGTCCTGCCGCCAGCCAAGCCACAGTATAATGGTGGCGTTGAGCGCTCTAACCGTATCTTTCGTGAGGAGTTCTATAATCTTCCAACACTCCTGGAAGATTCTGTTCGTGGAATGCAAGCCGCATTAACAAAATCACTCACAAAATATAATTCATACAGACCCCATTCCTCCTTGAATGGTATGACCCCTTTGCAGTACCTTCATAACAACAATCTTGAGACCTTAAAGCAGTCTCAAACTATGTGAACTTACACAACATTGATTGATTAGTCCATTGAAAATCAATTAATTATTAGAATGTAAAAATAAAAGTGCCCCCAAAAATGCCCCCAGAAACTTTTTTAGTAATGGATTGGTGCATGCAAAGAGGCATCTCTAGTCGTCAAACAGGTCTGGGTTTTGGTCAGAAAATTCTTCTTCGTTTTCGAAAAAATTAATATCGTCAACCAACGTGGTCGGAATTGTTACACGCAAAAAATATGTATAATTGCTTCGAACTGGCACACCTTTTGTTGTGGGGGTAATGTGGCATTCCTCCAGTGTTCTGACCAAATCATTCAAGATATCAACACGATCCCTTACAAAATCAGAAGCTAAACAACGCCAAAACTGCCACCCCACACGTTCGAGAACTCTTTGACGACTTGTGCCGCCTGCAAGAACTACTCCATTTCAAAAGTTCGTTGCTCCCCTGTTTCAGAATCTATACCCGTTATCTCAACATTATCCCCAGTAGTTTCTATTGAATCAATATCTATGCTTCTGTACTCAGAAGAACCATAATCGTAAAACTCCACAGATTCGCCTTCCCTCACAAGCTCTCCTTTATCAATCTGAACAGATGAACTATTTGCCCAATCATACCCATCCCAAGCGTACAACTGGGTTTCAATAAAAAGGACAAAAAAAAATGTTAAAATAGGCATTTTACAGCTCTCTCACTTTTTACAGCCTTACTATAAAACTTAGCAAACGTCTCAGACATCTCCCCCCCCTTATTCCGAAGTCTCCAAAAACCAACCAAATCCAAAAATAATAACAACCCAAAAAAGAAAGTGATATTCATGATAAAGCCAAATTAATATAAGTATAAGAAAAAGACTCATCAATAAGAGAAAAGCTACAAAAATTAAACCCTATACAATATCCAGATGACTGATGATGAAAACAAGAGCTGCTACACAAATTAAGAATTCCATATTTTTAAAAATCCAGCTACTTTACAAAATTTTTAACTTCTATAATGCCCTCTGACATATGTTCCATTCTTTTTGTAATAACCTCTTACGTGCTTATTTCTTGGCCTCCCCGTTCTAGAACTTATTTCTCCCTTATAAGAGTTGTTTTCAGCAACGTGAGGAAAAATAACTGAAGCTTCGTTATGTTTACCATCTTTACAATTGGGAGCAGGGCTAGCAGTCTGGGCTTTCTCGGACTCCAATCTTACTCTCAATAGGCCCTGGTTACGCCACCCACTCACTTTACCGTTGTGAAAACTAATTGTAGAATCGTCAGAAAATTCCCACCTCTCTACCCCCCCAAAATTAGAGATACACTTGGGTGTTCCTTGAATAGAAGCCACTTCATTTTTTGTAGAACCAAGAGTGATATATTGTTGCCTGTTCTTAAGAGGATCAGAATTTACTAATAAATCCGTCGAAGATGCTTTTGTTTTCTCTGAAGTACTAGGCACACAATCGTTAAAGGAAAAAACAAGATGGCTCCATATTGTAAGCATACAAATAAAACAAAACTGTCTAGATAAAAAATGAAAGGCTTTCATACGCATCTCCTTACAGAACTAAGTGGATGATAGATGAAAGATAATCAATAAAACAGTTGAAAAATGAAAAATTTTTCAACCAGAATAAGAAAAAATAGGGTTCCTGCGGCAGTCAGAAACTCCACATTCCTGTTTTTACCAAACAGATTTTACACCTTAAGGGTTAATAGGGGGTAATATATTTTTCTCTCTTACTCAACTATGCTTACCCAGCCCGCACATACATGAGCATATTGGGTCTATCTGAAGAGCCATTGACGCGTTCTATGTTGGCTATAAGCTGGACGTTGTTGCGGAGCCATTGATTAAAGATACCCGTTTGCGCACGGTTAACGTACCCAACTGTTTCCCCATCATCTTTTGTTTTAATGACATTGGCTTGCGGAGAATGGGCGCAAATATCTTCAATCTGTAAACCACGCAAAGCTCGACGCAGTTGAGTGTCTTGAAAAATTCCATCTACATTTTGTTCTCTTGTGGTTTTAAATATGGAATGCCTATCGTTGTAATAAGCCAGTGGCCTGCCATAGCGCTCTATGGTTTCTTTCATTAACCGCATGTAACCAAGGGTCGTTTCCGATTCCTCAAAACGTAACCCCAAAATTTTGCTAGTAGCATCATCAATAAAAACTAACAAACAACATTTTTCAGCTCTTCCCTCAAACCAATCATGATGTGAACCATCAATTTGAACCAACTCCCCAAACCTTGCCCTACGCTCTCGACATTGGTGAATACGCGCTTGTTTACGAACTCTTCCCTTCCACAAACCATCTGCAATCATCCATTGACGTAACGTTTCTTTGCTGACTTGAAGGCCTTCAAGATACAGCTTCTCTGAAGCAAAAGTAGGGCCAAAGTCATGATAACGCTCACGTACCGCCGTTAGAACTTTGTGCTTGAAATCAGATGTAAACAATCGATTCCCACCTCTATGTTTTGATCTTATACCAGAAGCTCCTTCCGTGCGAAAGCGTGATAATAAACGACGAACTTGTCTGCTTGATAAATCTAAATATCTGCCAGCCTCTTCTTGACTTAAACTACCGTTTTTAACCTGATTGATAATTAATAACCTGTCCAATTCTCTCTCGCTTAAATCCATTTCATAACCACAATTCTTGAGTTCCCTTCTCCTCTTAAAATATGGTCTTTCATTTAACAATATAGTGACCCCCATAAAATAGAACAGTGTTCAAAGGAGAGTTTTGTTGTTAATTTTTGACAAAGAGGAGTTCAAAAAGAGATGACAAGTCAAATGAAAAAGAAGACCCACACTTGTGAGTTTAAAT
>JBIKLN010000010.1:0-46770 GCA_044359765.1 Patescibacteria group bacterium | reverse complement strand
AAAATGTTATCCACAATTTCACAAGCTCAACAACAACAAAATCTAAGCAGAAAAATATGAAAAAGAAAACAAAACTCTCCTTAAATTTAGCTGCTTAGTGTTCTTGACAATGGGGGGCAGTATATCTTCCTTCGTTCTCTTAAGTTTTGGAAACACATCTTCCAAAACCACTTCCCAAGAAAATTTTTGGTTTCGTTTAGCAAGCGTTCTTAAGCTATTCATAAAATCAGAATTTGGGTCCTGAAGGGGTTTTTGCTGCACATACCACTCAACAAGGCCTTGTGAATTTACAAGTTTCTTTCCGTGTCCAATTTCAACAAGATTAGCCAATAAAGTTTCTGGATCGTCAAGGTAAGAACGCACATTAACAAGCACATCAAGGGGGGTTGTTTTCTGGCCATCTTGGGTAATATTTTCGTCACTAAAAATCAAAATATTGCATATGCGGTCTTTTAAACGCCTATCAGTTCTCCCTCTAACCACCTCCAACGCCTCATCCAAAAGCGTTTTTTCATCAAACTTTCTATACAAATCAAACCCAATATTTCTGGCAAACATCAAGGAATTAAGGGAAGCCTCTGGATTCCCAAGAAGCCTACGCAAACCATCCCATCCACTTTCTGTAATCTGGCGTTGTTCAGGCTCCTTATCACAAAACCAATCTGCCACGGTGTTTAAAATGGCCAAATTTGGAACTCCCACATTTAAGGTATGCCAGAAAAACCCTTCCAAGAAATGGTCAAAAGCTTTTGAAACGCTTAAAAGTTTATGGCTTTGCATGCCTTGGTCATAATGGGGTAAAAGGTCATTAACTGTGGCGGGAAGTCCCTCAAAGGGTTGGACATCACCAATTTTATCCTCCACAATTCCACCGTTCAAAGCATCAGGATGTTGATAAAATAGGGAAACAATCATATCCATTTCACGCAACATATCCCTGTGGGTAGCATGTGGACTTCTATCCATGAAATTCTTGAGCGTATAGAGAGACTGGCGAAGCCCCTCAACGCTTCCCTTTCTCAGGTGAATGGGAAACCCCCCATCTGGAAGAACATTAAGCGCTTGCAAAGCACCCTCCTGGCCAGCGCCAATCTCCTGAGCCTGGAGAGGTTGAAGTTCCATCAAAAGACAATCTCCTTCCAAAGCCTGAATATTTTGAATGCGCTTATCCTCTTCGCTCAATCGAAGCAACCACTGGCTAATTAAAAGCTCAGGCGTCAACCCCATTATCCTTTCTCTCACGTCGCCATTTATAGAACGATCCAGTAAATCTGGTCGCAAATACAGGGCATTTCTGGTAATTACCTTATGTTTACCTGCATGAGCACCGTGGGTTAGGGTAATAACAGACTGTGGGTTCACATCTTCAAAAGCCCTTCCTGAGGACAAAATACCCGTAGACGACACACGAAAGTTTTCCCCCAAAGCATCTTGGGGTTTAAAAAGCAAGGAATTTACAAAAGCCCTGCTTACGGTTGCATTTTCGAGAAAGGCCCCTCCAGCGCCAGCGCCTGTCTCAGTTAAAGGCATGTCTTCTGCCCCCAACAGTCGCACCTCCAGCCCATAAACTGCCCCGTTGTTGATAGCAAACCAAATATCGGTGGGTTCTGGCTCAATACCCCATAAACAGGCTTCAAAGGTTCGTGTAAGAGCATACCCACTAAAAAGGTTTGGTTCTACGTAACGGTCAAATCGCCGCACCTCAAGTTTTTTATCTTGTCCTTCTAAGGGAATAACTGTAACTGGTGCATCAGCTATAAAAGGACTGGGGTCATCTATAATGTACACCCCATCGCCTGTTAAAATTTGCGTCAGTCGATCTCTGCGCTCTGATGCAAAATCTTCAGGTGTTGCAGCTCGAATCCCCAATGCCAATGACACATCGTCAATCAAAGCCGCCATCCCAGGGCTTGCGAAAATCAAACTAAAAGAAACAAGAACAGAAACAAAACGGTTTAAAAAGTCCATGACTAAAGACCACTTTTTTTTAATTATGAGGCAACCGTACAACTAAGCAGAAAATAAATAGACCTGGTAAAAAGTACAGGTAAACAAAATGGATAGCTGAAAAAGATAGGAAAAATCTTGTTTGTTGCAAAAAACGCAAATCGCATGTTCCAAATAAACATGCAAAATACTAGAATTCCCCCACCACCTCATCAACTCCATTCTTTTATGGTTTTTGAGGCGTCTTGGCCTGTTGGATACTATCAAAGCTGTAAAGCCGTTGGTGGGTGCCCTTGCCATAAGGGCCATAGGCTAAAATGACGGTTTCAGAAGGTACGGAGGGTTTTCCCCTAAAATGTCATTTGATAGCGCACCCCTGCGCCATTGCCATATTTTTGAATCAGACCAAGATCTGTGAGCTGGGCCAAGCAATAGGCCACAGTTCGGCTGGGCAACTGTGTTTCCATGGCTATTTTTTTATTAACAAGGCGTAACTCTGGAAAATTTTGAAAACAGTTATAAACTTTATGGGCTGATTCTGAAAGTTTTTGAATATCCACATACCGCTGATGGTAAATGGTCACATCTTTCAAAGCATCGTAAAGAACTTTCAACATGAACCTAAAAAAATGCACGATCTGGTAATCTTTTGGGTTTTCTTGAAATAAACCATTGGAACACCGATTCAAGGTAAAATAATACTCTTCCTTTCGTCGCTCAATATGGCGGTCAATAGCAATCAGGGGAACCACTTGCTTTAAAGCCACATGATTGGCCTGTAAGAGGGTCAAAACGAACAGGCCGCGCCCCAAACGACCGTTACCGTCTTGAAAGGGGTGAATAGCTAAAAAACGAAAAACAAACTCACAAGCAATAGCCACAGGCCAAGAACATTCTTGAATAGCCTGGTTATACCATACAAGTAGATCTCTCATGGCTACTGTTGTTATGGGGCCCGCATCTGCCGTTTTAAAAACCGTACGAGATTCTTTGGTTAATTGGTTAAATTCAACCACATAGTTGGGTTGAACTTTATACTGCCCAATATACGGCCCTGCTTTCGAATAAGGTTTTAAAAGAATAGCGTGAAGACTCCGCAAATCACTTTCTCGTAAAGGAACCCAATCTTTCCCTTCATCAAAAATAAGGTTCAACATAGCACGACACCCAGCCACTTCTTCGTATGACCGCTCGCGGTCTTTTGACAGCTTATCCTCAATTAAGTGACGATTCGCTTGAAATGCAGTAACCTTACTCTCTGTTTCAAGAATTATATCAAGCCAGTGTACTTCCATGTCTGTTAATTGGGCATTTTCTATACGTGTTGACCCACCAATCATGCTTGCTCTTGATAGTTTTTTGATATACGAAAGCTCCTCTGGACCTAATGTTTGAACAAAGGAATAAGTCTCGATCAAAGCATTTTCAAAGTCTTTGAGTTCTGAAATAAAGGGCCTCACGTCATAATTAAGCATAAACAAGCAATATCAAGCAAATAATAATGATTTATTATTGCATGCTTTTGCTCGCTTTTGCAATTTTTTATATGCGAAATATAAATTGGACAAATTTTCTAACGGTCTCATTTCCCATAAAAGACGTGGGAATAGAACCTGTTTTGATCTGATTCTATTCCCATGCCATTTTAAACTAACCTGTTCTCCTGTGATTCCTCAGTTCTTCCCTCACCAACAATAGCCATGTTCACATGAACAATACCTCATGATCTCCAATATCACACACAGAAATCCGTCCCCTATATAGAGAGACTCCTATAATTTGGGTCTTCCATATCCTCTTATAACCATTGGTTTTGTTAGGCTTTTTTGAATACTTTATACTCAAAAAAGAGTCATCTCGCTATATATGTCCACTCTTGATACGACAGGGACTTTTCAAGCAAAAGTGCCAGCCCAAAGTCGAATGGTATGGTTCCCCTAAAAAACCTTTTTAATCAGGGTCTGGCAACCCAGTCAACCAACAAGCTGCATTCTTAACATAGCGCGCTGTACCAGCAGAATCCCATCGACTCTCAAACAACTTTGTGAACCCACAGTCAATAATCACTCTTCCATGACGTCCCTCACGCCCATTTTCCTCATCAACATACATAATGTTGGGGTGATTAGAACTGGAGGTTGCTAAAACCTTAACTGGGAAGGGAGGGATGGCAGGCGATGGATGAGAAATGGTCACACCTTCATAAAGCTTTTGAATTCCTCTAAGAACTGGGTGCATTTTACGAAAAGTTTGAGGTTTTGAACAATTAGCCGCTGCGCACATTAATTTCTGTCCAGGATCATTTCCTTCAACAACCATACCACTGAACAAGCTTCTCAACACCTCAACGGTATGTGTATCTTTTTTGGAATCATTATCTTCCCATAACATAAGACCTTTTCCAGACTCATAAAAGGATTTAACAGCCCCAACAAAACGCTCATTTTTTATTCTTATTCCGAAAGAGCTAATCACCCAGGCGACATGACAACTGGGCAGCTTTTCTAAAAAATCATCCTCATCTTCTGTACAGTAACATCCAAAACCTTTCTCTCTAAGTGCTTTTCCTGCGTGGGCATCAAAACTCTCTTTCGTGAAACCTTCTCCTCCAAAAAACTTACCAACAAGTACGTGAAACCCTTTAAAAGCACCATCAGCACCTAGGTCAAAAATATTATTTATCAGGTTCCCATGATGATCAACACCTAAAAATGCGGCACTGGGTTTTAAATTTAGGTTAGATAACTGTTTTTCCACATTAATAATGAAAGTCGAATAAGTTTCTTCTATCTTTGAGTCGCCAAATAATACCAGTCTGCTATCAAAGGCCTCAAACGTTTTCTCCTGTGCAGGATTTCTTCCTTTTTTGTATTTAATTGTCCCCTTGGCTTGGAAAAGGATAAGTTGCTTCAAACTATCAAACTCACTCACAACGGCTCTGCACTTAGGACAACTCAATCTTTCCTCGCCAATATCCTCATTAGGCCTGGAGTCACCAAAACCCCTGTTGATAATCACAAAATCATCTTTATGAGGATTACACAAATTACTTTCACAACAAACTCTATAGTTTAGTCCAGGGCGAATGGTCTTGAATGCCCTATATTCAGCCGGAAAGGGGTCATAACAATAGTCAAAGGATGGGGGCAGCTCCCTTCCTATATCCACACCTCCAAGAAAACAAAAACTAAAACTCTTCACTTTAAAATTTGCTTTTCCTCCCTCAACAGAATCCGGATCTATCATCAACCACTTTTTTAATTCTCGATCTTGTGGATCATCTTTCTGAATGAATAAAGCCACAGGACCCTGGGCTGGGGAAACAGGAAAGGCTAAATCAACCCAATCATTGAAACAACGACCTTCATAAGGGTTCGACCGATAAGATGCGGGATCTCGGTGGTGAGGCGTCATTTCGTAAGCACGAGTTAGTGGGGAAACAAACTCTGGCAACTCAGAAAAAGCGGACGTATTGGAGGCCAGTTTAATACTGAAAGATTCTGGTTCAATAACTGCACCTGTTGGAACAGTCATAATAACATCTCCTTCTGAAATTATTCCTCCATCTTCGAAAATAATTCTTTCTCTTCTTAGGTCCTCTAACCTTCTTTCTCTTTCTTTTAGGTCGGATATTCTTCCCACAAGACCGCCTATCAGGTCCAGAAGATCATCCTTGATCCTATCTAATTCGAGCCACTCTCTCTTAGGAAAAACATCAAAGGAAAAACCTAAACCCGCCTCTTCTCCAGGTACAAATTCTCTCGCCACAAGGACATTACGTGCCTCTCTTTCTCCAGGAAAGAGAATAGAATCAAACGCTACTGGAACCCCTCTGTGAAAGAACTGATAAGAAGACTCATCCACCTCCCTCAAATCAAATAGGCTATCTTCAGAAGAAGACCTATCTTCCTTTATAACCAGAATATTGCGTGATTTTTCTTCTCCTGGAAATACAACAGAATCAGAAACAACTGGTAAAGCAAGTTCTCTATGAATTAACCGATAAAAGGGCTCCTCATAACTCATCACAAATGCTGGAGGTGTTCTGTCAGTTATACCACTTGCATCAAAGCCAAACCCCCTCAATCTATCATCCCATGTCTTCCCAGGTGATTGAAATCTAGCCACTCCAGAAATAACTCTTCTCAGATTTTCCAGTTGGATTTCCAGGTTTAGAGGTATTTCGCGATACGGAGAAGCAGGTCGAGGAGCAGATACACCATATCCAGCGCCTGCTCCAGCAGAAACCTCGGGTCGACTTAGTTCTTCCAGCGCTTCTGCCCAAGAATACACATCACGTTGCAGCTCAAGAAGATCATCTTTTAACTTCCTGCACTCAAACAATAAACGGTCTCGCACATCACCAACGAGAGAGCTTTCGGAAGGAACTTTTAACTCTAAAAATTGTCCACGGGGGTATATGGGGCTTTTGATCAACTGGACGTAAGCATCTTTTGATTTTAAGAATACTTCCCGCCTATCAAGGGAAGAATCCACAGGTTTGCTAGGTTCTGGCTCCACAACTCTCCCACCACCACTGGCATTAGAAGCAGAAGCACTCACACAACTAGAGCTTATAGCAACAATCAGAATGGCTGTAAAAAATATAAGCCTTTTTACAGACTCAAAAAAAGAGGGACATAAAAGCTTGTTAACCATGATTTTGAAAAATCCAAAAAATGTTTCCACGGCCTAATTATATTTTTTTCAAACCTAAAAAATTTAAAAAACTATCGATTTACAGTTGAAACTATCTCATTTTTTCGCATTTTTAGAACATGATATTTGAGTACCTAGAAGGTAAAAGTAAGGTAAAACAGGCAGCTCAGCAAAAAACACGAAAATTCACTACTCATCTTAGTTGAACCAGCTATTAAAATTCCCCAATTATAAGAATTTTTCTCTCAACAACTGCCCTGCCCTTCACCTGCCCTTGCTGATAAACTTTAGGAAGGGGGAGGTTTTAAGAATAGGCAGGAATCTACAAAAAACACATTGATAGTAAATGCTTTTTTATGATTTTCTAGCCCCCCGCCTGCGCTGGGGTGACATCATATTATGTAATTATGCAAAAAAAAAACCAGCAGGAATCGCTGCAATTTTTGGAAAATATTTGCAAACACAATGCCTTTATGAGATATTTAAGGTAAGTACTGTTTTCTTAATATTTTTATATGCCTATACATTTTCATTTCAAATCACTACGAAAGGCTCTCTAGAGCCATACTTTTTCCCGTTGTCTTAGCCCTTAAAAAATAGAACTTCTCAAGTTAAAAATAGGATTTGAAATGTCTCAAAAAATTGGTTTTTGGTCTGTCTTTGCCCTGGTAACAGGCAGCCAGATTGGTTCTGGCGTATTTATGTTACCCGCAAGCTTGGCCCCTTACGGCATCTACAGCCTGTGCGGGTGGGCTTTGTCAAGTATGGGGGCCATTTGTTTGGCCCTTGTGTTTGCTAAGCTTTGCAGCAAATTTCCAAAAACAGGGGGCCCTCATGCCTACGTTCAAGAAGCTTTTGGCCCCGCGGCTGGTTTTTTTACAGGGTGGACATACTGGATTATTTCTTGGGTCAGCACCACAGCTGTTGTTGTGGCCAGCATCGGCTATTTAATGCCCTTAATAGGAAGTCACCCACCTTTTGTTCACTTAGGGTTGGAAATTTCCCTTCTTGTTTTAATTACCTGGCTTAATCTAAAAGGCGTTAAAACGGCGGGGTGCGCAGAGTTTGTATTAACAGCTATCAAAATTATTCCTTTAATTATTTTACCCCTTGCGGCCTTCTTTTATTTTGACAGAAATAACTTTGTAGTATCGCAAACCGTTCAGAGCATGAGCATATCGCAAGTCCTAAATCAGGTTACCCTATTAACCCTTTGGGGGTTTATTGGTATTGAAACTGCCACCACCCCAGCAGAATGTGTAAGCAACCCATGCACAACCATTCCAAAAGCCATTGTTTTAGGAACCATGAGCGTGGCCGTTTTATATATTTTAAATAGCGTCGCTTTAATGGGCGTTATTCCAGGACACCTATTAGCACAGTCAACAGCACCGTACGTAGATGCAACCCATGCAATTTTCGGAGGTAACTGGTATTTGGCAGTTTCGCTGATTGCATCTATTATTTGTATTGGAACCCTTAATGCATGGATGTTGGCCAGTGGTCAAATTGCCTTAGGTCTGGCACAAGACGGCCTTATGCCTCAGGTGTTTGCCAACAAAAATAAAGATGACGCGCCATATCTTGGCCTTATGATCAGTTGCTTTGGCATTATTCCCTTGCTTATTTTTACATGCGGTGAAAATTTAGCCAAACAGGTCAGTCTGCTTATTGATTTTTCCGTTATTGCCTTTTTGTTTGTATATGCTGTGTGCTGCTTTGCCTTTATAAAAGTATCCCTTCAAAACAAAAAGAACTTTTCCCTGTGGGAAAAAATTTATGGATCCACAGCAACCCTATTTTGTTTTTGGGTTTTGTACGAAGCTTCCTTAAAAACTATTTTAATGGCAAGTTTGTTTATTGTAACAGGTATTCCCATGTACCTGTTTATGAACAGAAAGAAGGCATAAACAACAACTCACAAGGTTTTCTAAGGCAAAAATACAAGCAGCCAGAATTGCTGCATGCTGACTTACCCCCTTGCAAGAAGGTGGCATATTTGACTACCATTAATATACCCTAAAAAAATACTGTGTGGATTTGTACATGCGACAGTTACTAATTATGCGACACGCCCAAGCACAAATTGAAAAGCTCAGCCCCAGTGATCGGGAGCGCCCCATTACCATGGCTGGAATGCATGAAATTGAATCAATTCGCTCCCAAATTCAAGGGCACCTATCCAATATTAATTTAGTTTTATGTTCCAATGCCCGCAGAACACGGCAAACCCTAGAAGGCATTCGCCCCCTATTGCCTGCCAACGTAACAATTATGTATGATGACGATATGTATCATTGTAGCGCAAATGTTTTGTGGCGAAAAATTGTTGACGTTGACCCCACGTTTAAAGCTATCTTGATTATTGGCCATAATCCAGGAATTACGCAATTTATAAAGGATATAAATCCACCAACCCATCTGGTGCATGAATTCCCAACCTGTGGCGTGGCCATTTTTGAAGTAAAAGAAAAGTGGCGTTCCATAACGTCAACAGACATGAATTTAACACGCTTTTTGCGACCTTAAAAACGCAAAAAAAGAAAAAAATGAGGAGATTTCCATGACCGCCCCCTTTCTTATGTCAGAAAAGGACAAAGACAAAAAAGACGAAGCTGCCCCCTCATGGGACAAGAATCTGTTTGATTCACGCAGCGTGTTGATATTCGGCGAAATCAACATGGAATTGGCGCAGAAAGTTTCTGCCCAGCTGCTGGCCTTATCCCTGAAAAGCCAAGACCCCATTAAGGTTTTCATCAACTCACCTGGTGGACATGTGGAATCAGGGGACACAATCCATGACATGATTCGTTTTGTAGAATGCCCTGTTAAAATCATTGGAACAGGTTGGGTTGCCAGTGCAGGTGCCTTAATTTACTTAGGCGCAGAAAAGAAAAACCGGTTTAGCCTTCCAAACACACGGTTTTTACTGCACCAACCCCATGGCGGTATGCGCGGCACTGCTTCTGATATTAAAATTCAGGCCGAAGAAATCATAAAAATGCGAGAACGCATTAACCGCATTATTGCAAAAGAAACAGGAACGCCTTACGAAAAGGTAGCCAAAGACACAGAGCGTGATTATTGGCTTTCCCCAGAAGAGGCAAAAGCCTACGGCATTGTGCACAAAATTATTAACAATGCGGCAGAATTAGCTGCCTAATTTTACAAACGGTATTATGATACCTTAATCCAAAGGCCTTAAAAATAAGGCCTTTGGAAAGATTTTGTTTGATTTATTCCCAAAAACCCATTATAAAAAATTTAGTTTATGAAATTAAAGAGCATGAAATGCAAACTGTATCTATCAAACCAAAAGATGTTCAAAAAAAATGGCTTTTGATTGACGCGCAGGACCTTGTTTTGGGACGTCTGGCCGTTTTTGTGGCCAATCACTTGCGTGGCAAGCATAAAGCCTCTTACACACCTCATGTAGATTGCGGCGACAACGTCATTGTAATCAACGCCGAAAAAGTTCACCTAACAGGTAACAAACTAAGCGATAAATTGTTTTTCTGGCACACAGGGTACGCAGGGGGCATCAAACAACGCTCCATAGGACAAATTCTAGGTAGTCGTCACCCAGAGCGTGTTATTATGAAAGCTGTGGAACGCATGGTACCAAGGGGGCCTTTGGGTCGCCAAATTATGGGTAACTTGAAGGTATACGCAGGTTCCGAACACCCCCACGCAGCCCAACAACCTGTTTCTGTTGATGTGGCAAGCCTGAATCGCAAAAATAAGCGGAGTATATAATTGTGTCAGAAAAAGTTGGTCTTGAAGATTTAAAAGTGGCTGTAAAAAAATCAGCTAAAGCGTCTGAGCCTGTGGTAAATGATGGGGCAGATTCCCGTCAACCAAAAATTGACAATTTGGGACGTTCCTATGCCACTGGAAAGCGCAAAAATGCTGTTGCCCGCGTATGGATTAAGCCTGGTATGGGGAAAATTTTGGTAAACGGCCGCCCTGGGGAACAATATTTTGCCCGCCCCGTTTTGCAAATGATTATTAACCAGCCCTTTAAGGTTGCAAATCGATCTGCACAGTATGACGTGTGGTGCACCGTTGTGGGGGGTGGGTTGTCTGGTCAAGCTGGCGCCGTAAAACATGGTATCAGCAAAGCCTTAACATTTTACGAACCTGATTTGCGCCCAGTTTTGAAACAGGGTGGTTTCTTAACGCGCGACAGTCGTGTTGTGGAACGTAAGAAATACGGTCAGGCAAAAGCCCGTCGTCGCTTCCAGTTCTCCAAACGTTAATAGTAGTTTCCTCCAAAATAATCCCGCAGATTTTTTTCTGCGGGATTTTTTTTATAGAAATCCCTGATGAAGTTTCTAAGGCAAAAATAAAGCCAGTCTGTGAAAATATAGCGAGATGACTCTTTTTTGAGTATAAAGTAGTCAAAAAAGCCTAGAAAAACCAATGGCTTTAGAAGATTTTGAAGGCCCAAATTATAGGAGTCTCGCTATATTTTTCGTAGTTTTTTTTGAAATTGCGTACAAAAATTACAACCTTAAAAAGCCTCCACAAATCATAAGAAAATTTTCAACCGTAATAAGAAAAGATACAAAAAATTCAACTTGAAAAATGTTGAAAGACATGCATGGGGGGGGGGTACAAAAAACATATCTTGTAGATGGTTACAAGGTCATTTTTTAAGGAGATATGTTTATGAGTTTTGTTAAAAAATCAACCGCCTTATTAGCTTTTATTTGTACACTACCATCGCAAATTTATGCATTAAGTGATGAATGGGACAGGCCTGTTGTCAGATTAATTGCAGAATATGAAGGTTTCAGGCCTACTGTTTACCTATGCGATGCAGACGCACCCACTATTGGATATGGACACAAAATTGAAACTGAAGCAGATCGTAAAAAATATCATGGAGCACATTTGACGCAAGCACAGGCCAAAGCTCTTTTGATATCGGATGTTCATGAAAAAGCTGATGCACCTGTTTCCACATATTTAAAAGTAGACTTAGAGGCGAATCAATTAGATGCCCTTACATCACTTTGTTTTAATATTGGGGGGCCACAATTTAGCGGTTCAGACGTTCTGAAAAGGGTTAATGTTGGTGAGGTTGAAGGCGCCTATGAGTATTTCAATCACTGGCGTAGAGCTAAAGGTACTATAAAGCACGGCCTTATCAAACGTCGGTTTACAGAGCTTTATATTTTTGCAGACCAATCCTTAGACCCTGATGATGATACCGTGCCAAGTCGGCAGTGGGGAATGGCCCCTATGCATGTTACAGATGAAGATTGGGGGATGATTGGAGCTGAACTTAGAAGAGAATCTGTCCGATTTTATGAAAAGTACTTGAGGTGGTCTGGCAAGGCGTAAACAAATTTTATTGAGCCTACCCTCGTTTTCCTTTTACAATGAAGCACTTTATAGATGTTAAGGTGCTTCATTTTATGCCGTTCTTTTTGCCTATAGTCTTTTTCCTATTATTTCTGTCATCTGCCATGTCAACAGAAGAAAATCACCCAGATGACGAATTTGACATGCCTAATTACAGCCCTGCCCATAGAAAAAATGAAGCCAAAATAAATGCTCTACTAGAGCAAATTAAAAAAAATCTTGAGGATAAAAAAAGTGAAACCCACATTATAGAATGTTTTAAAGAAGAATTAGAAAAATTCAGAACTAAACATATACGTGCCCTTTACCAGGGGTATGAGGGATCAGGGTCCTTCGACAGATCCTACGGTTCTTCATCTGCGACTTTATGTATTAAACAAAAACAAGTTAAAGAGCTGGAGTTTTTATTAAACCAAAAACAAGACCCTATCTACGTACGCTTTTGGTTGGAGGATGCAGAAACGGATTTTTTCGAAAACATGAAGCCCCTATTGTTTGGGGATGATTTTTTGACCAAAGTTATAGACCTTGTAAAAACCAAGCTATCTATCAAAGAGGTGTCTGAAAAATTCCCAGAACTCTATTTGGGACCTGATCATAAACTTTCCACAAGCACTAAATTTTCAAAAGATACAGTCATTTTTTCAGAAAATGAAGTTATTTTTTCAGAAAATGAAGTTATTTTTTTCAAAGCTTTAGAAACGGCTATTCATGAGGAATTTCTTAAAATTCTTGACGGCTACAAAACCCGACCAATCGCCATGCAGGCTATGCTAGATGGTCACAGTGCTTGGTTTTCATATCGCGCATCTTTAGTGAATCTTTATAAGCATGTGGGTGTTTCACCAAACATGATCAAGTTACGTATTATTTGCCTAGACCTTGCACGCCTTTATTTTTACAAGCGGTTTTTGGCGTATTTTGTTCCCTTTAAAGGCGAAGGAGAAAGATGCCTTGTCATGGCACCCCGTGAGTATGATGAAATGTATGACTGCGATGATATTATTCGTAAACCCAAGGGCCTACCACTGACAGAACCCTGTTTCCCTAAGGAATAAGAAACGAAAGACTTCATACACGGCCTTAAAAACCCCCTCCCCTACACAGTTTTGATAAGAAAATGCCCATCCACACGACGTATGGTATTGTCTAACTCTAGTTCACTAATCAAGGCTAACAGAATAGGCGCAGGGCACCCATAACGTGTTAGCAGGGTATCTATTGCCGTTGGTACATGACAAAGATCCTCTAACAAAAGGGCTTTCAGGTTGTCTAAATCGGGGGAAATGGGCGGGGGCTTATCTTCTTCTCTTTTTTCAGAAATCGGTTTGTTTTTGGGCAGGTGCCCTAGTAAATTCAAAACATCATCCACCGTTTCCACAAGGGCGGCCCCTTGTTTTATCAAAAGATGGCTTCCTCGATTACGTGGATCCAAAGGCGAACCTGGCACAGCGCACACATCTTTGCCCTGTTCAAGTGCACACTGAGCTGTAATCATGGACCCCGAACTATAGGCAGCTTCCACCACAATAACTAACTGGCTTAAAGCTGAAATAATACGGTTACGTCTTGGAAATAAAGAAGCAGTTGGGTTTGTTCCCAACGGCATTTCAGAAATAACCGCACCTTTTTGAACAAGTTCTTCATACAGTTTTTCGTTTTCGTTTGGGTATATGACATCAACCCCACCTGCCAATACGGCAATAGATTGGTTGGGAAGGGCCCCTTGGTGGGCGCTTGCATCAATACCGCGTGCCATGCCTGAGGCAATAGTCCACCCCATCTCCCCAAGGCCTTTAGCCAACTGAAAGGCTATTTTTTTACCAACTAAGGACGCGTTACGAGCCCCCACAATAGAAACAATAGGCGTTTTCAGCACAGAACAATTCCCTGCCACACTTATAAGGGGCGGACAATCAGGCAGAGGCCTTAAAAGACTTGGGAAATCTGAATCAAAGGCGCACAAAACAGACAGACCCTTTTTTTCGTGAGTTTTGTACTCCCCTTGGGCATGGGCTAAGGGACACACTTCTTTCAGCTGTTGCAAGGCTGTGTCCATATTTTCAAACTGCTGCAGTAAGCCCCAAAAACGTTTGGGGCCAATGTTTGGCGAACGAATTAACTGCAGCCATTTAATGGCTTCATCAACATGGGAATGGGTGGTGCCAAACATCATACCTTAAACCGCCCTAGGGATTTGGATAAACGGTCTGCTTGGTCTTGCAATGTTATACTGATCATTTTTCCTTGGTCCACCATGGCCACATTTTTTTTGGTTTCTTTATCCACACTGTCAACAAGCTCACGTACTTCGTCTAGTTGAGAAGACTGCTTATCTGAAGCATATGTAATTTCCTTAATAATAAGGGCTACCTCTTGGGTTACGTGCAGAATCTCTTTCAAATTCTCACGGGCTTTCTCTACTAAACGAACACCATCCTCTACCTGATTCGTGCTTTTTGAAATAATGACCTTTACCTGTTTTGACGCCTCTGCACACCTTTGGGACAGGGTGCGCACCTCATCTGCCACAACGGCAAAACCTTTGCCGGCCGTACCAGCACGGGCAGCCTCAACAGCTGCATTTAAGGCCAATAAATTTGTTTGAAACGCAATATCGTCAATCAAGGTCATAATGTCTTTTATTTTTTGGGACGATTCTTCAATAGACTGCATAGTTTGGGCCACCTGCAACACGGCGTTTGTGCCCTTTTCTGCCACAACATGGGATTCCTTTCCAAAACGATTTGCGCGCTTAGAATTGGTGGCGTTTTGGTTGACGGTGCATGATAGGTCCTCCATAGCATTTGACGCCACAGCTAGGTCAGATGCCTGTTTTTCCGTTCTTTTGGATAAATCATCTGTAGCCAAGGACATATCTTCAATGGCAGAAGTAATAACATCCGTAGAACTTACAATAGCTTTGACCATAAGGTTTAACTGTTCTGCCGTTGCATTGGCATCTGTTTGTATTTCTTGAAAAATGCCCCCATAATTTCCTGACAAACGATACCTAAGATTTCCCTGAGACAAGGCCGACAGTAAAGACTTTAAATCCCTTAAGCTTGAATAAATGGTGGTGACAAACTGGTTAATATGTTCTGATAAGGTCAACATAAACCCTTGCTTATCGTTCACGGAAATATGGGTTGTTAGGTTACCTTCTATGGCACTTAAAACCATTTGTTCAATTTCATGCTGAATTTTGATTTCCTGGGTTTTGTCTACCCACTCAAACACAAACCCCAGTTCTTCGCCGTGGTGGTTAATAATGGTGTTTGCCTCAATTTCAAAAACCACATGCTCAAAAGTGCACAAAATTTTTCCAACCCCCTCTGCCTCATTAAGGGGATGAGTTGTGAAATCATTAAAACTCTGAACATAGATGCCATTAAGAAATTCATTAAAACCAGGCATGTGTTTTGAAATAATAGGCTCGTACAGGTTAAAAATTTTTTGCAAGGCGGGGTTAATATAAATAATTTCATGGTTTGCTCGTGTCATCATAAGGCCTGCCCCTACCCGCTCAAGGCCTGTTTTCAGGCGAAAACTTTCTAAAATTACCTGATAAAGTTTTTGAAGCTCTTCATTAATTAAATGCAATTCATCTTTGTAATAAATTACTGGAAACTCCACCATAAGGCGGCCATTTTTAACGTCTTGAATAACAGAAACAAGGCGCTCTAGGGGGATGCAGATAGTTTTGAATAGGGAAACAGATAAAAACAGGCTACACAGCAAAATAAGGCCACATATTCCACCAACCAATAAAAGACTGCCGTTCAAGTTGCTAACACGATTTTCAAGAAGGATTTTAAGCTCATCAATGGATGTGACCCAGTAAGCAGATGTGGTTTCAAAAACCTTACGGTAAGATTCTGATAAGGGAACCCACTGTTCTTCATAATGTTGGGTTGCAATAATTTTGCCTATTTCACTCAAAAATACGCCCATAGCTTGCTGGCTGGCCTGATGGGCAAGACCTCATGTTTCCTTGGGGGACTTTTGAATTTGTGCGGCATAACTAGATGCAATATTTTTGTCCAAACTATTCAGTTCCCCCGCCAACAAAGACAAACGAACTTTTTCCCCGTCTCCCAGTGGTTTTTTTTGCAATACAAAACCTTGCACAAGGGTAATCAGTTCTGATGCCTTATCCAAAAATTTTGGAATATTAACAACCACGTTATTCATAAGATAATAGCTATCAATTTCAGGGTCTAACACCAGGTTAGATTCATCACCAATTTTGACCATTAGGTCATAATAGTTATCAATAACACTGTCTAAGGGGTCTTCTGACGATGTTTCCTTACCAACGCTTAGCAAAGAATTTTGTAACTTTTTGCACGCGCCATCCGTTTTATTTTGTAAAAGACCACCATAAGCTTGGCAGGCGTTGCTAATACTATTTGTGACTGCTGGCGCCGACAAAACCTTTTCATCATAATCTTTGGTGGGCCGATTTTTTATAAGGGTTAGGTAGCTAGGTGTTAATTCTTTTAAAAAATCGTCCCCAATAATTTCTTTCTTGGCAAATTGAATGCTTATCTGTTTTTCCCAATAGATGAAATAAAAGCAAAAGGCAAACCCAACCAAAAACGTTAGGAATAAAATGTTTATACGCTTGGGAATGTTAAGATTTTTTAAAAAACTTTTCATTCAATGGCAAAATATTATGAACACCTAACGTCATACTAACCGTAAAAAGTTAATAAAGTGTCTATATTCTTCGGCTTTAAAAAACTAATAGTTTTTGGGTACATGAGGGGGGGCTAAAGGCACGCCGTGTTTTTTAAACCCTTCATCAGCAAAGGCAGGAGGCGACAAGGTGTGTTTCTTCTGTTCATGTGTTTCGTATTCTTTTTCAAGTTCTAAGTCATACAAATGTTTTTGAACCCCTTCTGACAGGGCGCGCGCCTTACCAACCCACTGACCCAAAGTTCTTAGAACCACAGGCAGTTCCTTAGGGCCTAATAAAATAAGCGCAAGAACGCCTATAAACAAAATTTCGGTAAATGCTATATCAAACATGAAAGAAACCATAAAAAATGGCTCCCCGAGACGGACTCGAACCGCCGACCCAGTGGTTAACAGCCACTTGCTCTACCGACTGAGCTATCGGGGAATATAGTTTTTTCTAACACACTATTCTTACGTAAAGCAAAGGTTTTTTCGTTGCATGGGCAAAATTTTCTAAAATTTCTGTTATTTTTTACCTTGACGAGGGGGTTTCTTTTTTATCATGTCCTGAATTTGTTCATTTTCCCATTCTTTTTGCAAAAAGGGGAAAAGGCTGTATAGTCTTGGGAACTTGCCCAAATCAGCGGCCTGCAAAGCACTGGAAAACCCGCAGGCTAAAATAACCCATACTGGCCAAAAGGGTCCACACCCCATGCTGACCCAAACAATAATGGCAGAAAAGCATATAACACCGTAAATCAAAAGGTTCGTGTAAAAAACCTTAAGCTTGTGAATTTTTTGGCGAATTTCTTCTTCGGAATTCATGATAAAAAAAAACCTGATAAACCAAACCTTGGGCCCAGTTTATCAGGCAAAACAGGAAATAACCTAATGTTTTTTTAAAACCTATACATGGCCACAAATTGAACCCGTGTTCCTGTTGCATCCTTAGTTGTGGGAGTTTTCCCAGTTTCTAGGCGCACAGCTTCACGACGACCAAGGGACGCTTCAACCCCCATATCCACTTTTTCAACTGGAGAATAAATAAGGGTAGCAATAACCTTTTGAACTTTTGTGTTGTAATTGCCCGTTGCATTATCATTTAACATCAAAGAGGTTGGGTTGCTAATACGTTCGTGAGAAACTGCAAGGTTACCACGCACCGTATCTGTGAGTTTTTGTTCAACACCTAAAATGCCCTGATAAACAGCCCGTGTTCCAAAACGACCTGAGGTTGGGCTGTAATAAGCTGAGGGAGCAGGATCAAACATATAACGACCAATGGCATCCCCACCATTTATCTGGCCAAAGAGAGCGGTTGAATTGGTTATAATCAAACGCCCAGACATACCAAGCCCCCATCCTGTGGCTTTTCTAGTTACATTTGCTGTTGATTTTTCACTTTTAACTGCCACTTGACGGGCTAAACCACGGAAAGAAACATGCCCCATGTTCCCTGACCACCTGAGCTGGCCTGTTATATCAGGGAAGTTAGAAACACCATCATCCTCATTGCTTTTTGTTTTGGCTTCAGAATCTAAATAATCCGTATTTGGTTTTTCAACAGCAGCAGCGAAGGTTACATTGTTAGCCACATTCATGGTGTATTTTACCATTGGTTGGCGTAGAGATGACGACGAAAGACCGTTGCTGTCTAGATTAGACCCCAAAGCACTTACATCCAAAAAGTTGGAAAAAGTTTGACCAATCAAAACATTATTGAATTCACCGTAAGCATGACGCAACCTTGGTGCATAGCTGGTTCCGTTATTGGCATTAGAACCAAAGAAGTCTATTTCAAAGAATGTTTTTAGGTCACCCTTAGGGGTGTTTGACAAGGTGGCCATATTGAGGCGTGTTCCACGGCCATGCGCACGGAATTGACCAGATTTTGTGGCCCCAGAATCCACACTCTTAAGAGGCATATTGGCCGGATCAAAGGCATCACCACCGCTGGATGCGTTCCCATCATAAATAAAGTCGGCCTTTACAAAGCCACCAAATTTAATAGCTGAATTGCTTCCTGGCACATTAATGTAACCAGCAGGCCAGTTACTTGCAGCTTCAGACGATACGGTTGATTGAGCAATCTCTTTCTTTGCTGCAGCTACCGCTGCCGCCTCAGATTTCTTTTGGGCGCATTCAAGGGCTGCCATTTTTTCATTCAGTTCAGCAATTTGTTTTTGCAAAGCTGTCATGTCAGGCGCTGTGGCTTGTGTTTGTGCAGACGTTGGCAGTGCAGTACTACCAAGAAGGATAGATACTGTTAAAAACGAAATACTTTTGTTCATGATTCCTCTAAAGTTTGTGCATGTCATTAAATTAATTTTTATATAAATTTTTATTAAATTAAAGATATTTTTCCCATTCCTTCCTTTTCCACACCCTAAAAAACACGATGACGTGCATTTTTGTCACAGTTGCCCTTTAAAAAGGCATAACCGCATCCAAAGCTTGTTGTCCCCAAGGCCGTGCCTGGGCGTCAGTCAATTCGCCCCTGCCACCATATGAAAGTCGCAGTTCAGCAACCTTATCGCTTGGAATTGTGTTCGTTGCGCTTACATCTTCAGGTCGAATAATGCCCTTCATTTGAATTTCCCGAACTTCGTTTACCAAGCGCATTTCTTGGCGCCCTTGCACCACCATGTTGCCATTGGGCAAAATCTGAATAATAGTGGCAGCAATTTTAAACTTAATTTTATCGCTTACGTCATATTTTGCCGTGCCTGAAAATTGTGGGTTACTTGTGAAATCTAACCATTTGGAGTTTGTAGCCCCTGCATCATGTTGTTTTTTTGGAAAAAACTTTTCCGCCTTTTTTTCGAAACCTAAGGCGTTATTCACAATGGTATTTCCTACGCTCTTGCGCTGAATATTCGGGCTCATTTCTATGGACTCTTTCTGGTCAATATCAATAACAACTGTTACGATGTCTCCCACTTTATTGGCACGCTGGTCTTTAAAAAAAGCACGGGACCCCGTTTCCCATAAAGAATTAGTTCGTTCCTTCCCTTGTGACGCAGCTGGCATAGGCATGGTAACTGACTGGTATCCAGGGGCATCTTTTGGGTTTTGAATTTCACTAATCAATGGCGGCTTACCAATATTGGAAACTTTTTCCAGCATGCTGCCGCAACCTGTCAGAAAAAAAACAAGGCTTATGATAAGGCAATAATTTTTCATGATGCCCGTTGAACCTCCGCCTGGTTTATACCAACAACTTTGGCTTGAATGCTTTTGTTAGGACCGCTTTCTATGGTAATCATATCGCCTAAACAGCCTTGACTTTTTGCCAGACCAGAGGCAGAAACGACTAAGGCGTTACTGCGATAAGTTACCTGAACCCGCTCCCCTCGCCTCACTAAAACGGGGCTTTGCAGTTCAGTTGTTGTAAGGGGAGTACCCATTTTCAACATTTGATTTCTGGCCGTCTTACCCACAAGGTCTTCTACTTTCGTAATAATTTGGGCAGTTAAACGATCAGCCTTATGTTTTTGAAAAGTAATATCTGATTCTTGAATAATAGAACCTGGTGATAGGGGGTTTTTTAAAACGGGCACGGAAACCATCCACTCAATGGTTCCCACAAGCTTTTTTGTAACATTTTGGTCCCATTGAAACTCCACAGAAAAACGACGTTGATCATCCTCTACCGTTAGGTTGGTAAAACTAAGCTTTGTTTGAGGAGAGTCTTCCTTCACAAAATCTTTAGGTTCCCACAAAACGGACCAGTTAGATAAAGCAATGTTAAAATCAGGGGCCGTAATTTTTTGTGAAATATCCCCTTTTAAAGACTCAAGAAGCAAATCTTTTAAGGTTGGCGCAGCGTTACAGTCCACAAAAAAAGAAAGCAAGAAAAATAAAGTTCTTAGCATATTAACGTCCCACCCTGTTGCTTGCCTCTAACATGGCATCGCCTGTTTTTAAAACTTTGGTTAGCATGTCATATATTTTTTCAATTTTGATAAGGTCTGTAATTTCTTCCACCGCATTCACGTTAGACCCTTCCCGCCACCCTTGCTTTACTGTGCCACGACGACTGGTTCCAGGGGTACCACGATCAGCCGTTCCAGAAGCAGTTGTTTCTGAAAACATACTGTCACCAATGGACCTTAAACCTGCAGGGTTGAAAAAAGTAGACATTTGAAGTTGCCCTACCAGCTGGTCGTTCGTTTGACCTTGAAGTTGCACATACACCTGACCGAAGGGGTTAATAGAAACCGATATGGTGTTGGCTGGCAAGGTAATGCCGGGGGCCACCGTATACCCTGTTTTTGGCATCACAATGGTGTTATTAGCGCTTAATTGAAAGGCGCCTACCCGTGTGTAGGCCGTACTACCATCAGGCATCATAACTTCAAAAAATCCGTCGCCTTCTATCATCACATCTAGGGAATTCCCTGTGTTCATGGGGTCACCTGCTGTAAAAATACGGTAAATACCACCAGGCTGCACACCCAAACCCACCTGAAGACCTGTAGGCGAAACAGTTCCCGACTCAGACGTGGCAGCGCCTACGGCCCCTTGATCCTGATAGGGCAAATCCATGGCCACAAGGTATTGTTTTTTATAGCCATCCACACCCTGCGATGCGATGTTTTGAGCCTTTACCGACAAGTTCATTTCCTGAACCTGCAGACCTGTACGTGTAATATGAAACGCGCGAATAACTGACGACATTATACATTCCTTGGCGATGCGTTAAGAGTTTTGCGTTGAAGTTGTTCAAATTCATCAATAATTTTTTGGGCATTTTCAAAAGCACGCAGAATTTCCACAAGGTTAATACTTTCTTGCATGGGGGATACGTTAGATTCTTCTAGTGCACCTTGAATAACATTTGCCCGTCGTGTGGGTTTGGCGTCTTGTGAGGTTACGTATAAGTTACCCCCTTCATTTTTTAAATCTTGTTCATTGTCAAAAGCCACAAGGCCCAAACGTCCCAAAACTTGCCCATTTGTACTAATGGTGCCATCTTCACCAATAGATAAACCTTTTAAGCCTACGGGCAGGGAAATTTCGCTGCCACTCTCCCCTAAAACAGGGTATTGGGTACTGGCCATAACCAACTGCCCCTCCACATTAGTTGTAAACTGGCCATTGCGGGTATAACGGGTACCTCCAGGCGTTTTAACCATAAAATACCCTGGACCAATCAAAGCAACCTCTAGGGGGTTTCCTGTGCGGTGAATGCCGCCCGTACTCATATCCCGTACAATTGTTTCAGCCTTTACAAAAGAAACCATTTTGCCATCACGGGACCTACCCTTAATTTCTTCTGTTTTTAAAATATGGGATTTAAACCCATAAGTAGAGGCGTTGGCCAAATTATTAGCAGCTGTGTTAAGGCGCATCCATTGGGCTTCTTGCATAGACAGCATCACTGCCTGAGGCCGCTGAATAGACACATCCTTTTTATTAATAACTTCGGGCATGGGTTTTACAAAAATTTTATACTTCTACCCACCACATATGCACCATTCGTGCCAACTGAAAAATCTGATCTTTAAGAAAAACTATAGGGGTCCACATCGACAAATAGTCGACAGGAAGCGGGGGGCTTGGCTACCTGCAGCCAATGATTAAGGTAAGCTTGTATCTGGCCGTGCTGAGAACTTTGCAAAAGAAAACGCCAGCGATATCGGCCCCGCAATTTGTATAAAGGTGCAGGAATGGGGCCTAGAATTGTTATATGATCACTTAAGGGGGCCTTTTGCCGCATCTGGCGCGCCTCAAGTTCTACCTGGTGTTCTTTTGTGCCACATAAAACAAGAGAAGCCAAACGGCCAAAAGGTGGCATGGAGGCCTCCTGGCGTTCTTGTATTTCCAGTTCATAAAATGCCTCACGGTCCTGGTTTTGAATGGCTTGAATAATTTTATGTGTGGGATTATAGGTTTGCAACAAAACCTGCCCCTGCCCATGTTCACGCCCCGCACGACCAGAAACTTGTTCCAACAATTGAAAGGTTTTTTCAGATGCCCGTATATCACCGCCCATTAGGCCCATGTCTGCATCAACAACACCCACTAAATTAAGTTTGGGGAAATGGTGACCCTTTGCCAATATTTGGGTACCAATAATGCAGTCCACTGAATGACTTGAAATAGCATCAATAAAAGCCTGAATGTTTTTTTCTGTGGTCGTGTCTTCACTGGTAAGCGTAAGGGCACGAGCTTTTGGAAAAAGGCGCATAAATTCCTCAGAAACCCTTTCCACACCTGGGCCGCAAGGAACCAAAAAATCATCCCCAGAAGAACATTGGGGGCATACGCTTGGAAAGGGCTGACCATACCCACAGTGGTGACATTCTAACTTTTTTTTGCTTTTATGTTGTACAAGACACGCAGAACATCCCAAACATGTAAGACGATGACCGCAATAACGACACAAACTAATGGGAGCATACCCACGACGGTTCAAAAATAATAGGGCCTGTTGCTGGTTGGCAAATGTTTGTTCTAGTGCACCTTGTAATGTTGTAGAAATCCAACGACCCCGCTTTTCAGAACGCATGTCAATAAGGGTCATATGAGGGCGTTCTGTGCCATGAAAACGGTCTTGCAAAATAAGATGCTCGTACTTGCCTCGCTGCACATTAACCATAGATTCCACAGATGGTGTGGCAGATGCCAAAATAATAGGTTTTTTTTCAAATTTTGCCCGCAAAACGGCCATGTCCCGTCCGTGGTAAATAGCCTGTTCTTCTTGCTTGAATGATGGGTCGTGTTCTTCATCAACAATTGTAACCCCCAAATTTTGAAAAGGTAAAAATAGGGCAGAACGGGCGCCTATAACAACCATAGGGGAACCTGTAACAGCTTTTTCCCAAATGATTCTTTTGTTTTTTTTAGAAACTTGGGAATGCCACAAATGGGGGGTGTGTTTAAAAAAGTCCTCAAACCTTTGGGTTAACTGATTTGTTAGAGCAATTTCAGGAAGCAAAACAAGGGCCTGCTGTCCTTTTTCTAAACACTGACGAATGGTTTCCATATAAACTGCTGTTTTTCCAGATCCCGTTACTCCGTCCAACAAAAAAACCTGAAAGGTGTCAGCGCTTTTAGCAATACGCGTACACGCTTGCTGTTGTTCTGGTGTTAGGCTAAGGGTATTGTGAGGGGTCAACTGAAGGGGGAATGGCGTATTTTTTGGTTCTATCTTGTCCCACTGGTCAGAGGAAAAGGGTAACACCATTTTTGCCACCTGCCCCATGGGGGTTAGGGTATAATAAGCCATGTGCTCCATAAATTGAAGTAAGGACGCCTGCAACTGGAAAGGCAAAATATGTTCAATTGCTTTTAAGGAACCTTGGAATTTCCCCCCCTCACCACATGACATAACAACCCCTGGTAGACTTTTTTTTCGAAAGGGAACCATGACTATCTGCCCTATTTCCAAGGGGTTTGGCACCGTATAGGAAAAAAATTGATTCACCATGGGGGTGGCAACTAAAACTTCTGCTTGCATTTTTCTTAAAAATTCGTTCTCATTTGCTTCAATGATACATTACAACAGAGGCTTCTATGAAATTCTTTCTTGATACGGCAAAAATTGAAGATGTGACGCCCTTTTTAGCCATGGGGCTTGTGGATGGGATTACAACAAACCCCAGCCTTATCGCTGCGTCAGGCCGTAATTTCATGGATGTTATTGCAGAGTTTACAGGTTTGATTGATGGCCCTGTTAGTGCTGAAGTGGCAGCAACAGACCATGAAACCATGCTGCAAGAAGGCCGTATTCTTGCAAAAATAGCCACCAACGTAGCTGTAAAAGTGCCCTTAACACCCGATGGTTTAAAAACATGCTATGCCTTGTCCCAAGAAGGAACCATGGTAAATGTGACCTTGTGTTTTTCTGCCCCCCAGGCCCTACTGGCAGCAAAGGCGGGAGCTACGTTTATTTCCCCCTTCATTGGTCGACTTGATGATGTGGGACAAACAGGTATGACCTTAATTGAAGATATCTGCCAAATTTACGAAAACTACCCAGAAATTGAAACTGAGGTCTTGGCCGCATCTATTCGCACACCCGTTCACGTGATGGAAGCAGCTCGGTTGGGTGCTCATGTGGCTACCATCCCCCCTAAGGTTCTAGCGCAACTATTTAACCACCCCCTCACAGACAAAGGCTTAGAAACTTTTGTGGCTGATTGGAAAAAAACTGGGCAAAAAATCGCTTAACAAAAAGGTTTTTTATGTTTTTAAAGTTTATTCTTATTATTTTTTATTTTTTGTCCAGCGCCTGCCTGGTGCAGTCAGAAAAAATTCCTCATTCTGAGAGCTTTATATTAACACCTCTTACTGAAAAAAATGCCCACCAGTTCCGGGAGTTTTTTGTACCCGCTATCTTAAGGGTATACGCAAGCTTAGGTAAGATGGATATGGGCGAAAAAAATGATGAAGATCGCCAAGTTTTTTTAGCAGAGTGCGCAGAGGGAGAAGTTATTCATGCCATATCTGGAAAAAATCCTCAAAAAAAGCAGCTTATTCTTAAAGATAAAAGTAATAAAATTGTTGCTTATATGTCTTTCATTTTGAAAGACAATAAAACCATCGACTTAATAGAGTTAATTGTTGATAACAACCACAGTAAAGCAAGAGAAATTTATCACGGCCTTAATAATTGGCTTCTTAAAAATAACCCAGATGCAGAAACCATAAAATTTGTTTTAGGAAAAAAAAACAAAGAGCGCATTACACTTTTTAAAAGTATGGGGTATGAGTATGACCCAGAGATAGAAACCCTAAAAACCTATGGATTTAGCCCTGACTATCTTCAGGTGGTTACCCTTAAAAGGTCTGGAAACAAGGCCACAAACAGCCCTGCCGTTACACTTATTCTTGAAAACACCTTGAGTGTGCCAACAAACTAACAAGAATTCTAGCAATTCCCGCTGGTTTTTTTTTTTGCATAATTACTTAAAATGATGTGGCCCTCGCGCAGGCGGGGGTCCAGAAAATTAAAAAAAAACAATTTATTATCAATGTGTTTTTTCATAGATTCTCGCCTTCGCGGGGATGATATGAAATTATGTTTTTGTACATAATTTTAAAAAACTCTCCGGCAATAGCTGCAAGAATTCTACCTAAGTTTCGGTGGAAATAAGCTAACCATCAATTCTTGTGCTATTTTTTCAGGTTCAGTTGTGTGGGGTATTTGTTTCACGACCACACCATTTTTATCCATGATATAAATCATGGTGCTATGGTCCAACAAATAATCATTAAGCCCGTGATTTTCTGTCGATCGCGCTACGTAAACCTTGAATTTCTGCACAATGCTATCAATTTCAACTTGGCTCCCTGTTAGCATGATAAAACTTGGGTGAAAATTGGTGCTGTACAGCTTTAGGGTTTCTACCGTATCACGTGCGGGGTCTATGGTTATGAAAATAGGCACCACACAATCACGGTCTCGCTTTAGTAATTTTATGGCATCGCTCATGTTTTGAAGGCCTGTGGGGCAAATATCTGGGCAAAAGGTATACCCAAAGTACACCATAAGAATCTTTCCTTGAAACTCCCGAAGAGTTCGGACCTTTCTATTTTGATCCATCAGTTCAAAGGACCCCCCAATAACACCATCCCCCTGTCCTGGGTGATTTTGAACCATGGCTATGGGTTTTTGAATTTGATACCGCACCAGAAAAAAACACGTGCTTCCCATTATGAAAGCCCAACATGCGTATCGAATATATTTTGTAAGGCGCGGCATGATGCATACTCTTTATAACAAAACTACACCCTTTGTATCCTATTCTAAATACTAAGGTCAAATCGTGCCTTCTAAAGAAGGTTTTTGCGTATTTTTTTTATGCCTTTTGGGGCTTCCCACACTCATTTCCACCGTAGATCGCCCTCCCCTACCTTCAATTTCAACCTTAAATACGGTTTGATCTGTAGGGCTTAGAAGCTGAACAAGTTGTTCTACCGTATTAATTTTGCTGCCATTTACATTTCGAATCATATCTCCTGGCTGCCAGGAAGTTCCTAAAAAGTCGGTCATTAAGCCAGAAGAAGAAACATGTGTTGGAGTTCGGGTAATAATCACCCCTTTTGTTTTTTCATCTAAACCAAACCTTTTTGCCAAAGCAGGAGTAATATCAGCCACCTCATACCCCGACAAAATATGAGCCCCCCCTAATACTACGGCCCCCTTAATTGGTTCGGGCTCCTTTTCACTTGGTTTTAAGGGCTTAGCCTCTTTATAGCCTTTTAGGGCAGCTTGCACCACAGAAACAGGAACGGCAAAACTGTTGCTGTTGTGTTTTTTTTGGCCCAACATGGCATCTAAAATACCCACAAGTTTCCCATTTTGGACTAAGGCGCCCCCTGAATATTCCCCGTGAATAAATGAAGAAAGAGGCAATAAACCCTCATGCCCCCTATCTTTTGGCAGAGTTACGGGCTTTATAAAGGTGCCCATCTTTTTTGAAAACCCAACAGCGGTTATGGAATGGTCTGTTGAATGGGGAGAAAGTTCAAGAAATGGCATTTTTGCGCCTTGAGAGGCTAGCTTTACCAGGGCCAAACCCTCGTGTTCATACACAACTGTCCCGTCTATTTCCCTACCATCTTGCGTAAAACAGGTAATTTTTTGAGCATCCATCACAGCCCACCCGTTTGTAACAACAATCTCAGAATCAACACACGTGCCTGAGACGCTAACAACCAAGCCCTCAGTCCGTGTTCTTGGCGTTAGAAAATCATCCATAGGAAAAAAGAAATCAAAAAAATCTCGTTTTTTAACAAGATGGAGAGCCTGAATATTCACAATTGCAGGAGCCACCTGTTCATACACGGAAGCCCTGCCCAACACAGGATTCAGAAAAAAAAGAAAAATAGGCAAAAAGGGTTTCAAGGAAAAAGGGAATTTTTTTGCCAAGGTCATAACTCCTCCATTTCTTCAAAGCTGTGGTTTACATAACTGACTATAATATTTTTTTCTTAAAAAAGTATTAATTTGCTTTAGGAATTATACATGTCCTTATCAATCATCCCTTCCGAACTATCCACAACCACCGTCACAGCAGCATCACCTGTAATGCTGATGGTGGTGCGTAATGTATCCATAATGCGGTCAATTCCTGCAATTAAAGCAACACCTTCCAAAGGTAATTGAACAGATGTCAAAATCATAGGCAACATAATAATGGCGGCACTGGGAATGCCAGCTCCCCCCATAGAACCTAAGGTGGTTGTTAACATAATGGTTCCATAGTCGCCAAGTGTCAGAACTTTTCCAGCTGCTTGAGCAAAGGTAATGGCGCATAAACCTAAATAAATGGCCAAACCATCCATATTTATGGTGGCACCTAAGGGAAGAATAAAGGACGAACTTAATTTTGACACACCCAGTTTATCACGACACACTGACATAGTCATAGGCAAAGAGGCTTTTGTGCTGCTGGTGGCAAAGGCCATTGTTTGATATTCAATACTTTTACGGTAAAAAGGTAAGGGTGATAAACGTCCAAAAATCAGGATCATACCACCAAAAACCAAGTATTGTAGGAAAAAGGCAAACACACCCGCACCAATCAGTTTACTTAAACTCACCAAAATTTGAGTGCCTTGAGTCCCCACACACCACGCCATTAAGCAAAAAGCTGCAATGGGCGCTAATTTTACAATCATGTGCACCATGGTTAAAATCAGGTCTGTTAAGTCACGGGTCATGGCCAAAATACGCTTAGCACGAGGGCCCATAATAATTAGGGTCACGCCTGTGAAAAAAGAAAAGAAAAAGGCCTGCAAAATAGACCCCTGCGCCATGGCACCAAGGGCGTTGTCAGGTACAATATTTAAAACCATCTCAAGTAAATTAAAGGCCTTTTCAGGGTGACCTGACATGGTAACCGTTTTTGCCAACACCATGCCCTTTCCAGGTTCAAATACCCAGGCTGCAACAAAACCAATGAAAATGGCAAAGCTTGTACACAAAACATAAGCCACCACAGCCTTTACGCCCACGCGCCCCAGCTGTTTAGAGTCCTTAATGTGACCCATGCCGTTAATAATGGATAGGAAAATTAAGGGAATAATGATCATTTTAATAAGGCGAATAAACACATCGCCAAATGGTTTTAAAACCTGGGCAGATTCGCCCAAGAAAAACCCCGTAACAATACCACCTATAAGGCCCAGAAACACCCGCTGCCAAAGAGACAACCCCCACAAAGCCTGAATCATGCAAAACCCTTTATTTTTTGATCAGTTTAAACATCCAAGTCTGTCATAAACTTGGCATTTTCTTGAATGAAAAAGAAACGTTCCTCAGGGTTTTTTCCCATCAAACGTTGAACAAAAGAGGCGTGATGCTCTAAATTAGCATCGCCTTCCAACAAACTTACGCGTAACAACGTACGCTTTAAGGGGTCCATGGTGGTTTGGCGCAGCTGGTCCACTGGCATTTCGCCCAAACCTTTAAAGCGGCTGATATCAACCTTTGTAGCCTTGCCAAATTTTGTTTTCAAAAACTGGTCCCTTTCAGTGTCGTTGCGGGCATAAAGCGTTTGTTGGCCATAACTTAGCCGATACAGGGGGGGCTGCGCAATATATATATGTCCAGCCTCCATTAGGGGCCGCATTTCTTGAAAGAAAAAAGTCATGAGCAAAGACGCAATATGAGCCCCATCCACGTCTGCATCGGTCATAATAATAATTTTTCCATAACGTAGCTTGGACGGGTCACACGCCTTACCAGAACCACATCCCATAGCCAGAATGAGATCTGAAATTTCCTGGTTAGCACGTAATTTTTCAATAGACGCACTGGCCACGTTTAAAATTTTCCCTTTTAGGGGTAAAACAGCTTGGGTAAAGCGGCTGCGGGCTTGTTTGGCAGAACCACCCGCCGACTCTCCTTCTACCAAAAATAACTCAGTTTGGTTTACATCTGTGCTGCTGCAGTCTGCCAATTTTCCAGGAAGGCGCAGTTTGCGCGTGGCACTAGCCCGCGCCACTTCTTTTGCTTGGCGTTTTTTTAAACGTTCGTCCGCACGGTTTAGAACATAATCCAAAATAAGGTTAGCTACCTGGGGATGCTGCACCAGCCAATGGTCAAAATGGTCCTTAATGGCATTATCCACAAGACGGGTTGCATGGGCAGACACAAGCTTTTCCTTGGTTTGACCTTGAAAATGAGGCTGCTGAATAAAGCACGACAAGGCCCCAACCACACCTGCGTTCACATCCTCCGCTGTTAGAGCCTGGGCACGTTTAGCGTTTATACGTTCCCCATAATCTTTCAAACTACGGGTTAAAGCCTGGCGCATGCCCTGTTCATGAGTACCCCCTTGGGATGTGGGGATTGTATTACAAAAAGACATAATTTGCCCTTCGGAAAACCCATCTGTTGGGGCATCTTCCCCTAAACGCACATCAGGCCAGGCAACAGCCCACTCTACACGTCCTTGATGTTCAGACAGCAAAGCATCGCCTGTAAAGAAAAGCTGGGAAGCTGACGTTTCGTCGCAATCAACCACGTCACGCAAATAATCAGCCAACCCCTTAGGGGAGTGAAGCGTGGCCCGTGTGGGGATTTTGGAGTCACTGGGAAGGGGAAGGTTGCATGTCCACTCGATTTTTACCCCCTTAAACAGGTAAGCCTTCGACCGAGCCAGCTGAAATAACATGGCTGGGGAAAATTTTAGGGTTCCAAAAATTTCTGGATCTGGATGAAAGGTAATGCTTGTCCCCCGTTTGCTGGTGGGCAGTTCGTCCAAAACAAGGGGGCTTGTGCTTTTTCCACGACTATAACTTTGTCGCCAACACTGCCGTTGACGGCTCACCTCTATTTGTAAAGTATCAGACAGGGCATTGACGACCGAAATTCCAACACCATGAAGCCCTCCAGACGTTTCATACACCTTATTGTCAAACTTTCCCCCCGAATGAAGGGTTGTTAAAATAACCTCAAGAGCAGATAAAGTTGGAAACTTGGGGTGAGGGTCTGTTGGAATGCCACGGCCATTATCACGAATGGTGACAGAATAATCTGCATTTAAAATCATATCAATTTTATTGGCAAACCCTGCTACAGCCTCGTCCATGGCATTGTCTAGAACCTCTGCCACCAGGTGGTGTAGGGCTTTTTCATCCGTGCCACCAATATACATACCTGGACGTTTACGAACAGGCTCCAACCCCTCTAAAACCTCAATATCCTTAGCGGTGTAGTCACCCTTAGGGGGTTGATTTTTTGTTTCTTTTTGAAAAAGTGATGTCACCTGATACGCCTGCTAATCTATACTTGAAAAAACACAGTACATTCTAACGGAAACTTGATCTTTTCCCAACAAGAATTATCAGAAATTCGCAGAGCTAACTTCTTACCACCCCTAAACAGCAAGAGATTGATTCAAATTTCCAAGCCGTTGTTTCAAGTATTGGCTGATATGATTTGAAAGCTCTGGAATTTGTTCTGTGAAAAAATGGTCTGCGTTTTCAATGGTTTGATAGTCAATTTTTATACCACGCTGATTGCGCAACTTATTAACCAATGTGTCTACAGCATTTTTAGAAACAATAGTATCTGCCGTCCCTTGGATAATTTGCCCTGAAACAGGACAGGGGGCCAAAAAGTTAAAATCATACATACCCGCAGGGGGGCTGATGCTAATAAACCCCTCTAACTCTGGCCGACGCATTAATAGCTGCATGGAAATCCAGGCTCCAAAAGAAAAGCCACCCACCCAAAAACGATTTACCCCTGGGTGTGTGGATTGTAACCAATCCAAGGCGGAAGCTGCATCGCTTAGCTCTCCCTCTCCATTGTCGTAACATCCTTCCGACCGTCCTACGCCCCGAAAGTTAAAGCGCAACACACTAAAACCGTGTTCCACAAAACAACGGTATAAGGCATAAACAATTTTATTGTTCATAGTGCCCCCATGTTTGGGGTGAGGATGCAAAACCAAAGCAATCGGTGCGTTCTTGATTTTGCTGCTGTGGTAACGGCCTTCAATACGGCCCGCTGACCCAGTAAAAATAACTTCTGGCATCTAAACTCCTTACGACACAACGAAAAAACCCGACCTTTTTTGTTTATTTTTCACAAAAAAACAATGCAAAGCAGGCAAAAAATACTTGACTTATTTAGTCAGGATAGCATACTGGCAAACAGGTAAGCTAACTATAACATACGTAAGCACAAAAAACCGTTGAAAGAAGATTAACACGCTTTTTCCAACAGTGCTATAGGGAAAGATAACATATGAAGTTAAGCACAAAAGCCCGCTATGCCGTTATGGCCATGACTGACCTTGTAACCCAGGCCAGCGAACATGGGGCTTGCTCCTTATCTTTTATTTCCGAACGTCAAGGCCTGCCCCTTGCTTATTTAGAACAGATTTTTTTAAAACTTCGCAAACAGGGTCTGGTTACCAGCGTGCGCGGGGCTTCGGGCGGCTATGTGTTAGCACGTCCTGCCAACGATGTGCGTATTTACGATATTATTTCTGCCGTCGATTTACCCCTTAAGGCTACGCGCTGTGGCACCAATTCCCCTGTAGGGTGCCAACCGCATGGGGCCCGTTGTTTAACCCATGATTTGTGGGAAGGCTTAGGCACAGTGGTGGAACAGTACCTAAAAGGCGTTACGCTTTCAGATGTGTGCAATAAAAAGGCTAACTTATTTGCAAAAAGGTTGCAGATATGTTGAAAAGCCCATCTGTTTATTTTGACTATAACGCCTCGGCCCCTCTGCTCCCTTCTGTACGCCAGGCTGTTTTGGATGTTCTTGGGCATGTGGGCAACCCATCTTCTGTGCATTCTTATGGTCGCCTGGTGCGAAAGCTTATTGAAGAAGCACGAGAATGCGTAGCAAACCTTTTAAAGGTTGAACCCAAACGTATTGTTTTTACAAGTGGCGCCACAGAAGCCAATAACCTTGCCCTTAAAAATTTTAAGGGGCGTGTTTTGATTTCGTCTATAGAGCACGACTCCCTACACCAAGTGCGTTCAGATGCTGAAATTATAGGTGTGCATTCCTCAGGCCTTATAGATTTGGAGCAGCTGAAAACCGCTTTAGAACGCAATCCCTCCCCCACCCTTGTGTCTGTTATGGCGGCTAATAATGAAACGGGCGTTGTGCAACCTGTGGCTGAAATTGCCCATATTTGCAAACATTATAATGCATGGTTTCATTGCGATGCTGTTCAGGCCTTTGGTCGTTTAGACCTACCTTGGCATAAACCCCACATGCTTTCCCTGTCTGCCCACAAGCTAGGTGGCTTGCCTGGAGTTGGGTGCTTAGTTATAGACCCTTCCCTTCCCCTGTTTCCCCTATTGTTGGGGGGTGGTCAGGAACGTTCGTATCGTTCGGGCACAGAAAATGTAGCTGGCATTGTGTCCATGGGGCACGCTATGGCTGAAGCTAGCCAGGAAAGCTGGTCTTTTGCCAAAGACATGCGGAATGCTATGGAAAAAACCCTATTGGATGGGGCACACGGGGTTAAAATTTTTGGTCGTACAAGTATGCGCCTTCCCAATACATCCCTCATTTATATGCCAGGCGTTAAAAGTGAAACTCAAGTCATGCGTTTTGATTTGGAAGGTTTTGCCGTAAGCTCAGGGGCTGCTTGTTCATCTGGTAAAGTAAAACCATCTCGGGTTTTAAAGGCCATGGGGGCATCTGAAAATGAAGCCCAAAACAGCTTACGTGTAAGCTTTTGTCCAACCGTCACACACGATCATATTCATGCCTTTACTAAGGTATGGTTTGATATTTTTCAAAATTCCAATAGGGGAGAAAATTACAGTGCATAAGCAAATTTATTTAGACTATCAGGCTACAACGCCCTGTGACCCAAGAGTTTTAGAAAAAATGCTGCCTTATTTTACAGACGTATTTGGCAACCCACATTCGCGTAACCATATGCATGGGTGGATGGCGGAAGAGGCTGTGGAAACAGCCCGCACACAAATAGCAGATCTATTAAATGCGGACACGCGAGAAATTATTTTCACAAGTGGTGCTACAGAATCTAATAACCTGGCAATTAAGGGAGTGGCCCAGTTTTACAAAGATAAAAAAAATCATATTATTACCTGCGTAACAGAACACAAATGTGTATTGGAAAGCTGCCGCCAATTAGAACAAGAAGGATTTCGTATAACCTACTTACCTGTTCAAAAGAATGGTTTAATTGATTTGCAGCATTTGAAGGATGCCATAACAGAGGAAACGGCCCTGGTTTCTATCATGGCGGTCAATAATGAAATTGGTGTTATTCAACCCATTGCTGAAATTGGGGCCATTTGTCGGTCACGGGGTGTTTTCTTTCATACAGATGCAGCCCAAGCTGTTGGTAAAATCCCCCTAAATGTTACAGACATGAACATTGATTTACTGAGCATTTCAGGGCACAAGGTGTATGGCCCCAAGGGAATTGGGGCGTTGTTTGTGCGTCGTAAACCCCGTGTGCGTCTTCATGGACTTATTCATGGTGGTGGGCAAGAACGGGGCATGCGTTCTGGAACGTTGCCAACCCCTTTATGTGTGGGGTTGGGGGAAGCATGCCGTTTGGCTGCATCAGAAATGTCAGAAGAAACAGACCGCATTTCTAAACTCAGCCTTGACCTATGGAATGGGTTGCAGGCAGAACTTGACCACATTTATCTAAACGGCGACCCCCTAAACCGCATTCCTGGAAACCTAAATATTAGTTTTGCGTATGTAGAAGGGGAAGGCATGATGATGGGCATTAAGGAACTATCTGTTTCTTCTGGGTCTGCTTGCACATCATCGTCTTTAGAACCCTCTTATGTGTTACGTGCCATTGGTGTGGGGGAAGATTTAGCCCACACATCCATTCGCTTTGGCATTGGTCGGTTTACAACAGAAGAAGAAATTCGGTTAGCAAAAGAAAAAATAGTGACAGCCGTGAACAAATTACGTGCCATGAGCCCCCTTTGGGATATGGCACAAGAGGGTATTGATATTAACGCCATTCAGTGGGCGGCCCACTAATTAAAGCAACAATAAGGAGATTACCATGTCTTACAGTGAAAAAGTAATAGACCATTATGAAAACCCAAGAAATGTGGGGGCCCTAGATAAAAGCGCAGCGAATGTGGGAACAGGCCTGGTTGGCGCCCCCGCCTGTGGTGATGTGATGAAATTGCAAATTAGGGTGAATGAACAGGGAATTATTGAGGATGCAAAGTTCAAAACCTTTGGGTGTGGTTCTGCTATTGCCTCATCATCTTTGGTTACGGAATGGGTGAAAGGAAAAAGTTTGGACGAGGCCATGACCATCAAAAACACAGACATTGCCCAGCACTTAACCCTGCCCCCTGTGAAAGTTCATTGTTCCATTTTAGCAGAAGATGCCATTAAGGCAGCCATTGCTGACTATCAAGAAAAACAAAAAGAAATCGGTTAAATGAAAGACGCAATCACCATAACGGATGCGGCCCTAAATCGCATTCGGGTTTTATTAGATAGGCGTGAAAAACCTGCCTTGGGCATTCGTATTGGGTTAAAAACCAAAGGATGTTCTGGGTTGTCCTATTCTATTGAATATGCTGATGAAAAAGGCCCATTTGACGAAACTGTTCACAAAGAAGGGGTTACTGTTTTTATTGACCCTAAGGCCACAGTGTTTATTTTAGGAACGGAAATGGATTTTGTTGAGGACCAAATGCAATCTGGCTTTGTTTTTAAAAATCCCAATGAAAAGGGGCGCTGTGGATGCGGGAAGTCATTCCATGTATAAGGACCCCTTTACCGTATTGGGGATAGAGCCTTCGTTTGAACTGGACTTTTCATCCGTAGATGCAAACTATTTTGCCCTTCAATGTGGCTGGCACCCCGATCGATTTGTGGGCAAGAGCTCTTTAGAGCAAGAATTTGCCCAATCCCAAACGGTTTTGTTAAATCAATCTTACAGCGCCTTAAAAGACCCTATTGAGCGGGCAAAAGCCTTGATTTTTCATATGGGGGGAAAAGAACCCTTTCCAGAAACAAAAAATGTTTTACTTCAGGCTTTTGAATGGCAAGATCGCCTAGAGTCATCAGACCCAACCCTATTGGAAGAACTGAAACAGCAGCGTGTCAACCTGGAACACATGTTACAAAAAGCCTTCGCAGAAAAAAACCTAGAATCTATTCAGGAACTCTACGGTTTGTTAGTGTACTGCCTAAAAACCTTGCGTATGGCAGACGGGGATTCCTGGGGCGCATAAACCACCCTTAAGGCTTACGCCCCAGTGGATTTTCTGACAAATTGCCAAAACGGGTTAGTCGTCCATCAAAGTACAGTTTTAAGGTCCCCACAGGGCCGTGACGTTGTTTGGCAATAATAACTTCAGCTTGGTTATACACAGTTTCCATACGACGCTGCCATTCTACGTGTTTTTCTGTGCCTTCGGGGGGTTCTTTACGTGCTTCATAGTATTCTTCACGAAACACAAACATAACCACGTCTGCGTCTTGTTCAATAGAACCTGATTCGCGCAAATCTGCAAGCTGGGGGCGCTTATCATCACGCTGTTCTACAGCACGGGAAAGCTGAGACAAGGCCAAAACAGGCACATTCAATTCCTTGGCCAACCCTTTCAGGGCACGTGTGATTTCAGAAATTTCCTGGACACGATTATCCCCCCCACGTTTTGACCCCCCTGCTTCCAATAGCTGCAAATAGTCAATAACAATAAGGTTAATATTGTGTTGGCGTTTCAAACGACGGGCACGGTTACGCAGACTTGTAATGCTTAAAGCTGGCGTATCATCAATAAACAAACCAATATTACTAATACGGCGACTTACGTCTACGAACAAGGGGAAATCCTCCGCCCGAATATCGCCCCTGCGAATTTTATCTGATGAAATTTTAGATTCGCTCGACAAAATACGGGAAGCCAATTGTTCAGCAGACATTTCCAAAGAAAAAAAGGCCACATTAGCACCATCTTTTTGCGTATCAGCAAAAACCTGAGCCGCATTAAAGGCAATATTCGTTGCTAAGGCTGTTTTTCCCATAGACGGACGACCTGCCAAAATAAGCAAGTCAGAAGGGTGAAGACCCCCTAAATATTTATCCAGGTCTAAAAACCCCGTTGTAACACCAACCACATGGCTGTCACGCTTATAGGCAGTTTCGGCAGTTTCAATAGCCTGGGCTAAGGCATCGCGAAAAGCTACACCCCCTTGGGATGTTTGGCCCTTGGTCGCTAGGTCAAATAACTTTTTTTCCGCATTTTCAATATGATTATAGGCGTTTACGTCTAAATCAAATTCTCGGGCCTCGTTCACCATGTCGTGACCAATAGAAATAAGCTGGCGACGCAGGTACAAATCATGAATCAACCTGCCATAATCGGCCACATTAATAATGGACACAACGCTATCGGCCAAATCCAGCAAATATTGGGCGCCGCCTACGGGTTCCAAAGTTTTTTCACGGTCAAAAAAATCTTTTAAGGTAATGGGGTCAGCCACATGACCACGGTCAATAAGACGGTCAATAGCTTCGTAAATTTTGCCGTGGGTCCTTTCACAAAAATGTTCAGCACGCAGGAAATCACCTACGTATTCAATGGCTGCATTATTCAGCAACAGGGCACCCAGCAACGCTTGCTCTGCCTCTAAGTTATGGGTTGCAGCTTCCTGTTCAGACAGTGGTCGCAAAACATTTTGACCCGTCTGGACCTCATTAGCATTCAAAACAGAAAGGGAAGATTTCATCAAAAAACTCAAAAAAAAAGATTTGGGCCCAAAAAATAATGTAGCAAAAAACCACACGTTAACCAAGTTTTAACATTTATTCATATATAATCTAATTAATAAATTAACAAGGGAAAGAATTTATGTTCGTTCATTTTTTATACTTTTTTTGTATTTTTTTAAAATTCACATTTTCACATGCATCATCTTATTCAAATCCTCAAGCTGCCTATGGATACGGCAATTACCCAAGGCACAAAGACTCATACCTGTCACGTCCTTCGCATTATCCTATGGCCCCCACTGCGTCACCGTCGAAACCTTTGACAATTCCACAAAAACCTATTGACTCTGCCCGTGTTATGGAACGGGAAATGGCCCGTTTGAATGACGAAAAACGCCGCCGTTCAGAAAACTCAGTTAACGACAAATTTTTTAATAACATCTTTAATGAAATCATGCAGCGAAAAGATCATAACAGCACCATTGACCCCAGACATATTCAAGAAATTTTTGGAGAGTACGGGCAAAAAATACAGGGGAAAAAAGCACATATTTCCAATAAAATAAATGAAATTTCTAAAATGCCAGAAGAAACCTTAAACAAGAAAGAGGTACTAAGCGCCCTAAGGCATAATTTGGAATTCGTGCACAAGGTGGAACAAAAGCTAAAAACAATCATGCCTGCGCTGATTGGTGAATCTTCTCAAGATATTTTTCCAACCCCCCTTATTATTTTTAAGGATTTGAGCGAACAAGCAAAACAAGAATACAAACAAGGTGTGCGCATTGTGGATATGCCAAAGGGCTTTCGCATTCCAGAAACCGTTGAAATGGCTACCTTTCAAGAAGATTCCTTAAAAACACTTCTCATACAACGTATCTTAAAAGGGCGGGTTGGGTGCCAAAACAGACCAACTTGCGCTGCTATGGACCAAAAAGTTATAGCCCAATATGAACAAAACCTCCAAAGAAGCCTGGATGCCTTAGACCAACAGAGTAACGCATTAGCCCAAAGAGGAAGGCGTGGAGAAAAAACAGTTTCTCAAAAAATTAATACAGACGCCATCACATCTATGATTGAAAATCTAGGCATGTACTTAAATTCAATTCCAAACCAGCAGGCTGCCCAGCGTATAAGCCAATCTGCAGTTGCGTCTGTTTTCCTGCAAATATTTAAAAGTCAGGAGCATGAACAAAAACTAAAGGACATGACGGCTATTCAGCAGGCGTGGGCAGATTTTGTGGGCTTGCGTTCTCAGGGCAAAACCAAATTACCTTGGGTTGATGAACGCAAAAGTACACAGGAAAAAGAAAAAAAAGAAGCCCCCACAAAAAGTATTATTAAAAAAGCAAAAGATCACGTAGGAACATTCAAAGAAAATTTAGTTGAAGGCGCAAAACAAAAAGCTGATGACGCTGTTAAAACTGCCTTGTCTAACTTAGGTCAAAATATTTTAAACGGAGGAAGTGGAAATATTTTAGGTGGCCTGTTTGGCTAGTCCACTACCACCACAATACACATAAAAGCCTAATCATATTTTTTTTCACAATCTGCCCCTGCAATTTGTATTGTTTCTTCAGGAAAATTTAGTTACATTTGTGCAATGAATTACTACACAAACACAAACCGCAGTAATACGCCAACTATCAGTTTTATGCCCCCCAAAACCATTGTTTTAGTTGGGTTGATGGGCTGTGGAAAAACAAGTATTGGGCGTCGTTTGGCTAAACGCCTTGAGTTGGGTTTTTTTGATTCTGACCACGAGGTAGAAGCAGCAGCAGGGTGTCCCATAAAAGAAATTCTTTCTGTTTTTGGGGAAGAAGCCTTCAAAAGCGGTGAAAATAGGGTTATATCGCGTTTGTTAGATCAACCCACCCACGTTTTGGCCACAGGAGGTGGTTCCTTTATGACAGACAAAACCCGTAATCTTATCAAAGAAAAGGCTATTTCTGTTTGGTTGAATGCCGACTTAGCAACCTTGGTTGCCCGCGTTTCCAGGCGTAATGACCGACCTATGTTAACAGAGGGGAATCAGGAAGAAATATTATCAGCCCTAATTGAGGAACGCTATCCCGTTTATCAAAGTGCCGATATTCACGTAGACACCTTTGACGAGCCTACCAATGCTACGGTAGACCGTGTTATTCACGCCATTAGTGAATTCGTCAAGCAGCACTATCCCCATCATTATGTGCTGAAATCTATTTAAAATTTTTCATAAACAATTTATTTAGTGAAGGACCCTTTAGTATGATTATTGGCGTGCCCAAGGAAATCAAAAACCATGAATACCGTGTTGGTTTAACCCCTGCATCTGTGCGCGAATTAGTTCAGCGCGGTCATTGCGTTGTTGTGGAAACTCAGGCAGGGGCAGGCGTTGGTTTTTCAAACGATCACTATGTGAAAGCAGGAGCCACCATTGCAGCTTCGGCAGCTGAAGTTTTTGAAACTGCCCAAATGATTGTAAAAGTAAAAGAACCTCAGCCTCAAGAATGTGCGCTTTTACGTGAAAACCAAATTTTATTTACATTTTTACACCTGGCACCTGACCCTGTGCAGGCTAAAGGCCTTGTGGCGTCTGGTTGCGTGGCCATTGCCTACGAAACCGTGACTGACCACTGGGGTGGGCTTCCTATTTTAACGCCCATGAGCGAAGTGGCAGGCCGCATGTCTATTCAGGTAGGTGCGTGGATGTTGGAAAAAAGCCAAGGGGGTGCGGGGGTTTTATTAGGCGGCGTTCCAGGTGTGATGCCATCTAAAGTTACTATTATTGGCGGTGGTGTTGTTGGTACCAATGCAGCGCGCATGGCAGTTGGCATGGGTGCTGATGTGACCTTAATAGACAAAAGTTTACATCGCCTAAATGAATTGGATGCTCAATTTTCAGGTCGCTTGAAAACCCTTTATTCCACGGCGGAATCCATTGAACAGTCTGTTTTGGATTCGGACCTTGTTATTGGGGCTGTTTTGGTGGTGGGCGCCTCTGCCCCTAAGTTGGTAACACGTTCCATGGTTTCTAAAATGCGCCCAGGGTCTGTGTTGGTGGATGTGGCTATTGACCAAGGCGGATGTTTTGAAACCAGCCGCCCCACAAGCCATGCAAACCCAAGCTTTGAAATAGATGGTGTATTGCACTACTGCGTTACTAACATGCCAGGGGCTGTGGCACGTACATCGACCTTTGCCTTAAATAATGCTACGTTGCCTCATGTTATTGCCTTAGCCCATAAAGGGTATGAACAAGCCCTAGCTGATAACGTGCACCTGAAAAATGGTTTAAACGTGTGTCATGGCCATATTACGTATGCCGCTGTGGCTGAAGCTTTAGACCTCCCCTTCCAGGACCCAGATGTGGCATTACGGAAGCATTAAATTACCATGATGCAAGGTCTTTTATCTGGCAATTGTTAAATTGCCAGAAATTCCCCACGAAAAACGGTAACAGCTTGACCTATTAGATGGATGCGTTCCTTGTCACAAACCATAGAAAAAGCCCCTCCCCGCTTGGATGCTTGATAAGCCCGTAAATTCTTTTTCTCCAATCGTTCAGACCAGTACGTGGCCAACTTACAGTGGGCTAATCCACTGGCAGCGTTTTCTGGCGTTATGTCCCGTGGGGTAAAATAGCGGGAAACAAAATCGTATGTTTCATCCGTATCGTAATCAGCTGTAATAATAACACCATCAAAATCCATTTTGGCAAATTTGGAAATGTTGGGGTCCAAGTCTATAACCTGCTGGGGCGTATTCAGCTCCACAATTAAGTCATTTCCGCTTTTAGATACGGAAACAGGAGGAAGGCCCAGCCCAAGAACCAGCCAATCTGGAACGCTAATAAGGTCTACAGGCAAAGCTGGTAGGTCTATAGAAATGGCCCCGTCTTGTTTTTGTGCCTTAAAAATACCACTTACGGATTCAAAATATAAACTTTCACCTGCCATGGGGTGGCTTGTTGTCCATAAAATATGAGCTGCTGCTAAGGTAGCGTGGCTGCACACCTTAACCTCTGCTGCTGGAGAAAAACACCGCAGGTCAAAATGGTTTTGTTCTTTAGAAACTAAAAAAACAGTTTCTGATAGGTTAATTTCCGCAGCTATTTTTTGCATAACTGTGTCGGCAAAAAAAGCATCTAACACGCACACACCTGCTGGGTTTCCCTGGAATAATTCGCCTGTGAAGCAATCAACGGTCCAAAATTTCATTCTTATACCTCTTGAAATACAGGTCCCATTATGCCTGAAAAATACAAGCTTGTAATCCCCCCAATCCAGTTTTTGGTTTTATCCCTACGGACAACTTAATAATATCAAACTTTATAAAATTGCCAAAACCTGGTCTGCGTGGCTTACGCCGCACTCGCCTGCGCTATTTTCCACATACAGGGCATCTACGGTTCCATTTTTCACAATCATGGCAAAACGTTTGCAACGGACCCCCATGCCAAATCCGTCCAGGTCCATTTCCATACCTAAAGCTTTCGTAAATGCAGCGCTGCCATCAGCCAAAAAAACTATGTTTTCAGAAGTGCCCAAATCTTTAGCCCAAGCTTGCATAACGAAAGAATCGTTCACAGATAGACAAGCAATTTGGTGAATACCTTTTGCATGCAAGGCATCTTTGTTTTTTAAGTAACTGGGCACTTGTTGCCCCGAACAAACAGGTGTAAAGGCACCTGGCAACCCAAACAATAAGGTTGTTTTACCCGAAAAGTAAGACTGCGTATCTACAGAATCAACATTTGTTTCTGTTACCTTTTTCAAAGTCAGGCTGGGAAGGGATGCGCCTACGGTAATCATGGTGTGTCTCCTAAAATTTCAAATTCACTGTTGATGGGAAAGCCCCGAAGAAACTCAGAAACTGGCATAACTTTGCCTCCAGGTTTCTGAACCATATCTAGCGCTAAATAGCCTCCATGGCAAGCAACCATCCACGGATATTGAGAATTTTTAAAAAATGCCCCATACATACCCTTGTTTTCCAACACAACAGGCGTTGCCTGGTGCACGCGAATCATGGTTTCTTTGTGCATAAACCACGTGCCTGGCCAAGGGGTTAGGGCGCGCACTTGCCTATCAAGCCAATCCAAAGGATTAGACCACACCAACTGCCCCTCCTCCTTTTGAATTTTTTCCGCATAAGTAACGCCCTCTGTTGGTTGAGGTGTATGCAAAAGCGTTCCCGCTGCCATGGCGTCTAAGGCCTTCACAATAAGCTGCGCGCCAAGGGTTGACAGGGCATCATGTAGTTGGGGCGTTGTGGTGAGGGGTAAAATGGGAAGGCTGTCCCACATAAGCATACTTCCTGTGTCAAGGCCTGCATCCATTTGCATAATGGTAATGCCCGTTTCTGGGTCACCCGCCAACAAGGCACGATGAATGGGCGCTGCCCCACGCCAACGGGGCAAAAGGGAACCATGTATGTTCAAACAACCATTTAACGGAGCCTCCAAAATAGGTTGGGGAAGAATAAGGCCATAAGCCACCACCACTGCCACATGGGCTTTGTGGGATTGAAATTCCTTTATAACAGCAGGGTCTTTTAAGGTTGTTGGCGTATAAACAGGAAGACCTAGCTCCAAAGCCCGTGCGTGCACAGGCTGAGGGCTTACCACATGACCACGATTTTGCGCCTTGGGTGGCTGACTGTAAACGGCCACAATAGTGTGGTGCCTTTGAATGGCATCTAAAGCAGGCAGGGAAAACGCAGGAGTTCCCATAAAAATAACATTCATTGAATTTTGTTTCCCTTCTTATAGCAAGACTCCTATAATTTGGGCCTTCCATATCCTCTATAACCATTGGTTTTGCTGGGCTTTTTTGAATACTTTATACTCAAAAAAGAGTCGTCTTGCTATATATTCAAAAAAGAGTCGTCTCGCTATAATATGGCGAGATAACTCTGGCTCCAATCAATATAGCACGCCCTTTATAAATTGGGTATGCGTCATTCGTCGCTCATGTACGCGTATGTACACTTCATATAGCGAGACTCCTATAATTTGGGCCTTCAAAATCTTCTAAAACTATTGGTTTTGCTAGGCTTTTTTGACTACTTTATACTCAAAAAAGAGTCATCTCGCTATATCCTCATTCCTGTACCCAAATTAAAAGTTCAGCGCTATACTTTGGTTTTTAAGAATCAACAACCCCTTTTTTAAAGGGGATCAGGTTAGTTTCTAAAATTTCATCCTTCTGTGTTTGCACTTTATCTGAACACAGGGGAAGCGATATAACAATTTTTTTCCATTTGCTATTTGGCCCTGGTTCTAAATGGATAGAACCACTTTCTAGGTGAACCAATTTTTCAAGAATAGGGAAATTAACCCCCAAAGGGTCAGTAAAGGTTTTGGGACCACTTTTCTTAAAAATTTCCCCAAGTCGCCTTAGGTGTTCCTCATCTAAAAATAAACCATCGTCTAAAGCAGATAGAATAAGGGACGTTTGCTCACCTTCAATTTTTAAGGACGTTTCTATAACCACACGTGACCGTTCCCGACAATATTCAAAGCTAAGCGCCAACAGCCCCACAACAATCTGCTGAAATCGAAGATGGTTGGCATAAAAAGGAGGAAGGTTTCTTGATAAATTTTTTGTGATTTTGAGTTTTTTTAGGACAGCAGACTGAAACTGGATCAAAATACACTCTTCAATGGTTTTATTAATATCAAAGGCTGCTTTTGTTTCGTCAGTTTGAACAAATGTGTCTAAATTTAAGGCAGCAGAGTGAATTTTATCAATCAAAACAGCCTGTCTGCCCTCTGTAATCCCTAAATCAATATCCCCTTTGTGAAAACGGTTTAGTATTTCAGACGTAAGTATAACTTCTTCTAGTGGCTGCTTCATAAAGTGGGCAATATGATTGAGAAAATTTCCCCGTTCCTTATCTGCCTTTCTCAGGTTTTGAAAAAAATATTCCCGAAACAAGTTGTAAGAAGTAAACAAAAACAAGCACAGAATGAAAAAAAGACCGGCTGGAACGAAAGCGTATTTAAAAACTGACGCATAAAATTTTGCCCTATTTTCGCCCACAAGAACCGTCATATGAAATTGCCTGATTTTCTTGAAGTGTGAATAACTAATGTCTTTCACAGATACGGGTTTTTCAAAAAAACCGTCATTTGAAAACAAAACATTGGTTTCGTCTAAAACATCGCGGAAAAAAGTACTCTCCGTGTCTAAGTGGCTAGAATCCGACTGTAACACAATGGAAAATTTCTTATCGAGTACGGTGTAATCAATATAGTCCGACGGCAAAATGGCACGTATCTTGTTATTAAGATCAGCAATTATGAACCCAACACATATATACCCAAGAGTTTCACCCTTGTCATTGGCAACAGCCATAGCGCCAGGAATTTCACGAAGCCCCGTTAGAAAACCAACCCGCGCCTTGGAAAGAACCATTTTCCAGGGTTCATGGTCTAGAGTCTGAAAGGAAAACCGATTACTGCAGTCAATAGGGGCTGTTGGGGCACCATGATTCCAGTCATAAACAAACTCTTTCTTGGTATTGATCCACCCAATATCAAGCCAAGAACTGCTAGCATCTATTTTGTTCCAATCCTCACGGTTTCTGCCAATAAGGTTCTCTATGACCTCAGGCGTCAAGGAATTATGGTAGGTTATGGCCTTGCCTGTGCGGTAAATAATTTGGTGCGCCTGATTAAAAGAATCAGCTAACAAGACGCTAATTTTTTCAGACGCATCCTTCAGCTTTTTATTAGATTCGCTTTTTAGGAACAGAAAGCTGGATACATAAATAGCTGAAAGACCGAAGATAACTGGCACAAAAAAAGAGAGAAGGTTGCCATCTGTAAGACAGCGCCATTTTTTTATTTCCAAAAAAAGCATGCTTTCCTCCTCTCCTCATGAGCCTAAAAACTGATGAATCATACCAAAGACAGAGGGTGTCTATCCAAGCTTTTTAACCATCCAAGCGCTGAAAAGATGGTCAGGATCTTTTAGGTCATTGCTGGCGGAATAGAAATAAATTTCTTCCACAAGCTCATGAATTTTATCACGTGTTAGCACTTTCTTTTCCTGTTGTAACAGTTCATGCACCTTTGTGAAACACGCAAGGTAAAGTTCCTGATTCCAATAGCTTGTCTTTGAAAAATAAGCGCCTTCTCCCCCCGTTGAATCTTCCTGAATAAGCTCAGAAACGCGGCATCCCAAAGCCTGGGCCACAGCTTGGATAATGTGAATACTGGGATTTTTAGACCGACCGTAAAGAATGTTTTGGATAGCGCTTGGCTTCAGACCAGCCTTTTTCTCTAAAGCATGCGTTGAAATCCCTTTTTCATTTATTTTTTGTTTTAATATTTGACTCAGCATGTTTTTTACACCTTAAAAATTTTCATCACCACAGAGTCTACTCTTTTTTTAACTTGCGTTCAAGTACAAATAACATTTTTTATCGCCTAATTTTCGTGTGTAAGAATACGTAAATTTTTCTTGACGAAAAAAAATAATTGTCTATCATGTGGGGTAAAGACAATGTAAGTGCTCAAACGGTCTGCCTAAGGCAAAAGCTTTGGCTAAAGTCAGTTCACTTCCGTCAGGAGAAAACCACATGAATCGTACAAATAGTGAATATGAGTATTTTTTGAATATTCTTTTAGGAATTGAATTTAAAAGACAAAGACTTTTCCGATCCCTTAGCATGGAAGAATTATGTTCCAAAAATCAATTGGATGAAAAAGAGTTGGAAGAATTTGAGCAGGGCTCTGCTCCTATTAGCGCCACTTCTCTTTACAGCCTTTGTAACGCCTTAGACATACCTTTGGATGAGTTTTACAAAGCAGCACTGGAAGAAGCCAACTTTTCCCCCACTGGGTCATGCTGAGCATAGGTTATAAAAGGCCCCTTATAGGCTGTGGTAACTTGTTACACAACCAACAATCATCATCTACCTAACTGGTAAAACTGGTGTTGGAAAATATAGCAAGACTCCTGCAATTTGGGCCGTCCACCCACCTCTCAAAGCCATTGGGTTTGCTAGGCTTTTTTGAATACTCTATATTCAAAAAAGAGTCGTCTTGCTATAGATTCAAAAAAGAGTTGTGTTGCTATATTCCCGTATTGCGATAATTTGTGGATTGTTTCTACCAGATAAAGCCGCCCCTTCGGGATGGGGCCTCCGTTCGACCCAACCCAGTGCCTTGGCCTCCGCCTCCACCACCACGAAATGTATATAGCGAGATGACTCTTTTTTGAGTATAAAGTAGTCAAAAAAGCTTAGCAAAACCAGTGGTTTTAGAAGATTTTGAAGGCCCAAATTATAGGAGTCTCGCTATATCTCTAGCGCCTCTGCAGAAAACCTTTAAAAAAAGTTAACATCCAGAGTTCTGCCCGAGAGGGGGCAGCGAACCGTTCCTTCAAACATGTCTAGAACATGCATCAAAAAAACGTAACGACAGTTCCTAAGGACCCCAGGAAAA
>JBIKLN010000030.1:0-17344 GCA_044359765.1 Patescibacteria group bacterium | reverse complement strand
TGATCAAAAAAAAACGTAACGATAGTTCCTAAGGACCCCAGAAAAAAGCTACCCCCATCATAAAACAGAGAAAGCCCAGATATACGCCCACAGGCCGCACATAGCCCATGACCACTCTTGGTCCTTAATACCCTTTTACCACGGAAACCCTTAATAAAAAGTTAACGCAACACAGGTTTTTTAAAAAAAATTGCACACGCATTTTATAGTGGTTTTCCTATAATTATGAAGAGTCACTCTGCCAAAAACTGCAAAAACTTGAAGTTAGGATAATATTTCTGTTAACGTGTGGTACGTTGACTTCTTTTTGTGCGTGACGTATGGAGTTTGTCTGCAAAATAAACAGAACTGGGGGGAAAATATTTTCTTCATGGGAAAAGGTAAAAGCAAAACCTGTGGTAGCTTTTTCTTGCGGAGCTCTTTCGGGTCTTTCCTTTGCGCCTATTTCGCTTTTTATTCTCATGGCCGTTGGGTTTTCTCTGTTTCTTCATGGGTTACGTGAACAAAAAACATGGCGCGGGGCATTTTTGTGGGGTTTGTTTTTTGGCCTAGGCTATTTTATAACATCCACTTACTGGGTTGCCCTATCTTTCCAATGTGTGGGTTTGGGGTACTTAGTACCACTGGTTATGTTGGGCTTTGCGTCTTTGTTAGCCTTATTCCCCGCTGGGGCTTGTGCTTTGACTATTTTTTTTAAGAAATTTGGCTTTCACAAAAACTCTCTTTTTACCCTTTTATTCACTTTTTTCTGGTCCTTATGCGAATGGTTACGAGGCCATGTTTTCACAGGATTTCCCTGGAACTTGAATGGTTATGTATGGGACTTAAGCATCCTACAAAGCACAGCGTGGATTGGCATTTATGGCCTTTCCCTACTTACCACTTGGTTTGCGTGTATTTGGGCATGGGGCAGCAGAAAACTTATTGCCATCACGTGTGCATGTTTTGGTTTGTTGTGGCTGGGCGGAACTTTGCGCTTAAAAAATCCACTTGAGCACACAGCTGTTCATATGCGTTTGGTACAACCCAGTATTGACCAGTCCATTAAATGGCATGAAAAGCATTTAAATGAAAACATGCACAAGCACCTGGCATTGTCTGAAGAGCCTTCTAAGGCCCCCTTACAAGCCATTATTTGGCCAGAAGCTGCCATTGCCTACGACCTATCAGCCCCCCAACTGCGTACCATTATAAAAACAGTTATTCCCCAGCATGGGTTTCTAATTTTAGGGGGGATTCGCCGTGAAATAACAAAAAAAAATGAAATACGTATTTTTAATAGCTTATTTTGCTTGAATAATGATGGGCGTATCCTTACATTCTATGACAAAGCTCATTTAGTTCCTTTTGGTGAGTATGTTCCCTTTCGGTCTTTTTTGCCTATACAGAAATTGACAGAAGGCACAACAGACTACACAGAAGGGGGGGGCTTAAAAACCCTTCATATTGGGGATATGCCGCCTTTTGCTCCGTTGATTTGTTACGAAGCTGTTTTTCCAAATCAAGTAGTAAATTCGGCTGACAAACCCCAATGGATTCTAAATTTGACGAATGATGCGTGGTATGGACGAAGTTCAGGTCCCTATCAGCATTTGGCCATTGTTCGTGTGCGCGCGATCGAAGAGGGGCTTCCCCTGGTTCGTGCAGCAAACAACGGCATATCTGCAATAATTTCACCTTACGGGGAAGTTATTGGCAAACTGGACCTTTACAAGGTGGGTGTTTTGGACTTTTACTTACCAAAACCCTTGCCAAGTACCGTTTATAGTCAATATCATAACCTTGTTTATGGTTTGATGATGATAATTGTTCTTTGTTTTTTAATAACGTTGAAGGAAAAAAATGGCTAGAAAGAAAAATTCAAGCGCTGGCAATGTGGATGCTTATGTAGGTTATCGTATTAAAATACGAAGGGGAGAGCTTTCCCTAACCCAAGAAAATTTGGCCAATGCTATTGGGGTTAGTTTCCAGCAAATCCAAAAGTATGAAAGCGGAGCTAATCGTATTGCCCCCAGTCGCATGCTAGATATTAGCAAAAAACTTAAAGTGCCCGTATCTTACTTTTTTTCAGGAATTGACTGCGTACCCCAAGATGCTCAGTTTCTAAATGAGGCTACGGTTGAAAATACTGGTAAAAAAGACAAAAGATCCACAGAACAAAAAATTTTGTTTGAGTTGATAGAGGTATTTCAACGCATACAGAACCCAAACCTAAAGGAACAACTGTTGTCTTTAACAAAAACCTTAGCTCGAGAGAAAATGTAAAGCATATAGCGAGACTCCTATAATTTGGGCCGCTCATATCTTCTACAACCATTGGTTTTGTTAGGCTTTTTTGAATACTCTATAGCAAGACTCCTGTAATTTGGACCTTCCACACCCCTATCAAAACCATTGATTTTGCTAGGCTTTTTTGAATACTTTATATTCAAAAAAGAGTCGTCTTGCTATAGATTCAAAAAAGAGTCGTCTCGCTATATATAACGACCATGAGTCAAACACAGTGTGCATAGGGGGGCACATAAGACGGATGCCCCCCACACCCATTTTATAAAGGACGCGGTATAAAACCTAGTTCCACGCCTTTAAATCATCTGGCACATTCACAGAAAAGGCTGTGCCATCAGCAACAATGCGTTTGTTAAGACCTGTTAGAATTTTTCCAGCACCAATTTCCACAAAAGAAGAAACCCCAAAGCGCACCAAATTTTCCACACTTTCCCGCCAACGCACACGGCCTGTAACTTGCTGAACCAAAAGATTTTTAATCATTATAGGATCGTCACTAGGCAAAGCTGTTATGTTGCAAATCACTGGTATTTTAGGGGCATAGAAGGATACGTCCTGAAAAGCCTCTGCCATAATATCTGCTGCAGGTTGCATAAGGGGGCTGTGAAATGGTGCGCTAACAGGCAGTAGCAAAGCTCGTTTGGCTCCAGCTTGCTGGGCTTTTATCATGGCTGTGTTTACGGCATCTGTATGGCCACTAATAACGACCTGACCTGGGCTATTGTCGTTGGCTATTACACACATATTTTCTGGGGTTGAAAACTCTAACAAGGCTTCAACTTGGTCAATTTCCAAGCCCAAAACCGCTGCCATAGCCCCCTTCCCTACAGGCACAGCATCTTGCATAGCTTTTCCCCTTAGGCGTACAAGGCGTACAGCATCAGCAAATGAAAGAACACCTGCCGCACATAGGGCCGTATATTCACCCAAAGAATGGCCAGCCGCGTAGGAAGCAAAAGCATGAATGGGCCCCAGTTCACTCTCCATAACTCGTAACACGGCTATGCTGACGGCCAACAAAGCTGGCTGTGTATTGTGTGTTAAGGTTAGGGTTTCTAAGGGCCCCTCTGCAATTAGATCGGAAAGTTTTTCACCCAAAACATGGTCAAGTTCTTCCATCACTTGGCGTGCTTGGGCAAACTGGTTTATAAATGCTGCCCCCATGCCCACGGCTTGGGACCCTTGACCAGGAAAAACGAATGCTTGTGTCATAATTTTACCTTACCTATTTCAGATTTTAAAAATTAATTGGGAAATTCTAATGAATTGTTTCATTCAAATCTTTCAGTTTTTTATATGAATGCATACTTAAAGGAATAAGGGCCAAATAGGCCACACCAATCATAGACAAGGTAAGCCACGGGTGGCTATACAAGCAAATGGCCACAATAATCACCAGCAAAATAAGGGGTAGAACGTATTTCTGAGGAATGCTTATTTTCTTTAGAGAATAGGTTGGAATACGGCTGATCATCAACACCCCTGTCACCAAGATAATACAAGCATAAAAAACTGGGCTTTTGAACACATAAAAGTCACAACACTGTTGCAACATAATAGGCATCAAGCCCAAAAAAGCAGCAGCGGGCGCAGGTACGCCTGTAAAAAAGCCCTGAGACCAACTGGGCACTGTCCCTTCAATACTCAGGGTATTAAAACGGGCCAAACGCAGGGCCATACAAACGGCAAAAAATAAGCAAACCCCCCACCCAATTTCCCCCCATTGGTTCATGCCCAACAGGTACAAAACAACTGCTGGTGAAACGCCAAAGCTAATGAAGTCTGAAAAGGAATCAAGTTCGGCTCCAAAACGGCTTGAACTGCCCAATAGACGGGCTAAGCGGCCATCCATAGCATCCAAAAACCCTGCAAACAAAACGGCCACTACGGCTAAATCCCAACGGTTTATTAAGGCCATACGAATAGATGTCATACCACTACACAAGGCCAAAAGAGTTGTAATATTAGGTATAATGGAAGCAAGGGAAAAATTTTTATTTTTCAGCTTATCGGGAAACCTGGGGCGAAAACGCCTTTTGCGTCCCCCATCACGACCAACCTTTTCTTTTCTACCTTTCAACATTTTATACGAGACTTCCTACGGGGGCTTTCGTGCTTGTGTTCATATCAGCTAAAATGGTTTCGCCCGCTATCATGCGTTGACCAACTATAACACGCGCTTCCACTCCCTCAGGCAAGTAAATGTCCATACGGCTGCCAAAGCGAATAAGGCCATAAACATGGCCACGGGACACCACATCATTTTCTGCCACGTCGCACCGAATACGCCGCGCAATTAGGCCTGCAATTTGCACAAAGGCCATATCTTTTTCAGGTGCGTCATCTAGGCTTATGACAACGCTATTGCGTTCATTAAGGTCACTGGCCTTGTCAAAACTGGCATTTAAAAACTGCCCTGGGTGATAAATAACCTTTCGAACAGTTCCTGATGCAGGCAACCGGTTTACGTGAACATCAAACACATTTAGAAAAATGCTAATACGGGTTCTGGGTGTGTTCATGTTAAAACTTTCAGGGGGAACCACCTGATGAATGCCTACAACCTTTCCGTCAGCTGGACTAACAATAAGGCCCTTATCCTGAGGCACCATACGTTTGGGGTTGCGAAAGAAATAAAAACACCAGCCTGTTAAAATGGCAGCAAGCCAACCAAGGCTTTCTGAAAACTGAAAAAAAATAAGGGACACAGCTGCAAAAATAGAAATAAAGCGCCACCCTTCTGGATGGGCAAATGCAATGATGGAAAGCATAAAAAGGCTGACTCGCGTTAAATAAATCTTAAAACACATACTAATCAAAAATGAGGAAAAGAAGAAGCACGAAGATTATATAGCAGCCACTCCCACTAGAATCTTGTAATGTTACTTAAAATAATGTCATCCATCGTAATCCCCAATGGGAATGGCCCAATTAATCCAAGGGGCCCACTTGAAAGAAAGAAACACGATGGAGTATTTTTCTTGCACGCTCTTGCACCGTTGTAACCATGGCATTGGTTTGCTGGGTTAGGCCATTGCTTTCTTGAATCATGCGGTCAATTTGGTTAATGGATGCGTTCACCACATCAATGCCCTTAGACTGTTCAGAGCTTGCCTGGGCAATTTTTGCCACAATATCAGACACTTGCTGACTTGCCTCCATAATATCTTGCAACTGTGTTCCCACTTTGTTAACCAGGGCTCCCCCTTCGTGAATTTGATTAACACTACTTGAAATAAGGGCTTTAATTTCTTTAGACGCCACGGCTGAACGTTGGGCAAGGCTGCGCACCTCCTCCGCCACAACGGCAAACCCCTTGCCCGAATCTCCAGCCCGGGCAGCCTCCACAGACGCATTCAAGGCAAGTAAATTTGTCTGAAAGGCAATTTCATCAATAACGGCGGTAATTTCAGAAATACGTTGGGCAGAACCTTGAATTTTCTCCATGGCTTTTGTGGCATCTAAGGCAACGCTTCCCCCTTGCTTAGCCGATGTATTCGCTTTTGTGGCCAATGTATTAGCCACCTGGGCATTGTCTGAGTTAAAGCGAACTGTGCTCGATATTTCCTCAACAGATGAAGATGTGTTTTCCACACTGGCTGACTGTTCGTTGGCGCGCATGGACAGCTCTCCAGAATTAGTGGCAATATGTTCCACATCAAAACTAACAGCATGCAACCCCTCCACAATTTCTTGAATAGTAGACTGCAAGGTTTTCAAACACATATTGGTGTTTTGGGTTAGGGTGTCAAAAATACCCTCATATTTTACATTCATGGTTCGGCTCAGGTCCCCATTGGCCATAGATTCCAAACTTTTAGAGAGTTCAGAAAACACATGTGACAGCGTGTCCAAAAGCTTGTTTAAACTTGAAGATAAAATCAGGAAAAACCCGCCCTTATTTTGAACCTGAAGGCGTTTTGACAAATTCCCCCCCAAAACTGACTGCACAAGATCGTCTAATTCCTTCTGGGTTTGTATTTCTGCTGTAAGGTCTATGCATTGGATGGCGTCCCCAATGTACACTCCCTCTGTGCTATGAACGGGGTTTTTAATTATATCAAAATAACACCCACCATAGTTCAGGGTTTGCTTAGGCTTAAGTGCAATTGTTGGAAAAACATGGGACAAGTCTTTATCCAAAATATCTTCAGATGTTAAGGTTTTTCTTTCATCGTACATTTCTGCAGAATATCGGTTTAATAAGCGCACCCCCTCTTCATTCACATAACGAATCAGCTGTTTTTCGTTTACTAAAAACACAGCACACGTTAGGTTGTCTATGCCTGCGCGAATTTGCATAAAACTAATATTTGCCTTTAAAATAGCCTGGGTAGCACGGCCCATAAAATCAAGCTCGTCCACGCTTTGTTTTTCCAAAGACTCCATACCCGCCACCTTAGAAACATGCAAGGCGTACTTACGAATGGGGCGCATAATATTATGTATTAAAATACCCATGACTAAAAAAGTCATAAAAACTGTGACAACGCCCATGAAAATAAAGTACTTAAGAGTGGAAGACCTTTCTATTTGCGCTGAAACTTTAATGTTTTTATAGTATTCTTCTATTTTTTGCGCAGCATCTGCCTGAAGTTTTTCAATTTTTTTGAAAACTTCCATAAATTGGTCAAATTGTTTTATGGCTTCTTTTTTGTCTTTTTGACCTAAGCCAACCATACGTTCTACCTCAAGAATATAGGCCACCTGAGGGTCTCTTAAGGACTTAATTGTACTGCTAATATCCTCTGGCAAAGGCAAATCTTTGCTTTTTTCGATGATTTTTTTGAATTCCTGAATATCCCCCTCAAAAGAAGTTTGGTCAATTTTTATACCATCCACCAACATACTTAAAACGTAGGCTTTCATGCCATCATGAAACATATCTGCTATTTGTTGATTGCTTAAAGCTTCACTGCTCACGGTCACATCATCCAGTATATTGGTTAAGGTTGACACTTTCAGGTATGAACATGCCATAATAACCATATTGGAAATGAGGATTCCAAAAATTACGCAAGCTATTTTTGTTTTGATATGCATTTTGTTAACCATAAGCACGACACGTTAATGTTCTTATTCACTTAACATGCTATAGAACAAAGGTTTTTAATTGGTTAATTTATAGGGGAATTTTCCATTTTGTTTTCTGGAGAAATTGTTATGGACCACGTCAATCTAAAACTTCACGCCGCCGACGGCGAAGACATGCAAATTTTGTCAAGCTATTTACAAGATGGTCTTCTCCCCCTTTCATCCATGCATTTGGATTTGAAAACTGGAATATTTTCCTGTTTATTCAATAGGTTTTGCTGGGAACATGTGGATGATTTTGAAAAATTTGGTTTTTATTATCGTATTCACACTGGGTTTATAGCTAAAAACGTTACACGCCTACATACGCGAAATTTTGACCACCTATCGCCCCGTCGTGTTTTGAATTTATTGACCCTACGGGTTTTTGAGGAAGACTGCAAAACCCACATACGCTTACTGTTCACACACGACCTAGAAATTCGCCTAGACGTATCTTCCGTATCCGTATTAATTAATGACGTAGAATCTGTTTGGCCCACAAAAAATAAACCCACCCACAGCGATTTTCAGGGCGATTTCCAGGTTTAGTTTTGGTATTCACATAGAAAAGCCCCCCAGAAATTGGGATTTAGTGATTCAAAAAAAATCAAAACATTTCAGGCTAAAAAATATAAAATTAACAATTTTTTAAAAATTTACTCTTAATATTTAATAAAAAGATATAGAGTGAGTTTTTCAAATGATGATCAAAAAATATATAGCTTTAACCTTAGCAGTCCTTATTATACAGGCCTATACACCTGCACATGCAGCTGAAGACAGTGCAACTGAAAACGCTAAAATTAAAAAATTATTAGATAGATTAAAAGAAGAATTTAATGCAGCGCTGAATGATAAATATGATAAAAATCAAAATGTTCTACATGTTTTATTTCGCTATCTTGAATACACTTTTTATGATTACTCTGCTCACAAGCCCGATCAAGAGATAGGAATAGAGATAGGAAAAATTGCAGCCGAAAAACCTGGTTTATTTTTTGAAGCTGATGATGACGGTAACATTCCAACAGACTATGCTAACACTATTTTACCTGGAAATGTTTATACGGCAATCGCGAAACATCTTCTGCCTTACGACTATGAAGGATTAAAAGTAAAAATAGCCCCAAAACTGCTCAGAGTTATTCTTAAAGGGTTAAGCTCATCTGATGCCAAAACAGCATTGCAGAGTTTTGTTGATGAATGTAATGAGCTTTTATGGGAAGCAATTCCTTTGGGCTCATCCTTTCCCCTATTCATGAATAAAATTTCACAAAAAGATATATATGGAGGAGAGCATGAAATACAAATATTAATAGCTAATTTAAGCACTAAGCTAAATTATGAGAGACAAAAAATATTTCATCTCTTAAATCATCCTAGTCAGGGTATTTATGCAGCACTAGAAAATTCTGATCTTTTTGACAGTTTTTTAAGAGACATAAAAAAAGAAGCTCTCAAAACTATTTTTGAAGAACAACTCCTGGGTGTATTTGTGGAGGCTATGAAATCGCCAGTTTATGGCGGCGCAACCCATGAACAAATAAAGGAGCTTTTTGAATTGGTCCCAGCATTAAAAGATGCAGCCATTTCATCTGGAGAAATTTTTGGAGATTTTGAGAGTGCCTTTTCTGAAGAAGAAAAAGAGAGAAAAGATCGTAAGAGAGATGAAAATTTTTATAGACCTTTTTATATGAAGTACCTTAAGGGCGATAAAGAATATTATGATGTTTTTATTAAATATTACACAGAACTATCCCCCTCTTTTTTGAATTCTCTATATGAAAAAGAAAATTTTAAAGCAATCACTGAACATACTGCAGCCCGTGCATTTCTGATAGGGTGGATGACGGATTCTCATTCTTATTCTTATTCTTATCCTTATTCTTATCCTGATTATTATTTCCATTCTATATTCTCTCCAGAAAATTTAAATGCCCTCATTCAAGCAGATGATGAAACCTTTCCAAAAGCAGGGGCCCCATGGCCCAAGGCTTTACGGGCTGTGCAAATACTCACAAGTGCTTCCCAGTTCTTAGTGGAAAATCCAGGGGTTTTAAAAATACATTCAGAAGAAAGTAGAGATGTGAAAGATATACATGAAAAGGGTTTTAATATTCTTTCGGGCCTTTCCCCTTATGGCCTCAGCAGTCGCCAGGCAACTCCTGAGGAGTTTAAAAAAATTCTTAATTTTCTAGAGATCTGTGTACAAGATCATTCGCCTAAAAGCCCTGAAACTCCAAAAACCTTAGATGAGAGGACGATTTTTGATTCAATTTTTAGCCATACTTCTGAAAATCAAGAAATGCATATGCGAAATTTGCTGATTTGTGCTTTTGCCATTAAGGCAGAAATCGACGGTAAAGAAATAAAAAAGGACATTGATAAAATAGAAAAAATTAACGAATATTTTAATAAATTTGGCTATATTGGTAGAGAAGAAATAGCAGACCGCCTGTATGAGATGGAAGACACTTTTGGTGCAAAAGGTCGGTTTGTTAAAGATAGAACTGCCCTAGAGAGAGATCTAGAAAAAATACGCGAAGAGGAAGAGATGCAGAGATACTGATGGGGATTCCTGGTAAGGACAGGAACCCTATGCCACGCACGACATAAGGCCCCAAACGTTGAAACCTATTTAAGGCCTGTTTTTTTGCAGACCTGATTTTTCTTCCCACCCTCCCTGAAGGTTTTGGCACCAAATGGTTAAGCTGTGGCCTTGGTTCTTATAAAAATCCATACGCTTTTGGGCATTAGCAAGAGCCGTTGGGGTATTGCCATCAAAAAAATCAAGGACGCGCTGAAAGGGTTCCAAGGTATCTAGCTGGTGACCAGAGGTTACCACCAAAACTTCCGCATCATTGGGGTTATCATGGGGTAAGGTTGTGAGCCAAATGGGTTGGCGTTTGTGAAATTCCTGATCTAACTTTGCAGATCCGTGGGGTAAAAAAGCGTTGGTAGAATAGGTCCAAAAAACAGAGTCTAGCTGGGCCAGGCGTTCTTCGCTTTCCACCAAAACAACGGCGCGCTTAGACGATGCGTAAATTTTTTCCAATAGACGAGGCAGGGTTTTTTCCAAAGGTGTGGTTAAAAGCTGATAAAAAGAAATACTAGTCATCGCACAGTTCCCCGTTACCTAAATCTTCTGGTTTTTTGTGCAGGGTAATGGCCCCCGTTTCGTCTTGGCTTCCTAAAATGGTAAAGGTTTGTTCTTTTCCTAAGGTTCCTATAATTCCCAAACCTTTCAGGGTTTCTTCCGTATAATGACAGGACAGGCAAACCTCAGTTGTGCGTAGGCCATGGGGCCCAAAATCAGCCCTTATGTGAAATGTTTTTTCCACATCCTGCTTTTTCATAATAGCTTCCGTAATGGTAGCGCCATAAAAAGTATATTCCCCATGGGTTGTTCGTAAATTTTCCTGGCCAATGGGAATAGTGCCTTTGAAAAGCAAGGTGGCATCTCCTGTCATAGAAAGGGACTTCCCCTCTTTTAGGGTTATGCTCAAGGGGCCCCCTTCCTGAATGACGGTGACCTGGCTTTCCACAAGGTTATGGGAAAAAGCCGCAATGGCTGCCGCACAGGCCCCTGTGCCACAGGCAGGTGTAAACCCGACCCCCCGCTCAAAAACGGATAAGGCAATGGTGTTTGTATCCACAATTTTTGCAAAGCCCACATTCACATTTTCTGGAAATTCTGGGTTTACAAGGCCCAGCTGTTTTTCCAAGGTGCTTCCCAATTTTTTTCCATGATCCAACTTTTCAACAAAACACACTAAATGGGGGTTGCCAATTTGAACGTACACAGCTGGAGGAATGGAAAAACGGTTATATTCCTCAAGGTTAATGTCTTTCATGCATTGGGTATAATTCATGTGCACACAAATCTTATCTTCCACCATATCACACACCAATGGGCCAGCTTCTGTATGTATGGTTATGTGGGTTGTTTCCGTAAGCTCCATCAAATATTTAGCGGCACAGCGGGTGCCATTGCCGCAGGCTTCAGCTTCTGACCCATCGGCGTTAAAAAAGCGAATTGAAAAACCATTTTTTTCACTGCCGTTTAAAATAATAACTTGGTCACAGCCAATGCCATAACGTCGATTGCTTAAAAACTGGGCAATATGGCTAAGGGCGCCCTCATACCCATTCAAAACACCTGAAAAATTATGAACAAGGACAAAGTCATTCCCAAGGCCATGAGCTTTCGTAAACGATAGTTGAAACAAAGGCAGGGTCATGATGAGGTTTCTTCCACATAACGAGGATAAGGGTTTAAGGACAGGGAAAGATATTGGGCGGCCACTTCGCCCAGGTCCACTTCATCTTTTATCATGAACTCCACATCATCATCCCCTAGGTCTTCTAAGGACTGTTCTGTATTATAGCGTTCATCTAAAACGTGCAGTTCAAAAGATTCTGCAATAGTTTCAGGCACATCTTTTAAGGTTACAATACACCGCTGAACAACAGAAGATGCAAGGGTTCCTGTTACAAAAAACCCCCCTTTGTGGGTGCGCCCCACATGTATGTAAAAGGTCACATCTAGATTTTTAATGGAGGCCAAGTCAAAACGCTTAGCCAAATCTGAACATTCTTCTGGTGTTCCACTAAAATGGACAGTTCCCTGGTTTGAAAAAACCTTAGACATACTGACCACGCGTGAAAATTCATTTTTTGGGGGTTCTTGCCCTGCAGTTTCCGTAAGTTTCATAAACGCCTTGGCTTATTAAAATTTGTGGGCTTATTATATACCCAATTGATTTTAAAATGCAGACTTTTCAGTCGTGAATTTTTCTAACATTCTTGTTATTAAGCTTGGTGCTTTGGGTGACTTTGTTCAGGCAACCCCTGCTTTTGAAGCGCTTCGCAAGCGCTTTCCCCATGCTTGCCTTACCTTGCTAACCACAGCGCCTTATAGGGAATTTGGTCAAAAACTGGGGTTTTTTCAAAAAATTATGGTCGATCAACGTTTAAAGGCCCATAAGGTTTTTGATTTATTTTCTTTTTTGCGCACCCTCCAGCGTCAGCAGTTTGATTGCGTTATTGACCTTCAAAATGTGGATCGTACCCGCCTTTATTCTTGGTTTCTAAAATGTCCGTGGTATGGGCCCTTTTATGAAAATGCGCAGCACCCCCAACAACGATTCACAACCTTTTTAAAGAATATGGGCATTGACCATATGCCCTCCTTAAACTTGGAAAAATTGGGGGAAAACTTTACAGGGCCCATTCCTAGGCCCTATGTTTTGGTGGTCCCTGGGTCATCTGGTGCACATGACGGTGCCAAATGTCTTTCTCAGGAAAACTACGCCTTTCTTTGTCAAAAGCTTTTGGAAAAAGGCATTCATTCCCTAATTATGGGGGGTAAGGGGCAAGACTTTTCTAAACTGCAGGCCTTATGCCCAGAGGCTATAAATTTGGTAGGTCAGACAAGTTTTTATCATATTATTTCTTTAGCAAAACATGCGGTTTTTGCTGTGGGGAATGACACGGGCCCCATGCTGTTAGCAGCCAGCGGGGGATGCCCCACCATTACCTTCTATTCAGATAAAAACCCACCCACCATTGGTGGGGCTTTGGGGGAAAATCATTTTTCTGTTCATGTTTCATGCCTAAAATCTTTGGGAGTTCAAGAAATGATTCAGCATGTGTGCAAAATACCCATTTGGCCTTTATAAAATATGATGAAGAAGGTTTTGGATTTTTTTCTTCCCCCTCAATGTCCTGCATGCAGAACGCAGGTTTTAACCCCTCACGCCTTATGCGCCCCGTGTTGGGAACAGGTGCATTTTATTCAAGATCCTGTGTGCATAACTTGCGGAACGCCCCAACCTTTTTTGGAAGAAAACGTAAACAGTTGCAACAATTGTGAGGGAAAAAATTTTGCCTTCGATTCAGCCCAAAGCGCAACCGTTTATAATGACTTTACAAAATCACTTGTTATGCGCCTAAAACATGGTGACGCCACCTATTTGGCGCGCCTGTTTGCCAGTTGGCTGCAAAAAATGCCCTTGCCAGAAAAATGCTTGCTTGTGCCCGTACCCCTGCACTGGACACGTCTTTTAAGGCGTCAGTTTAATCAGTCAGCCCTTATCGCTATTCATTTAGAAAAACTTATGGGTCCTTCTTTTTTTATATCATGCCCACCCGTTTTAAAGCGAAAACGACGAACAAAACCACAAGGAAAGCAAGGGGCCACAGAACGTTTCGAAAATCTAGATGGTGCCTTTTGCGTGCCAGAAAAAAACAAAAGTTACTTAAAAAATACAGGCGTTATTTTGATAGATGATGTTCTTACATCAGGCGCTACAGTCCACACATGTGCCAAAACCCTAAAAGAAGCGGGCTGCCCTTTCGTACACGTGGTTACAGTTGCGCGGGTTGTGAAGGGGTAAAAAAATTTAAGAACAGCAGTCTTTGTTCTTTCATGCTTCCCTGATATACTGGCTTCATAATTTGTGTGAAATTAAAAAAGGCAGTCTATGGTTGATCCCCTTCACCAATTTGAAATTCATAGGCTTATCCCCTTGTCTTTATTTGGGTATGACGTTTCTTTTACGAACGCCTCCTTATCCATGTTAATTTCTGCCTTGTTAATTGTTCTGGTTTTGCACCTGGCAACGGGCTACAAACATCATTTAATACCTGGGCGTTTTCAGGTGGCTGTAGAATCCCTTTTTTCCCTTGTTGCCCAAATGCTTAAAACCCACGTAGGCCCTAATGGGTTAGTGTATTTTCCTTATGTGTTTTGCCTATTTCTATTTATTTTAATGGGTAATTTGTTAGGTCTGCTCCCCTACAGCTTTACGTTTACAAGTCATATTATTGTGACTTTGTGCTTGGCTCTTTTTGTATTTTTTAGCAGCATTATCTTAGGCTTTGCTAAACATGGCCTACACTTTCTTAAACTGTTTTTGCCCGACGGTATTCCCTTGTATGTGGCGCCCCTTTTGGTTCCTGTTGAAATCATTTCTTTTTTGTCACGCCCCATTAGTTTGGCTGTTCGTTTATTTGCCAATATGGTGGCAGGTCATATTATGCTGAAGATTTTTGCAGGTTTTGGTGTTTTGCTTGTGGCATCTAACCTTTTGCCTCTTGCATTGGCACCTCTTTTGGTGAATGCTGCCATGACAGGGTTTGAATTATTGGTGGCTATTTTGCAGGCCTATGTTTTTACAATCTTGACATGCATTTATTTAAATGATGCCATAAATTTACATTAAACTTTTGAAAGGATTTTTTTATATGGATGTAAGCGCAGCAAAAATGATTGGGGCAGGGTTGGCTACTTTTGCCTTGTTCGGTGTGGGTCTTGCTTTAGGCAATATATTTTCAACTCTTATTTCGTCCATATCCCGCAATCCATCGGCTAAGAATGATCTTATGCCTGTGGGGTTGCTGGCTTTTGCCCTCACAGAATCTATAGCTTTATTGGCCTTCATTGTGGCCATGCTTATTTTGTTTTCTAAATAAGGTATTTCTATGCCACAGTTTGATGCGGCCACCTTTTCGTCCCAAATTTTTTGGCTTGTGGTGATTTTTTTTGGTCTTTTATTGGTGTGCCATCGGGTTTATTTCCCAAAACTTGCAGGCATTTTGAAAGAACGGGCCACAAAACTGCAGGATGAACGTACGCGTTTGGAGGCTTTGCGAAAAGACATATCAAACCTTGAGGCGGCTCGTAAGGAAAAAACCCGTGCCACATGGCAAAAAATAGACACCATGTTGCAACAGGCGGAAGAGGAGGCTAAAACAAAGCTGCAAAAACAGGTTCAATCTTTGGATATGGAAATTTTACAAACAGTTCAAGAGGTTCAAGACTCCCTAGAACGTCAACAGGCAACTTTACAGGGGACTTTGCAGGAAGTTGTGGATTCCTGTGTGAAGACGGCTGTTGAACAATTAGTTTCTTCCTTAATGTCTCAAGAAAACGTACAGTCCAGTGGAGGAAAAGGTCATGTTAACTGATGCTGGTTTTTTTGTAACTGTCAGTTTTTTTCTGTTTGTTTTGGTTTTGGTTAAAAAAGGGGGTGGCCTGCTGGCCTCAATTTTAGACGAAAAAATTGGTCGTATACGGGGGGAATTTGAAGCCTTAGTAAAGGATCGTGAAAGGGCCCTTGTGGACTTAGATAGGCTATCTCATCTTATGAATCAACTTGATGTTACCCTAAATGCCATGGTAGAAGATGCAAAGAACCAGGTGGATTCCATTCACACCCAAAGTCGTGAGGAGCTTTCAAAGCTTATTCTGCAGCGTAAGGATTTGGCGAATGAGAAAATAAGGGTTTTAAAAGCAACCTTTGAACGTCTTATTCTTCAAAAGGTTTCAGCAGAGATTGTTGAAAAAGTAGGAGACGTTTTGAAAAACGATAGACCGAGTGGTTTGAAAGACGAACATATAGCAAGACGACTCTTTTTTGAGTATAAAGTATTCAAAAAAGCCTAGAAAAACCAGTGGTAAGTACTAGAAAGCCAAAATCACAGGAATCTCGCTATATACTGGCTTTCTTAAAGAAATATAAGATTTAAGGAAAAAAAATAAATGGGTCCCATAGAAAAAGAAATAAGACAGCGCATTGAAAAGATATTAGCACCAAGTTTGTTAGAAGTTTTTAATGAAAGCCCCAAACATCATGGTCACCTTGACCCAAGTAATGGGACTGAAACCCATTTTCGTATTAAAATTTCCAGCCATTCTTTAGAGGGGCTTTCCAAGGTTCAGGCCCATCGTCATGTGTACCAGGCTATCGGTGATTTGATGGACAACCCCATTCACGCCTTGTCTGTCACAGTGGTGTAAACAGACATTTTGTCACATTTTGTCATAAATAAAATATTGTGTATACATCCCCTGCATAATATGGTTGAAGCATAAAATTGTTTTTCTTGTATTTTTGCTGTGGATCCTTTTTTGGCTGCTTCGTCCTATGAAAACACTGACTTTGCCCTTGTGCGTCAACGCACACTTGGTAAAGCTTGCAGTTGCACAGGGGTTGGGGTTCATTCTGGCGCCTCGGTTCACTTGACCTTAAAACCAGCAACGCCAAACACAGGTTTTGTTTTTGTGCGCACAGATGTGGATTCTGTTCATAACAAAATTCCAGCCATCTACAGCGCCGTCACAGACACGCGCATGTGCACAACCCTGACAAACGCCTACGGCATTTCCATTAGCACTGTGGAGCATGTGGTTGCTGCTTTGGCGGGGGCTGGGCTAACCAATGCCATAATTGAAGTGAGCGGACCAGAAGTTCCCATTATGGACGGCAGTTCGGTTATTTTTTCACAGATGATTCAAGATGGGGGAATTGTTTTTCAGGATGTGGGGACGCCTTGGGTGCGCATTTTAAAGCCTGTTCGCGTCTCAGAAGGCACGGCTTGGGCTGAATACACACCATCCCATGACCGTTTTATTTCAATTGATTTTGATGCCCACGGTCGCTTAAATGGTCAGTCTTTTACCTTTCACTGGGACCAAGACGATTTTGCCGACATTATTTCAAGTGCCCGCACCTTTGGCTTTTACGAAGATGCTGAAAAACTTTGGGCAGCGGGTTTAGCCAAGGGAGCTTCTTTAGACAACACAGTTGTGATTCATGATAACAAGGTTATGAACGAAGAAGGTTTGCGCTCTGATGACGAATTAGTGCGCCATAAAATTTTAGATGCAGTGGGTGATTTGGGGTTGGCAGGGTGCCTTATTTACGGCCATTTTCGGGGTTACAATTCAGGGCATGGCCTGAACAATAAGTTACTGCGGGCCGTTTTTTCAAATCCTATGTGTTTTGACACTAATTTTAAAGACCCCAGAAAAAAGTGAAGGCTGCCAGGGCCTTGGCGTAGAAATTGTTTAAAGTTTTAAAGGATTTTGATATAAATATGATTATTTGTTTTAAGGATTAGATGAAGACTATGTTAATTGATGCATTGAAAGAGATAGAGGATCCCAGGAGTTACCATGGCAAAGAGTACCAGC
>JBIKLN010000009.1:0-48148 GCA_044359765.1 Patescibacteria group bacterium | reverse complement strand
GAGGCTGTCATAAAAAAAGAATCAGACTATATTGCCTCTATGGAACAAAAATATGATGAGGGGTTCTTGAAAGGAAAAAATCAGGGATTTTCAGATGGAAAAAGCGAAGGGTTCTTGGAAGGTCAACGAAAGAAAAAACTTTTATTGGCCACGCGCATGCTAGAAACAGGAAGCGACGAAGATTTTGTTGCTAAAATAACAGGGCTGCCCGCTGAGGACGTTGCTGATTTGAAAAAAAATCTGGCGTCATAATACCTGGAACTTATACACACTCCACATTTGCCTTTGCAAAAAAATATTTTTGTAAGATAATGTGGGCGTGTATGTACTTAACAGTCAAGGGGAAGCACTATGACGCATTTCTTACTAGAATTTCGTTATGATTGGGGTCGATTTAGAAGCTCACGTAGTTTTTTAAATTGTCATCACAAGTCTAACCCTCGAATACGAAAGAAACTGTCTTCATGAAAATTCTAAAAAAAGTCCTTCCTATTCTTGCCATTTTGGCCCTTATTATTTTTATTAAAAATCAATACATTTCCCCGTCTTTTCTTTCTGAAAAAACCCTGCCTATTGTGGCTATTACCCAAATCGTAGAACACCCTGCCCTAGACCAAGAACGAGAAGGTATTTTGGAGGCTCTAACCCAAGGGGGGTATATAGACGGCAAAACGGTAAAAATTATGTATCAAAACGCACAGGGGAATATAGCAACGGCAGCCCAACTTGTTAGTCAGCTTATGAGCCAAAAGCCAGCTGTCATGGTTGCTATTTCCACACCATCAGCCCAGGCAGCCCTTGTTTCTTGCCAAACCCAACATGTGCCTTTGGTGTTTACAGCTGTCACTGACCCTGTGGAAGCAAAGCTTGTAAAAAACACAGATGAAATGGCTGATTTTGATATTACAGGGGTGTGCGACTGTTTGCCTGCCGTATCTCAAATAGACATGGTGAGGAAGTTTGTTCCTGCCCTAAAACGGTTGGGCGTTATTTATAATGCTGGCGAGGTGAATTCAGTAACGATGGTTCGGGATTTGAAAGCCATAGCTGAAGAAAATGGAGTTATGCTTGTGGAAAGCCCCGCCTCAAAAACAAGTGATGTGACGGCTGCGGTTACAAACCTTGTTGGAAAGGTAGATGCCATTTATGTGCCCAACGACAATACGGCTGTGGCTTCCATTAGCAGCATTACGCAGGTGGCTGAAAAACATAAAATTCCTGTTTTTGCGGGGGATGTGGGGTCTGTTGTTAATGGTGCTGTGGCAACCCATGGGTACGATCGTCATCAATTGGGTATGAAGGCTGGAAAGATTGTGTGCCGTATTTTGGATGGTAAAAAAGCGTCCCATATTTCTGTCATAAAAGACCACTTATTAACACTGTATGTCAATAAAGGTTCCGCAGAAAAAGCGGGTATTTCCATTCCCACCCACGTTCTTAGCACAGCAACTTTTGTGGGAGATTAATGATGAATTGGATTCAGTTTATTGGGGCTGTGGAGCTTGGGCTGATTTTTAGCCTTGTGGCCCTTGGGGTATACTTGTCTTTCCGCACGCTCCAGTTTCCTGACCTTACGGTGGATGGCAGTTTTCCCTTAGGGGCTGCCATATGTGCGGCTTTAATTACAGGCGGTGTTCACCCAGCCTTAGCTACGCTTGCTGCTATTTTAGGGGGGTGTGTGGCAGGTTGGTTAACAGCTTGGCTTTCTACCCATTTGCGTATGTTGAATTTGTTGGCGGGCATCATTACTATGACGGCCTTATATTCCATTAATATTCGTATTATGGGTCGTCCGAATATTGCCCTTTTGGGTGAAAAAACGCTTATGACTGAGTGGTTTTCGTGGCTTAGCCAATTGGCCAACAATCACGGCCCCACGCTGGTTATTTTGGTTTTTATTTTTTATGCCATTGTCTACCTTTTTCTCAATACGCGGTTGGGGTTGGCGGTACGGGCTACGGGCAGTAACCCCCGCATGGGGCGCGCTCAAGGCATTAACGACCACGCCATGATATGGTTGGGGCTGACAGTGTCTAACGGCTTGGTGGCTTTGGCTGGCGCTTTGTTCGCCCAAGTTCAGGGGTTTGCTGACGTTTCTATGGGGGTTGGAACTATTGTTGTGGGGCTAGCTGCCGTTATTATTGGTGAGGCCCTATTACCCACACGTACGATTCGTCAGGCCCTGTTAGCCTGTTTATTTGGTGCTATTGTCTATCGTTTGGTTATTGCTGCAGCCCTCAACATTGGAGATTTAGGTCTACAGGCTTCAGACCTAAACCTTGTAACGGCACTTTTGGTGGCTTGCGCCATGTTTTTGCCTTCGCTTAAGCGTCGAATTCAATTTTAAAGGGTGTTATTATGATTCGCTTGAATAACCTTCAGGTTACCTTTTCACCTGGAACTATTATGGAAAAGAATGCCCTGCGCGGCATTGACTTGCAAATAGAAGAGGGGGAGTTTGTAACCGTCATTGGCAGTAATGGGGCTGGAAAATCTACACTTTTGAATGCTATTTCTGGTGAAACATTGCCTACGGAAGGGTCCCTTCTGATTGATGATGACAATGTTACAAAACTACCCAGTTATGCCCGTGCCCATTTGGTGGCCCGTGTATTTCAAGACCCACTGGCGGGTACATGCGGTGACTTGACTATTGCGGAAAACATGGCCTTGGCTGAGCGTCGGGGCCAGGGGCGGGGACTGAGTCGAGCTTTAAAACGTAAAAACCAAGAACGATTCCAGCAAACCCTATGTCGTCTTAATTTAGGGTTGGAGGGCCGTCTTGGCACGTCCATGTCCCTTTTATCAGGCGGACAACGTCAGGCTGTAAGTTTATTGATGGCCACATTAAGTCCCCTTAAAATTTTGTTGTTGGATGAACATACATCGGCCCTTGATCCCAAAACAGCGGACTATGTTATGGACCTGACTCAAAAAATGATTACGGAAAAAAAATTAACTGCCTTGATGGTGACCCATAGTCTTCACCAGGCTTTACGCTATGGCACACGCACGATTATGCTGCACGAGGGACGGTTAATTTACGATGTTTCAGGTGAAGAACGGTCCAAACTTACAGCCCAAGATTTACTGAAGCAATTTGGCACATCCGTGGACGATGATCGGCTTTTGCTGGAGAAATAAGAAATGCTTGACAGGGGGCAGAACCTTTCCGTTCTTGTGTGGCTTTTTGTAACGGTTTTTCTTTTATGGTGTATGATCATGCTGGGTGGGGCAACCCGTCTAACCCATGCAGGCTTATCTATTGTGGAATGGAAGCCTATTACGGGTATTATTCCGCCTCTTAGCCATGACCAATGGGTGGCAGAGTTTCAAAACTATCAGAAATACCCAGAATATAAGCTATTAAACCAGGGCATGAGCCTTTCGGATTTTCAATTTATTTTCTGGATGGAGTTTTCTCATCGTCTTTTGGGACGCCTATTAGGCATATGTTTTTTTATTCCCTTATGTTTCCTTTTTAAAAAACTAAATTCTTTTGAAAAAAGAGTTTCTATAGTTTTAGTGGGGCTGGGGGCCGCCCAAGGCGTTTTAGGGTGGTATATGGTAAAAAGTGGTCTTGTGAAAAACCCATTTGTAAGTCACTACCGTCTTACGGCCCATTTATTCATGGCTGTCCTTATTATGGGTGGTCTTATTACCATGCTGGTAGGGCGCTTTTTTTCCAAGCGTTCCTTTGTTGTACCTGAACAGGCAAAGCCCCTTATTATGCTTACCTTGATACTGCAAACATTAGCCCTTATTTATGGTGGTTTTGTGGCGGGGTTGAAGGCTGGCCTTATGTATAATACATTTCCCCTAATGGAGGGGGCGTGGATTCCTTCTGAGTGGAGTGATCTGAGCCTTTTTTGGCTTAATTTCCTGGAAAATGGTGCTTTTGTGCAGTGGATTCACCGTGTTCTAGCCCTGTGTAGTTTGGCGTGTGTTTGGTATATTTATTTGGCCTATAAGACTGCCTCTTGGTGGGCCTACGCAACCAGTGTGCAGGTGGTTTTAGGGGTCATAACTCTCTTATTGCAGGTACCAGTTTTTTGGGGGACCTTGCACCAGGGATGGGCTATTGTTACCTTATGTTCAGGGTTAATCTATTTACTTATGGCAAAACCGCACATAGAATAACTACCACATTGTTCTTCGAACTTGAATGTGGCGTTTCATGATTTATAAGCTTTCAGGTCTTTTGGATTCCTCTTTAACAAATTCCCTAGTTCTCGATGTGAACGGGGTGGGGTATGAAGTTCTTGTTTCCCAGAAAACTTTGGCCGCCTTGCCGCAACCAGGAACGGCCTTAAAGCTTTTTATTGAACATATTTTTCGTGAAGATAATCAAATTTTGTGTGGTTTTTTAAAAGAAGAAGAACGCCTGAGTTTTCGTTCGCTTCTAACGGTTCAGGGTGTGGGTGTGCGCGTGGCTTTAGCCATTTTGTCAGTTGTAACGCCTACAGAGCTTCTGGTTGCCATTCACAACCAAGATAGAACCCTATTAACGCGTGCTGATGGTGTGGGGCCCAAATTAGCTGGGCGTATTGTTTTGGAACTGAAGGGGAAGGATTTTTCCTTTGATGTTGACCCAATTGTTCAAGGGGCTTCCGTAACGCAAGAAGCTCTATCAGGTCTTATAAATCTTGGGTATTCAAAGGCAGAGGCCGCCCAAAGTATCCAGCGCGCTCTTCAAGAAACACCCACACTAGATTCAGTAGAAGAAATTGTTCGTTTAAGTCTGAAGATCTTAGTCCGTCATAAAAATACCGATAGCTCAATGTGAAGGGGGCTGTAGCCCCCATCTGGCGCCTGCTTAAGCAAATCTGGCCCACAAAAATTTGTGGTATTCCCTAATCAAGAAATGAAGAGATTTTATAAATGGCATGTTATTTTCTGCAATGGGGTGGGGAATAATCACAACATTAGGCAGCAGATTTGAAAACGCCCAAACACTTCTTGGAATATGATACCTGGATGTAACAAGGCGCAGACTTTTTATATTTTCTGTTTTCACCCAGCGTGCTGTTTCTTGAGCGTTTCCTTGGGTGTTTTCAGCTTCGTACCCAAGGTCTGTAACCTCTTTTACGGAATCTTTTGGTGGGTTTTTCTGGGCAGCAAACAAGGCGTTTATTTTGACCGTGGGGTTTACACCGCTGATCAGTAGTTTTTTCCCCAGGCCTTGTTCAATCAAAGAAAACCCAACCTGCACCCGCCCTGGTCCCCCTGTTAAAACAACAACACCATCGGTTTGGGTGTGTGTATCTGCGGGGTATTTTGGAATGTCGATCCAAAAAATGCCAAGGCCCAGCAGCCAAACCATGGCCAAAACAGTAACAGCAAAAAGTATATAACGCCCCACGGTTTAGTGTTCCAGGTGTGCTAATGTACGTACAACCGTAATACGTGACACCACAAGGCTTAAAATGGCCAAGCAAACGGGTAAGGCTGCGCATAGAATTAAAAGTTCAGCAGAAATAATATCTTTGAATAAATCTGTCAAACCTAAGGTTTTTGCAAAGACCGAAAGGGAATAAACAATAGGTAAGGCAAGAAGAGCGCCCACACCCCCACCTTTGAGGCAATGCATAAATGTGTGCCTTTGAAAATGCCCTGCAATATAGCTGTTTTTCGCCCCCATGAGGCGCAGAACATTAATTTGGGATTCATACGCTGAAACTGCAGAGCGTGTTACAAAACCAACAACCACAAAAATCATGGCCACGATAAAGGCCATCATGGCATAAGACAAAGTTCGGATAGCTTTTCCAAAAGTATACAAAGTCTGCTGCCAGCGGGCATGAGGTTCTACGCGAATCAGGTCTGATATGGGTTTTAGTTTCTGGCGTAAATCATCTAAGGGAAAATCAGCACTGGATAGGGTTTCCATATCTACCAAAATTGGAAGCTGTAAATCTCCTAACAACTCCACATTTCCAATAAGGGGCTTAACTAAATTAAGCAGATGGTCTTGTTCCACAACTTCAGCTTTAACAATGCTGGGATAAGTTTTCAAAACATCCATGACGGATTGTAACATGGTTGGTAGTGGGTTTGGGTGAGCTTGGGTAAGGTCTTGTTGAGGGTGTTGATCTTCTGGACTAACAACAGTAACGTTTGGAATTTCAATGGTAAACTTGTTGGTAAGTTGGTGGTTCCACCGCAAAAATGTGCCCCCCATCGATAAAGTGCATGCCAAAATAACAACTAAGAACAAGGTGAAAAGCCCCATAATCCAGGGTAAGAAAGGTCGGCTCCCTTCTTGGCTTATGGGGATATCTTCAATGGATTCGGTTAAGGGATGATTTTTTTTAGGCATGCTATCCTCGTTGAATTTCTTGAAACCGTTTTGGGTGTTGTGTGATGATCTGCCCCTGGTTCAGTTGTAGTTCGGGGTATGGGAATGCTTTCACAATGCCCTGGTTGTGGGTTACCATAATAATGGTTGTGCCTATTTTGTTTAGTTCTTCCAATAAAAGCATAAGTTTGTAGGCCGCTGCATCATCCACATTGCCTGTCGGTTCATCGGCTAGCAACAGAAGGGGGCGGCTAATAACAGCCCGTGCAATGGCGACTCGTTGCTTTTGACCGTCAGACAGCATATCGGGCAAATGGTTCATTTGATTGGCAAGACCAACCCAACTGAGTAATTCTTTTGCATAAGAACGGCATCGACGCACGTCTACGCCTGTAATTTTCATAGGTAAAGCCACGTTATCTAAGGCTGTTAGGTGGTTTAAAAGGCGGCAGTCTTGAAACACCAACCCCATGCGCTGACGAAACAAGGGCAGGTCTTTGTTTGACAAAGTGTTAACATCACGGCCAAAAACACGCACAGCCCCTTCTGTTGGCTGAATTCCGCGATAAATAAGCTTCAGCAGAGACGATTTCCCAGCACCACTGGCGCCTGTTAAAAAGTAAAATCCACCTGCAAAAAAGGAATAGTTTAGATTATAAAAAACTGGAGACCCTTCAGGGTAATACAGACTTACCTGATCAAAGCGAATAATTTCCACATGACGCCTTTGAAATGCCAATGCCACTTCCTCCCCTTTAAACTTCTGACAGGGTTAATGATAGGGTGTCTTTCTTAGTAATTCAAGGAGATCTGAGCCAGTGCAGCTATTCCTGGGGATCAGTTTTTTGTATAATTACGTTATATATTTTTTTGGATTTTGAGCTCAAAAATTAACCTTTTGTTAACCTTTTGGCCTATATCTCCCGCCTCCGGCCCCCGGCCGCCCAGGGGATATATAATTATTTTTACAAAAAATTGGTTAAAAAATGATTAATTGAGTTTAAAAAAATTCAAAAAATAAAAATTCTTTTCAAGAATGATGTGCAAATATCACACTCATTCAGAAAATTCTATAAAAAATAGTTTTTCAATTGATATAGGGAGATGACTCTTTTTTGAGTATAAAGCACTCAAAAAAGCCTAGCAAAACCAAAGGCTTTGAGAGGGGTATGGAGGTCCAAATTATAGGAGTCTCGCTATAGCTCTGTTCTTGCTTCACGAAAACCCCTCGGGAACCGCTGGAGCCAGTATTCCAGGCCCTTAGGCCTGACCCATTTAAAGTATTACCTGAAAAAAATATTGAATGGTATGTTTGCATAAGATACTATTGCACACTGTATAACAGTATCAACCTCTAACCCGTTTTGGGCTTATGACAAACAGCCTGAGGCGATATTTTTAAGGATTCACATGTCACCGAACACCCAAACACAAGAAAAAGAAAGTTTTGCAAGTCTATTAGAAAGTACTATGAACGACGGTCAGCGCTTTGATGGCCGTGTTGTAAAAGGAACCATCGTTGCCATTCGTAACGACATGGCAGTTATTGATGTGGGCTTAAAGTCCGAAGGCCGTGTTGCCATTAAAGAATTAACAGGTCGTGGTTTGAACGAAGAACCCCGGGTTGGTGACGTTGTGGATGTGTTCGTAGAACGCATGGAAGATCGCAATGGTGAAGCCATGCTTAGCGTTGAAAAAGCCCGCCGTGAAGCTGCTTGGTATGAACTTGAAAAAGCTGCAGAAACAGGCATTTTAATTAATGGTGTTGTGTTTGGAAAAGTGAAGGGCGGTTTTGCTGTTGACTTGAATGGTGCCATCGCTTTCTTGCCTGGAAGCCAGGTGGATATTCGTCCTGTGCGCGACATTACGCCTTTGATGAATATTGTTCAACCATTCAAAATTTTGAAAATGGATAAGGCTCGTAGCAACATCGTTGTGTCTCGTCGTTCTGTTCTTGAAGAAAGTCGTGCAGAGGCAAGGTCTGAGCTTGTGTCTCAGCTATCTGAAGGGCAAATTCTGACAGGTATTGTTAAAAATATTACAGATTACGGCGCCTTTATTGACCTAGGTGGCGTGGATGGGTTATTGCACGTAACAGACATTTCCTGGCGCCGCATCAACCACCCAAGTGATGTTCTTACATTGGGTGACAGCATCCAGGTACAGGTTATTCGTTTCAACAAAGAAACCCAGCGTATTTCTTTAGGTATGAAGCAGCTAGAAGCTGACCCATGGCAAGGTGTGGAGGAACGCTTTGTTTCAGGAACACGTCATAAGGGAACAGTTACAAATATTGCTGATTACGGTGCATTTGTTCAGCTAGAAGGCAACATTGAAGGCCTTGTGTATGTTACAGAAATGAGCTGGACTAAGAAAAATATTCACCCCAGCAAAATTGTGTCATTAGGTCAAGAACTTGAAATTGTGGTTTTGGAAGTTGATGTGGCCAAGCGCCGCATCAGTCTTGGCTTAAAACAGTGCCAAGAAAACCCATGGCAGAAGTTTGTAGAACAACATCCTGTGGGAAGTGTTCTTGATGGTGTTGTGAAAAACATTACAGAATTTGGTTTGTTTGTTGGTGTAAATGATGAGTTGGACGGTATGGTTCATTTGTCTGATTTATCTTGGGATAAGCCTGGAGAGGAAGTTATTACCACATTTACAAAGAACCAAACAGTTCAAGTGAAGGTTTTGGATGTGGACGCTGAAAAGGAACGCATTAGCCTGGGCGTAAAACAGCTTTCCGAGGACCCCATTGGCGAATCCCTTGTGCAAACGAAAAAAGGGGATGTGGTTACCTGTACAATTACCCAAATTACAGATAAAGGTATTGATGTTCTTTTGGCCAACGGGTTAACAGGATTCATTAAGAAAGGTGACCTGTCCAGAGACCGTTCTGAACAAAGAACAGAACGCTTTGCTATGGGCGAAAAAATTGATGCTAAGGTTGTGTCCATTGACAAAACAACGCGTAAAGCTTCTTTGTCCATCAAAGCCTTGGAAATTGAGGAAGAAAAACAAGCTTTGTCTGAATATGGTTCATCCGACAGTGGCGCAAGCTTGGGCGATATTTTAGGTGCTGCCATGAAGAAAAAGGCAGGGTCTAAAAAAGACGCATAAATTAAAAATTGTGGGGGGATTATCCCCCCACTTTTTTAGGATTATTCCATGACTCGTTTAGAATTTTTAGATTCGGTTCGCAACCTGTGTCCAGAGCTTCCAGCTGAGGCTGTTGAAAAGGCCGTGGACGCATTTTTTTTAGCTGTGGAAAATAATTTAAAAAACGGTGAACGGGTAGAAATTCGTAATTTTGGTTCCTTTACGCTGCGCACATATGCCAACAAGGTTTTAAGAAATCCCCGCACAGGAGATGTGGTAGAGAAGGCTGTCAAGGGCCATATTCACTTTAAGGTCGGTAAACAGATGTGTGATCACTTGAACCCCCGTGGGATAGAAAAAAAGGAACAATCATGAACTGGCTTACAAATTTTGTTAAACCAAAAATTCAGGCTTTAATCCAAAAAAATGAGGTCCCAGAAAATTTGTGGACAAAATGCACCAGTTGCGACCACATGTTATTTCACAGAGACCTTATTGAAAACCTAAACGTGTGTCACCATTGCCAAAACCATATGCGTTTAGGGGCCAAGGAACGTTTGGGCATGTTGTTTGATGATGGTCAATTTACCTACGTAGAAATACCTAAGGTTTTTCAAGATCCCATCAAATTTAAAGACACCAAGAAATACGCTGACCGTTTGAAAGAATATCGCCAGAAAACAGGGCGGGACGATTCTGTCCTTGTGGCTTATGGCCATGTGGGTGGAGTTTCGTCAGTTGTTTCTGTTTTTGACTTTGCCTTTATGGGGGGGTCTATGGGGTTGTCAGCAGGACAAGCTTTTTTGACAGGCGCTGAATTAGCCGTAAAAACTAAGTCACCTTACATTACGGTTACAGCTTCTGGTGGTGCGCGCATGCAGGAAGGAATTTTGTCATTAATGCAAATGCCCCGAACTGTTATTGCTGTTGAAAAAGTACGTGAGGCAGGGTTGCCCTACATTACTATTTTAACAGACCCCACAACAGGAGGTGTTAGCGCCTCTTTCGCCATGTTGGGTGATATTTCAATTGCAGAACCTGGTGCTATTATAGGGTTTACAGGCGCCCGTGTTATTGAAGAAACCATTCGTCAGAAATTGCCTGATGGTTTCCAAAAAGCTGAGTACTTGTTGGACCATGGCATGGTTGATATGGTGGTTTCACGCAATAAAATGCAGGAAGAGCTTGGCAAGATTTTACGTATTTTGATGCATCAACGGATGCGTGCATGAAAAAAATTTTGGTAACAGGGGCGGCGGGATTTATTGGCTATCATGTATCCAAAAGACTGTTGCAAGAAGGTATGCATGTGGTCGGTGTGGACGATCTAAATGCCTATTATTCCGTTACCTTGAAAAAACAGCGTTTGGAAAATTTATATGCATTTAAAGATTTTTCTTTTCACCAGCTAGATATTGCCCACCCAAAAATTTTTCAGGCCATGTGGGAAAAGGAAGGGAGCATTGAAGCAGTCGTGCACTTAGCAGCCCAAGCAGGCGTACGTTATTCCCTAGAAAACCCTCTAGCCTATGCCCACAGTAATTTGTTGGGCTTTTCTGTTGTGCTGGAGCAGTGCCGTCAGGAACCTAACTTGCGCCACTTAGTGTACGCCAGCACATCTTCTGTTTATGGTGGTAATGAACGCCTTCCTTTTCGAGAGGACGAACCTGTTAATAACCCCCTATCTTTTTACGCATCTACAAAACGGTCCAATGAACTTATGGCCGAAAGCTATAACCACCTGTATGACTTGCCTGTAACGGGGTTGCGTTACTTTACAGTTTATGGCCCATGGGGGCGCCCTGATATGGCCTTATTTAAATTTACCAACGCCATTATGAACGAACAAACCATCGATATTTACAACAATGGTTATATGGCGCGCGACTATACCTATATTGACGACATTGTGGATGGCACCTTGGCTGCCTTATACACATTTCCTAAACCGAAAACACCAGGTGTTTTTCACCCCATTTATAATTTGGGCCGTGGTTGTAAGCAAAGCCTTTTGTATTTTATTGAAAGAATTGAATTATCCTTAGGCAAAAAGGCTCATAAAAACTTTTTACCTCTTCAGGCAGGGGACGTGGAAGAAACCCTGGGCTGTATTGAAAAAGCAAGGGCAGACTTGGGGTATGATCCAAAAGTTTCTTTGGAGGAGGGGGTGGCCCGTTTTGTGGAATGGTATAGTGTCCTTAGAAAAACATCCGTGGAGGTATGATAACCGTGGATGTTGACCCCAGTTGCAAGGCCTTAAAAGCATCTTGGTTTGATACCAAACTTGGGCCTATGACTGTAATTGCTGATGAGGCAGGGCTTTACCTTTTAGAGTTTGTTGATAGGCGTGGTTTAGAACGGGAAGTTGAAAGACTTAAGTCAAGAACAAAGGCGGCTATTATTCCAGGCCTTACTGCCCCAATGGAATCTATTATACGTGAAGTGGCGTCTTATTTTGATGGAAAGCTTAAATCATTCAAAACACCTTTGCACATATTAGGTAGCCCTTTTCAACAACGTGTTTGGGAGGAACTTATGCGCATTCCCTATGGCCAGACACGAAGTTATATGGTGCAGGCAACAGCCATTGGTCAAAAGACAGCTTACCGTGCTGTTGCAAATGCTAATGGAGCTAATCAACTGGCCATTATTATACCCTGTCACCGCATCATTAATAGCAATGGTAATCTTGGCGGATATGGTGGTGGTATCACCCGCAAACAATGGTTGATTGAACACGAGGCAAGCCATGTCTGATGCAATACAAAACTTGAGGAAAACGTTACACGCCTCTATTGATTCAACCCCAGAAAAAGTGTCAATTTTCTTCAAAACAGGCCCGGGAGATTATGCCGAAACCGACAGGTTTATGGGGATTACGGTTCCCACTTTACGAAAAATTGCAAAAAGTTTTTTCAGCCTAACCTTAGAAGATTTAGGTCTTTTAATACAGTCACCCATCAATGAAGAACGATTATTAGCACTTATTATTTTGACTGGGCAATATAAGGTTGGAACCCTTGCGCAGAAAGAAGAAATTTATCAGTTTTATAACGCCAACCTGCGCCATATCAATAACTGGAATTTAGTAGATAGTTCTGCGCACCTTATAGTAGGGGCTCATCTTTTTGAGGGAGATTGTGTTTTTCTTGAAGAATTGGCTATGTCTCAAAATTTATGGGAACGCAGAATAGCAATTGTTGCCACCTGGTATTGTATTCGCAAGTCTAGGCTGGATTGGACATTTAGAATAGCAAAAATTTTGCTAAATGATCCCCATGATCTGATTCATAAGTCAGTTGGGTGGATGTTGCGTGAGGCTGGGAAAAAAGATGAGGAACGATTGATTTTCTTTCTTTGTGATTACGCAAACCAAATGCCAAAAACCATGTTGAGGTATGCTATGGAAAGACTGACTAATGAACAGAAAATGACCATCATGAATTCTATAGCACGCCCTTTATAAATTGGGTATGGTGCATTTAGCGATTCCTGGGGGGTCAGGTTTTTTGTATTTTTGGCTTTGGAGCTCAAAAATTAACCTTTTGTTAACCTTTTGAGATATAGCAAGACTCCTATAATTTTGGCCCTCCATTAACCTCTGCAACCATTGATTTTGCTAGGCTTTTTTGAATACTCTATATTCAAAAAAGAGTCATCTTGCTATATACCTCCCACCTCCGGCCCCCCAGGGGATATATCATTATTTTTACAAAAAATTAGTTAAAAAATTTCAAAAAATAAAAATTATTTTCAGGAATGATGCGCAAATATCACACTCATTCAAGAAAACAACTCATTATCAATGTATTTTTTTTGTTACTTAAATTGATGTGGCCCCCGCGCAGGCGGGGGTCCAGAAAATCAAAGAAACATAGTTGATGACATTGAATTATGTTTTTGAACGCAATTTCAAAAAAGCTTAGTAAAATCAGTGATTTTAGAGGGTATGGAAGGCCCAAAGTACAGGAGTCTCGCTATAGACCTATTTTTGCCTCACAAAACCCAGCGGAAACTGCTGTCAAGAACACAAAAGCTTGCCCATAAGTTTCTTAAGATTTTCGGGGTGAACACCAACCATTAGGGTATCATCACCTGCAATAGTTCCAATAATCTCAGAAAATTTTTTTTCTTCTATACTGAAGCCCACAGCATTGGCATGGCCTGGCATAGTTTTTATTATAATAAGGTTTGGTGGGGCTTCTAAAATGCTTAGAATTCCAACAATTTTACCACCCTGACCACTGGAACATATATAACGCCCATCCTTTTTAGAAACGCCCAGACGTTTGAAATAACGGGACAAAGTGGACTGGGTCAGGGTGACGCCATTACGTTTAAGATCGTCAATAATTTGAATCTGGTCTTCATAAATATTTTGCTTAATAAGCCTTAAAATAAGTTCATGGACCATAAGTGACCTATAAAAAAAGATTGCAAAAACATGCGCTATAACTCTATAGAAGATATGGGGTTTTATTAAATTTGAGAAGGAATAAAATGGAAAATTTTCAAGGCGGCATTTCAGGCCAACAGTTACGTTCTTTTATTGAGAAAATTGAGCGGCTAGAGCAAGAAAAAGCAGAATTGGGTGAGGCCGTGCGTGACGTTTTTGCTGAAGCAAAAGCGGAAGGATTCGACACGAAAGTAATGCGTCAGCTTATTAAGATTCGTAAAATGAAAAAGGAAGAGCGCGTAGAACAAGAGGAGCTTCTGGACCTTTACCTTCATGCTTTGGGGGAGGTTTAGGTTCCCCCTCCCTTCCAGGCAAGGGCGTAAACAAGGTCTAGGGTTGTTTCTATGCCGTTTTGCGCCTTAGGGTAATGCTTAATTAATGCGTTTAAAAAAGCTTTAGACAGAGGGCGTAAGGTTCGTTTTTTTAAGGAATTGCGCCCATAACACTGGCGAATATCATTCACAAGCCCAAAAACAGATGAATGACAAATGGTTAGGGATTCTTTGTCACAGACAGGTTCCATAAAATTCGTTTGTTGAAGAAGCTGGGCTGTGGTTTGCAACGTCAGGAATGGCGATACACGGGGAGAAACGCCTCCATGGCATTCAATATCAGCCTGATTAAGCGCATGGCGTAGTTGCCACAGACTGTCTTCGCCCACAAAAACCGACAAAAGCGCCCCACCGTGTTTAAGGCTGTTATGGTAATGCAACAGAGCCTTTGGCACGTTATTCACCCACTGCCACTGGTTTACCACAATCATAAGGTCAAAAGTATGGACAAGGCATACGTCTTCTTCCACATTGGTAAGCTGAACTACGTGGATGTTTTCGTTGCGTTCCAAAAGGTAATGGGCCAGCTTAGGCAAAGGAACGGGGCTATGGATACACACACGGTGAAAAGGTGTTTTTATAAACCCAAGACGTTCAATAATGGCCTTTTCCATATGCCCCATCAAACAGTCTAAAGCTTGGTTGGTAGAAGGTCTGTAAGGGCACATATGCCAACGTTTTACGTATAAGTCACGGTCAAATATAGCCATTTTAGGCTGTGTGCTTTTCCCGTGACAATATTTTAAGCGGCGCCTTTTCCGATTCCACAACGTCTGAATTAATAACAATTTCGTCTATGTCTTCATAAGAGGGCAGTTCAAACATTGTGTCTAACAAAATTTGTTCCATAATAGAACGCAAACCACGGGCACCTGTGCGACGGGCAATGGCTTTTTTTGCAATGGCACTGAGGGCGTCTTCATTAAAGGTAAGCTTTACATCTTCCATTTCAAATAGCTTGCCGTATTGCTTAATCAGGGCATTTTTAGGTTTGGTCAAAATATCAATAAGGGCAGTTTCATCCAAATCTTGCAATGTGGCAATAACAGGCAAACGACCAATGAATTCAGGAATTAAGCCAAACTTCAAAAGGTCTTCAGGCTCTACTTTTCTAAAAACGTCGCCTGTTGTTCGTTCTTCTACGCTACGTACATCGGCACCAAAACCAATGCCCACACCCTTACCGCGGGCAGAAATAATCTTTTCCAACCCCGAAAAGGCACCGCCACAAATGAATAGTATGTTCGTTGTATCAATCTGCAAAAATTCTTGCTGTGGGTGCTTACGACCACCTTGAGGGGGAACAGAAGCCACAGTACCTTCCATAATTTTTAACAACGCCTGCTGAACACCTTCGCCCGACACATCACGGGTGATGGATGGGTTGTCAGACTTCCGGGATATTTTATCCACTTCGTCAATGTACACAATACCACGTTGGGCCCGTTCCACATTGTAATCAGCAGCTTGTAAAAGCTTCAGGATAATATTTTCCACATCTTCGCCCACATACCCTGCTTCCGTTAATGTGGTAGCATCGGCCATAGTGAACGGTACGTCAATAATGCGGGCCAAGGTTTGTGCTAGTAGGGTCTTACCACTTCCTGTTGGGCCAATTAAAAGGATGTTAGACTTGGCAATTTCCACATCACCTGTTTTTTGGGCATGGCTAAGACGCTTGTAATGGTTATGAACAGCAACGCACAAAACTTTTTTGGCGTGGTTTTGACCTATCACATAATCTTCCAAAATGTTGAAAATTTCCATAGGCGATGGAACACCATCTTCCGTGGAAAGCTTAGAGGAAATATGTTCTTCACGAATGATGTCTGTGCACAATTCCACACATTCATCACAAATAAAAACCGCAGGACCCGCAATTAATTTACGAACTTCGTGCTGACTTTTGCCACAGAAAGAGCAGTAGAGTGAGCTCTTCCCTTCTGTTGTTCCATTTTTACTCATTCATGCACCTAACATCTTTAAAAAAACCACGGAGCCATTTAATTCCACAGAAAAACGCCACTTTTTCAGCGCTTCCTATTTTTACTATGAACAAAAAGTATCAACAAATAGTTAATTTCCGAACCAGCTTCTTCCTAAGCAGGAATGGGGCGATTCGTGATTACCTCGTCAATTAACCCAAATTTTTTAGCTTCTTCTGGAGACATAAAAAAGTCCCTGTCCATAGTTTCTTCAATAACAGAAATTTTTTGACCCGTGCAATAAGAATAGATTTCATTCACCCGTTCGCGGGTTTTTAGAATTTCCTGGGCGTGAATTTCTATGTCTGTGGCCTGACCTTGTGCACCCCCACTGGGTTGGTGAACCATAATGCGGGCATTTGGCAGGGAAAAACGCTTACCCTTAGTGCCTGCCGTCAGCAACAAAGACCCAGAAGAACAAGCCTGACCCAAGCATAGGGTGGAAACATCACAGCGAATATAATTCATGGTGTCAAAAATAGACATGGCAGCCGTAACACCCCCTCCAGGAGAGTTTATATACATAGCAATGTCTTTATCTGGAACCTCAGATTCCAAAAACAGAAGCTGGGCGCAAATAAGAGCAGCCAATTCATCGTAAATGGGGCCTGTTACGAAAATAATACGCTCTTTCAATAAGCGAGAAAAAATATCGTAAGCCCGTTCTCCACGGCTGGTTTGCTCAACAACCATGGGAACCAGATTTGATTCAATAGGGAGACCTTGGGACTGAGAGAAGTTCAAAAACTTTTCAATAGTCATGCCGCTTCTGTTTCCTTTTCTTTCTTAGCTTTTGTGGTTTTCTTAGCCTTAGGCGCTGCTTCTTCTACTTCTACCTCATCATCCACGTCTTCATCAAACTTGAAGTCGGGAAGCACAGCGCGAATACGTTCAACCAACTGCTTTTTTGTTACCTCAACTTCTTTACAGTTTACCCTGTCTAGGACGAAACGCACAACATTGTTTTCAAGAAGGGACGACATAACCCGTTCACGGGCTTGTTCATTGTTTTGATAGAAGTTGATAATTTTTTTATATCCCAGGGGATGACGAAGGGCTTCACGAAAAATTGCACTAGTCAGTTCTTCAGAAGATACGGAAAGTTTATTCACTTTTGCTATCTTGGCGACAAGAATGCCAAGACGAACACGACGGGCTGCTAATAATTCATATTCTGCACGCAGTTCAGCCTCTGGCCTGTCCTCGGACAAATCGAGAGTTCCAGCTTCGCGAGCTTGATTTAATTCACTTTGAAGCTGTGCCCAAATCAGATCAAATTCACTCTTAACCATAGTGGGTGGCAAATCAAAACTATACTCACTTGAAAGGGCGTCTAAAAGGTAGCGCTTATGACATAAAAAGACCAAGGATTCTCTCTCTTGAGTAAGGTGCTTTCTGGTGTCATCTCTTAATTCATCCAAGCTCTTATATCCCATGCTTTCAGCAAATTCTTGAGATACGGTATAAGGCTTGGCAATTTCAACGGTTTTTATCTCAATTTTAACTGAAATTGTTTTTTCTCTCAAGGATGCGTCAAAGAAATCACTGGGTAGAACCCTTGAAAAGGTAACAATCTCACCACTCTTATGACCCAATAAGGCCTTATCCACATCTAAGCTAGCATCAATGTCAAGGTCTCCTACAAAACCACCAGCATCGGGAAATGTGAGAGAGTCGATTTTTTTGCCATCTTGTTCACATTCCATTGAGAACCCAATATAGTTCCCATTTTGAATTTTGTGACCCTCATCAGCTGGGGAAAAGTCAAGATTATCCATTGCTATTTTTTGAATTTTCTTTTCCACCGCGTCGTCAGAAATGTCAAAAAGCAACTTTTCAACGGAAACAGATGAAAAATCTTTAAGCTCAAATTCAGGCATGGATTCAGTGCTTATGGTAAAGGAAAAATCTTTTCCAAAAGCGTATTCGTCAAAAGAAAAATTGGGATCTACTGCTAGGTTAAGCTTATTATCCTGGGTTACTTTTTTCACAGAATCTTTTACAAACTTGTCCAAAGTTCTTTCTATAGCCATCCCCTCGTATTGACTTTTAACAATATGAAAGGGCGCTTTACCAGGCCTAAACCCATCCATTTTAAAAGTTTTTGCTTTTTCTTGAAGCCAAGAATCCACTTTTTCAGAAATATCATTAGCAGGGATGGAAACCCTAAACTCATGGATTAAAGCTTCAGCCTTTACAGTTTGGATGATCATACTTGAAATACCTTAGACTACTTAAATATGGTGCGGGCGGAGGGACTTGAACCCCCACGACTTGCGTCGCCAGAACCTAAATCTGGTGTGTCTGCCAATTTCACCACGCCCGCAATTATGAACGTGTAACTCATCTACACATAACAAAAGCTTTTACAGAGTTCAAGCGAAAGCTGATTTTTTTTCAGCGATTCCTGGGAGGGAAGACTTTTGTATAATTACATTACTTATTTTTGGAGCTCAAAAATTAACCTTTTGTTAACCTTTTAGCCTATATCTCCCGCCTCCGGCCCCCGGCTGCCCAGGGGATATGTCATTATTTTTACAAAAAATTGGTTAAAAAATCATTAATTGAGCTTATAAAATTTCAAAAAATAAAAATTATTTTTAAGCGTGCTGCAAAAATATCACACTCATTCAAGAAAACAACTCATTATCAATGTATTTTTTTTGTAGATCCCCGCCTTCGCGGGGATGACATGGAATCACGTTTTTATACGCAATATCAAAAAACTCTACAAAAAAAATTTCTGAAACTGGCCCTGCTCTTGCTTGACGAAAATCCTCTAGGAATCGCTGATTTTTTTACTCAACCTAACTGCCTATAATTCTTCCTTAATTTGACCAATAGCCTTTGCGGGGTTTAAACCCTTGGGGCATGTTTTTGTGCAATTCATAATGGTATGGCATCGATACAGCTTAAAGGCATCGTTCAGGGTGTCCAAACGTTCTTGTGTGGCCGTATCACGACTGTCAAAAATCCAGCGATGACTTTGCAAAAGCACAGCTGGGCCTAAATATTTATCACCATTCCACCAATAACTGGGACAACTTGTTGAGCAGCTAAAGCACAAAATACACTCCCAAGAACCATCCAGTTTTGCGCGCTCTTCGGGCGACTGCAATCGTTCCCGCACACCTGCTGGCTTGTCATTTTGAAGCCATGGTTTTATAGAAGCATACTGCTTGTAAGCATGACTTAAGTCCGCTACCAAGTCTTTCACAACAGGCATATGAGGCAAAGGGCTAATGCGCACGGGGCCGTTTACGTCCTCAATCGGTTTCAAACATGCCAATGTGTTTGTGCCATCTATATTCATAGAACAGCTACCACACACCCCCTCACGACAAGAACGACGAAAGGTAAGACTTGAATCCATTTCTGCCTTAATTTTAATAAGTGCGTCCAAAACCATAGGGCCACATTCATCCAAATTAATAGCAAACTCTTCATAGTGTGGGTCCTCAGAACCATCAGGTGACCATCGGTATATTTGAAAAATGCGAACGTTTTCACCCTTTTCCTTTGTGCAATAGGGGGAGTCGGACCATTTTTTTCGATTTCTGTAGGGTTTGGATGTATAAAGACGCAGCATGGGAACTCCATAAAATACGGAAACTTCTTTTGTTGTTAATTTTAAAATAAAAATAGTAAAAAAATCTTTAATTTTTTTTTGACCATTTTTTTGCCCTTACTCTCAGTACTTTCCAAGGGATACGAATTTTGCAGGAATTCCAGCAGAAGCTTACAGACCTCTTGTCATGGGCTTTCTGATTGAGGTACTCTTAATTAATATTTAAAAAATATTTTAGGTAAATGCGTGCTAAGTGGCCCTCGTTTCATATCTAATGTTCCTGGCAGCCTCTCTCGTTTGGTTGTGTTTCTTCATGGGTATGGTGCTTCGGGAGATGATCTTATATCCCTGGGCTATGAATGGCAGAACACCTTGCCGCCTACTGTCTTTGAATCTCCCAATGGTCCTGAAACGTGCGATGTGAATCCCCTGGGGTACCAGTGGTTTGGGCTGCAAGATTTTTCCCCCACCACCATTCGTCTGGGGCTTGACCGCGTGCAACCTGTTGTCATTTCTTACCTGAAAAATTTATTAGCTGAACATCAACTAAGCCCCCGTGACCTTGCCCTTGTGGGCTTTTCCCAAGGAACCATTTTAGCCCTAGATATTATGGTGTCCATGCCTACCCTTGGGGCTGTTTTGGGGTATTCGGGGGCTTTTTATGCACCACTTGTTTTTCCACAAGAAACTATTAAGACACAGGTTATGTTAGTCCATGGAACGGCTGATACGGTCGTTCCCTATATGGCCATGAATCATGCCAGCACTCAGCTAAAAGAACATGGTATTCAGGTACAAACCCACACCTGCCAGGGCTTGGCCCACGGTATTAACGCAGAAGGCATTCAAGTAGGTCGTGCTTTTTTAGCCCGTTCCCTAAGCCCCGAAACACCCCCTGTTCCATATTAAATAAGGAGAATTCTATGCAAGCAAAAATAGCCTTAATTGGCGGCGGTAATATTGGGGCCACCATGGCCCACCTTATTCTCCAACGTAATTTGGGGCATGTAACGGTTTTAGATGTGGCAGAGGGTATCCCCCAAGGCAAGTCTTTAGACCTAAAGCAAAGCTGTGCAGTCGATGGCATAAGCGGCGCATGCGTTGGCACCAACACCCCAAAGGACATAGAGGGTGCGGATGTGGTTATTATAACAGCTGGCGTTCCCCGCAAACCTGGCATGAGCCGAGATGACCTTTTGAACATTAACGGAAAAATCATGCATGACGTGGGAGGGTATATCAAAACCTACTGCCCCCATGCTTTCGTCATTGTGGTTACAAACCCACTGGATGTTATGGTTTGGTTATTACAAAAGGTAAGTGGCCTTCCAACCCAAAAAGTCGTTGGCATGGCAGGTATTTTAGACAGCGGACGATTCAAGTGCTTTTTGGCAGAAGCTTTAAACGTTAGTGTGGCAGACATTCAAACCTTCGTATTGGGTGGCCACGGCGATACCATGGTTCCTCTTCCCCGCTATACCACCATTTCTGGAATTCCTTTGATGGAGTTTGTGCAGCAAGGGTGGCTATCTCAACAACAGCTAGATACCATTGTGGACCGAACGCGTAATGGCGGTGCCGAAATTGTGAATTTACTGAAAACTGGGTCTGCCTACTACGCACCTGCGTCTTCGGCAGTTATGATGGCCCAGTCTTACCTTCATGATCAACGCCGTATTTTACCCTGTGCCGCTTATTTGAACGGCCCTTACGGGGTTCAGGGCATATATGCAGGGGTCCCTGTGGTTATTGGTAAAAACGGTGTGGAAAAAGTGGTGGAACTGTCTCTAAATTCCACAGAACAAGAACAATTTAATGCTTCGGTTTTAGCTGTTAAAAACCTAATGGAAGCCACACAACAACTGGGGTTATAGTTTTATGAATATTCATGAATTTCAAGCTAAGGGCATTTTGGCTGCCTATAAATTACCCGTTCTAGCCGGAGAAGCCGTCAGCACCCCCGAAGAAGCTGTTAGTGTTGGAGAGGAACTTCAAGAAAGCGTAAGATCAGCTGTTTGGGTTGTGAAGGCCCAAATTCACGCAGGGGGTCGTGGAAAAGCAGGTGGCGTCGTTGTGTGCAAAAGTCTAGACGAAGTGAAGGCAGCTGCTGCAAAGCTTTTGGGCAAACCCCTTGTAACGCACCAAACAGGCCCTAAAGGCCAAGTGGTTCACCAGGTTTATATTGAACAGGGGTGCCAGGTGGTTAGGGAACTTTATTTAAGCTTAGTCTTAAATCGTCAGACATCTTGTTTAAATTTTATCGCCTGCGCCAGCGGTGGCATGGACATTGAAGAGGTTGCCAAAAAAACCCCAGAAGCTATTTGCAAGGTGTCCATTGACCCCCTTAAGGGTTTGAAAAAAGAAAATATTAAGTCCATAAGCCATTGTTTTTCCCTAAATACTAAGCAGGAAGAAAAGCTGGGGTTTATTTTGGAAGAAATGTTAAACCTGTACGTCGATTTGGACGCTAACATGTTAGAAATTAACCCATTAGTGATAACAGCTGATGAGGACTTAATGTTTTTAGATGCCAAGATTTCCTTTGATGATAATGCCTTATTTCGTCATCCAGAATTAGAAATGCTGCATGATGAGAATGAAGAAAATCCAGCCGAGCAAGAAGCTAGAGAGAACGAGCTTAGCTACGTAAAGCTAGATGGCAACATTGGGTGTATGGTAAACGGGGCAGGGCTTGCTATGGCCACTATGGATATTATCAAACTGCACGGAGGGGAACCCGCTAACTTTCTTGATGTGGGGGGTGGCGCAGACAAAGAACGGGTAAAAACGGCCTTTAAAATTATTTTAGCTGATGACAATGTTAAAGCTGTTCTTATCAATATTTTTGGTGGCATCATGCGCTGCGATATTATTGCTGAAGGAATTGTGGCCGCGGCCCAGGAATCAAAAATTTCCATCCCCTTAATTGTGCGCCTTCAAGGCACGAACAAGGAAAAAGGCATAGAAATATTAAAAGCCTCTGGCCTTGCCATTACAACCGCAAACGATTTGGAAGAAGCCGCCATTAAGGCCGTTCAAGCCACTCATTAAGGAACAAAACCATGTCAATTCTTGTTGATTCATCTACACGACTTATTTGCCAAGGGTTTACGGGCAAACAGGGAACATTTCATTCAGAACAAGCCATTGCTTACGGCACCCACATGGTGGGAGGGGTTACTCCAGGTAAGGGGGGAACAACCCACCTAAACCTTCCTGTTTTTAACGATGTGGCCGAAGCCGTAAAAGCCACAAAAGCCAATGCCACTGTCATTTACGTGCCTGCCCCTTACGCAGCACATGCTATTTTAGAGGCCATTGATGCAGGCATACAACTGGTTGTGTGCATTACAGAGGGCATACCCATTCAAGACATGGTTATTGTTAAAGCCCGCTTAAAAGAACAGAAGAAAGCCAAACTTATTGGGCCCAACTGCCCGGGTGTCATCACGCCAGGACAATGCAAAATTGGCATTATGCCAGGGCACATTCACACACCAGGGTCCATAGGTATTGTGTCGCGGTCTGGCACATTAACATATGAGGCTGTGGACCAGACAACGGCTGTGGGTCTTGGCCAAAGTACGTGTGTAGGAATTGGAGGTGACCCCGTAAAGGGCCTGAATTTCACAGAAGTTTTAGACATGTTTTGGAATGATAAAAATACACACGGCATTTTAATGATTGGTGAAATTGGGGGCCAAGATGAACAAGAGGCAGCCGAATATATTGCCCACCAATACAAAAAAGGCCTTAAAAAACCCGTTGTTTCGTTCATTGCAGGGGTAACTGCCCCCGAGGGGCGCCGCATGGGCCACGCAGGGGCTATTGTTTCAGGGGCAGGCGATAAGGCTTCTGATAAAATAGAATTTCTTCGCAGTCATGGCATTCAGGTTGCCGCATCACCAGCGTTGTTAGGCAAAACTATGTTAGAGGCTATGAAGGGAGCATAAACCATGGGGGACGGAAATCGGTACACGCAAGAATCTGTTCTATCTGGTGCCAATAGCGCTTATGTTATGGATTTGTATGAACAATATTGCCAAAGCCCCCAAAGTATAGCCCCTCAATGGCAGCATTTTTTCCAAAAATATCCAGATTTTTACACAAGCGAAAAAGCACCCCAATGGCCTGAAAAAAGGCAGGAAAAAGCCCAGAACCTTACACAAGACCTTCACAGCCACTCAATCATAGAAAAATCTATGAAGGCTATGCGCTTGGTACAAGCTTACAGAAGTCTTGGACATTTGGCTTGCCCACTAGACCCCCTTGGTTTGACGGCACCCTACGAACATCCAGAATTAACCATTGAATTTTATGGATTTAAGCCCCAAGACCTGCACACCCCTGTTTACCTGGGTCCCATGTTTCAAGACCAAACACCTACGTTGGCCCATTTGCTGACCCAGCTAAAATCCATGTATTGCGGTTCAGTCGGCATTGAATACGCCCACCTGCACAACCCAGACCAGCGTTCTTGGCTGCAGAAACGGTTTGAGAAAGGGGTTCAACCTTTAACCATAGATGAAAAAAAGACCCTATATAAAAATCTTGTGCGTGCAGAAAAATTTGAAAAAATTCTTCACACAAAATTTCAAGGGGCTAAACGTTTTGGCCTTGATGGGGGGGAGGCCCTTATTCCAGCCCTTGAGGTTGTCCTTGAACAGGCTGCAAAAAATAAAATGGTGGAAGTTGACATTGGCATGGCTCACCGTGGCCGCCTGTCTGTATTGGCCCATATTATGGGCAAGCCCATCCATTTAATTATGGCCCAGTTTCACGGTACATCTATTTATAAAGATTTCAGCGGTTCAGGTGATGTGAAATACCACCAGGGTTATTCTAATGACCGTATATTTCATGGTCATAGTTTGCACCTATCCTTAACACCCAACCCTTCCCATCTTGAGGCTGTGTATCCTGTGGTTTTGGGTAAAGTGCGGGGCAAACAGTCTTCTATCAACGACAATTTGCGCAAAAAAGTGATGGGCTTGGTCATTCATGGTGATGCGGCCTTTATTGGCCAGGGGGTGGTTTCTGAATCCCTTCAGTTGGCAAAACTGGAAGGATATAAAACGGGCGGAACCCTCCATTATATTATCAACAATCAGGTAGGTTTTACGGCTACACCTAAAGAAGGGCGCAGCTCTACCCACTGTTCTGATGTGGCCAAAGCTATTCAGGCCCCCATTTTTCACGTAAATGGTGACGATCCTGAGGCCCTTATGTGGGTAACGCAAATGGCCATGGATTACCGTGAAGAATTTGGGCACGATGTTGTCATTGATTTTGTGTGCTACCGCCGTTATGGCCATAACGAAAGTGACGAACCTGCGTTTACGCAGCCCAAAATGTATACCTTTATTCAAAACCATCCAACAGTTTCAGAAATTTATAAAAAAAAGCTATTGCATGACAGAATTTTTGAAGACGGTCAGTTAGCCCCCATAGCTTTTGAAGTAGACACCTTTTTAAGTCAGGAATTTCACAAGTCAGAAGCCCTAAAAACAGACAAGGATTCCCGTATAGAAGCTGACTGGTTGAAGGGTGATTGGCAAAACATTCAGGCAAACAGTCATAAGACCCCAACAACAGGTGTGGATTTAGACATACTGCGTTCTTTGGGGGTAAAAAGTTTGCAGGTCCCCAATGGGTTTTCCATCAATAGCAAGGTTCAGCGCCTGTTAACTCAACGACAGGGCATGCTGCAAGGTGAAATACCCGTTGATTGGGGTATGGGGGAAACATTGGCCTTTGCAACCTTGTTGAACGAAGGGTTCCCCATTCGCCTCAGCGGACAAGATTGTGGTCGGGGTACCTTTTCTCATAGACACGTGCGCTGGGTGGACCAAACTACAGAACAAGCCCATATTCCTGTTAATTTCATGACAGCCGATCAGGCAAAGCTTGAGGTATATAATAGTTCCCTGTCAGAGGAAGCCGTGTTGGGGTTTGAATATGGCTTCAGCATATGCGCTCCCAATTCCCTTGTTATTTGGGAGGCCCAATTTGGTGATTTTGCCAACGGAGCCCAGGTTGTTATTGACCAATTTATATCATCCTCTGAACAAAAATGGCTGCGTCTATCGGGTTTGGTTTTATTGTTGCCTCACGGGTTTGAGGGCATGGGCCCTGAACATTCTTCCGCACGGTTGGAACGTTTCTTACAAATGTGTGCCCAAGATAATTGGCAGGTTGTGAACTGTTCAACCCCTGCGAATTTTTTTCATGCCTTGCGTCGTCAGCTTCATTCCGCCACACGTAAACCCTTGATTGTTATGACCCCTAAATCTTTGTTACGTCATAAGGGGGCTGTGTCTTCTTTGTCAGATATGGGGGATGGTACGCAATTTTCACCCGTTATAAGCCCCACACCTCCACTTAATCAGGTTCGCCGCGTGGTTATATGCAGCGGCAAGGTCTACTATGATTTACATCAAACATGCCAGGAACAAAACATTCAAGATGTGGCCCTTATTCGCCTAGAACAATATTATCCATTCCCCACAGAAGCCCTAGCTTCTGCACTACAGCCTTACAAAGAGGTTGAAATTGTATGGTGTCAGGAAGAACCTAAAAATATGGGGGCCTGGTCTTTTTTGCACCCCCATGTGGATATTCTTTTCAAAGTTATGAATAGCCATGAAAAGCATATTCTATATGCGGGACGGCCCCAGGCTGCAGCCCCCGCTGTTGGTAACCCCCATATGCACGAAAAAGAACAAAAAGCTCTTATAGCCGAAGCATTGGGCATATAGAAATTGGGAACTGATGTCTAATAATTAGGTTTTCCACAGCATTTTTGGAACGTGGAAAATAATATTTTCATCGACCACGTTCACTTCCTCCACAGTTACGGAAAAGTGCTGGTGACAAAAATTGATGACTTCTTGAACAAGGATTTCTGGAGCTGAAGCACCAGCTGATAGGCCTAAGGTTTTAACTCCTGAAAACCAATCGATGCTTAAATCTTTCGCACGTTGACATAGCATGGATTTAAGGCACCCTTCTTTTTCTGCTACCTCCACAAGTCTTAAGGAGTTAGAGGAGTTAGGGGCCCCCACAATAAGCATAGCATCAACACGTTTGGAAATTTCCTTCACAGCTAGCTGGCGGTTTGTAGTTGCATAGCATATGTCTTCTTTGCGAGGACCTTCTATGTGGGGAAATCGTTTTTTGAGTGCATCAATAATGTGGTGCGCCTCATCTACAGACAGGGTTGTTTGTGTGGCGTAGGCCAAAGGTATGGTCGATAAATCAGGAAGGTTTGCCACATGGTCTACGGTTTCCACAAGGCAAATGGTTCCTTCACGGACTTGGCCCATGGTGCCAATAACTTCTGGGTGGTTGGCGTGGCCAATCAAGACAACAAAACGCCCTTCTTTTTCGTGACGTTCTACTTCGCGGTGAACCTTGCTTACTAAGGGGCAGGTGGCATCTACATACACCATATGTCTATTGTTTGCTTGTTCTGGAACAGACTTTGGTACACCATGGGCTGAAAAAATGACAGGGCGGTCTTGGGGTACATGGTCCAACTCATCTACAAAAACAGCCCCTTTGGCCATAAGGCTTTCAACAACAAAGCGGTTATGCACTATTTCGTGTCGTACATATACGGGGGCTCCAAACTTTTCTATGGCCCTTTCCACAATTTGAATAGCTCTGTCAACGCCTGCGCAAAAGCCGCGAGGTTTTGCCAGCAAAATGGTAAGAGGGGGGGGATTCATCATAAATCGTCCGTATTAAGTTTTATTAAAGTTACCAGTAAAATCAACCTTTTGAAGCTGTCCTATCACTATCACTTTTTTGAAAATCTGTGTATGAAAAAATCAGCAGTTCAGTCGTTTGCGCTGAGTTTTTATCTGTACAATTACGCTATTTATTTTTTTTGAATTTGGAGCTCAAAAATTAACCTTTTGTTAACTTTTTAGACTATATCTCCCGCCTCCGGCCCCCGGCCGCCCAGGGGATATGAAATTATTTTTACAAAAAATTGGTTAAAAAATCATTAATTGAGATTAAAAAATTTCAAAAAGTAAAAATTATTTTCAAGAATGATGCGCAAATATCACTCTCATTCAAAAAAGCCTAACAAAATCAGTGGTTGCAGAAGGTATGGAAGGCCCAAATTATAGGAGTCTCGCTATATTTTTGATTACTTAAAATAATGTGGCCCCCGCGAAGGCTGGGGTCCAGAAAATAAAAAAAACTCATTATCAATGTTTTTTTATGTAGATCCCCGCCTTCGCGGGGATGACATCAAATTATGCTTAAATACGTAACGCCAAAAAAACTCTACGAAAAATAGTTTCTCAACTGGTATTTTTTTATACACAGGCGTTGAAAAAAGTGGTAGTGATGTGGGTGAAAATCAACCCTATTTTAACCCTGTCTGTGGACCTTAGGGTGTTGGAAAAGTGTGGCTAAAATCTATATGTTCTTAAGTTTTTTACACAATAAAATTCCCCATCTTGTGTGCTGGGGGTTATTTTTGTTATGTCCCTTTACATTTTTTTTCCCCCGCTGTGCGCCTGTGTTTTTGGCTGCATTCGCCTTGCTGGCCCTTTTGCAAAAAGGGGGGGGCTTGTTACTGGAAATAAAAAAAAGCTCAGTTTTCCTGTGGATTTTTATTTTCATTTTTTGGGCAGGCCTAAGTTCAGTTTGGTCCTTAAACCCGAAAGAAAGTATTGTTTTATTTACCCGTTTGTTCTTGATTTTTACGGCTGGATTTTGCTGCCACAGGCTTATACAGAACACAGCTGAAAGGGACATCCATGGCTTTTTAAAATATCTTATAGCAGGCTTTTTCATGACTATTGGCCTTTTGGCCCTAAACCTATGGAAAGACTATTGGCAAACACTTGTGAACAAAACCACAGCGCAGGCCTTTGTTCCCTTAGGGCTAACATTGACCCTTTTATGCTGGCCCTTGCTGAGCTGGCTTCATCTTCGTTTCTCAAAACGCCACGTAGGTGCTGCTTTTGTGCTTACCTTTTGTATACTTTTCTCTGTAGATTGCGACACGGCTCCTTTAGCTTTGGCATGCGGGTTGGGTACAATGGGTCTGTTCTGGGTATGGCCTCAGGGGGTTAAAAAAATGATGTATGTCATCACCACGCTAGCTATTCTGACGACTCCCTTTTTTGTAAAACAGTACGTAGATCAACCCTTTATTACAGCTGTGAACCAAAAAATAAAAAGCCATAGTTATATTCATAGGCTGTATATTATGAAAGCTGTCAGTTCTCACATTTCAAACAAGTGGTTTTTAGGGCACGGCTTAGATAGTTCGCGTCATCCCTTATTCGGTAAGATACAGCCCTTAGAAATTATTGGAAAAAATGGTTCGTATATTTCACACTGTAAAGAAATTCCGACCCATCCACACAATGCGACTTTGCAATGGTGGCTTGAACTGGGTGGGATTGGTGCTTTTTTGGCCTGTTTGGTCAATATTTTTATTTTACGCAGTATGCCAAACACAAGAACCTTTCCGTGTTTGTGCCTTGTGGGGTTATACACATCAAGTCAGGTAATTGCCCTTATTAATTTGGGCTTTTGGCAAAACTGGTGGTTAGCTATACTGATGTTAGCTGCTTCTTTATGTTTGCGTCTTACAAATTTTGGTAAAAACTGATGATCATAGCCCCTTCTTTGCTGTCTGCTAATTTTATGCATCTGTTTGAAGAGGTTAAGGCCCTTGAAACGGCGGGAGCCCATATGATCCACCTTGATGTAATGGATGGTCATTATGTTCCCAACATTACTTTTGGCCCATGTATTATTCAGCAACTTAAGGGCTGCACCCAACTTCCGCTGGATGTTCACCTTATGGTAAGGGATGTGGATAAATTTATTGACTATTTTGAGCCCATTGGTGTTCAAACCATAACCTTTCATCCCGAAACCACACATCACCCCTACAGGACTCTACAGCGCATTAAAAATTTAGGCATAAAAGCGGGCATAGCCCTTAATCCTGGCACTCCTCTCAGTTGCGTAGAACCCCTATTAGACACACTGGATCGCGTATTAATGATGACCGTAAATCCAGGATTTTCTGGCCAACAGTTTTTAAAGGGCCCTTTAAAAAAAATCAGCCAACTACGCGCCATGTTAGACACACAAAATCTGCCTATTTCAATTCAGGTAGACGGTGGTGTAACACCTGAAACGGCCCCTGTGCTTAAAAACGCTGGGGCACATATTTTAGTTTCAGGAAGCTATATTTTTTCAAACAATCCTAAGCGCTGCCCTAAAGTCTATAAAGAACGAATTGACGCCCTAAGGACTAATTCATGATTTTATTCAGCTATTCATGGAGGTCAGTTTTTTTGTATAATTACATTATTTGTTTTTTTCAGTTTGAAGCTCAAAAATTAACCTTTTGTTAACCTTTTAAGCTATATCTCCCACCTCCGGCCCCCGGCCGCCCAGGGGATATATCATTATTTTTACAAAAAATTGGTTAAAAAATCATTAATTGCGATTAAAAAAATTCAAAAAAAAGAATTTATTTTCAAGCATGTTGCAAAAATATCACTCTCATTAATTATAAGAGTCTCGCTAAGCTCTGTTCTTGCTTCACGAAAACCCTCCGGGAATCTCTGTCATTTTATTCAGGTTTTTCTACACTGCACTTATCGAACTGGGGCTATAAGCTCCTCAAACATGTGATGCCAATTGCATTCCACCTTAAGGCGCATCATGACAGCGCCAATTCCAACCGCAGCACGGTCCATAAAAACAAACTCCCTGGGGGGACGAATGCCTCCCAATTTGTGAAGTTCGGCATGAACTTTGGTGGCTGTTTCCCATCCCTTAGCGCCACTGAAATTTTCTTGAATAGGGCGTATGCGGTCGTCTAACAGCGGGTCATAAAGAAGCCTGGCCCATTGGGTAATAACGTCTATCATTTCGCAGCTCAGGTTTTTAAATCCCCAGGTTTCGTAAGCATGGACGGCCTTTTCCCTATCGTTTTTCATCAAGGCCTCATACAGCCATATGACAGCACAAATAAATTCCTTGGAAAAATGACGAATACAGCCAAAATCAAGCAGCTGCAAAGTTCCTGCATCTGTGGCCAGATAATTGCCTGGATGCGGATCCCCATGCAAAACACCGTGATGGTAAAAGGGCATGTACCAGGCATAAAACAAACGCTCTGCCAACCTATGGCGGTATTCTGATGGTGCATCTGCATACCCAAGAACTGACCCACCATCCATCCACGTCATAGTCAAGAGGCGCTGGGTACTGAGGTTCGGGTAGCTTACAGGAACGGTAACAAAATCTGTATCCTTAAAAATTTTGGCGTATATGGCCATTTGATTGGCTTCATGAACATAGTCTAGTTCTTCATGAAGGCGGGTGGCAATTTCTTCTTGCACGAATGTTGTATCTACGGCCTTATTCCAGGTATGGTACATGCCCAATAAAACTTTTAGTTGGTTTAGGTCTGCCTGTATGTGGGTTTGCATCGCTGGGTATTGTAGTTTACAGGCCAAAGGGGTGCCGTCTGGATGTATGGCCTGGTGGACCTGACCCAAAGAGGCCGCAGCACACGCTTGCAAATTAAAGCTATGAAAACAATTTTCCCATTGAGGGCCCAATTCCGCCACCATGCGGCGCCGTACAAAGGGTATGCCCATAGGCGGTGCTTGAGACTGCAACGTTAATAATTCATCTGAGTACGCTTTAGGAAGGGCGTCTGGAATGGTGGCTAGAAACTGGGCAACCTTCATGACAGGCCCCCGTAGTTGGCCTAAAGCTTGGCGCATGGTCTGGGCGTAAGCGTCATCGTCCAATGTGGCGCCAAAATACTGTTGCCCTGCTAGGCGGGTAGCCAGGCCACCCACCTGGGTTCCTACCTGCCAATAGCGTTTTAGGGCGTTAAAAAAATTGTGGTCATCCACCTAAAATTACCTATTTTAATAGTACAAAAACCCCTTAAGCTTTTGCTAAAACTGTTGCAACCATTTTGGATGGGTCGGGTATAAATTCCACATCAGAAAAACCAGCATTTTTAAGCAAGGCCGCCATACTGTCAAAAGTTTCAGTGGGTTCTTCGGGGTTTCGAATAATTTCTGAAAACAAAATGGTTTGTAATCGCAGCATATCTGGGGATATGGCCTCCATATTCCAGGGCGAATCTTTAGATTGATCAGGCGAACAGGTGTTAAAAGTTGTTACAAAAACACCGCCAGGCTTTAAGGCTTTAAAACATTTGTTTATAAATGTCTGGGCAGTTCCCTTGTTAAAACCGTTCATATGCCACATATGGTGAACCAAAACGTGATAAGCCTGTTGGGGGGCAAGGGTCGACAAGTCACCTTGTACAAAGGACACAACCGTAGACAGACCCTTGTCTTCAGCCATTTCACTTGCATGGATGATGGATTGCAAATCTGAATCTATTCCCACAATCTGAAGGTGTTTTAGGGCGCTGTAATCAAGGCTTAAAATATCCCCCATCAGACCACACGGGGCAGAGCCTATAACCATACCGTTTTGCAGATTTTGCTGAAGAAATGTCTGTATGGTTTTAAAGCTGTGGCGTTTGGCTAACACAATAGGGAGGGCGTATAAAATATTTTGTTCCAGGCTGCTTTTTAGCTGGCTGTCTGTGTACGTGCGCATTGCATAGTCGTACCAATAGCCATTTAACCTGTGGTTTTGAAGCAAAAACCTTCCTAAAGAAAAGGCCATCAGGTCATCCAACAGGTCTAGGTGTTCTTTTAGGTCAAACTCTGACACATGCCCATCACTGACAAGGCGGGTGCGGGCCATTGTATAAATTTGTTGTGCATCGACGGAACTTGTTTCAAGGGGCTGTGTGAGCTGAGGCTCAAAATCGAATTTTCGAACAGTGTTCACGCGTAGGTCTCCCAATCAATCTTCTGATCTTTTAAGGTCATAACAATATGATGGGGGGGTGGGGCTACAAATGTCAACGGGGAACCATCTAAGTCAAATAAACTAATGGAACGGGCATGAAGGTGCAAATTCAGCTTTGGGTAGGAGCTTTCATATTTGCCATCGCCCAAGATTGGGTGGCCCATAAACGTGCAATGAACACGTAATTGGTGAGTGCGGCCCGTTTTGGGGGATAATTCTAACCATGTGAGTGTTTTGTTTTTCATGGACTTTAAAATTCTGTAGTCTGTCTGGGCAGATTTTCCTTCTTTTTTGTCCACAACCATTTTTTCTTTTTGGTTTTCAGAACCCTTAGCAATGGGGGCTGTAATGGTTGCTGTGGATGGGTTGGGAACACCTTCTACAATGGCCCAATAGACTTTTTGAATCAGGTTTCTTTTGAAACAATCAGCCAGATGGGTTGCCATTTTTTGGCTTTTTGCCACCACAAAAACCCCTGTTGTGTCGCGGTCTAGGCGATGGACCAGTTTGTAGGGCTTTCCACGTCCATAAACCTGCAGCAGGCCATCTAAGTGACGTTCTGTTTTGGTGCCCCCTTGCGCTGCAATACCATAGGGTTTGTTTAGAACGCACAGGTGTTCATCTTCCCATATGATGAGGGACTCTAAAAATTCCAAATCTTCTTTTGTAGCAACATAGGGTTTCTTCAGGCGGTCAGCTTCGTCGTGGGCGTTTAGGGTTTCCTTAAAAAGCTTGTGGACTGTTACCACATCTGTTTCTAAGACGCGGGTGGAGGATTTTGCCTTTTTCCCATTGACCAGGATGTGGCCTAAGCGCAAGCATTTTTCAATGTATCCTTGAGTTGCTGTTGGATATTGGCGGCGAATCCAACGATCTAACCGGGTAGAATTCCCTTGTTCCATTAAGAGGAGCGCCCCGTCAAACGTTGAATTTCTTTTTCCACAAGGGTTTCCACAATGCTTGGCATGTTTTTATCCACCCACTGCTGAATCATGTCCTTGGCCATTTTTCTGAAAATTTGGTCCAGATTTAGTGCGCCATGAGGTGGTTCCTGTTCAACGCTTGCATTTTTCTTAACCGCTTCGGACAATTTTTCAAACGGGTTTTTGGCGTGATAGTTTTTTTCTTGAGAAGAAACCTCATAGGACGATCGTTCTGCAAATGTTGGCTGAGCAGGTCTGTCACGTGGTACTTCAAACTCGCTGGTTAAACGAACCACATCAGGTGCTTTGGGCGTGTTCTTGTACGTGTCTTCTTCTTGATAGGCATATGAGGGAGGGCTAGAAAACTGTGTTTCACGGAGGTGTTCTTCTGGCGCAGAACCATCTTGTCCATCTCCAGACACATAGCGCCGAATGGATGCCAAAATCTCATCCATGGTCATATCTTCTTCCTGACGGCGATTCATGTTATTCATAAAAAAACCCCACGCTTTCCCTTAAAATTTAAACCGTGTTGCTTGATAATGAGCTTCAGGGTTAAAATAATCAACTGGCAATTTTAAGCTTCGTGCGTTTAGCTGACCTATAAGCGCCATAACTTGAAAAGCCGCAAGTTGGTGGTTTTTAACAGCCTCAATTTTGTGTAATTTTGCATCTAGCAAAGCCGCCTGAGCATTCAGAACATCCAACAAAACCTTCGTTCCTACGTTCATTTCCTGTTGCGTTCCTTCTAAGCCGATTTCGGTGGCTTTAACCTGTTTGTCGTAGTTTTCCATGTTGTTTTTAGCGGAAATCATATTTTGCCAAGCCCCAGTTATTTGTTCAACAATCTGGAGTCTTACTTTCTCAACTGCCATCCGTTTGGCGACAGAAGCTTCATGCGCTTCACGCTTTTGTGACCGTATGGCCCCCCCTTCATACAAAGGAACAGAAAGCTTTACAACAACTTGATGGTTTGTGCTGAAATCTCTGGAATCATTGGTTCCGCTGTAATATGGATTACTTGTTTTTCTTAAGGATTCATCTCGCCCACTGCTTGCCTGAAGGTCAATTTTAGGAAGTAAGCGCGCTCCCACTTCCTCTGCCTCTGCCTGTTTTGCTTGATGATCGTACTGGGCAGCAATAACCTCGGGGTTTTTATCTTTTGCTGTTGAAAGGGCTGTTTCCAGATCTGCTGGAACGTTCATAGGCCACGAAACAGGTGCAAGGGTTGCTGTAGCCTGAATACCTGTAAGCTGTAGAAATTTAGCCTTTAAGGTTTCGTGCTGCGCCATTGACATTTGCAATCGTGCGTCTGATTCTGCCAGTTTAGCTTCTGCGTTGGCCACTTGGGTTATGGTTTCTTCCCCAATACGGTGCTTTTCCTGGGCCGATTCATAATTACGCTTCATGGCCTGTTTATTGGCTTCCAACTGCTCAATTTCAGATTTTTTTGCAGCTAATTCCAAAAAAGCCTGAATAACCTTAAGAAACAAATTTTGTTCAAGGGCTGAAATTTGCGCCCACTGAGATTTAATTTGATTTTCCGTTTTGTCTAAAGAAGCAAGGGTGCCACCACCTTCATACAAATTGTGACTTAAAATAATTTGCCCACTGCGCTGATTGTTAAGAGAACCAGAGGCGCTTAACCCATTATCTTTTCCATTTCCCGAATTAATACTTTGAGAGCCTGTCATGCTGCCCTCCAAGCTTATTTTGGGACGAAAACCAGAAGCGGCCTGAACAGACCGTTCATGAACAGAGAGTGTGCTTTGACGGGCTTCTTTCAGTTCCTGGTTATTTAGATAGGCTGCTTTTAGTGCATCTTCTAACGTAAGACATGCTGGAGAGACCTTTTGAGCAACCTGGTCTGTTGTTGTGGAAAAAACCGGAGAGACGAGGAACCCCGAAAGAAGAAGAACGGAAAAACTGCGCATAACTAAAGCCTTATTTCATTTTTTAACTAAGTCCATGTTAGTATGAGTGGCCTTATTCTACAAGGAAATTTGAACTTACACAGCCTGTCTTGCTGATGGTTTTGCCAAAAAAATTATGTTAACGTGGTCCCTGCGTAAGCAGGGATCTAGCTATAAGGTATAAACATGCTAACATTATTTACAACGCCTAAGGCTTTTCAAGGGCATAACGGCGCCATTCAGCGCAATGCCATTCACAGTTGGTTGCGCCTAAAACCAACTCCTGAAATTATTGTATTGGGAAATGACATGGGGTGCGCAGAAATATGCCAAGAACTGAACCTAAAACATGTGCCAAATTTGGAAGGGACCCCACCCCTAATCAGTGATATTTTTGAAAAAGCCATGCAACACGCCAGTCATAATTTCCTATGTTTCGTAAATGCAGACATTTTGTTGTTTGATGATTTTATGACGGCCTTTCATACCATACGGCAAAAACGTGACAAATTTTTAATGGTAAGCAGCCGCTACAATATAGACATAGAAGAAGGTCGCACCGACTACCGCGCTCAGGCATTAGAAAAAATAGATATGTACCCTGCGGGGGGCAGCGATTTTTTCCTATACCCCAAAAATTTATATGAGACCATCCCACCCTTTTTTATTGGCCGTGGGTATTGGGATAACTGGCTTATGTATGAAGCTAAGCGCCTAGGGGCTCACCTTATTGACACCACCCATGATGTGATTGCCGTACATCAAAATCATGATTATGCCCATATTCAAGGAATTAATACTGGAAATCGGGACGAGAAATACGTATTTAATATGCAGCAGGGGCAACGTAATCTTGACCTGGCAGGTGGTAGAAAGAATATATATACCAACTATGATGCAGACTTTGTTTTAATTGATGGGGGGTTGCGGTCTACCCTAAGCCCCGTCTATGTGAAAAGGCGTTTGAAGGCTTCGGTGCGACGCTTTATACATGTTTTATTTAAGTAGAGGAAAAAAATATGGAAACAGTTTCAATTATTGGCCTTGGAAAACTTGGGGCACCTATGGCAGCCGTTTATGGCAGTAAGGGGTATAAGGTTATTGGTGTGGACCGAAACCCAAATTTTGTGGATGCTATCAATGCAGGGAAAGCCCCTGTGGATGAACCCTTATTGCAAGACTATATTGACAAAAGCCAAGGGCGTTTACGGGCAACCCTAAGCACAGAGGAGGCCGTTTTGGGGTCTTCTGTTACTTTTGTAATTGTGCCAACCCCCAGTGGGCCCGATGGCACATTTACCAACAAGTATGTTATTGAGGCCCTGAGGGAAATTGGTGCCGCACTGCGTAAAAAAGACACATACCATTTGGTTGTGGTCACAAGCACGGTTATGCCAGGGTCCACCAACGGTGAAATTCGCCAAGCCTTAGAGCAAGCAGCGGGTAAAAAAGTAGGCCAAGCTTTAGGTTTATGCTACAGCCCTGAATTTATAGCCTTGGGGTCTGTGGTACGAGACATGCTGAACCCAGACTTTTTCCTGATTGGTGAAAGCGACGAAAAAGCTGGTGCCATGCTGGAATCTATCTATTTGAAGGCTTGTGATAATCAGCCCCGTGTTGAACGCATGAACTGTGTAAACGCAGAACTAACTAAAATTTCCATTAACACCTACGTTACTACAAAAATTTCCTATGCCAACATGTTGTCTGAGGTGTGCGATTATTTAGATGGCGCAGATGTGGATGTGGTAACCCAAGCCGTTGGATGTGATTCACGCATTGGTCATAAGTACCTAAAAGGTGGCGTGGCTTATGGTGGCCCCTGTTTTCCAAGAGACAATGTGGCCTTTTCAAAACTGGCCCACAATTTAGGGGCCCATAGTGATTTGGCTGAATCCACAGATACAATCAACAAAGCCCAACGTGATCGTGTTTTAAAAATTATGAACCAGCATGGTCTAAAAACAGGTTCTGTGGGTATTTTAGGACTGTCTTATAAACCAGGAACACCTGTGATTGAAGAATCTCAGGGTATATCACTGGCTGTTTTATTAACAAAAGCAGGTCGTGACGTGGTTGTGTTTGACCCACTTGCCATGGCACCAGCTAAAGCTGTTTTGGTTGATACAGTTACGTACGCAGATTCTCTAAATACGTGCCTTAACCAGTGCTCAACCCTTGTTTTAATGACGGCTTGGCCAGAATTTAAAACCATTTCCCCCGAACTATTAAAGGGTAAGACGGTTATTGACTGCTGGCGTGTTCTAAAACAAGATCTGTACCCTGAAACCCATATTCTTTACCTAGGAAATGGTGTATTGGTGAATCAGTCTCAAAAAATCGCATTAGAGGCGTAAAAAAACATGGCCCAAAAAGCTTTACACGAGGTTGAAAAACTTAAGGAATCAAAAGTAATCCCCGTCATTTTGTGTGGCGGGGCAGGCACGCGCCTGTGGCCCGTATCACGGGAACAGTATCCCAAACAGTTTGCCCCCCTTGTGGATGACCAGTCTTTGTTTAAGCAAACAGTTGTGCGGGCTGGGCATGGTTCTTTAAGTTCTACAAAAATTATTGTTAGCAACCAAAAGCATAGTTTTTTTATTCAAAAAACTATGAAAGAGCTTGCTATTCAGGACTACACGCTTGTGTTAGAACCGTGTGTGCGAGACACAACAGCGGCTATTGCCTTGGGCGCCATGTGTGCCTTAGATCATGATCCAGAGGCCTTAATTCTGGTCATGCCGTCAGACCATTTGATTCGCGATCAAGAAGGCTTTGCCCGCTCGGTTCAAAAAGGCATAAAGAAAGCTGAGGATGGTTTTTTTGTAACTTTTGGCATTCAACCAACTGGCCCCGAAACGGGTTATGGATATGTGCATTTTGACAAGTCTTCAAAAGAAGAGGTCAAACCTGTTTTTCAGTTCGTGGAAAAACCCAACAGGGAAAAGGCAGAGGCCTTTTTGAAAACGGGTGAATATTTCTGGAATTCGGGTATATTTTTATTTAAGGCGCAGGGGTATTTAGACGCTGTGCAAAGCCTGCAACCCCCTATTTACCAAGCCTGTCAAGCCAGTGTAACGCACCCCATGGTGGGCCACCGTGTTGATGTAGACAAGGGGGCCTTTGAAACGTCACCTGCCATATCGGTGGATTACGGCATTATGGAACACTATCAAAAAACAGCTATTGTTCGACTGGAATCAGACTGGAGCGATCTTGGTTCTTGGGATGCGGTGTTTGATTCCCATAACGTAGATGCCAATGGCAACCTATTAACGGGGTCTGTCATGTGTTCCAACGTTCAAAATTCATACATCCGAAGTGATAGCCGTTTGGTGTGCGCCTTAGATGTGGATAACCTAATTGTGGTAGACTCTCCTGATGCTTTGCTTATTTCTTCTAAGGGATCATCACAAAGCGTTAAGAAAATTGTGGAAACCTTAAAATCTCAGAACAGTTCTTTGGCTCATGCCCATGGCCATGAGGAACGCCCTTGGGGCGAATTTAAAACCATTGACCGTGGGGACCGTTTTCATGTGAAACGCATTACGGTAAAGCCTGGTGAAAAATTATCCATGCAAATGCATTATCACAGGGCTGAACACTGGATTATCGTGTCAGGAACAGCCAAGGTAACCGTGGGAGATGTGGAGCAAATTTTGTCAGAAAATCAGTCTATTTTTATTCCCTGCACAGCAACGCACCGTTTGGAAAACCCAGGTAAGGTGGACCTTGAACTGATTGAAGTTCAGGTGGGACCCTATTTAGGGGAAGATGATATTGTCAGATTTGGTGACATTTATGGCCGACACTAAAACCATTCTTGTTACAGGCGGTGCAGGTTATATTGGCAGCCATATTTGTTATTTACTGAAAAAAAACGGATTTACGCCCGTTTGCTTTGACAACCTATCTCATGGCCATGAATGGGCAGTTAAATATGGCCCTTTTGTGCACGGAGATTTGCGAAACTCAGAAGATATTCAAGATGCCATTGCGGCCTACAAACCCCATGCTGTTATCCATATGGCATCTTTTATTCAGGTGGGGGAGTCGGTTCAAAACCCATTAAAATACTACGAAAATAATTTGGTTGGGGCCATTCATCTGCTAAAAGCCATGGAAAAACAGGGGGTTAGGAATCTTGTGTTTTCCAGTACAGCTGCCGTATATGGAAGTCCGCAGTATACGCCTATGGATGAAGCCCACCCGTGTGCGCCTATTAACCCCTATGGTCTTTCTAAGCTGACTGTTGAACGCATTTTGCAAGACTGTGGTTTTATTAAATCTGTTAGTCTGCGCTATTTCAATGCAGCAGGTGCCATGCCTGAGGAAGGGTTGGGGGAAGCCCATGAACCTGAAACCCATCTGATCCCCTTGTTGATTCGTTCGGCCTTAGGAAACGGAGCCCCTTTGCGTATTTTTGGTAATGATTACGAAACGCCTGATGGCACATGCGTTCGTGATTATGTGCATGTATTAGATATTGCTAAGGCTCATGTTCAAGCGTTGGCCTATTTGGATGCAGGTGGTGAAACAGTTTCTATGAATTTGGGAACAGGCAAAGGCCATTCTAATTTAGAGGTTATTCAGGCCATTGAAAAATTAACTAAAAAAAGTGTGCCCTATACCTTTGCTGAACGGCGGGCAGGAGACCCCGCCATTTTGGTAAGCACATGTGAAAAAGCAAAGAAAACCTTGGGTTGGCAGGCTCAGTATGCTCTGGACCATATTTTGACTCATGCTTGGCAATGGCATGAAGGGGAAAAAGTATGAACAGAGAAACTGATGGAGCTAAAGCGTTTGAAAACTTATTGGGTTTATATTCTATGTTCAAAGCGAAACGGCACACCTTATGTAGGTGTTACTGGAAATTTAGTGCGTCGTATTTATGAACATAGGAATGGTTTGGTTCCTGGATTTACAAAACTCTATAACACTAGCAAACTGGTACATGCTGAAGCTTTTCGTGATGTTAGAGATGCTATTTATCGGGAAAAATGTATAAAAAAATGGAACCGGGCTTGGAAAATAAACCTTATAGAACAAAATAATCCTGAATGGAGAGATTTATATGAAACTTTGTAAGACTAGCGTTGTATAGACATAGATTCCCGCCTTCGCGGGAATGACATCGGACGTTTTGTTTCCCTGTCATAGATGTTGTTCCAGCTTCAGGCGGAAATCTAGTAAAAAGGATTATGCCCATTGATGTCATTCCCGCGAAGGCGGGAATCCAGTAAGAAAGCTATTAAAAAAAATCTGTGCCAGATTCAAGGAGAGACAATGAACATTTTAAGAAAAACAGAAACACATATTTTTTTATGTCTCACCGTTCTTTACCTAACCCTTGTAGTATGGTTAGACAACACGAACATCACCACCACCAACGGTCTTTACAAAGCCATTGACGTTCGGGGGTGGGAAACACTCACAAAGTTTGTAGTGGACAGTGGTGGCCTTTTGTATGCTGTCAGCATGGCTGTTTTATGTAAAATTCTGCCAGATTCTTGGGTTAGTTTTTATGGTGATATGGTTCCAACATTTGTAACCTACCGAAAGCTAGCCTTTATTAACACTGTCTTTGGTGCAGGCGTCAGCACTGTTTTGTACCATCTAGCATTCCGTGTAACCCAAAACAAGGCCTGGTCATTAGGGGTCACATGTGTGCATGCCTTTTCTGCCTTCGTGCTAATTAACAGCATTATTTCTGAAGATATTATGCCCGCATATTTTTTCTATGTTCTAGGCTTTTTATGTGCATTTAAGGGCCTATTTGATGGGGAAAAACGCCTATGGTTCACCTTTGCCACCTTAAGCATTTTGGCTGTTCTGTTTTTGCACTGGAGCTTATTTCCCGTAGCCACCCTTACATATCTTATCATTGGTATTTATGTATGCAGGGAAGATCCTAACTTTATACGCTTACTTGTGGAACAGGTTGTTTTATTTTTGAGCGTTATATTCCTGTTTTGTTTTGCAGCAAACGCTATAGGTGGGCATCTATTCAAAAGTCCATTGAAATTCATGCAGATTCTACTTCCTAATAAGGCTTCAGGTTCTTGGGTTGGGTTTAGTTGGTTGAAATTTGAACCCATGTTAACGGGAATCGGGAATTACTTATTTGGAGGGCTCAATACAGACAAAGTTTCGTTCCTTTCTCATACAGAGCTTCTTCGTGTGTGTGCCACTTGGGTTTTCTTTTTGTTTATTTCCTTTAATTTATGGAAAAAACGCATCCGTCTTTTGGCAAACCCAGCCACAAAGCTTTTACTGGTTTTCGCCACATGTTCCTTTGTGTTTGCCCAACTTGTAAATTTGTATAGTCAGCCGCAAGACCCCCAATTTCAGTTACAGCCCATGATTTTAATTCCCTTGGGGCTTATTTGTTTATATGGCCAAACTGTCAAAAAATATATGAATGCTCTTTTTGCTTTTTGTTGCCTTTTAGCCTTTGACAACATTCAGAGGCTGGAAACTTTTAAAGGTAATGATTCCAAAATGGTAACTGGTTACAAAGAATTCCGCCAACTGTTTCCTAAAGAAACAACCAAACTGGTACACGTGGCTTATGAAGAATTTTCCGCCTGGCTTATGGCTTTTGAATACCCATCAGACTTGGATGCATATATGAAAGCGGTAACTATGCTAAACAGGCCTGCTCACCATTACCCCCACATGTCCATTAAAGAACAAGGGCAATTGATTATGGATGAAATTGACCTTGCCTTAAAGCAAGGAAAGCGTATTATTGCAACAGGCCCTTGGCTTGATCCCAATTCGATGATGTGCCTAACCATTATTCACCTAACCCCCGCTCAGATTACTGAATTGCGTCATATGCTGTTGGTGAAATATAAACTGAAACAGCGTTACGAAACCAAGTGGGGAATCTTTGCGGAGATTGTACCCAATGACTAACCCGACCTATTCATTCATTGTTCCTGTTTTTAATGAAGAAGCCGTTCTTCCCCATCTTTTCCAACGGCTGCACGAAACAATTCATAAAATTGCCGAACCATGTGAAGTTGTGTTTGTTGATGATGGCAGTTCTGATAAAAGCTATGAAATTCTAAGGGCTGAAAGTCAGCAGCATGCCCATTTTCGGGTCATTAAATTTTCACGTAATTTTGGCCACCAAAATGCCGTTACAGCGGGTATGGATTATGCACAAGGTGAGGCCGTTATTATTATGGATGCGGATCTGCAAGACCCACCTGAGGTTGTGTTTGACCTAATTGCTCAATGGAAAGCAGGGTTTCACATTGTGCACGCTGTGCGCGAAAGCCGCGCGGGGGAGTCTTGGTTCAAACTGTTTACAGCAAACCTATTTTATCGATTTCTGGACCATATTACGGACACAAAAATTATCCGTAATTCAGGTGATTTTCGCCTGATGGACCGTCGTGTGGTGAATGTGTTTAAAACCCTAACAGAAAACAACCGTTTTATTCGTGGTTTGTCTGCGTGGGTTGGGTTTAAACAATCGTGTGTTTTTTATAAACGCGAAGCCCGCTTTGCAGGTGAAACCAAGTACCCCCTAAAACGTATGTTGCGGTTGGCTGCTAACGCTATTACGTCCTTCTCTGACTGGCCTTTGCGGTTGTGTTTTAATGTGGGGCTTCTTGTTTCTTTTGTGTCCTTTATGACAGTTTTGTTTTTTGTAATTGGTAAGTTTTTGGGAAAACCTTATGCCCCTGGCTGGATGTCTATCATTATGCTAACGGGCCTGCTAAACGGGTTAACCATGATTATGATTGGGACTGTGGGAATTTACGTAGGTCGCATTTTTCAGGAAATTAAAAAACGCCCCTTGTATATTGTGGATGAGGATGGGTAAGGCCCATATAGCAAGACTCCTGTAATAAAGAGTCGTCTCGCTATATTATCTGGGTGTTAACTAATAATTAACCAAAAAAGGCTATTATTTTCATTACAGTTCATTTGTGAACAAAATGATTTATGTTAGAAAAATACATTTTTGCATTCTTTGTACTCATCAGCGTGGCTTTTTCCGCAGACAGTTTTTGTGAAAAACATGAACATGCCCTCGTCGTTCTGAGCATGAATTGCTGTGTGGAGGGTTTTAATGATGATAATTTTTTACATCGCACAAACCAATTTGCAGACTTTATACGCCCCCATATCGCAGGAACACCCTTCATTATTGGCCTGCAAGAGGTAAAACCCTTTGAAGACCGTGACTTTGATCTGTCTTTTGCTATTTACCAGAAACTTCAAGAAACTGATGAGACATGTAGTCATTTTTTATGCGCCCATGTTTTTGATGAAGGCCACCCATCAGTGCTTAATGATACGGCTATCATTACAAACTTAAAGCATTTAGGAAACGGGGTATGTGTGCTGCCTAATGGCCAAAATATTTCTGTGACAAGTGTACATTTAACGGACACCCCCTATCAATTGAGCCAAATTATAGGGGAAGATTACGATGGAACCCCACTCATATTAGGGGAAAAAGGTGGAAAAAGTGTGGCGAAACAGGTGGTTGAAAGCGCTTACCCTCGCTCACAAGACTTGGGAGTTTTTCTAGAGAGATCTTTTAACAACAAAAAGGGAACGGCGCTTTTAGTTGGTGATTTTAATGAACCCTCTCATGAGGATTGGGTCCCAGGCGCCCTTGACATGGATCTGTATGGTAGTTTTTCCCATGTGCCTCATGCTATTGAGTGGCCGTGCACAAAAACCTTAGTAGACAAATATGGTTTTATTGACGCCTTAAGGGCCCTTCATCCTGACCCAACCCGAGTTCGTGGGTATACGTATCCCTCTTCAGCCCCCATTCCAACATTTGGACCAAAAACAAGGATAGACCATATTTTTGTAAGAAATGGCAGGCCTACCCATATTGAAATTATGGACACCGAACTGTCAGACCATAAATTCGTTAAAGCTTGTCTTAGGTTCTGATGTACCCATGGCGGTGGAAGGTGTATAGTGTACGCCTAGATTAGAATTTTTAACAATGATGTGACATTTGAAAAAGCCGAATAACCCTTGTTTTTCATCGGGCCCTACGGCCAAATTTCCAGGGTGGAGCCTGGACCTTTTGAAGGATGCCCCTGTGGGGCGGTCTCACCGATCTCTTGTGGGAAAGGAAAGGTTGGGCCAGGTTATTGAAAAAACAAAATCTGTTTTGGGTATTCCCCCCTCTTACCATGTGGCTATTGTGGCCGGGTCTGCCACAGGAGCTATGGAATGCGCTTTGTGGTCCCTATTGGGGCCTGTGGGAGTAGATGTGTGGGCTTTCGATGTGTTCAGCAAACTGTGGCTTACAGATGTGGTGGACCAGTTGCGTTTGCAAGATGTGCGCTGCCCTGTTACACCAGAAGGCATTTTGCCATGTACCCAAACCTTTGATGAGAACCGTGATTTGGTTTTTGCATGGAATGGCACCACAAGTGGTTTGTGCTTTCCAAATGGTGAGTGGATTACCAATGGAGGGTCGGGTCTTGTTATGTGTGATGCCACATCTGCTGCTTTTTGTGTGCATGTTCCCTTTCATAAGTTAGATGTGGTGGCTTTTTCCTGGCAAAAAGGCCTGGGTGGTGAAGGGGGTCACGGCATGCTTGCCCTAAGCCCAAAAGCCTACGAACGCCTGCAAACCTACAGGCCCTTATGGCCCATGCCGCGGTTATTTCGACTGACAAAAGACAATGCCGTTATAGATGGTGTTTTTTCTGGTGAAACAATCAACACACCGTCTTTATTGTGTGTGGAGGACTGCCTTCAAAGCCTTTTGTGGGCAGAATCCATAGGTGGCGCCCAGGCTATGGTTGCTAAGTGTTTAGAAAATTTCCAAACACTTCAAGCTTGGGTAAAAAAAACACCTTGGGTTCGCTTTACAGCCCACAAGGAAGAGGAGCAGTCACCCTCCTCCCCCTGCTTGGTCATTACGCCTTGGGAAATTTACCCCCATCAAAAACAACGGGAGCTTTTAAAGACCATGATTACCTTGCTCCGTACTCACCATGCGGCCTATGACATTATGAACCACGCTTACGCCCAACCTTCACTGCGCATTTGGTGCGGCCCTACAGTTGCCAAAGAAGACATAGAACTTGTTCTTCCCTGGCTTACCTGGGCTTATGAAGAAGCGTCACAAAGCGTGGAAACGGTTTGAAAATACAGAATGGCGCATTTGCCTTAACTTCGAAATAGCCAGTTCACGAAAGCCTGACTTTTTTTTCGGCAATAGGTTAGGAAGGTTTCGCTGCATATAAGCTTCGTCTATGTAAATATGTTCTCCTCTCAACATTTCGCTTGCTGTTAAAATAGGTTCCACAATCTGGTCAACTAAAGATTTTAACCCGCGGGCCCCTGTGCCAAGTTTAAGGGCATGATTACTGATGATGGATAAAACTGAATCGTGAAAAGTTACACGCACATGGTATCCCCTTTCAAGAAGAAGGAGGGCATTTTCAATAGGGGAAGCATGGGGTGATTTAAGTATGTGAAATAATTTTTCCTCCGTCATGCCTTGCAGCTGAATAAAACGTCCAAAACGACCCACAAATTCTGGTGAAAATCCATAATTCACAATATCTTCAGGTGTCACTTTAGCTTTTTTTGAAATTCCAGAGAACGCACCACCAGAAATAAATAAAATTTTAGATGTGTCTACCTCCACACTTCCACCACCATTCTCTGCAGGTATGGAAACTAAAACTTTTTTCCCCTCTAACAGCTTAAGAAATTCAGACTGCACATCTTTTCCTGCCACTTCGCTTTCTAAATGCGTTTTCCCCGATGCCTTTTTGTCAATTTCATCGATAAAAATCATGCCTTTTTCAGCTTGTTCAACATTGTAATTTGAATTTCTCAGCAACCCTAAAATTACAGAATCTGCACTATCACCCACATACCCTGTGCGTGTCATAATACTAGCATCAGCAGCATAGAACGGAACTCCAACAATTTTTGCCAACAATTCAACACTAGCCGTTTTTCCTGATCCTGTGGGGCCTATCAGCAAAACATTGGTTTTTGAAATTGGTGATCTACCCTCAGCAATTAAGCTTTCATTTAGTTTCTGGGTTGTAACATGCATGTGCCATGCTGTTGCAAGTGCAGACATGGATTTTTCTTCGCCAATAATCTTTTTGTTTAGCTCCACCGTAATGTCTGGAATTGTGGGGGGCTCCACCTCAACTGGTTCTAACCTCAGACTTCCAACCCCAGGACCTGTGGCGATTTTAGGTCCAGTGAAGTCTTGTATGACTGTTGGTGAGTAATCTGCGGCCTCAAGGCTCTTCAGGGGAAAGCCACCTATTGCCCAAAAAATAGCTGTATAAATTATCCACCGAATGGGTATATGTTTTTTGCTCTTTCTCATGAGATGTCTCCTTATAACGATGGTCTATACATTTCATGAAATATAAAAAGGGCAAAAAAGTTTACAAAAAGTTAACTTTCGTAAATAAAAATTAATTTTTATTATGAAAAGGTTAAATAAAAAAGAAAAATGGCCTAGGGTTAATTCTAAAAGGTGTGCTCTATTTGCCAAAAACGAATAAGGGCCTCGTTTAAATTTTTTGCATCAAGCTTCTTTTTGGCATTGTTTAAATGAAAAGAAACTGTTGATTTTGAAATTTCCAGTTCGTGGCATATTTGTTTAATCATAATACCGTTGTAGCGCAACCGTAAAATTTCAATTTCCCGCGGGCTAAGAATGGGGCATACCGATTTGGCCGACAGGGTGTTTTTTTTATGCTCATACGCCTGACAAATCAGGGAAATAATGTAGTTTTGTTCAACATATAAACGTTTCTGGTTTGGAATAAGAACAAAGCTTTGCGCCCCTGATGAAACCCCTAAAGGAATAGCAAGGCCATATGTTAGACCAAAGGTCTCTGCTTCCTTAAATAATTGCTTTTGAATAGGAGTTAGGGGGGAAAACGTATTTTTATTCCACAAAAAAGGCAGCTGAACGTGTCCCAAGTGGTTAAAAATTGGGTCATGGGCATGGTAATTCATATCCCTGTAATGATCTCTCCATCTTTGGGGGTAAGTGGAAAAAAGCTCAACAAATGAATCTTTTGAAAAAATATCTAAAAATTTAACCAAAGAAAAATTGGAAATTTGGGAAAAAGAAACAAAGGTTTTAAAAACCCTGTCTAGTTCTTCATCTGAATCAGCAGAATCAATCCACCCTAAAAAACGGTTAATAATACTTTGCGGTACTTTCGTCATACAAGCCCCTATATAAAAACAACACGCGAAACTTAAACACTAACCCACTAACAGCAGACGGTAATGACGGTTCCGTCTTCATTGTTTTTAAAAGGCACCTACTGACAAGGCAATAACAGGGTAACTTGTAGCAAAATTTGGAACGAATATGAAAAGCTTGTTTTGCAAACTTGCTTTGCAAAAAACGCAAAGGTTCATAAATGTTCTTCATAAAATTCCAAAGTTTTTTCAAAAAATGTGAAAAAACCTGTTTTGCGTTAACTTTTTATTAAGGGTTTCCGTGGTAAAAATGAGCTAAGGACCAAGAGTGGTCATGGGCTATGTGCGGCCTGTTGGCGTATATCTGGGCTTTCTCTGTTTTATGATGGGGGTAGCTTTTTTCTGGGGTCCTTAGGAACTATCGTTACGTTTTTTTTGATCATGCTCTAGACATGTGGGAAAAAACGGTTCGCTGCCCCCCT
>JBIKLN010000008.1:0-48201 GCA_044359765.1 Patescibacteria group bacterium | reverse complement strand
ATACTTCAACGTGCGCCAAAAGCGCTCAATTGGAATGTTATCTAAACATCGCCCCTTGCCATCCATGCTAATTTGAACACCCAGCAAACTTAAACTGTACAGCCATTCCTGGCTTGTAAACTGGCATTATACTGCCCCCCATTGTCAAGAACACTAAGCAGCTAAATTTAAAGAGAGTTTTGTTTTTTTGCCTCTTCTTTTTTCATTTGACTTGTCATCTCTTTTTGAACTCCTCTTTGTCAAAAATTAACAACAAAGCTCTCCTTTGAACACTGTTCTATTTTATGGGGGTCACTATAAATCCACAGGCGTGACGCATGAATAGGAAAGTAGGGGGGAGACCTGCCAGTACCCACGACAAAATGTAGTCCTGTTCTAGAATTTCCCAAGGGGCTGGGTGACTATTTTTATAGTTCTGAAGCCGCGTTTTTAATAACATTACAAATTCTCCATAATCATCCACCGTTTATTGACGGACCCCTGACGCAGACCTGCTGGGTTTAGTTTTTGAATGGTTTTCAAAGGCAAAGATGCAAGCTGTTTTTGAAGATCAGGCAATACATCTATTTTTTCAAGTACCCACCCCGCCCTTTTAGCGATAATGGTTGGCATTTTTTGCACATAGCCAAAAAAAACATCAGGCCTTATTTTATGAGCCCCTTCTGAAAAAGCGTACATAACCTCCCGAAATCCACCGCATAGCTTTGGGTCCGCAAGGCCATCGAGAAGGGTTTTTTCCAAATCAGTAACAAAAATAGACACTTCGCCCAAGAAAAATCGTTTGACCCCAAAAAAATGGGTGGAGTCTACACGCTTTATGCAAAAACGCGTATTATTTATATCATAATAACGCTTTGTGGAAAGATTGGCCTCCGCACAACGGGGGGCTGTCACATAAACGCTGTGCATCATTTGATCTGTCAGGTTATGAAAAAAGAAGGCAGAGCGGTGACTAATGGCCCCTTTTTTCACAAGCTTTATGGCAATTTCAAAAGAATGTAAAGGCCCGCCTGCAAGAAGCTCAGATGGAAGAGCGTAGAAGCCCTTACTCAAAACCTGTAACTCCCCTCGTCTTCCCATAAGGTGAAGAATTTTTTGAGCGTAGCTTTCTGAGAAATTCTCGTTTTTAAAAGTTTCTGCAACATCCCTTTGAGAAAAAATCCGCATTCCCTGTTGGGCAAAAAGTTGTAGAAGGTTCATAACATATGACATTTATGTATTGTATTTTTATAAAATGACACAAAAGATCATGTTATACAATAATAATGCATATTTATCAGACTGAGCGGCCCCTATCTTTCTGAAACAATTCTTAATGTAGGTTTCTTAAAATATATTTTAAAACTTTTTTAGAGCACGCACGTTCTTCGGGTGTATTACCCACAGCAAAAAAGCTTAAATTACCATCTTTACCCAAAACACTCGCTGTTCTAACAATTCGAGAAAGTCTTTTTCTAGAGTCAAAAATACTAGAATCAATATGCTTTTTTAAACCCTTACAATCATGCAAATGACCAGAGGTTTCTTCAGAAGAGGTAGTCACCCTTTTTACTGCGTTTGCTACCCAACGCCAAGACATTTGATTTTTAATACCCAGTCATGTTATTGAAAATGCCATGATACCTGAATTTAAATTAGGAATAGATGTTAAAGGCGATAATCCAAAAAACAGGGGTAATGTTATATGCACCTTAATTGAGAACGAGTTTGCGCCTTTAGGGTTAGATATTGCCATCGGCAATGCAACACACATACGACTACTGAATTTGTTCACTATCCCAAACACGACACTGCTGCGCTCTATCTAACAAAATAACAGATGAACCTACTCCTAAAAACACTCCAGGAGAATGAACTAGTATCGGTTTCCCCTTGTAAAAAGAAAACGATAGACACCCAACACCTATCTCAATTAGATAAGCTTCCCCATTCCTTCTTAAAACTATTCCTTTATTTCCGCTACTAACAACCTTTTGAAGGAGAACCCATTCTGTATGGGCATAAACCTGTTTTCCAAACAATACGTACAAAGTAAAAACTACTCTACTTACTACGCTAATAGCCTCACGCCATACTGAATTACTCTCAAAACCCATCCCCCCGCTCACTTTCCTTTGACTGATTCTTCATAAACCCTCTCTATTGAAGCTCTTACATAATCCATTAGATTATTCCTACAGTTCTCAACTAGATCAGGGTCTTCTTTGCCCACTCCATCATCAGCTCCATAAGCTCTTACTAGATCAGTTATCATAATCAGTCAACTCACGTTGATCATCAAAAGAAAATAAGCCCTTACCTTGATTTACAGTAATCCACCATGCAAGATATTCGGCATCACTGCTGCTAGCAAAAAATCCTCCTATATTGAATCCCTCATAAAACCCTCTATAGGGGTGATCAACCTCTTCTTGCAAAGCGGTTATACTTTTCATCGCAGATTTAGTAAATTCTGCTGCCAAATCCGGACTATCTATTACCAGCGTATGCTCTAAATTTGCATAAGCAGAATTATCACTCCTTACAGCAGAAAGCCAATTAAAAGAACCCGTTGCTATTAAAGTTCCATCAACAATTAAGGTCTTTGCGTGAACTTTGTCTACTATATGAAGGTCACAGAGCAAACTTCTTAATATATCTCTGCCGCGCTCAGCATTTTCTTTTATATCTCCTCCTGGTGCAACATCTAATTTCTTATCCGTATAAACAGTTACAGTTACACCTCTGAATTGAGCCTCCAAAATAGCTTTCTCCAAACCATCAGCCTTAATTGCGTAGCTAGAAATATAAGGTGAGACTATTGTTATATATTGTTGAGCTTTACCAAACGCATCCTTCAGAAATGCCACATGCTCAACTCTCGTTGTCAGAAACCTAGTGGAAGAGATTTCATCATCGTCTGACGAATAAACACAATCCCAACTTATCATTCTCAAAAAAAGAACAAAAACTACGCAAAATCTAAGAATAAAGAACCCCATCGATTTAACCCTACTATTGAAACAACAACACTTGGATTCTAGTAGGTTTATGATGAATGCAATAATAAAAAAAAGTTGAAAACCTCTCCATTTTTCGCATTTTTAGAACATGATATTTATGTATTTATAGAACAAAAATAAGGCAAAACAAGCAATTCACAAAAAAATACAAAAAATTACCACTCACCTCAGTTGAAACCGCTATTAAAATTCCCCAATTATAAGAATTTTTCTTTTAACAACTGCCCTGCCCTTCACCCGACCTTGCCGATGAAACCATCTGTTATTTTAGGAAGGGGGAGGTAGGAAAGGGAGGTTTTAAGAATGGGCAAGCCTAAGGGGCTTTTGAGGTAGAGACTGAGGGGAGTTAATTGCATCAACTCTGTGGGACTCACAAGGGGCATGCTCTTTTTTTGATGAGACAAACTGATGCCATCACGAATTTCATTGGCACCGAAGGAGATATTTTCGGAGGCCTCCAACACCTCTTGCTGACCCAGCATGTTAGCCATTCGGGTAGCTACTTTTGGGTCCACACACTGGAAAATAAATTTGCTCCCTGTCAGTTCTGACAAAGAGGCCGTAATATGACTTCCGTATAATTCTTCCAACTGAGACACATTTTGAAACCCCACCACCACACAGCCCCCATATTTGCGTAGCTCTGCCAAGGCTGTGGGAAGAGCGGGAATGGCGTTGAGAGAAGCAAGCTCGTCAATAATAAACCACACCCGTCGGGTTGGGTTTTCCTCTAACCCCATCATAGCTTTCATGGCAAGGCCGAACCAACAGGTAAGCAGGCTTTGCATATAGTCACGCTGGCTGGGGTCACACCCTAAAAACAACCAACGTGACTTCGTTTCTTCTTGCACCCACTTTTTGACAGAAAACTCACCACCTTCTTCAAGGCAGCTCAGCGAGCCTAAAGATGTGGCCAACGTCATGCGGATAGATTGGGCTGTTTCTGTCCCCTTCCCTGAGAAATAGGAGGCAATGTTGGTGTGACGAAAATACGCCTCTACCTTGTTCATGTCCTCTTTCAAAAGGATAGACTGCAAGAATCCCAAGGGTTTTTGAGGGGCGTGGTCTTTGGCCACCTGAATCCCCTCAGCCAACATAAGGCGCGCACTTTGGGTCCAAAACTCACTTTGATAACTGGGTTTAGGAATAAGAAGCGAGGCGAGCTCTTGAGCATGGCTGGGTGTTTCACACTCCTTAAATAGGCTCCAACGAACAGACCGCGCATCCAGGGGGTTTAATATTGTATCTGTCTCCGCCTCATAAAACCGTGACACATAACCGCCCGTTGTATCTACCACAACAACTGCATCTCCCCGAACACGGAGAGCCTGTAACAAGTGATGAATGGCATTGGTTTTTCCAGAACCTGTGGTTCCTGTAATCATAAAATGTTTCGTCTCAGCCTCTTGAGGAATGGGAATAGTATCTAAACTCAAGGATGTTGCAATATGGTGTTTCTTTAAAAACCGCCCATAGTCTTTTAAATCCACCAAATCAAACCCGCTCAACTTTTTGGTTTTATGAAGCTGGGTGCCTTTTTTTAAAAAATAAACCCAGACTAAACAGCTGGTAAGCATAAACCCTACAAACGCCCACAAAAGTCCCTGACGTCCACATGTAAAAACATCTACCAAGGTTTGCGCATAGGGATGGGTTAATACGGCATTGGCTGTACACCTTTGTAATTGACTTTCAACCACACAAAAACATAAACGGCTTAGGGGCTCTAAAATGGTTCCAAGCTCTGCCATCAAAATAGCCCACCCATAGGCCAGAAACACCAACAAATTTAAAGCGGGATGATGCTGCAAGAAATACACAAGCCACCCAAAAATTCCACCAATGAAGCCAATCTTCACCGTTGAAATCACCACCTGCTTCAGCATGCGGAGTTTATGAATCTGTGTTTGACCCCCTTGGGTAAATGGCGACGATGGCAATGGCATTTTTTTAACTCTCTGTTAATGAATGATGTGCTATCATGGGTTCGTACAAAGGGAATCTGTTATGAACAAAACAAACCTCCAACCTCTATCAAAACGCCTTCAGGACATAGCTTTGTATGGCGTGTTTTTTGCTGTTGTCTCTTTGCTGGCAGGTGCCTTGCCTATTCTATTTGTCACAGTTCCTGCCTTTCTTCTGGTATCTGCCTTCTTAGCAACGGGACGCTATAAGCATTCGAAACCAAAGAGAAAAAATTATTTACAAAACTATCAGGAAAAACAGAAACAGATATTCTGCGGATGTAGAGACATTTATACACGCCAAAAAATTCACGGCTACTGAGCATCTTTATCCCTTCTAAGTTCTGAATTCACAGCTGCTTGTTCTTGATGTTTAGGACCTTTAACTTCTTCATTATGGAATTTGTCATACAAAGCTTGGGTTGCAGAGGCTTGAATCAACCCCATCTCGTCATGAGCGTGTTTTTTGATAGCTTCCTTAAAATCATCTTGCCGATAAGCGTGTTTATTCTCAAAATTTTTTCCTGTTCGCATGGTTTGATAATGATTTATATCTAGCATCTGTCGTGCCTGAATAGATACATCATCAGAAATGGGACGCTCAAAGGATAATCCCTCTTGGGCACTTTGATTATGAATACGCGTAAAATTTTGATCTCGTAGAATCTCAGGTCTCTCAAAATGTGTGGAAATAGTGGTTGTCCCGTAAGCTTCCTTAAGATCATGATGAAAACGTAAATTTCCTTCCAGAGCTTTTGTTTTATGAGCCACAAATGCTTGAGCTTGTTTTTGCATCTCTTCTGTAGACATATGTTCCAAACGCTCTGCCCCTACATGGTTTACAAAGTCTTGGCTATAGTTGGAATCAACAGCTAGACTTTTGCTTTGATTAACTCCCATTTCTTTTTGTAAAGCTTGAGACGTTTCATACGCCTTGGTGGCATTACGTTGATGAGACTGAGCCTGTTCATAGTTAGCAGAATAGTTATGAACGGACTCACGAATAGCTTGATCATTCACATCAAAGTTCTTATTTTGGAAACTATAATACCCGTGCTGAATAGAGTTTCTAAAGTCCTCACTCTGAGCTAGATCTCGGATAGCATTTTCCGCACGATTTGCTCGTGAAGCTGCTGTTTCTTGTTTACTCACCTCCCCTCCTACTCCAAACCCAAAACTAACAGGACCCAAACTCACTGGATCAACTGAGATATTTAGCCCTACAGAAGCTCCTGCAACCTTTTGGTTTACTAAATCTTCGCTAATCCCAAACTCTTGAGCAATTCGCTTAGCTTGGTTATAGGCACGTGCTGCTTCATGAAGGGAGGAAGCTGTTTCTTGATGAGAAAACTGTTCACCTGATTGAATCATGTGGGACGCATGTTTTCCAATTTGGAGATAATCACTGGCCATGGCTTGCTGAGATTGCATAGCTTGTTCACTTTCACTCACACTAATGCTTTCTGCCTCACTGGCAAGGGTTCGGTATACCTGTTCTTGGGCTTCAGAACCATGGATGGTAACAGGAAGCTGGGAGAGGCTTCTATTAACGATTTGTTCTCCATTAGCAGCAATGAGTCGAGACGACGCACCATCTTGAACAGAGAAATGTCCCCCACTATAGGCAGCAGACATGTCGTGTTTGAACAAGTTGGTGTGATCACTTTGAACCCCATCTAAGGACACATTGCCAAAGCTATAGTTTCCTGTGACCTTTTCAAGGGCAGCAGTGGTTGCGGCCCCTTGAGAAACTCCTAAGAGTTGGGAAGCCATGGACACAAAAGCATACCCCCCTTGATCAAGAATGGCCCAGGCCAAAATAGGGATAAGACATGACAAATACCCAGCCGTTGCAGCCATATCAGCAGACGTATTCACAATGCCAACAAAGCTCCATAAACTAATACCCGAAGCAATACCCACCTGACTGCTGATAGACAAAGCCATATATTCGCTCACCAAAAAGTTCAAAATAGCAAACAGAGGGGGCCATAGCTGAATCCAGGCAATGACCTTGATCCAAAACAGAATAATTTTCCACCCTTGAGGAAGTAGGGCTACCAAACTTACAAAAATAAACAGGGCATAGGATAGGGCTTCAAGAACGTTCTTCAAAGACAAAAGGGTTTGAGATACGGTTTCTCCCATGGTTTGATAGGTTTGACGCTGCTGGAAGTATGCTCGTGTGGCCTCAAAATTTGGGTGCCCACCCAGTTCCTGAGTTTTTTGAAGGGTGCTTTTTAATACCGTGTTCATCATCATTTGCTGACGAACACGATCAGAAGCTGATTGGGCTTGATGTGTGAGTTTATTTAAAGCCCCTGGAAAGTAGGTAGCAGCACAAGAGGACAAGGGAGTGTGAGAGGAGCTGTTCGAAGAAGGTATTCCCAAAACTTCTCCCATTTTTGTATAAAGACTTGTAAGCGCATGCTCTGTGGCCGCTGCCCATAAAGTGTTAAAACGCCTTACCCCTTCTGAACAAGAAATAATTTCTGTCCCCAAAGACCTCAAAAATTTTCCATTTGAATCCCGTTCTACCTGACGCCAAGCAAAGCCAAGAAGCTTGGATGGGTTTTCAGAGATAAGCCCCCAAATATCTCCTGTTTTTTGCAAATCTTCTAACGTAAAACGATTACCGTTTAGGGCCCCATAAACCACACACTGGTTGACGAACTCTTTCATATTTTGGGCCATATCATAGTTGGTAATTTGAACGTTACGCATCTGCATTAAGGCTTGTGCACCAAACATAAAGCCTGTTTGACTGTAGGTAAGGGTGGCATGAGACGCAGTGTCACTACTGCTACCTGACCCTGCCTGAGATTGTGGTAAGGGCTGCATAACCTGCTCTAATTTTTGTGTAAGAGCAAGACTCAAGGTAGATAAAGTTGAAGCCGTTAGAGCCAATGCAAAGGGCACGTGGTCAATACTTTGAAACCGCCCCGTTAGCGTGTCACTGATATGCACACGTGCCACAGGCGAAAACAACACAAGAACTAAAATGTGGTAAGAAATAAACCAGGAGCTTAAGGGTTTTAGTTCATTACGCCAAATAGCATACAGCATGGCAGATACGGCCCCAATGCTTGTGGCTAAAACCGTAAAGGCTTGAATCAACGAGCCTTGAAACACAGCTGCCATAGCATTAAACAAGGTGGCTAAGGGGTCTAAACCACCAATGGTTTGAATGGGAAAAGAATCCATAAACTTTACCCTCCTGTTTCCCCATGAGACAGGCTGCCTGCCATGTGATGTACTTGTTTTTCAATAAGCTGGATCTTATCTGCAAACCCTAACATGAGGTCCATCTTAGCAAAAATAGATTGGCGAAACTGGCTGAGTGTTTTACGGCTGTCGCGAATGCCATCCACAAATTCCTTAAGATAGGTGTCCGTAAATTGAATTTCTCGAAGCCGAGAGGCACCCTCTTGAAAAGCTGATAACACCTCTTGAAGATAGCGATACAAAATATCAAAGGTAATAAGCTCTGAATAGTCGTGAATGCTGATAGGGGCCCGTCCCTTTTGAAAAGCTGTAGTAACGTTGATGATTTTATAAATGGGAAGGGTGGAAATGTTTACGATTGATTTTTGAGCAGGTGTAGCTTCTTGGGTGCCATCATCATTTTGAACTTTGCTCACAAGATCGCTTAAAACGGCTTGTATTTTAGCGTGCAGAGAATGATCTTTTGTTAAGGTCATCTCTGTTTCCACAGGATTTAGACATTTGTCTTGCGTATCACACTTGTAATACCGAATGCGTCCCCCACTCATCAAGGCTGTTAAGAAAGCTTCTTGATCCCCTTTCGCACGCAAGGTCACGTGCTCTTCACCGTGGGTTCCAGAACTTTTGTGGATAATGGTCCCTGACAAAGTCATGAGGATTTCTTTTAAGGTTTGGGTTTCTGCACTACTTATGCCTTCTTCGGGAAAGGGGTTTAAGTTGGTTTCCTGATCATCAAAGGTCATATCCATTTTTTCCATAACCTTCCAGGCTAAATTAAAATCACCCACGAGAAAGTCTTTTTGCGCAGGACCCGACACTTTAGCATCGCGATTTATGCCACATTCATGGCGCGCACTTGCCCAGTCTGTTGCCATTCCCTGGTTGGCTGAAATCATACGACAGACGGACTGAGACCCCAAGTCAGATTTGGGCCAAGCAGCCCCCACTAAAGCAGAGGCCGTTTCACACGAATTAATATTGAGACGGTTAAAATCAGCTGCAAGTTTGTTAAGCTGATGCATGATGGTATGAATCTGGGGGGCATAGGTTTCAACAGCCAACATGAATGCATAGGAAGACATGTTGGAAATAATGCTTTGCATCATCTGTTTTAGTTGGTCTTTGTTAATGTAAGATAGCCCCCCTGCCCATACATCAATACCTCCACATCCCATACGGTACCCTGGAACGGTTAAGGCGCTCATCCGTTGTGTGCGTACAGGGTTTCGAATAAAAAGACTGCCGCCTGTCATATAGCCTGCGGATTGATCTTGGAAGGCGGACCCTTCTGTTGCATTCCCAACAGCTCCGAACTTATTGAAGAAAGACTGCATACTTTTAAAAACTCCCGCTTCACAGGGATGAAGAACAGAAAAAATGAAAAAAAGTAAGAAACCAAAAAACTGGGTCATGATTTTTCTCCAACCAAGGCCAATACATTGTCTTCTAGCTGATCTAAGGAAATGGATGCATAAGAAATGGGAACAAGCTCTTGGGTTTGGGCATTATAGGCCACCAACGCAGGTAAGGACTCAATGCCTAAAGCCGCTACCATTCCCTGATCTTCTTGGGCTTTTGGAAATACCTCAGAAGAGCTCCCGTCTACTGAAATGGCCATCACATCCCACCCATACTTTTCTGAGAACCGTTTGACAATGGGTGCAAAGGCCGTACAATAAGAGCATCCCTCCTTAAAAAAATAAAAGAGGCCAAAGGTTGCTGACAGACCAGCCATGGTGGCCTCTTTTTTATGACGCACTTGGGCCTCATATATGGGACGCACATACTGAGATGTGGGATAAGCCACATCACGATTGAGATTTGGGTTAGTAATCACCATTTTTTGCCAAACGCGTGAGAAGGCTTCAGCACGCTCCATCATGTCTTTCTGGTTTGTCATATAAGCTTTAACATTCTGTTCCGTTGGATTCATCAACGCTTGATGAAGGGTTTGTTCCAATTTTTTCTTGTATGCTTCTAAAGAATTAGATGGATTGTCATCTAATTTTGCTGGCTTTTCTGATTCCTGATTCCCGATTCCTGACTCTTGATACCAAAACCACCCTTCGCTGTGGCGGTTGTAAAAGGAATCATGAGCTATTACAGATGAAGACATAATGATGGGAAAGATAAAATTATAAAAAGGGCGCATGATCGCCTCCCGTGCGCACATCATGTGCTGCTTCCTGTATGGCCTGTCGTTTGTCTTTTTCAATAGGCTTGGCCAGGTCTTGTTGCTTTTGAGTGTAATCCCGCTGGAGGGTTTCTGCGGCCCGTTTGGCAGAATGCATAACATCTTCAAAGGCATCACTAAGGTCTAAGCGACCCCAATCTAATTGCTGCAGACCATGGGGCGTAAAGCCATTGCAGTTTGGGGTTTCTGCCGTTCCAAAACCTAACCGAAGCTGAGCACGTCCCCCCTGTTGGATAGCGCGAGCCATTTTAGTTGGAAAACAACAGTACACGTATTCCTTTGAAACATTCATGCCAAATGTATTTTTGGTTTGACGACTTCCTACAAACACGCACCGCTTTTGGGACCGCCAGTCTGCCAATTCATGTTCTTCAGGGGTGCAAGCTGTAGCCAGACGCAAACGAACCCCAAAACCACCACTGCTTTTACAACAATCCTTAAAAGAGCCCCCAAAATTGGTCGAACACCGTCTGGGTTCTCCTTTAAAAATGCTGATAACCGCATCTGCGTTTTTTTCCATACCTAAGGATGCCTGTTTGAGGGCCTCCATACGGGCTAGAGCTTCAGCCATATTCTGATTTCCCACATAAGTAGGTGTTTCAGACTCTGGAATTGATAGGTCTTTGGGGCGCTTAAGCGTTGTTTTTCCTGCAGGGCATCGAAACGTATGTTCATATTCTAAACAAATAGATGTACCATCTGCTAACACTTTGGGCTGAATACAGGTTCCCCCTTCATCCACACACCCTAAAATCCGTAAAGAAGCGCACTGATCCACCGTCGTGCTTCCAACCCGATAGACCCGTGTTTCTTCCCAAATATCCCCACTCACAGGCTCTCCTTGAATCATACGGGGATTTTCAACCTCTCCTGGGCTCAAGCTTTCAAGGTCCGCAGCCCCTGAATCCCGCAAAGACTCCTCTACCTCACACCCAACCCACTCATCACGTATTTTGTTAACGGTTTTTGGACGATCCACCACATAGTCTCCTCCTCGACATCCACCACAGTAATTTTTCCCCGTTCCCCAACTGTTCCAATGTCCCAAACAAAAGCGGGGCGTATGATGACCGATTTCTGGCAATACTTCTAAGGTGACAAGACGTTCTCGTTTGCAGGTTTGCAAGTACTGTTGGCCACCCCGCCTGCAGGTTTTACTAACAAAAAATTGTTGTCCCATAACCTCCCCTCCTGCCTCATCAGATACTTTAGAAAGGGGTGTATCCACATCAAATGTATAGTCCAATCGCCCTTCTTGAGAGTGTCTTATATGATGATAGTCTGGATGGGTTACTTTTAAACGATCCCCTTCTTGTTGTAGGGTTTTACCATCTTGAAACCGTGCTTCAGGAACATGTTCAGAAACAGTAAGACCGCCTGCTGCCAAGGTTTTGGAGTTTATAGCTCTTTGAGCCATGGAAACACTTCCCTCTGCAGCGGCTTTTCCTGTTTCATAAGTGGCCACAGATTCTTTTGGTATTAAAAAAATATAAACCAGTAGCAGAAGTTTCATATACCTGCCTTTTTAATGGTTTCTAAAACAAAGCTTAATTCCACATTTCCCTTTAAACGATGCCATTTCTTTTTATGAAACACCAAAAACACAGGAACCTGCGTAATTTTGTACGTTTCAAAAAGCTTAGGGTCTATGTCTAAGGGATAGCCTATTTCATCAGACAATTTGGCTGTTTTTTGAATACTTCCTGCAACCATGCCTCGGATAACAAGTTTAGCATCGTAAAGCTTAGCCTGAGTGGCCAATGCTTTTAGAGACTCCTTGGGCATACTACTGGAAATAAACACAAGAGGCGCCCCATCCCTCAACAGGGGGGAAGATTTATTATTTTTTTTCTCAGCTGTTTGACGAGTACAGGTACTCAAAACAGAACATTTTTGACCCTCAACAAGGGGCTGTAGTTTTTGCTGTAACTCTAAAAACTGATTTTTATAAGTTTCCATCGTCACCTGACCTACTGTCAAATAAACTAAAATAGGCAACATTCGCGCCTCCGCCAGACTAAATAGCCGTAGTTCATACTGTTATGTATAATTTCTCGCTGTGTGTTTCGAGGATGGATAAAGTCAGATCTTCCAAGAGGTGTACATTGATGCGGGGACGGAATGGGATTAAGAAGCTGAAGACGATACATGGATTTTTTAATAATAGGACATACACTAGGCCCACAGATATTAAGGCTGCCTAAATAAGCCCGAAGCAATCCCCGTCTGTGCATCATTGCCATAAACTTTTGCCCTACCAGCTCTGTTGCCTGAACACCTGTCATATGTGCAGATACAGACCCTGTAAATGGGTACACACTTCCGTGACACCCCGCACACCAAAACAGCGTATCCAAACCCGTTCCTGTGGATGCTTTAGCACAATCAGCCGCACACGCACTTTGAGCCAACGGATTAGCAAACACCAAGGCCTCAGGATTTTGTAGTAAGGCCCACTCATCACGGTTCCAAAGAGGGTCAAATTCCGTCAAATAGGCTAAATCAAAAGCCATTTTGTCCACACATACAAAATCCGTTAACAACTCAAACAAATAAAAAACAGGAAAGACATACCAATGCACTTGCCAAAAACTATTTTTTAGGCCCCCTTCCCCATCCGTGAGAGACACAGTGCCTCGATCTTTTACAGATGACCCACCCACTAGTTGAAGCCCACCAAGGTTAACCAAGCAATAAGGTGTTCGCGTCACATCCATCATGCGCACAGGCTCCCAAAAGGAAATACGCAAACCAGGTGTTGGAACTTTTAAGGGACCTTTGGGGCATATGCACATTATCTGACGATCATCGCCCCCTGTATCATCCCCTTGTGTAACCTTTTGTCCCCCAATGCGGATCGGGAAAATACACTCCCAACAGATATCGGTTATGATGTTAGGAAATTTTCCAGAACAGGCATGTAAGGGAACTGTTAAAACAAGAAAAATCAAAACAACAGGTGACCTCATAAGCTTGGCACCTTAAATTCTGTGATGGTCAATACATCTCCCGTTACCTCAATGCGTGCAGGAATATGCTGAATGTGGTATGTGGCGCATAAATATCCCCCCTGATCAAAGTAAATAGGAACACCAACCTCTTTTTCCAACTCAACAGGGCTTCCTCTTACCAAAACAATGATATACTGGGCGTAATGGTTTTTAGCCCAATCTCGATGACTTGGATCATCTCCATCAATAAACAAAAGACCTTGAGAGGGCTTAAGCGTATGAAGTGGGTTGATGCGCTCTCCCTTTTTGGCAAGGATATTTCCTTGATGATTTTTGATATCTGATGTTATCAGTAATGTTGGATCATGAGTCCATTGACGCTCAAGATCTGTTTCTTTAAGACCTGAAACCACTGGGGGATGGGTCAACTGATTTTTGGCCTTTTCCTGAAAAGCTTGCTGCACTTCCTCCAAACGACCTGATTCTTTTAAGGCCTGAAGTTTTCCCTTTAAAACGGTAATCATATCTTCCTCAACTATCTCGAACAAAGCACCACAAACCCCATGATCCACAACCATGTCTTGAGCCTGGGCCCAAGACATAAAAATCCAAAAAATTAAATAATAGGCCATACACCCCCCTGAATCTGGTGGATGTGAACAAGTCCAAACTGTTCATAGCGACTGTCATAACTGTTTGGGTTGCTGCCTGCCACAAAGTAATAGTTGGGTGGAATAACAGAAAGGGCCATAGGCTTTTTTGACTTCACAGGAAACACTGTGTTTTGAACGCAAGGACCATTTTCTGTCCTTGTAATTTGGTCCCCTGGAATACCTTCAATGCGCTTAATAATCTGTTTAGAAAACTCTGGATGACGAAACACAACATACATCCCCTTAGAAAAGTGGGTAGGTTTTCCTTGGAAAGAAATAAAAATTTTATGGGGTAGAGAATCACTCAGGTTCACATATATCTGAATCCAATAGGGCACCCAGCAAGGCAATGTGATTAAAAGCATCAAAATTAAGAAAAAAGAACCTTTTCGTATGGTTTTAAGCATTCCAACTCCCCTCTCTTTTTAAGCCGCTATCGTAGCCACAGCTTGCTCTATGGGTATCCCCTCATCAACGAGGCGTTTGACGGAAGCATAGTCTGAAGCTTTGGTGGAATAGAGAACTTTTGAAAAAGGGTCTAGAACCAGACGGGTTACCGCATACCCATGCGGACCATAAATCAGACATTCAGCATAGCTATCTTGACCTGGTCCCCCTTTGGTATGAACAGACTTGAGGGTTTCCTCCATCAAGGGACTCATATGAACACGCTTATTTTCTTTTAAAAGATGAATAGATTCAGTCTTTTGCGATAAAAGACAGAGCCAGTCAGAGTTTTCATAAGCTGCCTGAGCCCCTGGACTTTGGTAAAAGTCATTCACACTTTGTGTCCCAACAACCAGTGACCCATTATATTTGCGTAACCGCCGAGCCAGAGTTTCCACAAAAACCCCACTTTTACCGCCCCGCAACATGTCCCAAGCCTCATCAAATACAATCATAAAAGGCTGCTGGCGGTTGCCTAAAAACATCTGGTTGGTAATATGCACAATCACCATTTGAACAATAACTGACTGAAGGTCTTTGCGTTCCTTCAGCTCTTCCAATTCCAAAACCACAAGAGGTTTATTAAAATCTACATTGGCTTTTCCATCAAAAAACCGCCCATACATAACTGTTTTAGTGTAAGGGTACAACATGGTACCAAGGTCTTTAGCTTTTTTATCCCCATGAGCCAAAAGCCACTGAGCCACATGAGTTAGGGTTGTTTCTGTCCCTTTCAAACGCCAGGTTTCACGCATGGCTTGTTCAAGGTAAGAAGCCTCTAAATCATCCACGCCCTGGGTAGGCCCTGCCATAGTACACAAAACAGACTTTAGCATAGACAAGGAATCCTCCACCTCATTTTCCTTGTCTTTTTGAAGGGTTGAAAATGGGTTTAAACACAAGTGGGTTTGTGGCGTAAATTCAATAAACTGTCCCTCTAACAACAAGCAAGTCTTTTCAAAACTACGCCCCACATCCAAAACAAAAACACGCCCCCCGTGACCTAAGGTGGCGGTCATCAGTTCTTGCATAAACACAGATTTTCCCGAACCAGATCGCCCAACAACCGACACATTGTAGTTACCCGATTGATTATCAAAAGGTGACCAAAAGGTCACCTGCCCCCGTCGTCCCAACAACATCATGCCAGGTGATGGCGTTCCATACCATTCACCCTGAATGGGCAAAAGGTTAGCTGACTCTGAAGAAATGGTGGTCTTCAGCTTTTGACTTGAGGTTAGGTCTTTTAAAAAATCATCTCCAAAACTCATGGGCAGCAAGGTCATAAAGGATTGCAAATGAAAAAACTCATCTTGCCTAAGATGAAATCCCTTTGCCCTGTAAAGGTTGGTGAGCATCTGGTCAAAACGGCTCACATCTTCAGGGTTGGCCAATAAGGCAACCGTCATGTTAGAACGCACAAACCGATGACCGTCTGCCAGTTGTTTTTTAACAAACTGATATTCTGCCATTTCTGGCCGCAAACTCAGTAGGTGTTTGGCAATAGGTGATTGAATTTGCCGCTCTAAATGAGACGCCTTGGCCATGACCTTAAAGGAAAGGTCATCTTGTTTGGGAATATGAACGCCATAGTGAATAAAAAAAGGACAGGGCAATTGCTGAAGCAGCTGCATGCTACTGCCAATCAGTTCTGCCATATGCATCTGGTGCCACTGCTTAGGGTATTTAACAACCTGATACCCTCGAAACACTTGTTCGGTTTCGTTAATGACAAGCCCTCCCCGCTTAACATGAATAGAGGGAATATGAGATAAGGCCTGGTTACGAATAAAATCCAACCCATCATAAGAGGGTACAAATGGCTGAAACCCATTTTGTTTCAAACGAACACAAAAAATGTCATCCAAAAAGCTCATCAACAGGTTAGGTGGCATATTGAAAGAATGGAGTCCAACCATCTTCAATGTTTCCTCTAAACGATCTTTTAAATCTTGAATTTGGTCCTTTAAGGCATAAGGAACTGTTACAGAAATCATTAATCGAAAAAACCTAGCTGACAACAGACGATTCTGTGAAGAAGCTAAATCACAAAAAGCCTTTACACGATTTTGGGCCATTTTATGCAGCATGGGGGAGACGTTTGATCGGGCCAATTCCCAAGCAGACAAAGCACCCCCTACATATGGATCCGCCACCAATAAAAACTGAATGTTTGCTTGTTCTGGCAACACATATTGAAACACGCCCGCCAGTTGCTTATGAGATTCTTCCGTAAAACCCATAATGGGCAAGCTTTCCAACACAAACCCAACCGTTGATCGATTAAAATAAATTCCATCCTCATAACTTTCATACGGGAAATAGGTTTGTATAGAATGGCATGCATGATAGGCCCGAAAGGTTTTAAGACTGATTGAATCGTTTTGAAAAACTTCCTCTTCATTAAATAAAGACCGTAAAAAAGGATAAATAGAAGATAACATGCCACTTTACCCCTTTATCAAAGAAGGCACATGCCACTGGCCCCCTTGAACTACCGTATGAATAGCCCCTTCCTCATGCAAATTGCCAAACGCATCTTGAAAAGGTGCAAACCACACCCGCACATACTGTTCAGGCACCCGCCCTACCCCATCGTACGACCCTGTTTGACCTAAATAAGGTTGAGGTGTGGTTGTTAACGATAGAATTTTTCCATGATCATGCGTCGTGCCTTCTAATTCAGAGTGAATTCGTCTATGGTTTTCTTGCATACTTTTCCATCCAAAACCCGCTCCTGGCTCTGTTGAAAAGTTTTCCTGACCCGTTGAGCAGCCAGCTAGGAGTGGGGATGCACATAGTAAAAATCTCACCATAATAATTTTGTTCATGAAGATACTCCTGTCATTTCAAGAGAATTTGCTTCACCCATTGAGGAAGCCGCTTCTCGTCGTTTTGCATCGTGGGTTGTCATAACCGATTGGCGATAAACCGTTTGATTCATATCAAAGCCCCCCTTAAACACCACATCCACACGCCTACCTGGTTCAATTTCCACAACAGGTTGAAGTTGTTCTGCCCGTTTAATGTAAAAATCAGAGAACTTTTCCATAGCATTGCCAAGTCCCTTGCCTGCTCCTGCTTCCAGCATGTTCTGAGCCGTTAAGGGATTTACCGTGGTCAGTCCATTGTGTCCCACAGTTGTTGGAACTTGAGACTTTTGTTGACCAAAGAAATTACCAACCCCTGCAAAAAAGCCCCCAACAAAGGCGTTGCGCATGGCAGGGCCTGATCGGTCCACAATCACACCACGTAATCCATTGGCACCATCTTCTCCTGCCACGTAGCCATCCACAGACAGTTCTATAACCTCTTGGGTTTGACGCTCCACACATGACAGCTTTTCTAAACGCATAAACACCCGTTCTGATGCTAAATCACCATAGGCTGAACCTATCAAAAAGCAGTGCTTCACATCACTTTTAAAGCCCCGAGGTAAATTGCCAAAGTCCGTCAATTGAATGTGTACAGGTTGAGGGTTAGCACTTGCTTGCACTGATGTGGACGCCACAACGCCACTGGTCAACACACCCCGTGCAAAGCTTCCAGCAGGAACATAATGGTCAATGGAGCGCTTAATTTTCTTCGACAACCGCCCATCTAATTGAAATGAAATACGATGGAACTTCGGCTTCTCAGCCAAAACCTTTGCCTTTGCAATCTCCTCAGACCCTTTTAAATCAGGCCCTTTTAAAAAAGACGCATCTAAGGTTTGAGACGACGTACCCGAAGAAGCCTCGCGAACCACAGCCCTTTGCTCCATCCCTATAGTTTGACCCGCCAGTTGTTTGAAAAGATTTTCCAAAGTATCCAGACGTTTTTTGATTACATCTCGATCTTTGTCCAAACGGTCCACCCATACCTCCTGTGGGTTTAAACTGGTACCACTAGATTCAATTTTAATGCGTTTTTCTGCCTTTTTCCCTGACAGAACTTTATCTGTAGCCGCTGCCGACTTTCCCCGAAAAGTCAGACCCAACACACTTACAACTCCCCCTGAAATCCCCAAACAAACACCTCCCAACAACACATACTGCTTTACTTGGGTAAGCTTTTGAACAGACGTTTTAAGAAGAAGAAATTTATCTCTCATCAATACCCCCAACCACCACAAGCGTCGTAACCTGTCCCGCCTCCAACTGTCGTTTTTCAAGAGCCAAAGCATAATCACCCACATGGTAAAAATCTTTCTCTAACAGATTTTGTGTAGTTCCCGTCTCGTTCCTTACCTCAAACAAAACCCCCTTCATTCCATGAAAAACAAGAATACGTAAAGGTTTAGCCGAAACACCAGCCGTCGTTTGACGTAAGGAGTGCTCAAAGAGACCAGCCACATCTCCTACCCCATGGTACAGCTGTTTAATAACCCCCAAAACCGCGTCGTGAAAAGGCTGATTGGCCAAAGCCGTTTTACCTAAAGATTGAATAGGGCTTTCCCCTAAACTTTGGCGCGTTTCCACACCTGTCACCTCTCCTTCCTTTTTGGAAGGAACCAAAACAAGATGAGAAACACCACCATCAGAAGGTTCCAGCGTCACATCTTGAAAAGACCCTCCTTCCGTTATAAGAGTTATGGTTTGTTTTTTATCCACCCCTCTTAAGTACAAAACCCCATGGGTTTCATCCTTATCAAACGTAACGGATTCCTCCAGTCCCAGAACCTCTTGAATACGATCCCCCTGAACATGAATGCGAATAGATCCCTGGTTATTAACCTGAATCACCAAAGGCTCTTCATCTGTCATCACAAACCTATGCTTTTTAGCCTCAATCGGGCTAGCTAAAATAACCACCATCACAATACCCAAAAACATATGACTAAAAATGCGTAAGATCATGACCTTACTCCTGTTCCTTAAGCGATTTAACACGTTCAAAACGCGTTAGATGTAAAAATTTCCCCTGTGTCATCACAAAAGCCAGTTGGTATGTCTGTTGTTTTTCTAAAACACGATCCTTACCCACCAAAGATGATAAACTTCCCGTTACCCGTGCCGTCATATTCTGAGCATCTACAACAATTTCTTTAGGCTGAAAAACTGTAGCTGCATTATTCTTTTTTAAAACAACAGCCTCTTGTTTGAGCTTCTGTTTTAACGCCCCATAAGCCTCAGGGCTTACATGACGCAAAACCAAATCTGTTTGGTACTCTATGGTATGAGGCGATGTAGTCAGCAATAAACTACACACGTAGTAGGACCACTCCTCCAAATAAGACGCCGATACACGTGTTCCCCGCACCCATACCTCTTTTTGAATATCAGGAGGCAAAATAATAATTTTTTCAGCTAAAAACAGGCGTTCCAATCCCTGAATACAATTGACCAGTAAAGATAAGGCAAGAAACCCAATAAATAACCGTCTCTGCTTATGCGTTTGTTCAAGTTTTTGAGCCGTTATAGAATAGTGCATACGTTACCTCACCCAACCAGTTCACGAATGTAAGAAGGTGGTGTTACAGGGTGTGCCTTTCGATTCTGAGGCAAATACCAGTACAAAAAGCCACTGAGTCTTCCAGGGCCAAAAGACCGCTTATAAAAACGCACCATACCCAAATTTATAAAGCTTATAGCTATACCCCAAAGCCAAAAGCCAAAAAGTGTTAAAGCTAGAAAAGGTCCCGCCACAAAACACACCTCCGATGCAGGCCACAATAAAATACGGGGCGGCACGTCTAAGTAATTAAGGATTGTATGGTCTTGCATACTTACCACCTAAGCCTTATGGCAGCGTCACTGTTAAAGCATCAGCACCAAAAATACCAGCCAACCCCAAACCTGCCGCCCCCACACTTACCAATAAACGTGGAGCTGCCCGATAATCCCCAGTCACAACCTGCTTGCCATTCAGTCCACTGTAATAAACACCACCAGCTGTGAACGCAAAACCTAAATAGGGTACCAACTTATCCAATAAGGTCTTCATCACTGGTATCTCGTCAGGAACTGCATACGCCATGGCAAAACTTACCAAAAAAATAAAGCTAGCTTTCCATATAAGTTCTTTCATCTTATTCCATTCCTATCTTGAAAAAATTTGTCTAACAAATCATTGTCACAAACAAAAAAGAGCATTTCAATACATTTTTAAATAATTTTATCTTTAATTGTTTTCTTGTAATAAATTCTTTTCTCTGTTGGCAAAAAGAGTGTTCCACAGTCTTCTAGAATCAGTTAGAATTTGCATAAAATTTTAGGAGTTTTTTAAATTGCCAAGAGCACGGGCCATTCCCATCACCCCTCACATCATGAAATGCATGGGAGAACGCATTCGAACAGCAAGAGCGTTAGCTGGGCTAACCAGACCTGAGCTCGAAAAACTGCATGGCATTAAAGGCACAACCGTTGCCAAATGGGAAAACGGATTAGTCATGCCCTCTTTAAAAAGCATTCATCAGCTGGTTCATGCTCTTAAAACTCAAGGAGTTGTATCAACAGTAGAATGGTTTCTTCATGGAAACGGCCCAGAAGCTTATACATTTAATGATCCCATAGGTCCTTTAAGAGAAAATAACACCCCCCTCAAACCAGATAAGGAAATTCTTCTTATGGAAGAAATTCGTATTTTTAAACAAATTTATAATCACGCTGTTTTCTGTTTTGTCAACGACGACACCATGGCCCCTCAGTTTTCTATTGGTGACTATGTGGGCGGATTAAAGCTGACCCCTGAACAGAAAAACCAGGCTTTCAATAAAACCTGTATTGTTGAACTTAAAGATGGACGAAAAAAACTGCGACAGGTAATTGCTGGCAGCGGAAATGATGTTTACAGTCTGTGCGGCACAAATACACGGGCCCAACTTCTTCCTTCTGTTATGATGGATGTGGAGCTTAACTGGATTGCCCCCATCATTTGGCATCGGTTTGTATAACATGACCTCCCCTCGCCTTCTTCCCCTTGCCCGTATGGGACACCCAATCTTGCGTCAAAAAGCCCTACCCGTTGATTTGAGCAAGCTTTCTGATGTTCATGAAATTATTAACAACATGCGCCACACTCTTGAATCATTAGGAGACCGCTTGGGGCTAGCAGCACCACAAGTTTATATTCCCCTACGCATCGTTATTTTTAGTATTCCAAAAGCTGAGCCCAGTCAGCGATACACCTTTGACTGCGACCCCGTTCCCCTTACAGTTATGCTTAACCCTGAAATAACCCATGTAACCGAGGAAAAGGTTTCAGGGTGGGAAGGATGTATTTCCGTTCCAGGAATGATGGGAGAGGTAGAACGCCATAAATCCATTGTTTATTCTTTTTACGATATGAATGGTACCCAACATACAAAAAAAGCCCACGGGTTCCACGCTCGTATTGTGCAACATGAATGCGATCACCTAAACGGCATCCTATTTCCAACCCACATAAAAAACATGAATCGTTTTGGGTTTGAAGATGAGGTAATTCAATATTTGAAAGAAAATATCAAGAGAGAAACTTTTGAACTAACGCTTGTATAAGCATAAGGATAATAGCCCAAACTGCAACCCATGTCTTTCCCACAAAAATTTTCCACTGATTTCTATCAGTATTTCTAACTATATCTCTTATAGCGTCTTTGGCTTTTTCATTTTCATTAAGAAGTTTTATCAGACAGGTGTTTATTGTATCTGAAAACTTGTTTGCCTCTTTGGAAACACTTTCGATAGAGGCAGCCAACTTTAAATCGTCTCCCACTCTACTCTCAAGGTCGGCTACTCTTTCCTCTAGCTTTTCTATTTCTTTTCTTTTAACTATGTTGTCCGCGTTAAAGTCTGCGAATGGCTGTTTTGTAGGTGGAACCATCTAACGTACCTCCACCAGATCATCCATAGGATCAAGCCTCTCCATTTTACCATTTGTCTTCTCATGAAAAAGTTTACCCTTTTCTGCAATAGTAAGAACAGCTAGACCAAATCTAAGAACGCTCTCTAGGTCTTTGAAATGCCACTTTTTTTTAATGTCTCTCAGTGCCTCCAAATCCCCATTATTAAACTCTACGTTTACTTTCTCTGCTTTGTTTGAATCTAGCGTTGTAACCTTAGTAGCCATTTCTTCTCCTGCGTTATCATAGACCTCTCCATTATATATAACCTAATAAAAATAGGCGAATAAATTATTAATTAGAAATCAAAAAATTATATAAACTAGTACATCTAACGGATAGGTAGAGAACCCAACCTAAGCAGCTTTGGTATCGTTTGTTTCTTGTTTTTCCTGATTTTCTAACTGCTCATTAGTTCCATACAAGACGGAAAATAGTATGATGGCATAAACAACAAGCCACATAGCAGGTATATACAAGTTCTCAGTCAGGTCAATCAGGTAGGTTAGTAGCATAGGTGTTGTTCCACCTGTAATAGCCATTCCAATACAAAAGCTCATAGAAATCCCTGTATAGCGTGTTTTTACTGGAAATAAGGTTTGCATAAAAGCATGGCTTGGTCCCACAAAACTTGCAACCAAAGCCCCCAATAGAATTTGGCCCAATAAAATCGTTTCCTGTGCCTGCAGTAAGGAAAAGGAAATGGGCGACAAAATAATAACGCCCACAAGAGACAGGAAAATAGAGTCTCTGGCCGTTTTTTTATCACTTAAAGCCCCAAAAACTGGGCACAAAAACATAAAAGCCATCAACCCAAAAATATTCATAAAAATTCCCTTTTCCAAAGGAATATGAATGTACCTGGAAAGATAAATGTTTAAAAAAGCAAAAAGGGTGTAAGAAAGGATACCATTCATTCCCCCCGCCAGTAGATTTACCAAAAAAGGAATTTTATATTCTTTAAAAACCAAAAGAAGAGGCTGAACATAAGAGGATGTACGAGAAGATGCCAAGTATTCTGGAGTTTCATGGCATTGACGGCGCACATAGTAACCAATAAGACTAATAAAAGCCCCGAAAAGAAAAGGTACACGCCAAGCCCAAGATGGCATATGAGGCTGAGAAACAATAGCGCCAGCAATGGTTGCCACAATAGCGCCCATAACACAGGATGCCGAAATGAATCCGCTAATAAATCCTGGACGTTTGTTGGCTGCATGTTCAAGGGCAAAAATGGCCGCTCCGTTATACTCGCCCCCTGTACACACACCTTGAACCATACGACATAAAATTAAAATAACGGGCGACAAAATTCCTAAGGTTTCATAGCCTGGTAAAATACCAATAAAAAATGTGGGAAGCCCCATTAAAATCACAGAAATAGTTAAGGCCTTTTTACGCCCAAAACGGTCTCCTATAGATCCAAATACGTACGCCCCAAAAGGTCGTGTCCAAAAAGCGGCAGAAAAGGCAAAAAAGCTAGCAAATAAAGAGAGAGTAGGATTGCTGTTTGGAAAAAAAACCTGAGACAAAGTAGCAATCAAAACGCCGCAAATCGTAAAATCATAAAACTCTAAGGCATTTCCAATAACACTTGTAACTACAATTTTTCTAAGAGACTGTTTCATCTTCCATCCAAAAATATGTTTTTAACAATCCTACGAACTTCTTGAATCTGGGTAAAATATTTAATGAAACGATTGAGGAAAATATCCTCTTGAGCCGAATCTCCAATAGCAATAATTTCTTGAAAACGCCCATCGTTAATAGCCAAAGTAACACCCGATCTAGCACCACTAATAGCCTCACGTTCCACCATAACCCGATATCCCTCCACACTATCAATGCTAACGGCACTCCACAAAATTTTGTGGTTTGCAACAGCACAGGCTGTTTGGGCTAATGGATCGTGATTAAAAAAATTCTTGGATATGTAAACCTGAGCCCACTTTGGATCTGAAAAACAGCCAAAAATCCTTTGGGTTTCCAATTCTTTAAACCCAAAACTTGCGTAGCAAAAGCCAAGCTCTTTCAATAAATCCAGTTCCTTACGAACAAAAAAGTCCTGTGAGGTCAAAAGACGGTAAAACATAAAAAAACCAACCGACACATTGAAATAGTAACAACAAGATTAAATTTGCTCTTTTATGACTGTCAACATGTTTTTAAAGGAACAACGATGTTTATTTTTTATAAAAATTGTTCTTTTTTGATACCAAAAAATGATGCTAGCATTAATAAATATTTTTTTAAAGGAACAACACAAATGTTATTAATTAACATATTTAGTTATTTAAAAGGATCAAAAAAGTGAGGTTTCACAAGGGTTTCAAAGGACAAAATATTATAAAATCGTAGGGTGCCTGTGTACCTATTTTTGGCACCTATTTCTAAAAATAATTGGAGATTCGCATGGAAGAAAACACATACCTGTTAAAACATACGGCTGCCATTCATATTATCAATTCTTTGAGTCTTACCCAAAGAAAAGTGTGGGAAAAATCCAGTGTTTCCAATCCTGCTTCATCTTCTTCCGCCATATATATTGACCTTTCAAAAATTGACAAAGATTTTTGCGGCCAAGAACGAAAAACCTTGGTGAAGAAATTTGGAACAAAAACTTATGCCAGTTGGTTTGAAAATGTAAATTTTGAGGAGACCAGACACAAAGAGCTTTTGATAAAAGCTCCCTCCCCTTTCTGTGCCGACTACATCAAAATAAATTTTTCTAACGTAATCCCTAAAGCTTGGAAAAAAATGACAAAAATCAATCAACAATCGTTTCATGTTTGTTTACTAAATGATAGACAAATGTTTATCAAAAACCTACAGAACAACACACAAGAATGGAGAAAACTCAACAAACAGTAACCAATCAATCAATAAACAGTTAGTAAACATTTACAAAACCATTAACAAACATTTATTGAACGTTTTTGGAAAAAAGAGGTTAGTTCTTAATTAGAAAAAAAATGGATACACATTAATATGCAAAGTCATTATTTGTTTACAAAAGCTTGGTTTAAGTGTTAATGTTTTTTTATAAAAATACTTCAACATCAAATTTAAACACAGAAAAACAAGGGATCATTTTATATGAAAGCTAAGTTCACAGCATCAGATGCAGCGAATTTTTTAGGCGTAACCATACAGGCAATTCATAAACAACTAAAAACAAAGGGGTTACAGTTTGAAAAAAACCAAAATCGTGTTTATTTCAGTCATTCCACAAGTCACGCCTTGTTCAATTTGAGATTTAAATCTAAAACTGTAGCTTTTCAGATTGTAAAAGGTGGAACAGGAAAAACATCTTTAGCACATGCCGTAGCTGTGCGCGCAAACCTTTATGGCGCAAGGGTTTTATGTATTGATTTAGACCAACAGGGTAACCTAACACAGTCCTTTCAGGTGAATGCTGAAGAGCTCCCTGTAATGGTGGATATTCTTAAAGAGGGTCTAGATCTGAAAGATACTATTGTTCATGTGTCTGAAGGGTTAGACCTCATTCCCAGTCGCATTGAAAATGCCATACTAGACAACGTGATTATGCTAAGCCGGCTTCCCCTTGAGCATGTTTATAGAGAAAAACTTCAGCCTCTTAAGAAAAAATATGATCTTATCATCATAGATTGCCCACCTGCATTAGGACAATCTGTTGCTGCAGCTGCATTAAGTTCAGATATGATTATTGCACCTGTAACACCTGAGGAATTCTCACTTTCTGGCCTAAAAATAAGCGTACAAGAAATCCTCAACTTAGAGCAGAACTACAAAACAAACATTCCATTTAAGCTAGTTTTGAACAAATTTGATACACGCACATCTTTATCTCATGAAGTTTTAAGTACTCTTATCAAACACCCAATTTATGCAGAAAAACTATTTAAAACTTACGTACGTGCTAGCCAAGAGTTTCCAAACTCTATCACAAACTCTGAATCTATCTTTGATAATCTAAAAAGCAGCTCTGCTAAAGAAGATATTGACCTACTAACTAAGGAACTCTTAGGAATCCAAAAAAAGAACCATGCAGAGGTTTCTTTAGGAACCCTTGGAGAGGCTGCCTAATAAAATAATAATGGAGAAAAAAGATGCCTTCCATTGATAATTATGAAAATAAAGAAACGTCTAAGAAATTCAAGAAGACTGCTTACAGACCTTGGACAGTAATAGAAGGAACAGGAGAGACTGTTCCTGACCAAGAACAGCCCAGTAAAGAGGAAAAAATAGGTCTGTTAGAGAAAAACAACAAAGAAACAGTTAATGAACAATTAGTAAACGATCATCAAACAATTGGAGGGCAAACAGGGAAACATCAGGAAACAATTCATGAATCATCAGAAAACAGGTCACTAAATGTTTACCAAACAATAGACAATCCTATCAGTAAACAAAAATCACCTTTTGAACAAGCTTGGAGCTTAGAGGAATCCATCTATCACTTAAGCAGGTTATGTGGTCATCAAAGAAAGCTCTTGCTTTATGTTGGGACCAAATGCCTGTCGAGAAATGACCTATCATCTGGACCTGTAACTGTTCGCGAGTTAAGCGACCTACTTGCAACTAACGTTGATACCGTCAAAACAACGGCACAAAGACTTGTAAGCAAAGGGTTTTTAAAAAGAGATAAGGGGAAATCTGGTAACGGAGGATTTACCATATTTTACATTCAGGAAAATATGAAAAAAGCCATTTTGGATGATATGCAAAAAATTTCAGCGGGTTTAGTAAACAATTCGGAAACGAAACAGGAAACACGAAAAGCCTCTATTAGTAGTAGTTATAATTTTACTAATACTACTAAACAGCCTTTTGACCAAAATTTGTTACCCAATGAGTGGGAACAGTTGAATATCTACCCATTGTCAGAAATTGGTTTTACAAAAGCCCATCTTACTCAAATTCAAAAACAAGGAATCCTTTCACCAGAGGACGTTCAAGAGTCTATAAATGCTTTTGCTTTTGACCTTAGCGTCAATGGTAAGGCAAACAAACTGAAAGGATCATCCTTAAACTTTTTCATGGGAATTTTAAGAGGGGGGGTTCCGTACGCACCTGCGGAAAATTACGAATCTCCTGAGGTTCGAGCCTTGAGGCTTTACTTAGAAAGAAAAAAAAGAGAGCAGGAGCAGAAAGAAGCATTGGAGAAGGAAGCCTTTGGTTTAGCTTTCGAGGATTGGTTGCAAACCCTTTCAGAGGATGATGTTGTGGATATTATTCCTGAGCCAAAATTTAGGGAAGAGGGAAGTCCATTCAGGCGAGGAAGTTTAGAACTTCACTTTAGAAATAATATCTGGGCTAATTTTTTAAGAGAGCTTAGCGTTTAAGCTTATTTATTGGTAATTAGGAATGATGGAAAATACGTTAGTTGTAAGATTGAGCAGGGAGAGTGGGGGGGCTGCTAGACACATTTGGAGGATGAAACAGTTTTATGAGGCTTACAAAAACTATGGAAGAAAAAGAATTTTACCTCAATTTATTTTCAAATCACCCATGTTCTGTTCGCGAATGCGAAAGAATGATTGACAGCTGTACGTATAAAAAACATCTATTGGTAACAAAAAAACTCTCCCATATTTTATTTATTGCTTTAAATTTTGGTTAGTTAGCTTTAAGCCAACCCCTTCAGCAAGTAAGGAAATTGCCAGGGTATTTAAACTGACACCCTCTACCTTAGAAAGTTCTGTTAGTTTGCGGTGTAAGCTTTTTGGTGTTCGTATAACCCATTTTCCACTATAAAAATCATGATTTGGACGTGGAATAGGGCGGTTGAGCTCTTGAGCTGTCTTAATCCAGGAAATAATAGCATCCTCTAAATTATGAATTGCTTCTTCAGCGCTTTCGCCATCAGCCATACAACCATTTAAATCAAGAACTTCCGCAAGGTAACCCTCACCTTCTTCTTTAGAGAGTTTTCTAACTGTAAAAGGGTAATCAATCATTCTCTTCCTCCTTATGTATGGTATCAATCAACTCAACAAATTTTCTAATATAAACAGGCTTTATGGGTTTATGAGCTGGAACGGTTAAACACCCTCCGTTTGGGCAGCTAAAAGTTACATGGCTTGTACCTGGTTGGCGGTAGTCAATGTTATATAGCGAGACTCCTATAATTTGGGTTTTCCATATCCTCTATAACCATTGGTTTTGTTAGGCTTTTTTGAATACTTTATACTCAAAAAAGAGTCATCTCGCTATATCTGTTTGTAATAGAATAAAGATCATCAATCTTCCAATCCTTTTGTGGATTAGCTTTCATGGATTTTATTTTTTTATTAATCTGACTCATGGAATTATAGTACCATATTTGATACTAATTTAAAAACAATAATTCTGTAGACATGAATTTATGAGATTAACCCGTATTGCCCAAAAAATAGGCTCTATGGTAAAACACCTTTAAGCTGTAGAGAATACAAGGGTAGGGGAGGGGGTTACGCACACGGTTATCCACAGAATGTGGGGATAAAAATTATTGAACGGCCTCTAAAATCCTTAGGCATAGTTTTTTTGTTGTGTGGTGTTCCTAAAGGAGTCGTTTTAATTTAAGTGAACTTCCAAACTTTTACCTGTAGCGCTGGCGTATTTACTGAGTGTTTTAACGCTGGGAAGTATGTTCCCAGACTCAAGCCGTGCAATAACAGGTTGCGTGGTTCCCATTCTTCTTGCCACCTCCTCTTGCGTTAAGCCTGCGTCTGAACGTGCCTTAATAAGCTCCAGGGAAATAGCGTACTCAAGCTCCAGGGCTTCATACTCTTGAATAAATTCTAGTTCTTTTATCCATTGGTCTTTAATTGTGTTGAAATCAATGCATTTTTTCATTTAAATCTCCTTTAGGCGTCTCAAGGCGCAGTCTATGGCGCGCCTAGGTGTTTTTTGAGTTTTCTTGATAAAAGCATGAAGCAGAACAACTTTTTTATCTGAAAAAACTGCGTAAACAACCCGTGATATACCATCTTTGCCAGAAAGACGAATTTCCCAAAGTTTGTTTCCTAAGCTTTTAACATGAGGTTCTCTAAGGGTCAAAGGACCAACTTCAGCTATTAAATCTAGCAAACGAGTAAGTCTAGCCCTCATATCAACCGGCAGTTGTTCAAGTTCACTCTTAGTATCTGGGTGTACAACAATCTTCCAACTCATGTTCTAATATATCGCATTTTTGATATAATTTTCAAGAGGTTAATCTTTGTTCTCACCCCCCCAAGGTTGGGTGATGGCTTATGTGGTGTGTGTTGATTTGTTGCAAGTGTTGGTTTTGTGTTTCCTGGTGTTGGATTTGGATTTTCAGGTTGGTGAGGTCATGATTTTGGGAGAGAGTTTGTTTTTCTAAAACTTGATCTTGGTTCCTTATTTTATTGGCTTGGCGTAGGGCATGGACCATTTCTAGGGGCTCTGTGTGGCACTCTTGGTGTTTTTGAAACAGTTCAGCCATGCGGCTTGCCGTTTGGTAGGTTTCTTTCAAACGATTTTCATCCAATGTGCCTGTTGAGCGTTCCAAGGTGGTTAAAAAGTGGTGAGCAATGCCTGTTAAAATAGTTTTCTCTTCTTTTGCTTTATCCCCTATCTGCAGGTGGGCAAACTGCACATAAACCCCATGGGTTGGATCATGAGGGTTTAGGTAGGGTTCTAATCCATAGGTCTTAGCTACTTCTTGAATCTTTATGTTAGAAGTAAAGGGCAGGGGGGCTTCTTCTTTTTGGGCCTCTGTCTTTAAATCCGTGTAGATTGCCATCCAGTTTGCAGTTTGAGTCCATATTTTTTGAGTAAAGAGTTTTGCGGTTTGATAGGATGTTTTCATGAATCCTAAGAAGCGCCGATTCATAAAGTCTATAGGATCTTTTGGTGTGAGTTGGATGAAGGAATGTGCATCCGTGTTATCATAATCCAGGGCATTTTCTTTGAGGGATTCTTGAGACAGGCTCTGGTAGAGGTCTTCTCGGTTTTTGAACAGATGGGTATCTGCATAAATATTCACATCTTCTTTGTGACGGGTGAGGGCCACATAGGTGAGGTGCTGGTTCATGTTAGGGCTTGCAAACACAAAGGTTTTATCAACCGTTGTTCCCTGGCTTTTGTGAATGGTTGTAGCGTAGCCATAATCAATATGACCATAGGTTTCCACATCTAATTGAATATCTGTACCATCGTTTTTGTGAATGGTTAGAATGCTTTCTTCAATGTGTGTAATGCGTCCCAACTGACCATTGCGCACATTTAGGTCGTAGTCATTGCGCAGGAACACAATGGGTTCGCCCACGGCAAAATGTTTTGTTTCATAAACTATTTTGGGCCTTAAGGCGGTGTTGTGACGGTCAGGGTCAAGGGTTTCTAAATTCAAGATTTTGCACACCCTGATGTCATAATCGGGCCCTTGTAAAACCCCCGCTTGACGGGCTTCTTGTCGTGCGAAGGCATTCAGTGTTTGCACGTCCTGGTTGGTATGGGCTAAGATGAGCGCGGAAGGGCGGGGGAACTTCTCCTGACAACCCCTGTGCCCTTCTTTTTCTTGGAATTCTTTAGATGCACGTACGTTGCAAGCCCAATCAGTGATAAGCTTTTGGTGGGCATTATCTGCATAATGCACATATCCCCGTTTGTCATAAGCTTTAAGGGCCTCTTGGGTTTGTCGGGTTGCAAACAGATGGCTGGCCTGCCGTTGCCAATCTTCCTGTTGACGTACGATGGTGGAAAGTTCCACGAATCCTATGGTTTCCATTAAGGCTCGCAAGGGAGCCCCTGCCTCTATGGGGGGCAACTGTTCAGGGTCTCCCACCAACACAACCTTAAAGCCCTGCTGATAAGACTGTTTGAGTACCCCATATAAACGTTCACTATCCAACATGCCCGCCTCATCCACCACCAACACATGACGCTTAGACAGCTTGTCTCGTTGGTCATGCCACCCCTGTTCCCACTTATGCAGGGTTTGTGAGGCAATGCCACTGGTTTCTAACTGAGAGGCTGCTTTGCCTGTAGGAGCTGCACCCACAACCGCATATCCTGATTGTTTCCATGCTTCTTGAGCTACCTCCAAACAGGTTGTTTTACCAGCCCCCGCATGACCCACCACAATTTTAAGCTGACCCAAGGCCAGCATGTGCTGAACAGCTTGCACTTGGTCTTTGGAAAGCCCCCCATGAATACGTAACAGGTTGTGCCCTTGTTGGAGAGCTTCCTCCTGATGAATAGCCTTCACAGGCGTGCTGTCTTTCTGAGACAAGGTTTTTCCAAGGTTCATCACCTGTCTTTCCAGGCGAAGCACATCTTGGGTGGTGAACTTCTCTCCCTCTGGGAAGGATAAGCGAACAAGCTTAGGGGAGGCTTCCAGCTGTGCCAACAGGTGCTGAAACTCCTCCCCATCATAACTATAGCGATTCAAGACGCGCCCTATGTCTTGACGGGTAAAGGTAGACTGATAGCGGGTTATATAATCCAACACAATCTCAGGGTTTTTTTGGATGAGGTGCTGGTTATGGTCATGCACCTGCTGCATTTCCAAAAATCGGTCCACATACAGGCCCCGTTCGGCCATGTCTGTTACGGACTTTCCCAGTTTAGGTTGGGGAATCAGCTCAATGCCCTGGTCTGCATAACTGCGGTGGTCAATGCGCACATCTAAGCCTGCTTTCATCAAATGTGTATTGGCATATTCAGCCCAACTTTCTCGCCAATCCTTTAACAAACCCCTTGAATTCCAATGGCGTACCTTATGGCCAAAGTGAATCTCACAAGCCCTCAAGCCTAAGGCGCTTTTAACTTTTTCTAAGGTTGGGGTTTCTTGTAAGTCCCGTAAGGTAAGCATCACATGAACATGGGGTTTTTCCAGGCCTGTTTCCGGGTCCACATGATTATGCACACACCAATCAGCAATCATGCCAATTTGTGTAAATTGATCCCGTACAAACTCTCTCACTAAGGCCAGGCGTTGGTCAGAGTTCAGTTCATGGGGGAGAGAAAACTCCACATCTCGATAGACTTGCCCATCCACTCTTTTTTCAAAACGCTCAACAGCATTCCAAAGCTTTTGTGAATTTTGATGCACGTTTCCAACCAATAAGGCTTTGGCCCAGGCTGGGGCATGGGGGGGAATGGCAATCTCACAGTGTTCCACATCTTGATGGGTGCTGTTGGTAAAAACCTTTCCTGTTTGAAAATCTTTCATCCCCTGGCCATGGCGATAGGCAGCGCCTGCAACGGCGTTCCGTCCCTGAGAACGGGACATGACTTTTACTGTAAAATGATAAATGGCCATTTTTTCATTTTTTCTGCCGGAGTTTGAAACTAATTTTAACAAAAACAAAATGGGGTTTTCAAGATATAGCAAGACTCCTATAATTTAGGCCTTCCATACCTTCTGCAACCATTGGTTTTGTTGGGCTTTTTTGACTATTTTATACTCAAAAAAAAGAGTCGTCTTGCTATATGTTGCATGGCAACGTATAAGCGCGCAAAGTTGTCTTTTTGGAAAAAGCCCACCTTTGACTCATGGCAGGTGTGATGGATGAAAACATCCAAACACACCACATTGTTTAAAAAGAGAGAAAGGAATAAAATATTCATAAATCACAAACAGAAGAAAGGCAGAAGGAACCTTATGTCTCAAAATCAAAAACTCTCACACATTGACCTTAAAATTAAGGCCCTGCAGGACAAGAAAAAAAAGCTGGGTGAAAAACAAAATTTAGAGCTTATCACTCTGATGAAAAAGGTAGGGGCCACAGCCTTACCTGCAGAGATTTTGATGGGCGCTTTGATGGAGGCTGTTGAGGCTTTTAAAACAGATTCTCCGTCTTTAAAAGGCTGGAAAACAACAGGGGAAACTTTTTTATCATCCCATGAAAAGACTAAAAAAGCTTTGAAGGAGGGAAGAAAGCACATGCCACCCTTTCGTCAAACGTCAACAGCACATCCTTAGAATAAGCCAACAAATTAAGAGACTCCAAGTGTCCCTCTATCATCTTAAACATACAAAGCGGTCAGCTAGAACCCGAACCCTTATCCAACTGGGCGGCCTGTTGGTCAAATCTGGCCTGGTGGAAAAATTGGGGATTGAACTCGGAACAGACCTCCAACAAAACTCAACCCATAAAAACAAAGCATATGCTCTCCTTGGCCTCCTCACATATTATGTCTCTATACCACAAAGCTATGAAGACCTGGAAAAACACGGAAGAGAGGCTTTTGATAATATTTTAGAAGATGGAGAATCTTCATAAATTCAAGAAAAATAGATTAAATAAAAGAAGATAACCTTATGAATATTACCGATAAACGTCAGGCGTTAGAAGCGATTGCTTAATGCAAAAATTTTGAAGCTGTTTATACCCTTTTAGACGAAAGCAAAAAAGAAAAATTAGATAAATTTCATCTGTATTTTTTCATTTAATTTGTGACAAAACAATATCACTTAAATTGAAAAATTCGACCTTTTTCAACCAGAAATATATTGATTAATTCTTTAATTCAACCTATAAGATAAATTACGTAAAATTAGGGGAAAATTTATGTGGAAGCATATATGGTTTTTTTTGGTATTCTTTTTTAATCAGCAAGTTTTTGCTTTAGAGACATTGAGGGAGGGGATTTTAAGAGCATCAAAAAATATTTACCCTATTGTGGCTCAATATGGACTTAAACACGGGGAAAATTTACGCTCTTTTTCAACTCAAAAGACAATTCGTATTCTGTCCATCGATGGTGGAGGAATTCGAGGGGTCGTTCCTTTAAAATTCTTAAAGTATATAGAGGAACAAACAGGAAAACCCATTGCAGATTCTTTCGATATTATTGCCGGTACATCGACAGGGGGCATTATTGCTTTAGGGCTTTGTGTTCCTGACACACATGGTAGACCTAAATACAAAGTTGAGGATTTAAGAAAAATATACAAATCAGATAATGGGTATATTTTTTCAAACCCATGGTGGGCGAATGTTCCTTTAGTAGGGCCTTTGGCAAAAAAAGGACATGATCTTGTTTGGGCAAAATATTCCAAAGATGGTCTAGAAAGCACGCTACAAAGATATTTTCAAAAAGAAAACGGAGAAAAATTTCGATTATCTGAAGCTTTAAAAACCGTTTTAGTGCCAGCCTTCAATATGGAAGAATCCGATCTTCATTTGTTTGATAGTGATGAAGCCCGTAAAAACTCCGCTCAAAATTTTTATATGACCGATGTAGCTTATTCTACAGCTGCGGCCCCTACTTATTTCCCCCCTTCAAAAATTCGTAATTGTTCAGAAACAGAAAAATATAAATTAATAGATGGGGGCGTTATTGCCAACAATCCATCCTTATTAGCTTTAGTAAAAGCAAACGACCTATTTGGCACCCGCAATAATTTCTTTATTTTATCTTTAGGAACGGGTCAAAAAACTGTTGGAAATACACGGTTTCGTGAATTAAGAAATTCGGGTTTGTTTCATTGGGCTTTTCATATGCCACGCCTTATGATTAATGCATCCAACAGTCATACGGAATATTGCCTCAAAGGGCTTGAGCACGTTAGTAACGTTAAACCCATACGCATACAAATAGAGCTTAATGATAAATTGATGGCTTTGGATTCAACCCACCGAGAAGTTATTAGTGATCTAGAAAGATTGGCTGAGGAAAAAATAAAGGAAAGAGAAACTGATTTTAAAACAGTATTTGACATTCTCAAGCAAGATTGAAGGGGTATAAACAATGGGTCTTTTTATTAAAAAAATATTACTAATATGGTTTACCCTTCTTTCTTTGATAGCAAGTGCCAACGAGCTTTTTGCCATGAGCCAAGCTGCCGTTATGGCGGAAGAAATGGGAACAGTCTTTGCCAGACGGCTGGCTTTGATGTCGAAACCCCCTATCCGTCTGTTTCATACGAGTCCTTTAGTAGGAAGCCCAGTCGTAAGGCGTTATGTGTATAAGGATGCGGGGAGAGAAGGGCTGAAACGAAGATGGATGACTGGAGGAAGGGGACAAGCAGCTGAAAGTTGGGAGAGTAGATTACGTAGAGAGATTAGATTTATACATGAATATAGCAACGGTTTTAAGCTTCTGGGAGCTGGAATAACCGCAGTGGTATGCATAGTATACAAAATATTCATAGATCCACCACCCCCTCCAAAACCTGAACTTTTACCAGGTCCAACTGAAGACCTGCATAAGTATTGTAATCTTGATGATGACAAAAAGGGTGCTTTTATTTTGAAGGATCGTCTTAAAAATTTAAGGAAGAAAGTCGATGATAAATTAACAATTGATTGCCCTACTATTTTTATTCATGGGCCGGGCGGTGCTGGAAAGACTACGCTTGTCCATGATGTTCTTGTGGACGTGCATAGAGAAAAAGGGAACTCAGCACAGCACATAGTTCGTTGGCTTGATTATGGTGATGCGCCTTCTACGCTTGATGTTGATATAATAAAGTTTGCTAATGTTTTGGAGCCCGTAGCAAAAGTAGAAACAGTTGAGGATGCTTACAGTCATATCAGAAAAAAATTAGCCAAAATGGATTTTTTTATAATTTCTTTTGATAATGTAGACTCTGTGGCTTTTGTTACAAAAAGAATAGAAAAAATGAAACCGCCAGGAGAATCAAGAGGACTTTTTCTGGTAACTAGTCGCAATGAAAGGTATGGTACAAAACCAGATGGTTGGGAAATGTATCCTCTTGGTCCTTTAGATCTTTCAGAAGCAAAGGAAATGCTTTTGTATGCTCTTAAAGAGATGAATGTTGACGGAGTAATGGCTGAAAAATTAATTGAAGCTGCAGGAAAGAGTACTCTTTGTGAAGACTTAGATTGGTTGGCATCGCGTGTTCGTGAAAAGAAACCAGAAACCTATTTAAGAGATGCAACAAACCCCTACTCTTTTGAAGAGCTTGAACCTGGCACAAGGAAACTACTTTACAATATTTCTCTAGTTAACCCTGTAAAAATTCCTCGTGACCTTCTTGAGCTATTATGTGATGATGGGAGGGAAGCTCTTAACCATCGTATTTCAGTGTTACTTGAAAGAAAAATTCTAGAAGTAGATGTCTATGGTCGATATTCAATTCACCAAAATAAACAGGAGCGTGCTGAACGCTCTTATTTAAGCGAGGATAAGGGAAATATTTCTCGATCTAACTGGCTTTTGGGACGCCGACGAACCACTTTAGCTAAGCAAAAACTTTTGAAAGATGCTTCTAAAGAAATTATTAACAAGTGTGGCAACGTCGACTCTAACCATTACCCTGCCGTCTGTACTGAACTTAAACCACATATAGAAAAAATGCTGGATCATTGTATAGAAGTGAATGAGAGTGAGGCGAAATCAAAGTTGGAAAAGATATTAAAACGAATAACTTAGAATAAAGAGATTTATCATGAAACTTTTTACAAAAAAAATGACTCTTATTGCCATCTTTTTTCTTATATCTCTCCCTTCTTATGGTGCCCATAGAGTTCGTGTTTTAGGGGAAGAAATAATACCTGTTTTAAAAAGGGCCTCTGCTTTTCCAAAATGTTTCGTAATGGAGGGGCTTGATTCATCTAAACGGTTGTTTTATGTGAGCCCAAGGTATCAACGAAACAGCAGCTATTTTGAAGGGGCGGAAACCCCGTGGCTTTCTTCTCCATCTATTTTTTTGGTAAGCACTATTTGGGCGGGTAGTGTGCTTGGATATTATTTAAGTAGCGAGAATGTGAGCTGCGCCCCAAAAAAAATGGAAAAAGTGTCTCCTCATTGGGAAATACCCAGGGAAGATTATAAAGCCCGTAAAATACAAGAATCTTTTGAAAAACGCATTAATGATGAACGAAAAGAAGGTAAAAACCGTGTTTTGGTTGTCCAAGGCCCTTTAGGGGGTGGAAAAACCGTTTTGGTTTGTAACAGTGTTAGTGAAGTCCGGAAAAAAGAAAAATTTTTAGGCCATTTTTTTTATTCAGCAGATGATAAAAAATCCCTTAAAAAACAAATGGTATACCTTGCCTATTATTTGGGTATGCCGCGCAATGAAACCAATTATGAAAAGGCCCGTGATTTCATTGAAAAAAGGTTAACTGAACCCGATGCCAAAGGGTTTGTCATTATATTTGATGGGGCCACAAGTGCTAAAAGGGTTAATAAGTTTCTTTTTAAAAGCCCCGATCTGAGAGGCTTGCAAATTATAACCACCCAAGATGAAAAGTTTGATGGGTACCAAAAAGCATGGGATTGGACATACTTTCAAGTAAAGGGTTTAGAAAAAGAAGAAGCGGTCGAATTTTTATTACTTAAGTTAAGTGATCGTATCAAAGAAACCCAAAAGATTGATCAAGCAAAAGCTTATGAGCTTATGGATGTTATCGGTAATACCCTTCCTTTTAATATTGTGGATTTAATTACCCAAATTAACTTGGAAGAAGTAACCATAGACGACGTGATCCGTCAAAAAAGCCTTTTTCATAGCAATACCGTAAAAGTTCGCCTTCAAAGAAAACCCGAGGAAATTAGAAACATTCTTTATTTACTTTCTGCTGTTCCTTATGCCGAAATTCCTCTTTCTCTTGTGGAGGTATTAAACGATCCAAGTAGGAAAACAAGCTCATCTCTTGTCATGCGCCAGCTTGTGAGAGAAGACATCTTAAAAAGTACGAGAGCAGATGTATACGAAATTCACCCCATGTATCAAAAAGCCGCAATGGAAGCTTACTTTGAAGAAAAACGCAAACGCGGCACTAGATACATTTTAAAGGAAGCCATGAATGGATACCAAACAGGTGCTATGGCGGGTTTGTACGGCATATTGGTAGGAGCATCCCTTACAGTAGTATTTAGGATAGTAGAAAGTATAGCACTGATTCCATTTGGTCTGGATGTTGTTTTGTTGGGGGGGCCGTCGGCCATAGCGTTCAGTATGGCAACAATGAAAACGCCACCTACAGATGATAATTTAAAAAAAGAATTTTTGATGAAGCTCTCACAAAACATCGTACATGGATGCTCCTCTAAAGAAGGAGTGGAAAGATGCCAAGGTTTTTTAGATCAACTAAAGGCAATGGCTTACAGTTATGAAAAAGAAGATATAGATACAAAAGACCTCAATCAGTTGATTAAAAAGTTAAAAAAAGTTTCTTAACTTTGGTCTTTTTATATTAATCTTGGGAGGGTTGCCTTTATGATTGAAAGTTCAAAGTTTATTCAATTGATAACGCGACTTAGCTTGACCAAACTTTTCTTCTCTAATTTTTTGAGACACTTAACAAAAGGTTGATGACATGCTGTTCTCGAAGAGTAAATTTTTGAGGAGAGAACAATGTCATTAGGTTGCAAGAAATGTTCAAGCACGGAGTGTCTAAAGAATGGATTCATTCGAGATCATCAACGTTACAAATAATGCAAGCAGTGTGGCTGTGTTTATACGCATACAAAACCGCGAGGCAAGCCACCTGCGATGAAAGCGCTTGCTGTTTTGATGTACACAATTGGTAATGCGAGCTTTGGAATGATCGGACGCATACTTGGGGTGAGCAATGTTTCTGTCATGAAGTGGATTAAAAAGGAGGCAGAGCAGCTTCCAGAACCCCCTGTATCCGAAGAGGCCACGCTCATTCAGATTGATGAGATGTGGCATTTCGTTAATGGAAAAAAAACAAAATTTGGACAGGATAAGCCTATGATTGCATTTCAAGGCGAATGGTCGCCTGGCAATTGGGCCGCCGTGATGCTGCAACGTTAGCACTGTTTTTGGAAAAAATTGGCCTCGATGGACGAGAATTTGTCACCGATGATTATGAGGCTTACCATCAGCTTATCCCCGAAAATCAATTGTTTACAGGTAAAGACCTTACGTACGTCATTGAGCAAGATAATTCAAACACCCGTCACTACTTGGCACGCTTCAGACGTAAATCAAAGGTAACATCGCGAAGTTTAGAAATGGTCGACTTATCATTAAGACTTCATTATTACGCATCTGACCCACAATTTATCACAACGTATTTGGCAGTTTTCCTATCAACCTTTGGTTAAGTGTCTCCTTTTATTATCAGTGTTATAAATTGGGTGTGAAACAACTCTTTTATGGGGAAATTAGTTAAAAGCTTTTACGAAAACACCGTTTGATTTAGGATGGGCTCACATAGACTTTCACTTAAGAAAAAGATATATGGCTAAGAAAAAAGAAGAAAAATTTCAAAACGCTGTTTTAGGTATTGAAAGCAAACTTTTTCAAACTGCTGATAAAATGCGCGGACAAATGGATGCAAGTGAATACAAGCATGTAGTTTTAGGGCTTATTTTTCTAAAATACATATCTCATTCGTTTGAAACCCATTATCAACTTCTTAAAACACACGGTGAAGATGTGGAAGATAAAGACCACTATATAGCTGAAACTATTTTCTGGGTACCCAAAGAAGCTCGATGGAGCTACCTTCAGTCTCAAGCCAGGCAACCTACGATAGGTAAGCTGATTGATGAAGCCATGCTGGCTTTAGAAAAAGAAAACCCGTCTTTAAAAAATGTTCTTACCAAAGATTATGGCCGCCCAATACTTAATAAGCAAATGTTGGGAGAACTTATTGATTTGATTGGCAATATTGAATTAAATGAAGACCACAAAGACATGCTGGGACGTGTTTATGAGTATTTTTTAGGAAGTTTTGCTGGTGCTGAAGGGAAGCGTGGTGGGGAATTTTACACCCCCCAATGTGTGGTTACCCTGCTGGTAGAAATGCTTGAACCTTACCAGGGGCGTATTTATGACCCATGTTGTGGGTCAGGGGGAATGTTCGTTCAATCGAAAAAATTCTTAATGGCTCATGGGGGTAAAATGGGGAATGTGGCTATCTATGGCCAAGAAACCAACCACACAACCTGGAGATTGGCTAAAATGAATATGGCTATTCGGGGTATTGATGCAGATATAGCCTGGAATAATGAAGGCAGTTTCCATAAAGACGCGTACCGTGATATACAAATGGACTATATTTTAGCTAACCCGCCTTTTAATGATTCAGATTGGGGTGTGGAACGCCTGAAAGAAGATATGCGGTGGAAATATGGCATGCCTTCGGCAGGCAATGCAAACTTTGCCTGGCTTCAGCATATGATTCACCACCTTACCCCTTCTGGCAAAGCGGGGGTTGTGTTGGCCAATGGCAGTATGTCGTCGCAGCAGTCAGGTGAAGGGGTCATTCGTCAAAAGCTGATAGAACACGACCTGGTAGATTGTATGGTGGCCTTACCTGGCCAACTGTTTTATACTACCCAAATTCCAGCCTGTTTGTGGTTTTTGTCTAAGAACAGAAAAAAACCAGTTGATCGAAGGGGAACCATTTTATTTATAGACGCCCGAAAAATGGGCATAATGGTTGAGAGGACGCGGCGGGAACTAACCCCTGAAGAAATTCAAAAAATTGCCCATACTTACCACCAATGGCAAGGCAAAGAAGGAACGGCCGCTTATGAAGATATGCCTGGTTTTTGCAAAAGCGTGAAAATAGAGGAGGTTCAGCGCCACGACTTTGTTCTAACACCAGGGCGCTATGTGGGCAGTGAAGATGTGGAAGAAGACGCAGAACCTTTTCAAATTAAGTTTCCTCGCCTGGTGGCAGAATTGGAACAATTATTTGATGAAAGCCACACCTTAACCCAAAAAATTCGGGAAAATTTTAAAAGGTTGCAAACGAAATGATTAAGGTATTGATATATGGTGGTAAAAAGAGATAAATAAATTAGAAGTGATGTTTTTGTTGTATTTTTTAAAAGTTCCCTGTTAATCCATTCCCGTTAAAAAAGCCGAAAATGATTTAGTGCATATACTTTTTGTTGATGAAAGCGGAAATCCCCCGCCCCCTGGTAAAATAAGCCCAAAATATTTTGTTTTGGGTGGGGTTATTATTCCTGAAGAAATATGGCCAAAATTATCCAACGACCTAAGAAGATTAAAAAAAGATTATGCTGTAAAAGGCGAAATAAAATGGCGTTACTTTATTGCTGGCAATAAAAAAGCTGAAAATAGTCTTCTTCATCTTGAACCTAAAAAACGAGACGAGTTACGTTTAAAGTTACTTCGAACTCTCACCTCTTATAAATCAATAAAGATAATTTCAGTCATTACAGATATCAAAAGGTCATACGAAGACGGTACAATTCTTGATGATGTAGAACTTTATTATCGTGCTCATAAAACTCTAACAGAGCGGTTTCAGTATTTTCTTCAAGATCTTCAAAGAGAAAGTGGTCAACATATAAATGGCCTGATTGTATGTGACCAAAGAAGCAAACATCAAGATAGCCGTTTACGAGATTTGCATCAAAAATTGATTAATGCTGAAGCAGCTGTTGCGTCAAAATACAAAAATTTAATTGAAGGGTTGTTTTTGGCTCCATCTCATTACAGTGTCGGAATACAATTTGCTGATTTGGTTGCTGGTTCTATCTTTCGAAGATTCGAAGCCAATGATGAACGCTTTTATGAAATTATCAAATCACATATTCGTACATCATGCGTAGGAAAAATAGAGGGATACGGCCTCATTCATGTACCCAAAAAGGTTTCTGGTTTATAAAGAGGGGGGAAGAAGACGCTGGGTCGAGAGGAAGCCCCTCAATCCTGCGATCAGACGCAGTCCCAGCGTGATTCTACTTTAACATTTAATATTATAAAAAACAATAAAAAATAGCTATTCCTGATTTGATCTTGGTATTAATATCAAAAATAATTCAGGAATAGGTGACAAAGTGAGAAAACATGAATGTTAAAGACCTTAGAAATTATTTAAGCCAATACCCTGATGACACCTCCCTTGTGGTGGCAGGTTATGAGGGCGGCTATAATGACCTAACTATTGCGCAAAACATAAGGATTACCCGTGACGTTTACAACCTGGATTATATGGGCCAGCATGAGGGGGCAGAGCCTACCACCAAAAACAGTCAACAAGCCATTTTGTTAAGTGGCGTCAACAGCTTAGCTAGGGTGGAAAATGAGTGAATGGAAGGAGGTGACTGTTGGTGAGTTTTCTCCATTTTTTTATGGTAAAGGTTTACCTAAAAGCAAACGGAAACGGGGAAATATACCTGTTGTTAGTTCTTCAGGCATAACAGGTTGTCACAACGCAGCTCTTGTTCAAACAAAAGGAATAGTTATTGGGCGCAAGGGAACTGTTGGAAAAATAACCCGTATAAAAGAACCATTTTGGCCTATCGACACAGCATTTTATATAGAGGATGAGCCAGGAAAAAGGGATCTCGATTTTACCTATTACCTGCTTCAAACCCTTGGTCTTCAACACATGAACTCTGATAGTGCTGTACCAGGTCTAAACAGGGATAGTGCCCATTCTCGCAGAGTTATGATTCCCCCTCTATCTAAGCAAAAGGCCATAGCATCAGTTCTGGGAGCACTAGATGATAAAATTGCCTTGAACCAAAAAATATGTCAAACGCTGGAAGAAATGGCAAAAGTTTTATTCAAAAGCTGGTTTGTGGATTTTGAACCCGTGCATGCCAAAATGCGTGGTGAAACCCCTTATGGTATGGACACCGAAACCGCCGCCCTATTTCCTAATAAATTTGTAGACTCTGAATTAGGCCCCATCCCTGAAGGTTGGCGGGTAGAAAGTCTAAACAATATTGCTACTTTTTTAAACGGGCTTGCTTTACAAAAATATCCACCTACGGAAGGTGCGTTTTTGCCTGTGATAAAAATTTCTCAACTTCGTCAGGGAAGCTTGCAAAATACAGACAAAGCAGCTTTATCCATTCCAAAAGATTATATGGTTGATGATGGAGATGTTCTTTTTTCCTGGTCTGGTAGCCTTATGCAAGTTTTATGGGCGGGTGGTAAAGGGGCCTTAAATCAACATTTGTTTAAAGTAACATCAAACCAATACCCTAAGTGGTTTTATTATTTGTGGATTGACCAACACATGTTGTGGTTTCAGTCCATTGCGGCATCAAAAGCCACCACCATGGGCCACATTCAACGTAAACATTTAGAACAAGCAAAGGTAATTGTGCCTAGTTGTATTCTAGAAAATAAAAATAGTTTGCTTTTTTCAGAAATTTTTGATAAATTCACTCTATTAAAAATAGAGATTAAAACATTTAAAGACGCCCGCGATTATTTACTGCCAAAGCTTATGAGCGGTGAAATTAGGGTTGAATGAGTGAAGAAAAATTACAGAATATTTAAATGGGTGTTTTTATGAAAAAAAGGACATTTATAAGCTTTGACTATGACAATGATGAAGACCTGAGAAATCTTTTGGTAGGGCAATCTAATAACCCAAACTCACCATTTATGGTAAAAGATAGGTCCATTAAACAACATCTGACAGGCGATTGGAAAAATAAGGTTTCCTGTCGAATGGATAATGTTGATCTAGTTATCGTAATATGCGGCGAAAAAACACATTTGGCAAATGGCGTTTCAGAAGAACTTAAAATTGCACGTCAAAAGAAAAAACCCTACTTTCTGTTGTTTGGACGTGCTGAAAAGCAATGCCGTAAACCCATTTCAGCTTTGCATTCTGACAAAATGTACAAGTGGAGCTGGAATAACTTGGATTTACTTATTAATGGACACAGGTAATTTAATGGAAAACAAATTAGTACAAATAGAAAAAAAGAATTACGGTGATCTTTTTTCCCAACATTTATTTGATCAATATAGACACTATGTAGAATCTGCCGAAAAAATTAGTGAAAGACGAGTAACTGCTCATAATTTTTTTCTCACGGTAAATTCATTTCTTACAGCTCTTTACGGGATATTAAAAAATTTTGGGATGAATCTATGGGGAACAAGACTTTTAACTATCATTGGAATACTTGCGTCTTTCACATGGCTGTTCGTTATTCGTTCATACCGCGATCTTAATACCGTTAAATTTGAAGTGATACACGAATTGGAGAATTACATGCCAGCTGCTTTGTATCATTATGAGTGGCAAAAGGCACAACATGGTAAGAGGCAAACCTATAAGCCAACATCCCATATTGAAAAATATGTTCCTATAATTTTTATTGTGCTATACATGACTTTGCTATTGATATCTTTTTTGTAAGGAGATTACTAATAATAGCATTTAATTTCCCTGGTACTAATACTCCCCATGCCCCTAACTGAATCCCATATTGAAAACCTAACCCTGCGGTGGTTGGAAGATGTAGGGTGGCAGGTAACCTATGGGTCTGACATAGGGCCTGATGGAAACCGAGAACGACCTTGTTACGAAACAATTATATTAGAAAATAGGCTGAAACAGGCCATTAAGCGTTTAAACCCAACCTTGTCAGAAGATGGACAAGAGGAAGCTTTCCAAAAAATAACAGCTCATCAAGGGCCAAGTCTATTAGAAGAAAATCAACAAATTCACCAATGGCTGGTTAATGGTATAGAGGTTACTATTCAACGAAATGGTACCTATAGCGGTGAACCCGCTAAGCTGATTGATTTTGACAACCCAAACAATAATGATTGGTTGGCTGTAAATCAATTTACGGTTATTGAAAATCAACAAACGCGTCGGCCTGATGTGGTTTTGTTTGTCAATGGTCTACCCTTGGTAGTGATGGAATTAAAAAATCCTGTAAAAGAAATGGCAACTGTTGATGGGGCAGTTCGGCAGCTGGCTTTTTATGAACGAGTGATTCCATCGCTTTTTCGTACCAATGCTTTTTTAATTACCAGTGATGGCCTTTATAGCCAGGTAGGTCTAACATCTTTTGGGGAAGAAAATCATAAAAATTTTATGAACTGGCCACCCCCTCACGTTCATCTTGAAAAAAATCACCAAACCCTTGAAATGCTGGTTAGGGGATTGTTGTCTCCCCTATCCTTTCTGCGGTTTATTCAGCATTTTATTATGTTTGACAATGGCCATACTAAGCGAAAAATTATGGCAGCCTATCACCAGTATTACGGCGTTAACGAAGCCGTTCAACGAACATACCAAGCCATTCAGAACCAAACAGGTAAAATAGGTGTGGTGTGGCATACCCAAGGTTCTGGCAAAAGTTTTTTTATGATTTTTTATGCAGCCCAGATTATTCATGCTCCATTTATGAAAAACCCAACTCTGGTAGTGGTTACAGACAGGCTTGATTTAGACAACCAACTGTTCCAAAGCTTTTCAAATTGCTCAAATTTTTTAGGCACCTCCCCTCAACAGGTTGAAAGTCGGGGAAATTTGCGTGAGCGTTTAAATGTAGCATCGGGTGGCATTATTTTTACAACTATGCAAAAGTTTATGCCTGAAAAAGGGGAAAAAAAATTTCCTCAACTTACAAATCGTCATAATGTGGTGGTTCTGATAGATGAAGCGCATCGCACACAATATGGTTTTCAAGCTAAAATCAAAAACGGTGAGACAGCTTATGGGTATGCTAAAAATTTACGAGATGCGTTGCCAAATGCATCCTTTATTGCATTTACTGGAACACCTATTGAAAAAACAGATGTGAACACAACAGCTGTTTTTGGTCATTATATCCATCAATACACCATGCAAGATGCCGTAGCTGATGGCGTAACAGTTCCCATTCATTATCAAGGGTGCTTGCCAGAACTTCACCTTAAGCATGATGAACTTGATAGATTGGACCAAGCGGTAGAAAGCCTTTTATCACAAAGTATCTATGATGAAACAAAACATGCTAAGGGGCGATTTTTAAAAATTGAGCAAGTTTTAGGGGCTCAACCCCGATTAGAAAAAATAGCCCGTCATTTAGTTAATGACTTTGAAAAGCGGCAAGAAATAATAGATGGCAAAGCTATGGTGGTGTGTAGCAGCCGAGAAAACTGCGTAAAGCTGTACAATGAAATTGTTAAAATTCGTTCTCACTGGTGTTCAGATGATGACTTAGATGGTCTGATCAAAGTAGTTATTACCAGTAGCCCAACCCAAGACCCTTTAGAATGGTTGCCCCATACGGGCCATAAAAAACGGTTTGAAACTTTGGCCAAACGCATGAAAGACCCAGAAGACCCTTTGAAAATTGTAATTGTACGGGACATGTGGCTGACAGGGTTTGATGTACCGTGTTTGAATACCTTGTATGTAGATAAATACATGCAAGAACATGGACTGATGCAGGCCATTGCACGGGTCAACAGAACCTCTTCAGGTAAAGACCGTGGGCTAATTATTGATTACATTGGCCTAATGCGTAATCTTCAAAAGGCTTTAAATACTTATAAGGGAAGTACCGATGAAAATCCAACCGTGGAAGTTTTAGATGAACATAGGCTTATTGACACAATGTTAAGCTGTCATGAAATTGTGTGCCGCATGTTCCATGGATTTTCTTTTCAAGAAACCCTAAAAAATGGAACGTCAGAACAACGGCTGCAGCTCTTAGCAGCTGGGCTTGATTGGATTTTGAAACTTCAAGAAAAAGACTCTACGCAAGAAAAAACAGAAGAGGCAAAGCGAAAAGCAAAAAATCGTTTTCCAAAAGCCACGGTAGATTTATGGAGTGCGTACCTTGCAGCCATTTCTACAAAAGAGGCTCAAAAAATTTCCCTGGAAGTTGCTTTTTTTGAAGCCATTCGCATTGCCTTGTTCAAAGGAAATATAGGGGCTGGAAAACCAAACAAAGCTTTCATTCACCAACAGATTCAGCAGTTTATTAACCAGGCCATTGGATCTACAGAAATTATAGATATTTTAGAAGCTGGCGGCCTTCAAAAAGGTGTACAAATTTTTTCTGAAGAATTTTTGAATAAGATTCGAAATTCACCTTATAAAAACCTTGCTATGGAAGGCCTTAAGGTTTTGCTAGCTGATGAAATCCAAAAGTGTAAGAAAAAGAATAAAGCTGCTTTTAAACGGTTTAGTGAACGCTTGAAATCTATTTTGGACCGCTACCATAACGATGTTATTAACTTTTCCGAAACGCAGACAGAAATGGAAGAATTAGCGCGGGATATAGCCTTAGAAGATGTCAATATGGAAAGGCTTCATTTAACAAACATAGAAATGGGTTATTATGGGGCCATACAAAGTTTTGAGCATCACCTGGAGGTGGATATGTTATGTGAACTAGCCCGTTCCATAGCGTTGTGTATTCAAGAAAATGCTGGTCTGGATTGGGTTAAAAGCCAGGAAAAACGCGCTAAACTTCGGATTGCTGTTAAAAAACTGCTTAAGAAAATATTCCCTGTAGAATATGAAGCAGAAGCTCTTGAAAACATCATGGAACAAGCAGAGGCGTTTACTCCTTAAAGATTTTGATCATGCCTCTATATCCTTTCCTCAACGCTAAGTCATGGCCGCTTTGGGCTTAAAATGAATTCTTCGTTTCATTTGTATTTGTTGGTAACAGGAGCAGATAAAGTTTATCGATTGATCTAATGAAATAATCAGTTTTTAAAGATCATCAGGGCCGTCGTGAGAGCTCATCAAACTCAGAAAACGTCATAATTCTATTTGGAACAGATCCAACCCCATGGCTCTGCCGCATCTCATGTAAACGATCCGCACTTTGGTAGGAAAGCATGTCTCCTGTGTACAAATATACGCATTTTAAGAAAGCTCTATGCGATGAGAACCTTTCTCTAAAACAACGGTGTATCCGCATGCTTCAGCTATGGTTACAAAGTTTTTCATTTTTAAATCTTCCTGTTTGCCACTACGCAAATTTTGAATGACTGTAGGAGAGAGTAGCACTTCTTTGGCAAGGGAGCGCACAGATTTATGACTTTCTGCCATGAGCTCAATCAGAAGCTCTGACCATAAAAATTGTTTGTATTCCTGATCAAATTCTTTTTTAAACTCTGGGACCTGCATTTCCTGGTCAAAAGTTGATAGTTTTTTATTGTGCATAATATGTTCCCTCCTGTATAGGTTTTTCATAAGCTAAGCGGTAAGCGAGTCAGGGCCTTGGCGTAGAAATTATTTAAAGTTTTAAAGGATTTTGATATAAATATGATTATTTGTTTTAAGGATTAGATGAAGACTATGTTAATTGATGCATTGAAAGAGATAGAGGATCCCAGGAGT
>JBIKLN010000007.1:0-49344 GCA_044359765.1 Patescibacteria group bacterium | reverse complement strand
CTCCTGGGATCCTCTATCTCTTTCAATGCATCAATTAACATAGTCTTCATCTAATCCTTAAAACAAATAATCATATTTATATCAAAATCCTTTAAAACTTTAAACAATTTCTACGCCAAGGCCCTGGAAGATGTGGAACGTTGGTTAAACCGCTGGATTATGAACTATGTCAATGCGAACCCACAGGCAGGACAAGAAATGAAAGCAAAGTATCCCCTAGCAGAGGCCCGTGTGCAAGTTTCTGAAATTCCAGGCAGACCAGGCTCGTACAACGCTGTTGCTTGGTTAAGACCGTGGCTTCAGTTGGAGGAACTTACCACATCTATGCGACTTGTTGCACACATTCCAAAACTTGGATAAACGACAGTGGCTATGGCTTCTTCAGCCACTGAAAGTAAAGCCACCAGGCTTTTGTTGGAAATTGATGGACGGCTTTCACAACAGGTGAATGCCGTCCTTCACCATCCTTTGTTTCAAAAATTAGAAGCATCTTGGCGTGGTTTAAGTTATCTGGTGAAGAGTTCGGGTCGTTTTGGCCACGTGAAAGTTCGCGTTTTAGATGTTTCTTGGGAGGAACTGTCACGAGACCTTCAGCTAGCTGTTGATTTTGACCAAAGTCAGTTTTTCAAAAAGGTTTATACAGAACAGTTTGATCAGCCAGGAGGAGAGCCATTTGGCCTTCTCATAGGGGATTACTTTCCTTTTTCTCAGGGGTTAAGCTTTGCATCTGATACATTGACACTTAAATTGATTTCCGGAGTAGCGTCAGCAGCATTCTCTGTTTTTATTATTGGCATATCTGCTGGATTTTTTGGCGTTGACCATTTTCGCGATTTGCTAACCATAAGAAGTCTCCATAAACTTTTCTTACAAGCAGATTATTTAGGTTGGAAAGAACTTCGAAGCTCTGATGACAGCAAATTTTTAGGTGTGATTATTTCACCAATTTGCTTAAGAGAACCTTATTCAAAAAGGCAAAGGGGTCATTGCGGTTTTCTTTTTGAGGAAGAAATTAACTGCCAAGAGGATTATTTGTGGGGGAACGGCGTTTATGCCTATGGATCTGTTGTTATCCGTTCTTTCAAAGAAACAGGTCTTTTTTTCACGATGAAGGGTTTTGAACGAGCTCAGGTACAAGGGCTTCCCAATTTTTCCTATAATGTTGATAAAGACTCTCACTTTTTTGCTCCCTTCCCTTGTCAGATAATTTTTCCCTATCACAAAGAAGCCGAGCTTAGTACCTTCGGGTTTATTACTTTAACGGCTCAACAATACACGGCTTCTTGTTCTTTTTATAATTCTTATTCTGTTTACGGCGCCCCAAACTATGTGTCAGCTGTAAATTCTTCAAACGCTATTTTATCCAGCAGTTTACAGAATGTTTTGTCTCTTAGCCGATTTGCCCATTACATCAAAGTTATTGGAAGAAACAAGATTGGTTCGTTACTTACCCCTTCTGAATGCCAAACTTTTTTTGAACGTTGGCTTGCTCGCTATACGTCAAAAACATCTAACGATGTAGATGAGCTTTTTATAATTAAATACCCCTTATATGAATCTTCTGTTTCTGTGAGAGAGCGGCCCAACAAACCAGGAGCGTACACTTGTACGGTTCAATTGAAAACGCACCCATCACTAAATAACAGTTATGTGGACTATGTCATTCAACTGAATCATTGAGGCAAAAACCATGAAAAAACATATGATATTTTCAAAAAATGAAGTTCCCCTCTTTTTAAGGTTAGTGAACCCAGATTCTCAAGAAGCCTTTCTTATGGAAGAAATGGGAGAGGATAAAAATTTTCTCAAGTCTTTAGCTTTAGAGCTTGAGTCTATTTTTAATACTCGTCAAACCTTGCTTCCCATTGGTAGAAAATTTGGGTTATCAACATCTATTCTATGTTATGGACTCGACCCTTTGAGTTCTTGTTTGATTTTAAATCAAAATCATTTGGATCGTTTTTTTCTAGAACTTCAAATAGCTGCTAAAAACTTTGATCCAAGGATTTTATCTATAGAATTTGTTCAGGTTATAGAAGGAAAACCTTATATACAAGAAATGAAAATTTTACTGGAGGTTGTTGTCCAGCGTTTTGAAAAAGAACAAAAAATTTCATGCGAAATTACTTTCAACACACAAGTTATAAGCTTTAACTTCACGGAGGTTTACGCTAGTGCCAACTAATGATTTTTTATCCTATTTTAATAAAGAGCTTTCTTACTTAAAAAGTCACGGTGAAGTTTTTTCTAAACTCCACCCCAAGGTGGCAGGAAAATTGGGGTTAAGCGATGGAGCCACTCAAGATCCACATATTCTTAGGCTAATTCAATCTTTTGCCTTTTTGTCAGCCCGTATTCATCGAAAGCTTGATGATGATTTTTCACAAATTGCTCAGGCTCTTTTAAGCGTACTATATCCACAATATCTACTTCCTATTCCTGCGCTCTCTATTGTCAAATTTCACAGCGATCCTGACACGAGCACCCAAGTTTTTATTGCAAAAAATACATATTTAGAAACGAATAATAAGCCACATTGCCAATTCAAAACATGCTACGATTTGCCCCTTTATCCTATAGAGATCAACAAAACCCTTTTTTCTGACAAACTCGATGGCCTTCAAATTTCATCAACTCCCATAAGTTCTTCTTTAACGTTAGGTCTTAAATGCCTAAAAAAAGGAGAAACTTTTGCAGCCCTTGGCCCACAACGCCTTTCATTTTATATCAATTTACCATCACCTTATTGCTTTTACTCTCATGAAATGATCATGCAAAGTACAGTTCAGGTTTCTTTTTCAAATCCAACTACCCACGAAACCTTGTTTTCTTCTCCGGATTGCATTCAGCAAAGAGGCTTCAATGAAGACGATGGTTTATTGCCTTACCCACCCAATGCCCTTTTATCTTACAGACTTTTGACAGAATTCTTCGTTTTTCCAGAAAAATTTATGTTTTTTGATATTGAATTACCTGATCTTGCTCGCTTTGGGGATGAACTAAACATAACATTCTACCTCAAAGATTTCATGGAAGAATTACAGGGAGTTTTTTCAACCAAGAGTTTCGTTTTAGGGTGTACGCCCATTGTAAATTTGTTTGAACAAATGGCTGAGCCCATCTTGTTAGATTATTCTAAAACTGACTACTTAATTACCCCCAACGCAAGACGTACGGAATACCTGGATATCTATAGTATCCAAAACGTTCGTGTAATTTCACATACCAACGGTGAAGCGCGGTCTTGTTATCCCATTTATGGTCTTAAACACCACGAAGATGAGCAACCTGACGAAGAGCTTATTTTTTGGCAAGCATCTAGGCAAGACGTGATGGGGAATAAAAATGATGAGCAGGAAGTTTTTTTATCTTTCGTAGATCTTGACCTAAACCCCTGTCATGATGATGAAAAATCGGTTGAGGTAGACCTTCTGTGTACAAATCACAGCACACCTTACACCCTACCATTTGGTAATGAGGAGACAAAATTGCAACTTTTAAAAGAAAAAGCCATTTCATCCATTGTTTGTTTGCTTCCATTTACGCCACCCTACCGTTTTCCTGTGTCAACAGGGCTTTGCTGGCAACTTATTTCACAATTATCTTTGAATAACTTTTTTTTAATAGAAAATAAAAACAACATTCGTGAAATTTTGAATTTGTACAACATAAGCCAGTCTGAAAGCAATAAGCTGTTGATTGATAGCATTCAAAGTATAACCTCAACCTTCGAGATGAGACGTCAAAAGGGTCTCGGATACAACAGCTTTGCTGGAGGTACAAAGATAGTTATGAAAATGGAAGGTGACGCACCAAATATGTTCTTATTTTCCATGGTACTTAATAATTTTTTTTCTTCTTACTGTTCTATTAATAGTTTTACGGAACTTAGTGTTATGTACAAAAATGCTCAAAGAAAGGGAGAATGGAGATGGCCACAGAAAAACGGTTGCAAAGAACAATTTTAGAAAAACTATATCTAAGTCCAACCAAATTTAACTTTTTCCAAGCTGTACGTCTGTTAGAGAATAGCAGTTTTCCACCATATTCTGAAAAAATGGCCAAGGTTGGTTTTTACTATCCATTGAAAAAAGAAGCTGTTTTTTTACAAAGTAAACCTTCATTCGATTTCTCGACAACCCACATTCTTAGTATTCAAGCGCCCTTGGAAAAACTACCCTGTCAACTATCTGTTAATTTTTTTGGTCTAATGGGGCCAAATGGTCCAATGCCTTTTCAAGATACGTTTCTTGCTCTGCACAGAGCAAGATTTGGTGACCTAGTTTTAAAAGACTATCTCGATTGTTTTAATCACCGTTTGTTGTCTCTTTTTTACCGGGCATGGTCGAAAAATAGGCTTTATATAGGTTTTGAAAATGCCATAAAACATGGGCCTTCTAAAGACACAGGGGCCAATATTTTAAAGTCTTTCCACGGAGAAATGGTGTTTTTCCCGACAAACGTACTTCCAAAAAACTTTGGGTGCTTTTTTTCTGGAATTTTGTCACAAAAACCAGCATCTGCTTTGGGATTAAAACAGATATTAGCATGTTTTTTAAATCTTCCAGTTAATATCAAAAAAAATGTGGGAAAGTGGATTATTATTTCCAAAGAAGAAAAAACAAAAATTGCAACCAAAAAACAAGAGAACTACAACAGTCTAGCAGATCAGGCCATGTTAGGAGGCAGGTTTTGCTCTCACGCAACATATTTTCAAGTTTCTATTGGCCCTTTAACTCTAGGTCAGTTTGAAAAACTTCTACCAGGTGGCGATTTGATAAATCAAGTTTGGCAGATTATTTGCTACTACGCCCCATCTCATCTAAAATGCCAAATACAGCTTATTTTAAAAGCATCCCAAGTGCCCATGTGTGCAGTAAAAATTATGGGTGGTGGGCAATTAGGATTAAATACATGGTTACAACGAAAAGTTTGCACCCTAGATAAAAAAGATACATTGCTACATAGCTTTTCAGCTACATAAGGACATCTGGCCATGAGAATTGTTTGCAAAATAAAAAAACGGCATGGTGGATTTTTTCTCCATAACCAATCAAAAGTTGCTACAGTTGTTGGTAGATTTTTAAAATATAGAAAGACCCCTTATTACGCTGAAGATCTAGAGATTTTTTTTGAAAATGGCCTCGTTTTTTTTAAAAGCGACAAGGGTTCTATACAAATAAGGGACGGAGATATAGTTATTTTGCCACACGTGGAGGTTTGTTTTGAACTGAATACTACGCAGAACACCCCCCAAAGTAAAATGACAACCGAGCTCATCTCTCATCCTACTTTGGATCCTGCTCAAAAAGATGCTTTAGATTTTCTTTTTAAAGGAAGTGCCGTAAACCTTTTGAACCATACACAAAATGATTTTCCCAGAGTTTAGTAAACTTCTCCAACACGAATAGCCTCATAGTAAAGCACCAAGGTTTTGGGCATAATATTCTTCAAGGGAATAATCTAGGTTTTCCATCTGATTGGGCACACAAAAGAATAATTCCCCTGATACCGCCATCATCAATGGATAAAATTCGGATTGTTTTTCTTTTTGTATCTGGAAAAACCGACAGGGAACGAACACCCAGCTGATGGCCCATTAATGAAAGACGAGGAGAAAGGCCCCTTAGGGCTGGATAACTCAAACCCTCTACAGCAAACGCTTGCTGCGTTATAAAATAAATAAACAAAAACCTGAAGCATTTCAAAGGCATAAAAAACTCCATAAATTCCACCGAGGAAATCGTTTTTCAATCATAAACGACTTAGTTACATACAATCAGGGTTTTTAAAGAAGCCCTTTTACAAGGTAATTCTTTTTAGCCTGTTCCTTTCACAGGACCTTGTGAAAATGTTGATTTTTGGTTTGGGTGTCTATATAGTTGGTCCATCGTCGGAACGTAGCGCAGCCTGGTAGCGCACTATTCTGGGGGGATAGGGGTCGTGGGTTCAAATCCCGCCGTTCCGACCATTTTTCACAATAATTGTGATCTGTAAAAGCCTGTTTCCCCTGGGTAATTTCGAATAGCAGCGAGACAAATATGTTTAAGCTTTTTCTTCTTTTTTTGTGTTTTTCTGCGGTAACAGTATGTTGTGGTACAAGCGTTTCTGGGCCAAAGCCATCCTCTTTCAAAACATTTGTTAAGGGTTTGCGCCATGACCTAGACCACATAAAAACTATTTTGGGTCATAAATTTAGCGACATATATGAACATGCAGAACAAGTTTTAGATGCCATTGACCATACCATTGATAACCAGGAAAGTTTGCAGAAAAAAGACATGTATGAACCTGCTGTGCAAAAAAAACTTCAAGAATTAAACCGTGAAGCCCTGGCCACATTGGCTTATTTTCAAGAAATTATGGATGTTTTGCAGCAAGCTATTGATACAGGGGCAGATTCTTTAAAGCCCTACACCCAAACTGAACAGAAACGCTTACTTGTAACAGCGCCCCATGAAATAAAAACCAGTAAGGAAACAAAGAAAAAAGTGCGGCTGCCGCAGCAAGATGACCTAACGCAGAAGGCATTGGAAAACCCAAATTACAGCCCTGCAAAAGACCCTTTTTATAACGAGGATGATCAGTAGCCCATGTTGTTCCTATCCATTTCGGCCATTATGGGCTTATTGATGATATCGGCTTTTTTTTCTGCTTGCGAAACGGCCATTACGACAGCGTCACGGGCAAAGTTTCATCAGCTTGCAAAGGAAGGCAATAAAAAAGCCACCATTTTACGAGATTTGCAGCAAAAGCTTGGGTTAGTTATTAGCGTTATTTTAATGTGTAACACCATGTTCAATACGGCAGTTGCTGCTTTGGCCACAGAATTGATTGGTGGGTTTTATGCGTCCCTTATTATGGGGGCAGCCATTTTAGTATACGCAGAAGTTATGCCCAAAATGCTGGCCCTTTATAACCCTGAAGGGTTTTTGTTACGCATTGCGCGGTTTTTAAAATTATTGTTTACCGTGTTTCGGCCCTTAAACCAAGTTATTAACTTGTTGGCCCGTCAAACTCTTGCCCTTTTTGGTGTACGGCCTGAAAATACAGATAACCTATATGCCAGCTTAGATGAACTTAAGGGCGTGATTGACTTACACCAGGGCCCAGGGCAAGATGTGCAGCATGAACGGGCCATGTTGAAGGGCATCCTAGACCTGGGTTCAGTTCAGGTGGGGGAAATTATGGTTCACCGCAAGAACGTTACTATGTTAAATGCGGATGACTCTCTTAGCACTATTGTGGACCAAATTTTGTCGTGCCCTTTCACGCGCCTTCCCCTATGGCGTGGAAACCCAGACAACATTGTGGGCATTATTAACGCCAAGGCTTTATTGCGCGCTGTTCGGTACCACCCAGGTGATTTGGATGGTTTAGATATTATGACTATTGCCAATAAACCTTGGTTTGTGCCCGAAAGTACAGACCTGTTGGAACAGTTGCACGCCTTTCGCCGCCGTCGTGAACATTTTTCCTTAGTGGTGGATGAATATGGCAGCCTTATGGGTATTGTAACCCTAGAGGATATTTTGGAAGAAATTGTCGGCGACATTGATGACGAACATGACATTACAGTTCGCGGTGTGCGGCCCCAAAAAGATGGTTCTTATATTGTGGATGGCAGCGTAACTATCCGTGACTTAAACCGTCAATTTGAATGGGATTTGCCCGATGAAACGGCCGCCACTGTGGCAGGGTTGCTGTTATACGAATTTCGGATGATTCCTGAGGTGGGGCAAGTTTTTGTGTTGGATAATTTTCGCTTTGAGGTTTTGCGCCGACAAAAAAACCAAATTTCCTTGGTTAAAATCATCCCCATACACTAAGTCTATTAGCTCAGGTTGCTAACACTCTGTTTTCAGGGGCCTTCGGTGTGACATAGCTGATTTTTTTACTATTTATTTAAGAATCTCTCTACAAAAACAATGGTTTCAGAGGGTATAGAGGCCTAAGCTATAGGAGTATGCCTAGGTGGCAAAGGTGGTTTTCAAGCTTTCTACAATACGGGCTGTGTTATGGCGCACCATCTTAATGTACGAATTAGCTTCTTCCTTCCGTGATAAGGAATCAGCATATAAGGTTTTATCCGCACGTATTTTAGTTTCTTCAGCAATTTGAAGAATTTGCTTACTGTTTGATAAATTTTCCGTAAAAATAACCTGAATATTTTTTTCCCGAATAAAATGAATTAACTGACGTACTTTTTCTGCAGAAGGCTGCTGTTCTTCCGTACTAACCCCTATGGGTGACAAAAATTGTATACCATAAGCCTTCCCATAGTACCAAAAGGCATCATGGGTTGTGATAACAAATCGGTTTTCTGACGGTATTTTTGAAAACTGGTCTAAAATCCATTCATGTAAAGAATTTAGCTGTTTTATATAACGTTTGGCGTTTTCTTCTAGTACGGCAGCCTTATGGGGTAGGGCTTGTTTAAGGGTATGGGTCATGTTTTCAACGTACACAATAGCATGACGCACATCATGCCAAGCATGAGGGTCCTGGCAATCAGGGCGGGGCGTAATACCTTTGGTTGCATAACACATATGCCCTTTAAAATTTGAAGTTTTTACAACTTTTTCTATATTTTGTTCAAAGCCTAACCCGTTTAAAATAAGTACCTGCGCTTTATTTAGTAAAACTAAATCCCCTGGTTTTGGTTCGTAAACGTGGGGGTCAGCGTCCAAAGGAACAAGGGTTTGAATGTGAACATCAAGGCCTTCGCAAACCTGCGATACCAAATCAGCTAAAATACTACAGCTTACAACAATGGAAACCTTTTCCTGGGCAAAAAGGGATGTATGAAGGAAAAAAAGACAGGCTATTAAAAATTTCATAGGACGCTTTTGCGCTCCAAAAAGGCAGTTGTTAGGGTTCCGTCGTCTAAATAATCTAATTCACCCCCCATAGGTACACCATGTGCAAGCGTAAATATGGAAACAGATAAAGGTGACAGCTGCTCCACTACGTAATGTAGGGTTGTTTGACCATCTATGGTTGCATTCAGGGCCAGAACAACCTCTGAAACGCCTGCTCTACGTACGCGCTCTACCAAAGCCTCTATAGTTAGGTGCTTAGGTTCTATGCCATCCATAGCAGACAAAAGGCCACCCAATACGTGGTATTTGCCCTTAAACACACGGGCCCGTTCTAAGGCCCAAATGTCAGAAACATCAGCAACAACACATAAGCTGTGGGGTTCCCGCTTGGGGTCGCAACACAAAGTACAAGGATTTTGTGTATCTAAATTAAAACACACAGAACATGTTTGAATTGAAGCATAGGCTGTTTGCAGGGCATCAATAAGAGGCTGCAAAATTTGGTCACGCTTTTTCAACAAATGCAACGCAACCCTTCGGCCCGAACGCGGACCAAGGCCTGGCAAACGGCTAAGTACGTGAATCATACGCTGAATTTCTGGTCCTTGCATGGGTTAAGGGTCCTTTGTGTTGTACTTCATTTTAGAAGAGGCGAAGTCGTCTTCGAACGTTCGTTGTTTTTAATGGTGGACGAGTAGGTCTTCCCTCTCCCCTCTCAAGCTTTGTTTTTTCCTGTGGAGAACCAGAATAGTCAAAACACTCTGCTTCTATAATTTCTTGTCCCCTAGCGTTGAGAATGGTAAAAATACCCTTTTCATCTTTCTTGGAGAACACAATACGTATGTCGCCTGCATCAAAGGTATTAAAAACGGCTTTTTCGATAGCTTTATTTTTAAAAATATGGCCTTGGAAATAGCTGAATGGATGCTCTCCACTGGAAAGCAAATAAGGTGATTTTTCACTGTCTTCGAAACGCGCAAGAAGAAGGTGAGACGGGTGATTATATCGTCCAAATTTACCAGCACTTATAATTGCAACTTTTGGTTTTACACTATAAATCCATTTTGTTGAGTTAGAGCGTTCAGAATGGGCACCATGGTGAGATGCCAGAAGAATTGTGGCTTTGTATTCCTCATCTTGATCTGGTATAAATTTGAATTTATCTTCCTTTGTTGGGCTATCTTTATATTCTTTATATTCACTTAATAACCTCCCTTTTTCTGTCCTGGTGGTTATTATTTTCTCGATAGAAGAATCTATTATTTCATCAGTCGTTACACCTTTTGCATCACCAGGTAAAATGATACTACACGTTTTGTATCTAAGTTTTAGCACTAAACTATTTGCATTTGTGTCGTCATAAGATGAGCATTCTGGATGTTTGCTGCCATGAGTTTTATTTTTATGGCAGGCATTTACTGTCAAAATTTGAGGTAATTGAGAGTCTCCACGTCCTGTTCCACACGGTGGAATATGCCTCTGTAATTCGGGCGAATTAAAATTATTGAAAAAAATGACATCTTTTCCAGAACGTCTGACAAGTGTTATCCATTCTTTAAGCTTTCCTCTGCTTCCTTTAGTGCTTACCCCTCTTAAAGATTCTTCATCCCCCACAATAAGAATTTTTGTTATCCGACCAACGGACTCTGAATTATCAAAGATTCTTGGAATCCAGTTATAATGATCTTTGTCTAAGTGAGAGATAATAATTGTAATTGGTTTACTGGAAGAAAGAAGATTGACTTCTTGTTTTATGTTCGCGAAATTAATTTCTGGCTTATCTGATCGGTTAGTACTTTCATGTTCGCTACTTCCACAATCTACTAGTAGTGAATTGTCACCTGGACAATTTACAGCGACGCAATTACCTTGACCTACATTATAAACAACAGAAACCATTTTATTTGGTTCCGCAGAGAAAAGCTCTGATTTGGGCAACAAAAATAAGTAAATGAACAATAAAATCATTTATAGTATGCGCCCCCCTTAATAAATCATTAAATTTCCAGAATTCTACAAACACAGTTCCGAGAGAGAATGCATGAGATCTATGTTTTCTTTTTTTAAATCATCATATTTTTTCTTTATAACATCTGGTATGTCACTATCGTCAAGTTTTAACCTTTCTTTTAAGCGCTCATATCCTCTCAGATCATCAAATTCAGAAACAGCTTGACAATAAAGACGTATTATTTCTTCAAAAACCTTTTTTTTTTCGTCCTCTTCCATGGTTGATTTTTCTGCAAAGTATATATTTGTTAAATAGTTGGCGATTTCTATACACCCTTCAGCGTAATATTTAGTATTAGCAGCATTTATATAATCTCTTGGAGATTGGTCTATATATCCATTAATTGCTGCTTTTGCTAGATGGACGGCCATATCTACATACTTTACGTCTGAAGAATCGTAGAGATCTTTAAGCTCTTTCCATTTTTGTGATACACAAAACCCAGAAAATTCCCGAATAGTGTCTTCACTGCTATGCTCCCCACGCACATATTCTTTATACCATTCGTTTGTTTTTTCACAAAATTCGCTCTCAGATAAACCAGAAATCACACGAGCCTTATCTAGAAAAACACTAGATTTTCCCTCAAATTCCTCTTTTTTTGTCATATTGCCACCATAACTTTGAGCTAATTGACTCATGCCGAGATGAAGAAGATAAAAAATGCAAGCTTTTTCATTATCATCAACATCATCACCTCCAATAACAGAAACAAGGTCTTTTAAAATTTCTGGGTGTTTGTATGAAAACTCTGGGCATATTGCATACCTACATGTGTTGAGGGTTTTTTTCATCCCCTCCATTATACCCCCTAAAGAAATAGAGGATCTAGAAGATATGCTTGTGGAATCGCCATCAAGCGAAAACGACTTTTCAAGAAAAAAAATAGATAAAAAAAATATTAAGAATTTAGACATTTTTATAATCACGCTTCAAAGAAAACTGCCCACACTCTAGCATGAAGATATTTTTTTTGTAATTAAAATTATTTTAACTGTAAGAGCAAAATCAATGGTTGCAGAGGGTATGGAAGGCCAAAATTATAGGAGTCTCGCTATAGCTCTGTTCTTGCTTCACGAAAACCCTCCAGGAATCGTGAGAAAAAATTCAACTATTTTTTTCTAAAATTAACGTATAAAAAAATTGAAAACCTCATAATAAGTAATTAAAGTCAAACATCTATGGACCAGAAAAATCAGTTTATTCCCTCTTTACACAGATACTGGCTGCAGGCCAATCGTATAAGAGAAGACTTTCTTCAGGAGGCAAATAAAAGAAAAGAATCAAATGTTTATAACCTTTACATATATCGTGATCTTTGGCTGGCGAGTCTCCACACAGTAGTAGTAAGTTATAGATCTTTAGAATTAAACGACCCAGACATTGTAATTGATGAGAGTCTCATTTATACTCTCGAGTTTTTTCGCAATATCACATATCATTTTGAGTTTCCATCAAAAAGAGATAAAAAAATAACTAGATTAAGTAACCTGTCACTTAAAGAGATCAATGATCTTCATAATCTCTTAGGAGCCTACTTAATCAGGGAGTTAATCATTATACAAAAAAACGTAGGAAATGATTTCTGAGCACCAAAAAGCAATTAATTTTCTTTATCACATTTATTGGTTAAAGTCTGATTTGATGAAGAAAAAATTTCACGAAACGTTTAAAACTCAATCAAACACACATTTTGATGTAGACCAAGATATATACATGCGCCTTTGGTACGCTACGCTATACTGTGTAGTAGAAGGGTATCAGAAGTTAGAGCTATATGACAGCAAAGTAGATGAGTTATTAAAATCACCTAATTTAGATAGTTTGAGAAAGTTTAGACACTCCGTGACTGGGTTTCATAAAAACTATTACAATGTGCACTTAATTAGCCCCTTTTTAGATTGCTCAAAAAAAACAGTTCTATGGATTAATTATCTACATTATTCCCTAGGAAAATATCTTAGAGGTCTAGCTCGTGAAAACTCACTCTAAAACCCCTCCAGTCGTTTCAGCGTTTCGTCCTTCCCCAGCACCTCCATCACGTCAAAAATACTGGGAGAAACGGTTCGACCCGTAAGGGCTACACGCACAGGCTGGGCAAGGTCGCCCATTTTTCGCCCCAAATCTTTCGCCAACTGTTTTAACATGTCCTGCAAGGCATCATGCACAAAAAGGCTTTGATTATTCAAACCATTGATAATATGTCTTATCATTTCGCGATTTTCATCGGTTATAAAGGTCTTCGCTTTGTTATCATCATGCTGCACATCTACGTATACTTGCGCCCCATAAGCCAGATCCAGCAGGGTTTTAGCTCGTTCCTTCAAACCATCCATACCCTGTTCAATACGTTTTTTCACAACAAAAGGCACTGCCCCTAAAAAGGGTTCTATCAGCTGAACTAAGTCACCATTTGGCCGTAACCGCATGTAATGACCATTTAAATGGGTCAATTTATCCATGTCAAATCGTGCAGGTGACCTGCCAATGGTTTCAAAATTTGAAAACCATTCAATGGCTTTTTGTGTTGGGATAATTTCTTCGTCTCCGTGGCTCCACCCCAAACGGAGTAAGTAATTGCGCATGGCTTCGGGTAAAAAGCCCATGGCCCTGTACTGTTCTGCCCCCAAGGCCCCATGTCGTTTGGAAAGCTTTGCGCCATCAGGCCCATGAATTAGGGGAATGTGGGCAAATTCAGGAACTTGCCATCCACATGCTTTATACAAGTGGTATTGACGAAAGGCATTGGTCAGGTGGTCATCACCACGAATAATGTGGGTAATTCCCATGTCGTGGTCATCCACCACCACAGACAGCATGTACGTTGGGGTTCCATCGGCCCGCAACAAAACCATATCATCTAGCTGATTATGTTCTAAGCGAACAGACCCTTGCACGTGGTCTTGAATTGTTGTTTCCCCTGTGTGCGGTGCTTTGAAACGAATAACGGGCGCCACACCTGTTGGTGCTTCTTTTGGGTCGCGGTCGCGCCAGTACCCGTTGTATCGAGGGGGCAATCCCCTATCCCGTGCATCTTCCCGCATGGCTTCCAGTTCTTCTGGACTGCAGTAACAATAGTAGGCCTTGCCCTCAGCCAGCAACTGGTGAGCCACCTCTGCGTGGCGCTGAGCACGGGCAAACTGAAAAACGGGTTCTTCATCCCAATCTAGCCCCAACCATTTTAGGCTATCAAAAATGGCATCTACCGCCTCAGGCGTGGAACGGGCACGGTCCGTGTCCTCAATGCGCAACAGAAATCTCCCCCCATGGTGACGGGCAAACAACCAGTTAAATAGGGCTGTCCGCGCACCGCCAATATGAAGGAAACCCGTAGGCGATGGGGCAAATCGTACCACAACAGACATGGCTAGTACCCCGTTTGCAAACGTTCAATAAGCTGTTTAACCGTTGGCACAAAGCCATTGGCGTAGAAAGGGTCTGCCCCAAAACGATAAGCCTGGTGACCTGCAAACATAAGTTGGTTATTCACATCATCGCTGTGGCTAATGGCCTGTAATGTTTTTTGAATACAAAAAGACCGTGGGTCAGCTTTTTTGCCCGTGGTGTTGTCTTCGTTTTGAGCCCAATTGCTAAACATGCACGCAGATAAACAGCCCATACAGTCAATTTGGTCTTTTACAATGGCGGCTGACTGCTGGGGGGTTACAAAAATCAGCGTAGAGTCAGGGGTGCGCATGGCTTCTGTAAAGCCTGCAGCCACCCATTTTTCTGCATTTTCTCTGTCATGGGGCGTTAAGAAAACCTGACGTCCCCGGGCCCCTACGGCAAATTCAGCTGTATGGTCACCCATGGCCGCTATGCTGTAGGCTACCTGACGTTCAGAACGCCCCCGAAGTTCATCTAAAAAGTCATTGCGAACAGCTGAAGAATAGAATCCTGTAGGACTAAAGCGATTCAAGAAAATATCGCCTTCCTTCAATGTGAGTAGCTTTTTTTTCCAGGCGTCTGAAATGGGGCTTTCCTGCGTCAGTAGGGGCCGTGTGCCGAATTGAAAGGAAATAGGGCCAATGTCTGGGTTATCCAACCAGTCTTCCCACTCTTTCAACCACCACACACCACCTGCCATAAAAATAGGTGTTTGATGCAAGCCACACTCATTCATTGCTTTGCGCAGCTCCATAACACGTGGCATGGGTGACTCAGGCTTTAAAGGGTCCTCACTGTTAGATAGGCCATTATGTCCCCCCGCCAACCAGGGGTCTTCATAAACCACACCCCCTAAAAAGTCTGCAAAACGACTGTAAGCCCGTTTCCACAAAATGCGGAATGCACGGGCCGAAGAAACGATAGGGTAATAATATACGCCATAGTGCACGCAAATTTCCGCAAGCTTATAAGGCATACCAGCGCCACAGGTAACCCCATGAACCATACCCTTTGTTTGTGACAAAACGCCATGGAGTATGGGTTCAACAGCACCCATTTCCCACAAAACATTCATGTGAATGCGGCCCTGACCGTTAGACCGTTCATGAGCCACGCGGGCCTGGTCAATACCACCTTGTATGGCAAACTGAATAAGTTCATGATGGCGTTCCCGACGGGTTTTACCATGATAAACAGCCTCAATAATGTGACCGTTCTGGTCGTATGAATCAGCGTTAACGGCTGAAAATGTACCAACACCGCCCGCAGCAGCCCAGGCGCCAGAGCTTTCACCATTGGAAACTGAAATGCCCTTGCCCCCCTCTACCAAAGGCAAAACTTCTTTTCCTGAAATATAAACGGGGCGTAAGTCCTTCAACTTTTATCTGTCCTACATTAGTTATCTTGTTAAAAGTTGTAGCTTCCTTTTTGTCTAATATCAAGCATCACACAAAGCGTTCAGAGATTTTTTAAGGTTGATTTTTGTATTTATACAAAAAATGACCTGGGAATTTCTGGGCTGTTCATGAAATTTGTTGAAAATATTTTTTGTTTCATGTAAGGATAGAGTCAAGTTTTTTAGTTTAGCATCAGAGAAAAGTTATGGCTGTTCCAAAGAAAAAAACATCAAAGTCCCGTCGCGACATGCGTCGTTCCCATCATGGATTGGCGTCCATTAATGCGGCTGAGTGCAGCAACTGTGGCGTTGAAAAATTGCCCCACCACATTTGCTCTTCCTGTGGCCATTACAATGGTCGTCAGGTTTTTAAAACAAAACAAGATAAGGTTTCTGAATAATCCATGCCTTTCACGCTGGCACTTGATGCCATGGGTGGGGATGCTGGGCCCCGCATGGTTGTTCATGGCGCCAGCATAGCTTTGAAGCAAGCGCAAGGCGCAGACTTGCGTTTTTTGTTTTTTGGGGATGAATCTGCTATTGTAGAACAGCTAGCCTTATACCCTAATTTAAGGCCCGTATCCACAGTTATTCATTCAGATACCATTATAACAAATGACATGAAGCCTTCTTCTGCCGTACGTCGGGGACGTATTTCCAACATGGGTATGGCTGTTGATGCTGTGGCAAAAGGGGAGGCTTGCGCTGTAGTTTCGGCTGGAAACACAGGGGCTTACATGGCTCTATCCAAAATTATTTTAAAAACCCTCAACGGTGCAGACAGGCCTGCCATACCCGCCATTTTACCTACGGTACAGGGGCGGTGTGTTGTGTTAGATGTGGGGGCAAATATTGACTGCACGCCAGAAATTTTGCTTCAGTTTGCCCTTATGGGCGAAGCTTTTGCGAGTTATTTGTTTAAAATAGACAAACCATCTGTGGGGCTTTTAAATGTTGGGTCCGAAGAATTGAAGGGAAATGCCGTTGTGCAGTCGGCGTATCAGCTTTTAAAGCAAATTCCAGACTTGAATTTTCATGGGTTTGTGGAGGGGGATCATATTTCCGCTGGCAAAACTCAGGTTATTGTAACTGATGGTTTTTCAGGCAATATTGCGCTGAAAACTATTGAGGGTACGGCCCATCTTATTCGTCATTTTTTGAAAGAATCTTTGGAAGGTTCTTTTTTAGGAAAGCTTGGTTATCTTATTGCCAGAGGAGCTTTTAAGCGCCTTCAAAAGCGCATGGACCCCCGTCTATATAACGGGGCGCTTTTCTTGGGGGTGCAGGGTATTGCTGTAAAAAGCCATGGCGGCACAGATGCGGTTGGCTTTGCAAATGCCATTCACGTGGCTGTACACATGGCCCAACAGGAATTTATTCGCCATGTGGAGGATCGGTTGCAATTAGCCCAGTCCGTTCAGGAGTTGAAGGTATGAGCTTTCGATCGCAGATCATAGGCTGTGGAGCCTATTTGCCTGAAAAAATTGTGACAAATGCTGATTTACCTGCCGAACTTAACACATCAGACGAATGGATTCGGGAACGGACAGGCATTGAAAGGCGTCACGTAGTGTCTACGGAAACCTGCGCAAATCTTGGGGCTAAAGCAGCCAGGGAGGCCTTGTCTCAGGCAGGCCTGTGTGCAGAGGATGTGGACGCTATTATTGTGGCAACCACAACTCCGGATAACCCCTTTCCTGCCGTGGCTATGGCCATACAATCTGAACTACAGGCAACCCGTGCTTTTGGGTTTGATATACAAGCTGCGTGTTCTGGGTTTGTGTATGCCATGTCTGTGGCTGACCAGTTTATTCGAACAGGGCATGCAAAAACCATTCTTGTTATTGGCTGCGAAACCATGTCACGCCTTTTGGATTGGACAGACCGTGGCACATGCGTATTATTTGGCGATGGAGCAGGAGCCTTGGTTTTGCAGGCTGTTCAAGAAAAAGACCCACGGCATGTTTTATCTACCCACCTTTTTTCCAATGGTGATTTTTACAAGTCTTTATATGTGGACCCGTCTTATGGTTCTCGTGGTTTTATTAAAATGGAAGGCCGGGAAATATTCAAGCATGCTGTTCAAAAAATTGGGGAGGCCGTAGAGGCAGCCCTGACAGCTAATAATTTAACGGCAGCGGATATTCAGTGGTTTGTGCCCCACCAAGCCAATAAGCGCATTATTAATGGGGTGTGTGAAAAATTTAACTTGCCCCTAGATCGGGTTATTTTTACAGTGCAAGACCACGCTAACACATCAGCAGCATCTATTCCCTTGGCATTGACTGTGGGCGTTCAAAGTGGGCGCATTAAGAAGGGGGATCTGGTGTTGTTGGAATCCTTAGGTGGTGGGTTAACCTGGGGTTCGGCTCTTATTCGGTGGTAAAAAATAATGAAATCTGTTCTCAAATATGACCTAATAGAACACATGGCCTTGAAAAGTAATCTGGACAAGGATCAGGCTAACCAGGTTTTTCAAGCTATGATGGCCACGTTTCAATCATCATTTAAGGCGGAAAAGGATGTGAAGATTCCAGGGTTTGGAACTTTCCACGTTCGCAAAAAAAATGCCCGACCAGGCAGAAACCCAAGGACAGGAGAGCCAGTAACCATTCGTGAGAAAAAGACGGTTCTTTTAAGGGCCTCTAGCTTTTTAAAGAAAAGGCTTATGCCATCGTCCTAAGGGGTGAATGTGACCATAAATAAGTTCAATTTTCGAATTCTAAAATGTCCCATGGAATTTTTTTTTAATCTAGAACATCTAAGGTTTCAGGGCTAAGAACGCCATATGTTCTTAAAAAATCATAATAGTCTTCCTTTCGGTCCTTAAAAAAAATTTGATAAACTAATGTTCTTGGTTTTCCTGTCATTATGCAATAGCCTATAGCCTGCAAAGCCCCAAAGTGTACATGTTTGCCAGAACAGTTAATGCTGGAAAAACTACTAAAAGCTATACTTTTTAGTCGTCGTTCTCTTACTTCAGCTTCAGTTCCGTAAAAAAAGCCTTTAAAAGAACATTTGTGTTCTAAACCGAATTCACTCATAAAACGGGAAACTTCTTTCATTGTCTCATAAGACTCTTGGATTTCACATAAAGACCTGCTTTGTGCTAGGAAAACTTTCATTGCATTCTCTGGTCTATATATGGGGTCCGGGAACCGGTCCAAAATAATAGCTTCAAATATTTGATTTGCTTTCACCTCAGCGGCTTTATTATATTCGTCAAAACTTGTGTGAGTTGGAAGCTCAAGAAGATACTGATATAAAACTTGATGCGTTTCTTCTTTGATTCCTTCATCAGGATCAATAATAGTCGCATAGTTTTGTGAAAACAAAGGTAATGTACTAAAAATAAAAAAAATAAATGCGTAAAATGGCATACCTGATTCCTTTCAATCAATCCCCTCTCATTTCATAATAAAAGGGGATTAGTAAACAAATCTTTAAAAGGAAAGTCAGGTTGGAATTTAATTCGCCAACTCAAGCTTCTTATAAATTTTTTTAGCACAGTCTAATAAAGCTTCTAGATTTAAACTGTTATAATTTGGAATGCATATTGACCCTGTATCCATTTGATCAAGCCATTTCTCTCTAACTCGACGAAATTTTTCTACGTCATATTTTTCCCCGGGAAATATTTCTAAAAAACGTGGAAAAATCCCTAAAATCCTAAGCGTAAAACATTCAGCAGTTTTTATAACTACAGAGGAAACTGAATCTTTTTCACACTCCTCCTTCTGGGCCATATGGTAGCAATGCTCCAACTGTTCAAGACACTTATAGAAATCACTTATTATTCTTGGTCTTTTGTAGAAATATTTGTGATGGTTATCACGATAATCCCCCCCATCATCCATTCCAAAAACCACTGAGGTTGTTAGGCATAGGCCTACAGAAAATACAAATTTTGCATACATTGCTGTCTCCTTTTTAAAAATAAAAAAACCGCTTCAGAAATAATTCCAAAGCGGTTGCGTTTAACACAAAAAAAGGCGCCCGAAAGCGCCTTTAAAAACTGACCTTAGCAAGAATATTTTGAGTTCTTATACGTAAAGCCAGCCTATATTTTTTGTACCATAAATAAGGTCAATTTTCGAATTCTAAAATGTCCCATGTGAATTTTTTTTTAATCTAGAACATCTAAGGTTTCAGGGCTAAGAACGCCATATAGCGAGACTCCTATAATCTGGGCCGTTCATATCCTCTACAACCATTGGTTTTGTTAGGCTTTTTTGAATACTTTATATTCAAAAAAGAGTCGTCTCGCCATATGCTCTTAAAAAATCATAATAGTCTTCCTTTCGGTCCTTAAAAAAAACTTTTGTTTTTCAAAGCGGGAAACTTTTTTTATTACCTCACAAAACCCATGGGGAACTGCTGATTATGCAATAGTCTAAAAGTGATAGATTGGCTATAGTGGCACCATGAATATTTAACATTTTTTATCTATGGATCTTTACCTTTTGTGCCTTAGCCTTGTGCAGGCAGTTACGGAATTTTTACCCGTTAGTTCAAGCGCTCATCTTTTGTTGATGGCTAAGATTTTTTCAGCAGATCATATGACCTTAGAGTGGGAGGTGGCTCTCCATTTTGGCACTGTTTTGGCTGTTATTGTTTATTTTCATAAGGAATTATGGGCTATGGCGCTTAGCTGCATCCGGGTCCTTCAGTCACCTAAGAATGCCTGTGAAAATTTTCAAAAAGCTATGTTTTTAGTGTGCGCTACAGTGCCCACAGTTTGTATTGGGTTTGTTGTAAAAAAAGTTGGTGTTCCTTCTTTTTCCTTAGAGGCCATGGCGTTTATTACAGCAGCATTTGGCATTTTTCTTTATGGTGCAGATTCTTTGTCAGGCAATCAGCAGTCTTTCACATTTAAGAAGGCGTTTTTACTTGGTCTTGCCCAAAGTGCGGCTTTTGTTCCAGGTGTTAGCCGTTCAGGCATATGTATTACGGCGGCCCGTCTTATGGGAATCAGCAAAAGTGAGGCTGTAAATTTTTCCTTTTTATTATCCATTCCTGTGGTGATGGGCGCAGTTACGATGACAGGACTTGACATGATGAAAGTGGAAACCTTCATTGATTGGGGTGTTATGATGCAGGCTATAACCCTAACCTTTTTTTTAGGTTTATGTATGATCCATTTTTTATTATGGTATGTCAGTCGCTTTAGTTTTCTTTTGTTTATGGTATATAGAATTTTACTGGGCGTAGGTATTTTCTTTTTCGTAAAATAGGGGCTGTTCATGCGTGAAATTATTTTAGACACAGAAACGACGGGTTTAAGTCCTGACAAGGGCCATCGTATTACAGAAATTGGGTGTGTGGAGCTGTTTAACCATATTCCTACAGGTCAGTTTTATCATTCGTATGTAAATCCAGAACGTGACGTCCCCCCCCAAGCCGCGGCCATTTCAGGCTTAACCACAGAGTTTTTAAGGCCTTTCCCTGTTTTTGCCCATGTGGTAGAAGATTTTTTGGCTTTTATAGGTGATTCACCTCTTGTGATCCACAATGCGTCCTTCGACTTAATGTTCTTAAACGCAGAATTGAAACGTCTTGAAAAACCTGTTATTCCAGCAACTCGGGCTTTAGATACTCTGGTCATGGCCCGAAAGAAATTCCCAGGCTCACCTGCCAGTTTAGACGCCCTATGTAAGCGTTTTAATATTGACCTATCAAAGCGTGACAAGCATGGTGCCCTTATTGACTCGGAGTTGTTAGCCCAAGTGTATTTGGAATTGTTGGGTGGTCGTCAGAGAGTTTTAAAAATTGATGCCATGAGTGAAGCGGAAGAAACAGTGGCACGGGCGGAAAGAAACCACCAGTTTCCTGTAAGGCGTTTTAACCTTTCCCCATCAGAAAAAGAAGCACATACAGAATTTGTGAAGCAGCTGAAAAATCCTTTGTGGGAAAAACTGTTCAGCTCTTAAAAATTGTGTGTTACACTGAGCGTGTTGTTTGAACCTGTGGTTTTTCCTTTATGTCTTATGTTTCTGATGATAATTTATCTCCCCTTGCGGCTTTGGAAAGTCAGGTAAAGTTGGGCAGGCAGCTGCGTCAAGCTCGGGAAGAACAAAAAATAGACCTTCAGTCTGTGTGTGATAGCCTGAAAATTCGTCGTTTTTTTCTTGAATGTATAGAAAATGGCCGTTTTGACCAGCTTCCTGGCACCGTTTATACTGTTGGTTTTATAAAATCTTACGCCCAGTATTTAGGCCTTGATGTGACTCAAGAACTAGAATACATCACATCCTTATCTTGCCAAACACCAGAAAAGGTTCAGGACCGTTCTTACCTACTGCGTCAAAACACCCGTTCTGTTTCGGCAGGGGTTATTATGACCTCTATTGCGTTGCTTGTGGTTTTTATAGCTGTTTTCGCCTACATAAAAACCACTTATTTTGCCTTGCCTACGTCTTCTTTTGTGGAAACCTTACCAACACCCCATAAAAAAGAGCAGGATGGGGATGGCATTGTAAAAAAAATGTCTCCATCTGAGGCTAAAAATGTTCTTAAACTTTCTGCTTCGCGGCAAACGTGGATTAAAATAACCGATGAGGGCGGAAAACTGGTTGTGGCAAGACTGTTGCGACCTGGTGAAAGCTATGAGCTTGAAACCAAGCAGGGGTATCACCTGACTACAGCAGATGGTGGGGCCTTGTTTCTGTCTATTAACGGGGGTGTTTTTTCTATTCCGAAGCTTGAGGAGGATGGCCTTTTAGAAGATATGCCAATCGACCCTGCAAGTTTACAAGATATGGCAAAATTTGCGACCCACAGTATTTTTGAAAAAGAATAGTCATGCAGTTTGGAAGGCCACCCCTTGCACAAGTTTTATTGCAAGAAGGCCTTGTTACAGAAGACCAGATTCAGGTAGCCAACGAAGATAGAAAGCGTCACCATTTGCCCTTAGGCGAAACCCTTGTGCGTCTTAAATTTCTTCATCCTTTTGATTTGCAGCAAGCGTTGGCAAAAATAACAGGTTTGCCTGTTGTTGATTTAAGAGTCAGTCCTTCGTGCCCTCAGGCCATAGAATTACTTCCCAAAGATGTATGGCTTAATTTTCACGCTGTGGTTTTTTCTGTGGAGGGTCAGCATATTCATGTGGCCTTACGTGATCCAGAAAATGTGGAAACTGTAGACCGTATGGGGGCTGAACTTTTTCAACGTCATGGGCATTTTTTTACCCACACCCTGTATCACGCAGACCCTGTTCAAATAGAAACATATATTCATAAGGTTTTTGGAGATTCCCATAAACCTGAGCTAACCCCTAACCATAATGCCTTGGATGTTGTGGAAAATATTCTAAACCAGGGGGTCAAGGTGGGGGCATCAGATATTCACTTTCAACCAGAAGAACAAAGCCTGCGTATTCGGTTGCGGTGTGATGGCATTTTGCATACGCTTCAAACCGTACATCAGGATATATGGCCCCATATGGTTGTGTGTTTGAAGGTTATGGCGGGCCTTGATATTGGCGAAACACGGCGTCCTCAAGGTGGTGGTTTTCAGCGCCTGATGGGTGGCCATCATGTGGATTTTCGTGTGGGAACCCACCCTACGGTTTATGGTGAAAGCATTGTGGTGCGCGTTCTTGATAAGGACAAAAGCCCCTTGCGTATTCACCAATTAGGGTTTCAAGAAAGTCATATTTTGCTTTTTCAAAAGCTGATTCAGCAACCTCAAGGTATGGTTATTTTTTCAGGCCCCACAGGGTCTGGTAAAACTACAACCCTGTACAGTCTGTTTGCGGAAATGGACCGTGAAGCACGAAACATTGTGACGCTAGAACAACCTGTGGAGTATCATTTACACGGTGTGCGACAAACAGAAATTCGTGATGGTGTTATTTCTTTCCAAGAGGGTCTACGTTCTATTTTACGCCAAGACCCCGACGTGATTTTTATTGGTGAAATACGGGATGAGGAAACGGCCCGTATGGCCTTGCGTTCTGCCATGACGGGGCATTTGGTTTTTGCAACCCTCCATACCAACGATGCCGCTAGCGTACCCGCACGTCTTATGGACCTTGGGTTACCACCCACCCTGTTGTCTGGCAATATACTGGCTGTGGTGGCTCAGCGTTTGTTGCGGGTTATATGTTCTGAATGTGGCCAACATAATACGCCTAAAAAAGGGTGTGATAGCTGTTTTCAAACAGGTTACAAGGGGCGTGTGGCAGTGGCTGAAATCTTGCCTTTTGATGGCGCGCTCAACCATATGGTGGCTACAGGCGCTACCATTTCTGAGCTGCGGGCTTGTGCACACAAAAAAGGCATTCAAACCCTGAAGGATGACGCTTATAACAAACAGCAGCAAGGTATAACAACGCACGAAGAAATAAGGCGGGTTTTGGGAGACTTAGCCGAACCTATGATTATCACCCCCTAGAGCTTTCCCAAGCTCAGTTTGAGGGAGGGGGTTGGAAAATATTTTTTTCTACATTTTCTTAGAAATTAAAGACAAAAACCCAGCGGGAACTGCCAGTCAATTCTTACTTTCCTATGCTTTCGATGAATTTTTTAAGCTCAATAGATTCAGAAATGGTTAAATTCATAGATATTTTCATATTAGCTTCGTATTCAGACAAACGTGCAAGGGCCTCATGCTTATCTTTAATTCCTGTGGCTTTGAAGAATTCTGTGATAATAACTTCCTGAAGACGGTTGTCATCCACAGCTTCTTGAACCACAGATGTTGTGTGGGCTGTGCTTTCCAGCGCCCCTGCGTATTCCTTTTGTGCAGCAGTGCTTAGTGTTAAGGCACTTTCTAGGCATGGGTCAAAGGGGTTGTTTGGGTCTGCATTCAAACATACCCGCAGAGCTGTAATGGTTTTTTGAATAAAAGGGTGTAAGGCATTCACTTCAAAAAGGCGAACATGGCGCTGACCATCCAAATCCAAATCACACGTTTCTGTGTTACCAACGTAATATTCTATATGGTCTTGTGGGTCTGCGTTGGATGGCAGAGCCCCAAGTGTTGAAAGGTCTTTCACAACATCGCTTTTTGTATCTGTTCCCCCCAACAGACTTTCACCCAAAAACCGCTTATTAAGAACGCCTGTCAATTCTTTCAGCATATCTTCAATACCTGGCTTAAAGTGTGGCATATTGAAGGGGTTGCTATTGCGTGTAATCCGTAATAACTGGTTAAGGCGGTCGTTGATGCTGGCAACCCGTGTAACGCTTTGGGTGGCTTCCCTAGAAAATTCTAGGGTGAAGGCAAAATTTGCGTTTTTAGATCTAACGTCTGATGCCTTCATTTCGCTGTCAATAAAAAGGCCTAAGTTTGGAACATTCCACTCCCCTTCTCGTCCATCTGTTAGAACTTCTTGTTGGGATGTTTGAATGCCTTTTTGTAAATTACCTCGTGTGTAAATTCCCACATCTAGGTTGGTACGAATAAATTTTGTAGTATCAATGCCTGACATGATTATTTTCCTTATCTAATTTCTTGAATTTTATTTTGCATTTCGAAAAGTAGGTTTAAGGCTCGCACCACAATAGACTGCAGTGTGGATAGCCTTAAGTTGTCTAACATAATTTTTTTAGGGTCTGCCCCCATAACGGAAGATGCATTACCTGATAGTTCCTGAAAACTTCTTTCTGCAGGTTTCAAATTATCTTCATTATCACTGGCAAGCTTTACCTGAACCTCTATAATGCTGCGGGCAAAATCCTTAATTGTTTTTGTGGTGGCAGCAGAAACGCCTGTGGCACCAAAATAAAACATGGTTGTGTCAATCTGTTTTGCTAAATCCTGAATTGTCGAAATGTTATGGGCAGAAAAGGCTGGTTGTGCAGGGGGTGTAGATGAAGATAAGGGACTTATGGAAATACTGTTCCCATTGGCCTTATAAATATCGTAACGAATAGCCAAAGTTTGGGCAGCCCCTGTATTATTTGCACCCATGACAGGCCGTATGGCTAAAAAATTATTTAACCCAAAAAAATGGGACGCACCGTAAGCATTGGCTTCATCAAATGTATTTCCAGAACACAGCCTTGGAAGACTTGCTGGGTCCCCCGAACCTATAACCACACCATGATTTGGGTTAGTGGAGGTGATTTTCAAACGCCCTTCGGTGGTTAATGCAGCTGTAAACCCATGACCACCCGCATTAAGCGTTTGGATTAGGTCAGAAACCGTCATGTTATCACCTAAAACCACGTCTACATAGCCTTCTAGGGTTCCTGTAGATGGGTTTAAAACACCAACACGTAAGGTTCCTGAACCTGAAATAACTTCTGTACCATTTAAAGGACCATCCACCCCAGGAATACCAATGGTTCCTAAAAGTTCAGGAGGCGGGTTAGATGAAATTCCCTGGTTATGAATGTGATTTAATCCATGGGCTAAAGTAACGGCGTATTGGTCTAACTGCTCTTGAAATGCGGGCAAGGTTCCATCGCCCATTTTAACCAGGCCACTGATGTAGCCATGGGCACCTTTCTTCATAAGACTTGCGTTCAGGGTAATGTCCTGATCAAACCCAACAAGGCGTATGGGGTTGAGGTTTTGCCCTGCAATAAGGTTTGTAGCTGGTGTGAAATTCAAGGTTGCATGTCGGTTTCCGTCAATGACAAGCTCACCATTATCTGTGATAAAGCGAATCTGGTTGTCTTCAAGGGTTGCAGACCCACCAATCAGACCAGTTAACTCTTGCACCTGGTCTCGTTGTTGTTTCAGGTAAGAAAAAATATTGGAATCATCGCCAAAGCGGGCTTGGGATTTTGATATTTCTTTATTAAGCTCTGTTATGCTTTGAATTAATTCATTGGCACGGGCTATTTTACCCCCCATTTCTGCATTGATTTCGTTGCGCAAATTTTGAACACCCATTGCCACACTTACAACGCTTTTTGCATGCATATCCACAGCATTAGCCAAGGACAAAAGAACCCCTGGGTTTGTGGGGTTGGTTGCAACCGTTCGCATACGCTCTAGCATATCTTCCAGTTTGTTTACAAAAGTTTGTGCTGTGCCTCGGGTCCCAAATAAATCTTTAATCTTAGAATGGTAACTGTCCATAGCCTGAAGCTTGCCAATAACTGCCCCCTCTTTACGCAGGCTATCAATCATGGTTTGGTCTATGGCTTCATAAATTTTTGACACATGAACGCCTGCAAAAAATCCACCCAGGTTTTTTTGGGTCACAAGCACATCTTGGCGAATGTGGTTATTTTCAGCTGAGGCCCCTGCTAAGTTGGTGGCATTCACTTCTGTTTGCCGTTTTACAGATTCGAAAATTGAACTTAAAACAGCGGCTGTATCAATTCCATTTATATAGGCCATTTTTCACCTCTTACAGCGTTTGGTCAAAGCTCATCACATGACTTGAATCTGCCAGGGTTTCATGACCCGTTTGGTTGTATGACTTTGTTTTAAGTTTCTTTCCAGTATCAATAAACAGCTGAATTATTTTTTGGTTATAGTGAATGGCGTAATCAATCAGCTTAATATTTTCAGCCATATTTTCGCTTAAAATGCTGGAAAGCATAATAATATTTTCTTTTTCAGAATCTTGCAGTGCAAGGGGCGCGTTGTTATGAAAAAACTCTTCTAACAAATCTTCATACCGTTTACTTATGTTTTGTTTGATAGGCAAAACAGCCTTGATTTGTTCAAAGTCGTAGGAAGAAATTACCTTATTCTCATTAACGATACATTCTGTAAATTCCTGCAATACTTGGCACAATTCTTGGTATAGGTTACGCTGTGATGTCATAATTTCCTCCTTGATTATTTTCCATATCTCGAATGATTCTGGGGGCGATTTTGTCCACAAGCCCAAGGCCTGTGTTGGGGCAACTTTTTGCAATAGCATCCACAAACCAGCCTTTTACAATTTCAGCGCTGTGGCTTTCACCAAAAAGCGCAGAATTTTCAAGGCCCACAAACATGCCTTTGACAAAGTGGCTAAAAACCATGGTTTCGTAGTCTTGCGCCACCTTATAGGCCTGTTCAGACGTATGAGGCTGCTTGTTTGTTAGGAATGGAGAGTTTGTAATGGGTATCATCATGCCTCCTAAATCACCACAATTTCTGCTTGCATGGCGCCTGACGCCTTAATGCTTTGCAAAATAGCGGTTAAATCCCGCGGGCTTGTTCCCAACAGGTTAAGGGCGTCTACAAATTCTTCCAAACTAACGCCCGATTCTAGTAGGGAAAATTTGCCCTTTTCTTCTTTCACATTAATGGTTGTATTATCTGTAACGGTTGCCTGTTGTACGGGGACAATTTGGGCCACAGGCGCTGCTGCTTGGCCATTTACACCACCTTTTCCAATACCCCCCAAAATTTGTTGCTGCTGTAGGCTTGTCATTTCGCTAAGGTGTATTTTTGTTTGTTGATCTACCGCAATTTTGTGCTCCAAATCCATTTTTTCAAGTTCTTGCTTTTTAGCTACGTCATTACTTTCAAGAAGTATTTTGTAAACCTCCTTAAACGTACTAACCTGAAGTTGGTATTGATCATTTAGGCTTTTTACCTCCAGCGCTTGTTTGTTTTTAAGGGCTTGAATACGTTCTTCAAAGCTACCTGTGGCAGCCACACCTGGAATATTTATGGGACCAGAAGCCACATTGGTAAAAGGGTTGGGCTGGCTGACTTCTTGGCTTTCCACAACCCGAATAGTAATGCTGCCATGTGTTAGGGCCACAGGGCTAATTTTTACATTTTTATTCACAACAATAACGCCATTTTGGTCATCAATAACAACCTTGGCAGCTTGGTCTGGTTCTACTTTCAACTGTTCAATTTCTGTCATAAATTGCACAAGGTTTTTTGTATTTTCGGCAGGGATAAGAATTTGAATGGTGCTGGAATCAATGGCTTTGGCTATAGGGGTTTTAAAATGATCATTAATGACACCTGACACCCGTTCAGCTGTTGTAAAATCTGGGTTACTTAAAGTAAGACTCAGGGATTGAAGATGGGCCAATTCAAACCCAACCTCACGTTCTATAATGGCGCCATTGGCAATTTTGGCAGATGTGGGAACACCTTTTGTCGTTTGTGCTGCACGTCCTTGTGCCGCCACGGCAGAAACGGAAAGGGCACCTTGGGCCACGGCATAAACTTGACCGTCTGCCCCTAATAAGGGGGTTACCAAAAGCGTTCCACCCTTAAGGTCTTTGGCATCGCCTAAGGCTGAAACTGTAATGTCTATTTTCGTACCCTGACGACGAAAGGGTGGAAGGGTTGCCGTTACCATGACGGCCGCCACATTTTTACCTGCAGGTACGGCGCCATCACGAATATTCACGCCTAAGCGTTCCAACATGCCTGTCAGGCTTTCTTTTGTGTAAGGCGCGCTTGCCAACGTGTCGCCCGTACCGTTTAGACCCACAACCAAACCATAACCAACCAATTGGTTTTCCCGCACACCAGCAAAATGGGCAATGTCTTTCAAGCGCGACTTTTGAACAACGCCCCGAAAGTTTTGCTTCAAAATACTAAGGTTCGTTGGCATCTTTTTTTCAGACGCCCCGTCTTGTGCCAAAATAGGGCATGTGAAAAGACCAAATAGCAACGCCATGGCCCAGCATTTTTTTCCACCTATTTTGTTAGTTTCTGTCATAGTTCACGTTTTTTTTAGTTTCTACCAATCCATAAATGCAAAAGTGATGCCAAATTATTGTAAAATCAGAATTGTTTTTTTTTACAAATTCATATAGGGTTGAAACATATGAAATATAAGCTTTCTTAACTCATGAACCATTTCATAACACTGCATCATTGGCGATGGCACCATAGCTGGTAATTTCCAGTTCCTTGTTGCGCGCGATGTTAGTGTTTTTATGAAAGGTCCTTGTTTATGTTTACCCCCATTGTCAAAAAAATATCTCTTTTAATTGTCCTTATACTTTTGTTTTATGGTTACCGTTTGGGTTTTATGCCGTTGGAATCTAAAAGGAAAATTGTGGCCATTACCCAAATTGTTCCCCACCCGTCTTTAGATTCCATTCGTCAAGGCATTGTGGACACATTGGCCACTTCTCGTGTGGAAATTGTTTTTCAAGACGCCCAGGGCAACGTAGCCACAGCAACACAAATTGCCCAACGTTTTATAGCCTTAAAACCTGCAGTTATTGTGCCCATTACAACACCGTCAGCCCAGGCTGCTTATGCCATAGCACGTCAAAAACACATTCCCGTGGTTTTTGCAGCCGTCACAGACCCAGATTCAGCAAAACTAACCCCATCTAAAGGGGACTATGTGGCTGGTGTTTCTGACCTCCCACCCATCTCAGAACAAGCCCGACTGATTTATGAAACCGTAGCCCCTAAAAGGGTTGGCATTTTATACAACCCAGGTGAAGCTAATTCGGAAAAAATGGTACAGCTAATGACAGAATCCTTAAATCTGTTGGGGGTTTCTGTTATTAAGGCTGTGGCACCCTCTACGCCTCAGGTCAGTTCTGCTGTTCGGGCCTTAGTTGGCCACGTACAAGCCATTTATATTCCAAACGACAACACGGTTATTTCAGCATTAGATTCAGTCTTGCGCGTAACCCACAGCGAAAAAATCCCTGTATTTTGTTCAGACCCCCAATCTGTAGAACGGGGAGCCCTTATGGCCCTTGCCCCCAATCAATACGCCATGGGACAACAAGTAGGGCGCATGGTTGTACGCATTTTGGAAGGGGAACCTTTAAACAATATTGGTATTGAAAAAGCCGCCCAACCTCAGCTTACCATCAACTTGAATGTTGCCAATCTTTTGGGCATTAACATACCCCCTTCCCTAATAAGCAAAGCAAACAAGGTTTTTGATGTAAACGAAGTGGAAAAAAAACAATGAATCAGTTTACAAAAATATGTGCCGTGGCACTTTTGGGCTTAGGAACCCTGTGGGGGGTAAAAAATTGGCGCCCCCAGTCTAGGCCTACCTATACTATTGGCATTGTGCAAGTCATTGACCACCCCGCCATAGACCAAACACGCGCAGGCATTGCAGATGGGCTAAGGGCTGCAGGGTTAACGGAACATGTATGCCATATCATGTGTGAATCGGCCCAGGGAAATCCAGCTTTGGCTGCCCAAATTGTTCAGAAATTTGTAGGCCAAAAAGTTTCTATGATTGTGGCCTTAGGAACAACCCCCGCCCAAGCCGCAGCCCAAATTACGCAAAATACTAGTATTCCTGTGGTCTTTTCCACAGTAACAGACCCAGTGGGTGCCAAACTTGTTCTTAACCCACACAATCCTGAAGGAAACATTACAGGTGTTTCCAACTTTGTGCCCATCGACAGTCAGTTTAGCTTTTTTAAAAAGCTTCTTCCCACCCTAAAAACCCTAGGCATTATTTACAACCCAGGAGAAGCCAATTCCGTAAGCCTTATGGAAAAAATGAATGCCATAGCACCTACCATGGGGTTAACCCTTGTGCCTTCTGTGGCCAGCAAAACAAGCGATGTGGTGGTGGCAGCCAAAAACCTAATGGGCAAGGTAGATGCCGTATTTGTAAACAACGACAATACGGCCCTAGCCGCCTTTGATGCCGTTGCCAAGGTTTGCCTTGAAAACAAAACCCCCGCTTTTGTCAGCGATATGGACTTACTTGCCCACGGCGCCCTGGCTGTTTTAGGACCAGATCAATACGAACTTGGCAAACAAACAGCTGTTATGATTATAAAAATTATAAAAGATGGCGCACCCATTGCGTCCATCCCTGTGGAGGGGCCGAAGAATGTGCGAACCCAATTTAATGAAGATGTGGGCAAAACCTTAGGAATTACCAAGGAGGGCTGATTCTTTTTCGCTGCCACTATAGAAAAAGCATCACATAGTGCTGAACTTTTAATTTGGGTACAGGAATGAGGAGACGAAGTGTACATATGCGTACATGAGCGACGAATGACGCATACCCAATTTATAAAGGGCGCGCTATAGTTCCTGGGCTATTAAGTCCTCTAAGGAAATAGGGGCGCGGGTTGACATCCAAACATTTCCGTCCCAACAAAAATGATGGGCCCCTGTTTTGGGAGATGACATCCAAATTTGGTCCATAGTCCCGTGATAATTCAAAAGATATATCCCCGAATCAGAAACAATAGTGGCAGACTCTCCTGCTTGGTCCACATCCAACCCCTGCTCTTCAAGTTTTTCACATAAGAGATCTAGGGTTTTAAGGGCAATAAGATGGTGAGACATAAAAAAAACCTAAACAAAAAGGCCGAACTTTTTACAAATTCGACCTTTTGAGATGTGTATTACAACAAACCTAAGCAGCTGGAGCAGCGGCTGACGCTGTATGAGCAGCAGCTGTGTGAGCAGGTGCGGCTGTATGAGCAGCGGCTGTATGAGCAGAGGCTGTGTGAGCAGCAGCTGTATGAGCAGCGGCTGTGTGAGCAGCAGCTGTATGAGCAGGCACTGTGCCAGCAGCATGATGCTTGTGGCCTTTTTTATGAGCGCAAGGAGCTTCGGATGTTGCAGCAGCAGGCATTTCAGCCAAAATAGCCGCTACAGTTTTGGAGGGAGCTGCTTTGTTTAGGGCATCAGTTACAGCGTTAGTGCTTTTGCAGGACTTACCACTTTTGCGGGCAGCCTTTGCCTTAGGTGCGTGGGATGCAGCGGCTGGGTTTGCAGCTGGAGCTACAGACGTGCCAGCTGGTGCTGTTCCAGCAGGCGCTGGCATTGTTGCAAAAGCTACAGCTGTTGTAGCTAGCAAAGCTAAAACGGTCTTTTTCATAGAATAAAACTCCTAATTAACGTTTGATGGACGGCGTCAGAAATTATTCAAACGCCTTTGCCGATATATACTACAAATACCCTTAAACAGTTAATAAATCACTAAAATTTTAGCATCGATTAAATAAAATTAGCACCATAGTGTGTCTATTTCGCCATGATTTTGTTTAAAAACCTGTAATGCCCCATAACCCAATTAATAAAAGTGCTACAGTTAGCGCAAGGCGTCTAACACACCTTGTAAAATGTAACTGGCAGCCATTTTGTCCACCACTTCCTTTTGGCGTTTACGTGACAAATCAGCGGCAATCATGGTGCGTGTGACTGCTTGGGTGGAAAGGCGTTCGTCCCATAATAAAATAGGCACAGGGTGACGTTTTAAAAGTTCCCCCACAAAAGCCTTCACCTTTTGGGCCTGAGGCCCCTCAGATCCGTTCATGTTTAGGGGAAAGCCAAATACGAATGCACAGCAATTGTGGGTTTGAAATAAGTTCCATAAGGCATCAATGGTTTTTGCCTTTCCTTGGTTAGTAAGGGGGGTAAGAGGACTTGCGATGATCCAGGTAATGTCACATAAGCTGACACCTATGGTTTTGTCGCCAAAATCCACACCCATCAGGCGTTTTTGTAGGGAACGGTAAGAAGCTAATTCGTTAAGTGTGCAAAGCATGCTGAAAACAGAAAAAAACCGCCTCCCAAAAAATAAAAAAAAGGAGGCGGCACTACATAAAAGAAAAGATTAGAGAAGAGAAAACTCTTAGGCAGGAACAACAGACACGAAAGAACGGTCTTTTCTGCCTTTTGAAAACTCAATAACGCCATTTACAAGAGCAAACAATGTATGGTCTTTACCCATGCCCACGTTAGAACCTGCATGAAATTTTGTTCCCCGTTGACGTACAATAATGTTACCAGCTACGGCGGCCTGTCCACCAAATAACTTCACACCTAAACGACGACCATCAGAGTCGCGGCCATTTCGGGAACTACCACCAGCTTTTTTCGATGCCATTTGTCAAATACTCCTTAAACTTTACCCAGCAATGATCTTGCTAATTTTCAAAACGGTTAAATGTTGGCGATGCCCTTTTTTGCGGCGGTAATTATGGCGACGCTTTTTCTTGAAAATAATTACTTTGCGGTCACGCATTTGTTCTAAAACTGTTGCCTGAACTTTAGCTCCCGCCACAAAGGGCGTTCCAACGGAGGACTTGGAACCATTAATGACCATCAAGATCTCGGAAAGCTCTATGACAGAACCTGCTTCTGCCTCAAGCTTTTCAACGCGAATCACGCTATTTTCCGCTACGCGGTACTGCTTTCCACCTGTTTTAACAACTGCAAACATATAGGGTTTACCCTTTAAAAAAAACTCTATTTTACGAAAACGACTCAATACAAGACTGTGGGGTTAAAAATAACCCACAAACCATACTTTTGTCTATCTTGTTCTGCCCCTCTGTGTCAAGATTTTTATAGAGCATTTAAAAACTTTTTGGCCATTATGACTGTTTTTAGCATTGGTGATATTATGCGCGAAGCCTTGTTTGTGATTATAAAACTGAGTCTTCCGCTTATGTTAGTGGGTTTGGTTGTGGGGGTTGTTGTTTCTTTGATTCAGGCGTTAACACAAATACAAGAACAAAGCCTAACATTTGTACCTAAAATGTTGGCCTTATTTGCCTGCATGATTTTGATGATGTCGTTCATGACAGAAACACTGGTTCACTTTACCCAAAGTATTTTCGCTAAAATGCAAAACCTTGAGTAAGCGCCATGCCCACCCATTTAATTCAGGATTTTTTACTGTTTTTTTTAGTACTGATGCGTTTTATGGGCATGGTAGCCCTAATGCCTGTTTTAGGGCAGATGGAAATTCCTGGCAGGGTGAAGGCTATGGTGGCCTTGATGCTTTCTGTGTGTTTGGCTCCAACCATTGGTCAATTAGCGGGGGTTCAAGGGTCACCTTCTTTTTTGCAGGTATTTTTATGGGGGGTGGGTGAACTGCTTGTGGGGCTATTTATAGGGGGAGTGGCCCGTGCCCTGTTGTCCATATTAGATATGGCAGGGGCCCTTATTAGTTTTCAGCTCAATTTGTCTAACGCCACCTTATTTAACCCCGCTCAGGCAACCCAGGGGGCCCTTGTATCTGTCTTTCTAACCATGTGCGGCGTTGTTACCTTTTTAAGCCTAGACCTTCATCATTTGGTTATTAAAAGTGGCGTTGCCAGTTACCACATATTTCCCTTGTGCGCCGCCCCTATGGTGGCAGATTTTTCTGCGTCTTTCAGCCTATTGATGTCCAAAATTTTTATCTGCAGCGTTCAGCTGGCTATGCCGTTTTTGATTGTGGGTATTGTGATGCAATTGGCATTTGGTTTTTTAAACCGTCTGATGCCCCAAATGCACATTTTTTTTGTAACCATGCCTGCCCAAATTGGCATTGGTCTTATGGTTTTTATGGTGGTGGCGTCGGCCATTATTTTGCGATTCGCCCAAAGTTTTGACCAAGAATATCGTCATATTTTTCATATGGATTCATAAATGGCAGAAGATAACGCACCCGACCAAGACCAAAAAACAGAGGAACCTTCTGAGCGTAGGCTGGAAAAGGCCCGTGAGGAGGGGCAAACAGCCATTTCAAAAGAAATGGTTCACTGGGCTTTTATCGCATGTGCTGCTTTTGTGATTATGCTGCTGTTGCCCTCAAGCGCTCTTAAAATAACAAAAATTCTGATGCCACTTATTGCCACGCCTGACCAGTTTATTATGGAAGGTCCAAATCTGAAAATCATGTGGGGGCATATTTTGAAGAACGTGGCCCTTGCGGTTTCCTTCCCCATTCTTTTACTGATAACAGCCCCCGTTGTTGCCACCCTTATTCAAACGGGCCGTAGCATTTCCCTAAAAACCCTAACCCCAAAGCTTGACCGCATTTCCCCCATGAAGGGGTTTGAACGTATTTTTTCTAAACGCTCAGTCATGGAGCTTTTAAAGGGAGTGTTAAAAATATCCCTTGTGGTGTTTGCCTTGTATGTGGGGCTTTCTAAGCAATCTTCCAACCTAGAACAATGGTTGTGGCTGTCCTTAAGCGAATTCAAAAGTGTTTTGTTGGGCCTGTTTAAAAGCATGTTCGTAAATATTTTACTGGCCCTGTCCGCTGTGGCAGCACTGGATTATTACTTTCAACGTCGTGAATTTACACAGAAAATGCGCATGACAAAGCAAGAGGTGAAGGACGAACATAAGGAATCAGACGGCAACCCAGAGGTCAAACAAAAAATTCGCCAGTTGAGACAAGAGCGCAGCAATAAACGTATGATGGCAGCGGTTCCTGGTGCCACAGCCGTTATTACAAACCCTACCCACTTTTCTGTAGCCATCTTATGGGATGCACAAACCATGAACGCACCAAAGGTGGTGGCAAAGGGCCAAGATTACATAGCCTTGCGCATCCGAGAAATTGCAAAGGAAAACAAGGTTCCAGTTGTGGAAAACCCACCATTAGCACGTTCTTTGTTTTCTGAAGTGGAAATGAACCAAGACATTCAGCCTAACCATTATAAAGCTGTGGCTGATGTTATTCGTTTTGTAATGAAGTTAAAAAAGCAGCAGTTTTAGGAAAACTAAAATAAGCTATGCAAGTTTTTGCAACGCTTTTGCCACCATGGCAAATTGATCAACCGATACGGTTTCTGCCCGTTGAGTTTCTAAAATACCGCTGGTTTCCAAAACTGCAGCCAACGTTCCTTCTGGAAGCCCCAAAGACTTTAGGCTTGAGCGCAGCATTTTTCGTCGCTGCCCAAAAGCGGCACGAGTTACGGTTTCTATGAAGGGAAGAAGGGCCCGCTGTTCATCAGACAATTGTTTAGGCACCAAGTGCACAACCGAAGAATACACCTTTGGCGGTGGTGTAAAAGCGCTGGGCGGAATATGGAATAGGAGCGTGGCCACACATGTGTATTGGGCTAAAATAGACAAACGGCCATAATGTTCTGTGTTAACAGGCGCCACAATACGTTGCCCCACTTCCTTTTGAAACATAAGGGTAAGTGAGGAAACTTGTTGGGTATCTTGAAGCCATTGAACTAAAAGTTCAGTCCCAACGTTATAGGGCAGGTTAGCAACAATTTTTAAGGGTTTATCTGGAGGAACAAGTGTTTTAATAGACGCACGCACAGCATCTGCCTGCACAAGGGTCAAACGTCCTTCAGAAAGGGCCTGCAACCCTTGCAAGGCTTTAATACACTGAGGGTCACGCTCAATAGCAAACACATGAATTGCCTGTGTTTCCAGTAAACAACGTGTAAGGCCGCCTGGGCCTGGCCCCACCTCTAAAACATAACACCCATCACAAGACCCCGCCCCCCGCACAATTTTTTGCATCAAAGAAACATCAAACAAAAAATTCTGCCCCAATTTCTTAGCATGGGTTTTGTCTGACAATAGGCCGAAATCTTTCACAACTTGCGAAAGAGGGGGAAGACTGCTGGAATCAAAAGCCATAAATTAACGACCATCCTCAAAATGAAGAAGAATACTTAGACTGACCATAGCAGTCACAAGCGTTGGGAACCAAGCTGCAAAAAAAAGGGGGATTTTTTCAGCCATTCCCAAGGCGTAGACAATATCGCTTGTAAAATGAATCAGAAAACCTGATAAAACACCCCACAAAATAAGCTTTGAAACATTGTTATACCGTGTGTGATGAATGCAAAAAGTTGTGGCTAATAAAACCATGGCAATCATAAGGCCAATTTTGGCAATCTGACCATGCCAATACAGACGAAAACGTACCGTGGAAAGGCCATTTTCTTTTAGGCGTTCCATATATTCGGGCATACGCCAAAAAGAAACCAAATTAGGTTCTAAGTATCCATCACGTACTTTTTTCAGGGTCAAGGTCGTTTCCAGGGAAAAGGTTTTATGGTGGGTATATTGGTTTTTTTTATCCCAACAACTTACATTTTTCAAAACCCATTTGCCTGCGTCTATGGAACCCTCTGGCGCCTCTATACGGCCAGAATAATGGCCTGATTCGTCAAATAAATATAGGCTTATATCCGTAAATGTGTTGGAATCCACACCGTATTCTTTACTGTGAAAGATGACCGTTTTCCCCGCCACTGATTCCCGAAACCACAACCCATTTTCCAAAACAGATAAACGCCCCATAGAATTTTTAAAAACCGATTCTTCTAATTGGTACAAACGGGCCGTCATGGCAGAAGACAAGGGGTTTAATACCACCAAATAAACTGCGCCAATTATAAGGGGAACCAAACAAAGACCCACAACAAACTGCCACAAAGATGTGCCCATAATACGGCAGGCAAGAAGTTCCTGCGTACCATTTAGGCGCCACAAAGTAATGACAGATCCAAAAAACAAAATAAAGGGCAGCAGCATTTGCAAATGATGGGGGATTTTTAAAAAAACCATTTCCAAAATTAGACCCATCCCCACATCAAGCTTGCCCATAGAACGGCGTAAAAGCTCAATAAATTCAAACAAGCTAACAACTGCCAAAATAAAACTTAAACTTGTTAAGAACCAAAAACTAAATTGTTTACAAAAATAGCGGTTTAGGGAAGAAAACATATACTTTATCATGGTTTTCTCCAGTGAAACATAAGGCGTTTCCATTCCAAAACGCACAGCAACAGAATTATTAAAAGGGGGATCCCTGCGTACAGTGTATAAATTAAATTAGGATGGCGCGCACTTAGGTTCAATACGGCAATCACACCTACGTGAACCAATAAACCACTAAGGGCCACAAGGCTAATGACGAAACGGTTGTTTTTACGCCGCATACTTTGTCGCAACATGAAGGCACATACCAACAAAGCATCCACCACAGCCAACCATGGCGTTAGCAAACGCTGGTGACCCTCTGTGCGCATACGCCCCAAACTCGCTGTATCATACTGGGCGTTTGTGGCTGAAAACAATTCTGTTAGGGATTTTTCATACGGCTTTACAGCTCGCGCTTCCTGCCTATGCAAGGCTTTTGAAAAATCGTACACAAATTCATCAAATCCAAAAAAATTAATGTTATGGGTGGAACTATCTTTTTCCTGTCGTGTTCCATGTTTTAAAACCATGGCGTATTGATCGCCCGATTTATAAAACTCCCCTGATTCTGCTAAAATAGTTGTGGATTTTCCTACATTCCCTGCATGAGAAGATGGCTTAAAAATAAAGACCTCCTTCAATTCGCCATCATAGGTTCGCTCCTTGATAAATACAGTCATACCTTTCATAAAATTAAAACTGCCTTCTCGAATAAGAGCCGACGAAAACTGGTTTCTAATGGCATATTCCTGGTCACGAAAATTTTTGAAAGAACGGGGCATAACAAAAATGTTAATCCAGTAAATGGTTATCATAAAAATAAGACTGAGCAGAATAAGGGGGCCCGAAATACGTAGGTTACTAAGACCTAGGGCTCGCAAAACATGCAGTTCATGATCAGATTTCATTTTGTGAAACAACTGAATTCCAGAAATCAGCAAACAAATAGGCATAACAAGGGCCACAAGGTCTGGAATCAGATACACAACTAAGGAAAAATACCCCCCTAAGTTCACGTTGTGGTTTACAATTACCTCAATAAACCTTAGGGATTGGGTTAACCAAATGGCACCAATAAGAATAAGCAACAAAACTGCTGCCACATGAATAGCCTTAAAGAAAATGTATTGAAATAAAAGTGTCATCTTTTTCTAGAAATTCAAAACAATAGGTTTTATAGTGGGCACAATAAATACACTGCGTGAACCTTATTTCGTGACTTTAACAATGAACAGAAGCCAAACACAAATGTTTTGTTTTAAAAAAACTCCTTTTCTAAAAATATTAGGCACCCTGGCTCTTGGTCTTGTTGCTGCCCATTCTTCTTTAGCACCAGACCCAGAGGCAACTCGCAAATTTATGGAAGAAGAGGCGAAAAAAAGCTCCAACCTGGAAAAGAAAACTGAAAAGGCCCCTGAACTGGTTGGCCGATTACTGCCAAATGGCGCCACCATAGCCATTGTTGTTAATAAGGATATTATTACCGTACAAGAAATTTATGACCGTTCCCTTTTGGTTTTACTGACCTCAGGATTAGAGGCAACAAAGCAAAATATGGACGCTGTACAGGAACAGGTGCGCAAAAGCCTTATTGATGAAAAAATTCAAATTCAAATTGCCAAAGAACAAAAAATTATTGTGTCAGAAGCAGAATTAAAGGCTGCCACAGAAAGTATTGCCAAAGAAAACAATATGACCATTGACCACCTAAAACAAATGTTCGCAAGCAAGGGAATTCCCCTGTCTACTTTAGAACATCGTTTTAAGGCCCAAATTGGGTGGGACCGAACTGTGAGAGAAGCCATGGGTGGCATGGTGCAAATTACAGAGGCCGATGAAAAAAAGGCCCTTGAGGAAATAAAGGAAAACAACACAAAAGACCAATACGAACTATTTGAAATTTTCTTAAGGCTTGATAACCCATCTTTTGAATCTACCATTCAAAATGATATGAATCGTGTGTATCAACAACTGAAAAATGGGGCAAATTTTAGGGTTTTGGCCCAACAGTTTTCTCAAGGAACATCTAAGGCAGGGTACATAGGATGGCTTGCCAAGGACCAAATGGAACCGCCCGTTGTGGCAGCTTTGGAACCCCTTAAGGTTGGAAGCTTTTCCGCCCCCATTCGCGTAAGCAATGGGTATAAAATTATTTTCCTTCAAGACATGAAAAAAGCAGGGGCTGCATCTTTTGGCCAAACTCAAATTACCTTCAAACGCGTTGCCATTCCCTATAGCCCTACCATAAGTGAGGAAGAACACAAACGTATGGAAATGCGTATTGAATCTATTCAAAAAATTAGGAATTGTGGTCATTTAGAGGCAAAGGCCAAAGAATGGGGATATGAATGTGAGTCAACAACAAAAGTTCCCCTTCTCCATTTGCCTGAAGAATTGCAAAAATTAATACACACAACAAACCCTGGTCAATGTTTGGCCCCCATGAAGGGCGAGAAGGATCTGGTTATTGTTATGGTATGTTCTAAAGATACGCCAGATGTAAAGTTACCAACAAAAGAGCAGGTTCGCGAACAGCTCACTCAAGAACGTCTCAGTAAAATTGGCATGCGTGAGTTTAATAAAATTCGGTCTGTGGCCTTTATTGAATATAAAACACCAGCAGCATAATTAAAAATTTTTGTCAGGCCAGACTCTATAGCGCGCCCTTTATAAATTGGGTATGCGTCATTCGATGTCATCAACTATGTTTTTTTGATTTTCTGGACCCCCGCCTGCGCGGGGGCGACACCAAATTAAGTAATTACGCAAAAAAACCAGTGGGGCTTGCTGTAGCTCCGCCAACGCTCAACTTTTTTATGCATCTATCGTGTTTTTAATGTAGTTTACTTTACTCACCATTTGGCCTTTTTGACTGCCATCGGGTCCAAAAACATAAACCGTATTTGTTTTCGTGCCTACGGACAAAAAGACAAGCAAACGGTCTAGTTGCTGTTGGATAGACTGAATGCGACAGGTGGAAAATTCTATTTCTTGCATCTTCACTTTTGCAGCCTTAATGTTACCAAGACGCACAATTTTTACCTCTGTCAAAGGTGTGCCTAGGTTCATTTTTGTTTCCAATTGGGCCCCATGACCACCATTTGGAATAAGCAAAACAAGGTCTGAATGCTTTAAGGTTGCTGATGAATTCAAGGTATTACTAATATCACCTGTGGTTAACCGACTAGATTCGCCATACCACCCAAACAATTGACAATGATCATCGAACCCATCCACTTCTGAACTTACTAAGTCTTCGATTTTAATCATCCACTCTGGTGATTTGACGGAACGATCGTCTGAACTTTCCACGTCTGTCGTTGCAATTTTTATCCGGCTTCTGCCAGGAATTTCTGTAATCGTATAATTTTGTGCCATTCCTTATGACTCCTTTAAAAGGTTAGCGAGGGGAAATCCCCCCGCCAAAATTTTCTCCATTTTGTTATTTTGCAGGTGGTGGTAGTGTGGCCACCAATCGAATAGATGCTGTCAGTTCTTCCATTTGGAAGTGAGGCCGCAAATACACAACCGCCCGATAAGAACCTGGCTTACCAGGAACATCAAACACATCAATCCGCGCCTCACGTAAGGGGTATTTAGCCTTCACGTTTTGAGGAGCATCGTCATTTAGCAAAATGTAGTTGGCAATCCACGTATTCAGATATAGCTCCACATTCTCACGGGTCAAGAAACTGCCTACCTTGTCACGCATAATTACTTTAATGTAGTGGGCAAACCTTGAAGCAGCCAAAACATAAGGCAAACGTGCGGATAAATTAGAGTTGGCGTTAGCATCGTCCAAATTATACACCCTTGGCTTTTGGGCTGTTTGGCCACCGAAGAATGCGGCAAAGTCTGTTCCCTTGCAATGGCACAGGCCAATAAAGCCAAGATCACTCAATTCTTTTTCGCGACGGTCTGTAATGGCCGTTTCAGTTGGACATTTAAGGGCAATATCACCATCCGTTGTTTTAAATGTATAGGACGGCAGGCCCTCAACTAAACCGCCGCCTTCCACACCTCGGATGGCTGCTGTCCAGCCAAACTGAGAAAATGCATTGGTAATGCGTTGTGCTAAAACAAAAGCAGCATTTGACCAGCAGAAACGAGCGGTGGTAGCACCAGAAACGTCTTCCTCAAAGTTTAAACCTTCAACAGGAAGCGTGTTGGCACCATAAGGAAGGCGCGTCAAAACGCGGGGAAGTGTGAGAACCACATACCGGGAATCCTCACTATTGCGGAAAGACGTCCACTTCACAAGTTCTAGGCTTTCAAATATTTTAGACAAATCCCTTGGTACACCTAGGCTTTCCCAACTATCCAAATCAAACAATTTGGGGTGCGCTGCCGTTAAAATGGGGCAATGCGCTGCAGCTGCCACGCCTGATAGCTTTTCTAAAAAGCCAAGGTCTTGTGGATGGCGGGTAAACTCATAGTCAGCAACCATACACGAATAAGGATGGCCACCAAAGGTGCCATATTCTTCTTCGTACACTTTTTTGAATAGTTGACTTTGGTCAAACTCCACAGCCTTTTCCAAATCCTGCACAAGTTCCTGTTTCGTAACGTTTAACAAACGTAGTTTCAGGTGTGTGCTTGTTTCCGTATTCATCACCAAATAGTGCAAACCACGCCAGGACCCTTCCAATTTTTGAAACTCTGGTACGTGCATAAACTCATTCAGCTGTGCACCTATCAGTTCATCAATTTGCAAAATACGCTGGTTTAAAAAAGCCGTCACATTATTGCCAGCCCCCTCACCTTGCTGCATTAATTGATTTAAAAATTCTTGCACCATACCGCGTGCAAATGGTTTTTGGCTTTCGTCACGAATTAACTTTCCATCCACCATAATGGTATCAAGAAGGGAACCTTGTGCTTGGGTTTCATCTGCCATTTTTTTCTCCATCACGTTATCGTTGTTATGCGCTTGCAGCGGGTTGCTCTACAACCCCCAGGTCTTTTTGCAAGGCTTCTCGTTTATCTGCATTTTCCATCACGTTTTGCAGCAGGTGATCCAATGCGTCATTTCCATCAAGCTTTGTCAGTAAATCTTTTAAGTGAGACCGCGCCTCATACAAAGCTGCCAAAGCAGGAATTTGCTTAACCAAATTCAATGGCTCAAAATCTTCAATGCTTTGAAAAAATAATTCGGCGCTCATTTGTGCATCATCACCGCCCAATTTGTTGTCCACACGAAGGGCTAGACGCGGTTTAATAGATGCCATAATGCTGCTAAAATTATCACGGTCCATATCTACAAACTTACGTTCTTTCAACTTTGGAAGAGGGTCCGATGGCATACCAGACAGGTCTGACATAACCCCCATAACAAAGGGAAGTTCTTTCATTTCAATGGCGTTACCAATTTCCACATCATAGGTAATTTGAACACGAGGGGGGCGAACCCTATCTAGCTTATGTTGAATACTTTCTGTCATATTTGCCTCCGCAATTGCGACTTGCTGTTCAAAAAATATTGTGGAAAACAACAAATCTTTGTTACCTTTGATTCAACAATACGGCCCCTATTATTAAAATTAGGTTAATTTTTGAATTTATTTTTCATTTTTTTAAAATTAATTTGAGTGTCATGATTCGATATAAAATTGTCATAGAGTATGACGGCCTGCGCTTTTGTGGGTGGCAGTTCCAAAATAATCAGAAAACCGTTCAAGGGACGTTGCAAAATGTGCTTGAAAAAATTGTGGGTACGTTTTGTTTAGTGGAAGGTTGTGGCCGAACAGACACAGGTGTACACGCCAAAGGCCAAGTGGCCCATTTTGACCTGCCCCGTTTTTGGGAACCATATAAGTTGGTAGAGGCCATGAATGCCTACCTCCGTTTTGAAGGAGTTTGTGTTGTTCAGGCAGAACGGGTGGAAAATCATTTTCATGCCCGTTTTTCCTGCTTGGGGCGTGCGTATGAATATCTGATTTTGAATCGTCAAGCACCCTCCCCCTTACTGTGTAATTTTGCGTGGCATGTGCGAAAACCCTTAAATGTACAGGCCATGCAAGAAGCCGCCCTTCATTTTTTAGGCACCCACGATTTTAGTGCTTTCCGTGCTTCTGAATGTCAGGCCCATAATCCGTGCAAAACCATATCTCATTTTTCTGTCAACCAAGATGACAACATGATACGCCTATACGTTGCATCCCGTTCTTTTTTACATAATCAAGTTCGTATTATGGTGGGCACCCTAAAGTTGGTTGGCCAAGGCAAGCTGGAACCTAGGGATGTAACACGAATTTTAGAAACAAAAGACAGAACGGAAGCTGGCCCCACTGCCCCCGCTTACGGACTATACTTTATGAAGGCAATTTATGATTCTTAAGTTACCTCATTTTTGGTTTTACTTTTAGTGATTTTGTGGCTACATATAGCGAGACGACTCTTTTTTGAACATAAAGTATTCAAAAAAGCCTAACAAAATCAATGGTTGCACAAGATATGGAAGGCCCAAATTATAGGAGTCTCGCTATATAGCGAAATGACACGAAAGACACAATAACTGATAGGAAGTAACTAATTTTATGCCTGATATTTATGAACAATCTCTTGCTTATCATAGAAGAAAACCCCATGGAAAACTTGCTGTTGTTCCAACAAAACCCATGCTGGAACGACATGACTTAGCCTTGGCCTATTCCCCTGGTGTGGCAGAACCGTGCCGCGCTATTGTGAAAAACCCTCTTGAAGCAGCAGAATTAACAGCCAGGTCTAACCTTATTGCCGTTATTAGTAACGGAACAGCTGTTTTGGGTCTTGGAAACATTGGGCCTTTGGCATCCAAGCCTGTTATGGAAGGCAAGGCTGTTTTATTTAAAAAATTTGCAGGTGTTGATGCTTTCGATATTGAAATTAACGAAAATGACCCCGATAAATTGGTGGAAATTATTGCGTCCCTTGAGCCTACCTTTGGGGGTATTAACCTTGAGGATATAAAAGCCCCTGAATGTTTTTATATTGAAAGAAAATTAAAAGAACGTCTAAATATTCCCGTATTTCATGATGACCAACATGGCACATCCATTATTGTGGGGGCCGCCATTTTAAATGCCCTTCATTTGGTTGGAAAAAAAATAGAAACGGTAAAATTGGCCGTATCTGGCGCAGGGGCTGGCGCCATTGCTTGCTTGGATTTATTGGTAGAACTAGGCCTAAAAAAAGAAAATATTATAGTTTGCGATTCAAAAGGGGTTATTTCTGATAGACGGACGGACCCCATGGATGAATGTAAACGCCTATATGTACGCTCTACCCCGTCCAATACGTTGGCTGATGCCATGGTGGGGGCTGACATTTTCCTAGGCCTATCCGTAGCTGGTGTGGTTAGCAAGGACATGGTGGCATCTATGGCGGACAAACCTATTATTTTAGCCCTGGCCAACCCTGAACCAGAAATTCTTCCAACGCACGTAAAAGAAGTGCGCAGTGACGCCATTATTGCCACAGGCCGTTCAGATTTCCCCAATCAGGTCAATAATGCCTTATGCTTTCCCTATATTTTCCGCGGTGCTTTGGACGTAGGCGCCACAACAATTAATCAGGCCATGAAAATTGCCTGCGTGAAAGCCATTGCTGAGCTCACACGTGCTGAATCTTCAGACATTGTTTCCAATGCTTATGGTGGGGAAGTTCACACCTTTGGCCCTGACTTTATTATTCCCAAACCTTTTGACCCCCGCCTGTATATTGAGCTTGCACAGGTTGTAGCCCAAGCCGCCATGGACACAGGTGTGGCCACACGGCCCATTGCTGACATGGAGGCCTATCGCCATGAACTGAATCATTTCGTTCATGAATGCAGTTTGATCATGAAGCCCGTATTTGATTTAGCCAAACGCCCAACAGAAAAACCCGTACGTGTGGCCTTTGCGGAAGGGGAGGATGAACGCATTCTTCAGGCTGTGCAAATATTGGTTGATGAAAAAGTTGGTAGGCCTATTCTGGTAGGGCGGCCAGACGTGATGAAACGTCGGATTGATAAGCTTGGCCTCCGTTTAACCTTAGGTGATGATTTTGACGTAGTTGACCCTAATGATGACCCACGGTATGCAACCTATTGGAAAGCTTACCTTGGTCTTATGGAACGCCGCGGAGTGTCTCCCCATATGGCAAAAACCATTGTGCGCACAGATACCACCATTATTGGCGCCCTACTGGTGCACCTAGGCGATGCAGATGCGTTGATTTGCGGAACCCATGGGCGATATGTGGAACACTTTCGAAAAGTACGCAATATTTTAGGGGTAGATGAATCTTATGATTTATGCGCATCCTTATGCGCCCTAATCCGAGAAGATGGCCCCTTGTTTTTCTGTGACCCATACGTAAATGTGGACCCCACAGATGAAGACCTTGTAACAATGGTTGAACTGTCTATCAAACAAATTGAACGTTTTGGGGTCAAGCCCAAAGTGGCGTTTGTTTCCCATTCAAGTTTTGGCACATCGCCCCTAGAGTCGGCTAACAAAATGCAGCGCGCTGTTGCTTGGTTAAAAGAAGAAATGCCCACTTTAGAAATTGAGGGAGAAATGCATGCGGATGCGGCCCTTTTACCCGATGTGCGTAAGCATGATTTTCTCAATTCAAATTTGGAAGGACCAGCCAATTTGTTGGTTTTCCCAACCATTGAGTCAGCCAATATTGCATATAACATTGCCCAAGCCATGACAGATGCCCAAACTATTGGCCCCATTTTGATGGGATGCAATGCAGCAGCCCATGTTCTAACATCATCTTCTACGGTACGCAGTATTGTGAACATGGCAGCATTAGCTATTGTAGACGTACAGGAACGATGGAAGTAATGTGATAAGGCTTCTTATGCGCGGTGCTATGATCACCCCCTGAGAAGCCTCTTACCCACTGTTCTATTTTCGTGTACTATGGGGCATTAAAAGATTTTAGAAAACTTAGTTTTTATGGATATTATCGTTTTTGCTATTTTGGCAGCTTTTTTGTTCTTTCGGTTATGGAGCGTGCTTGGCACCCGAACAGGTAATGAAAAACAAGTAGATTTATTGGGTGAGTCAGAAAAAAAAGAAGACAATATTATTGTTCTTTCTAAACGTACAGAGGCACCTAAAGAATCTAGTTTTGCCTATTCATCTGCTATTCGTGGACAAATTCACCAAGTACAGGACCAGGATCATAATTTTGACCCAGAGGTTTTCTTGAAAGCCTCAAAATCTGCCTTTACAGCGGTTATTATGGCTTATGCACAAGCAAACCATCAAAAACTTAAAAAACTACTAAACACACACGTTTATGAACAATTTGCAGCGGCTATTGAAGACCGAGAGCAAAATAACCTACGTCAAGAAACAGAAATTGAAAACGTAGAGGCCGAATATGTTTCTTTAGATATTTTCGATGGCATTATACAAATTTGTGTACGCTTTAGAAGCGATCAAATGATTGCAACCATCAATGAAGCAGGGGAAAGTTTTGACAACCCATCACGCCTCAAAACACCCATGGTAGATTTGTGGACTTTTGAACGGCCCATTCATGCAAAAGACCCCACGTGGAGGCTTGTGCGCACCCAGGTGGAAGATTAGTTTTTTTATGTCTAAGCGGCCTCCAACGCCCGAAGAACGAACCCTGTGGCAAGAGGTTATGAAGGGGGTCAGGCCCTTTCAAAAAGATTCAGTAACAGTTGAAGCCCCCCATGTTTTTCCAGAAAAAATCATTCTGCGCAATCAATACATACGCCAACAACAAGAAGATGTTCCTAAGGGAAATTTTCCCGTCAGTAAACTGACAAGTCGCGATCAAAAAAACATACAATTGCAGGGTCGTATAGACCTGCACGGCCATACCCAGGAAAAAGCCTGTTTGGCGTTGCTGCAGTTCTTTAAAAGGGCCCAAAGTTATGGTCATAAGTGGGTTTTAGTTATTACGGGCAAGGGGGAAGTTTTACAAACCTTTGTTCCCCAGTGGTTTGAAACACATGCTGTTTTTGTAATTGCCTATGGCTTTGCCGAACCAAAAGATGGGGGGAAAGGCGCATTTTATGTGCGCGTGCGCAAGGCGCGTTAACAGTTTATTTACATCTTATATGTATATTCATAATGTAACCCCTTTTATGTGGATTTTATGATGACTGTGGATATTTCTTTATTAAAAGTTTTGGTTGTGGATGACTACAAAACCATGTCTCGCATTATCAGCAATTTGTTGGGGCAAATAGGTTTTAAACATGTGGATGAAGCCAGCGATGGTCAAAGTGCGTTGATAAAACTTCGGGAATCCAGCTTCCACCTTATTATTTCCGACTGGAACATGGAACCCATGACAGGTTTGGATCTTTTAAAACATGTGCGTGCTGATGTTAACCTAAAACATCTTCCGTTTATTATGGTAACCGCAGAAAGTAAGGTTGATAACGTTCTGGCTGCAAAAGAAGCAGGGGTTTCAAATTATATTGTAAAACCATTTAATGCGTTGACCTTAAAGAATAAGCTTGTGTCCGTATTGGGTGAATTTTAAAGGTGAATAAAAATGCCATTATTACCTGACCGTGGAAATCCAACAAAACTACAGCATTTGCTGCCTGCTTTTGCAACGCCCTCTAGTCCGGCTGAGGTTATGAGAGAGTTAGAAAAATTAAGCATTTTGATTAAAACAATGAAAAAAGAAATCAGCCAAATTCACAATTCACAACTGCTTAATTATCACATTCCAACAGCCCACGATGAACTGGACGCAGTTATTGACGCCACGGCCCAAGCTACTCATGCCATTTTACAAGCGACTGAGGATATTGAAGCCTACACAAAACATCTTCCTGAAAAAATAAAAAAAACTATGCAGGGTTATACGGTTAAAATTTATGAGGCTTGCACATTTCAAGATATTACAGGGCAACGTATTAATAAGGTAATTTCAACTTTAAAAATTGTGGAACAACACATTGCCCACCTATTAGAAGTGGCCGCCCTGGACCAAAAAGAAAGACAGGAAAAAGAGGCTATAGAGGCAAGCTTACTTAACGGTCCCCAGCCCACTCAAAAAGCACCGACACAACAGGAAATTGATGCAATTTTTGAAAAGGACTAAGAAAATAGCTCCCAATAGCGCAGAACTTTTCATTTGTGTAATGAGGACAGCGTGTATAAGGGGCGCCCTAAAATATTAATAATCCACATACACAATATGGGGAAGCATGGCGTTTACATGGTGAAAAATATTCCATCCTACGTTTTTAAAAAAACTGCCACGTTTCCACACTCCTGAACAAACTTCACGAAAGGGTTTTGGGTAATCACTTTCAAAGGTAAAAAAAAGCTGCTCGCCCCTATCATTGTAACGTAATCCCTCCATATGGGCATGATAAAGTTGATATAAATCAAATAATAAAAAATTAAAATAAATCATAAACAAAAGTTTGTGGGCTGCAGGTGCTAGTAAAGGCGAACACGGATTTTCTTCTGATAAGCTTA
>JBIKLN010000029.1:0-19315 GCA_044359765.1 Patescibacteria group bacterium | reverse complement strand
GTTTCTATGGTAAAAAGATATCAAGGACCAAGTGGTGGTCATGGACTGAGTGCGGTCTGTGGACGTATATCTGAGCTTTCTAATTTTGGAGAGTTTTTTCCCTGGGGTCCTTAGGAACTATTGTTACGTTTTTTTGTGTATGTTCTAGACATGTGTGAAGAAACGGTTCGCTGCCCCCTCTCGGGCAGAACTCTGGATGTTAACTTTTTTTAAAGGTTTTCCACAGAGGCGGTAGAGATATACGTTTCGTGGTGGTGGAGGCGGAGGCCAAGGCACTGGGTTGGGTCGAACGGAGGCCCCATCCCGAAGGGGCGGCTGTATCTGGTAGAAACAATCCACAAATTATCGCAATGCGGGAATTCCCTGTCCATTAACACATTTCACCATTGCCCCCCCATCTAATCCATTAACACATTTCACTATTGTTCCTCATCTCATGTATGGCTCCTCACCAATAGTTTCAGAAAGTATTAGCAGGCCCAAGTTACAGGAGTCTCGCTATAATCCCTTACGCTGCCTTTTCTAAAAAGCTTGGAATTTGTCGTGTTTCTTGTGGAAAATAGGTATGGAACCAGTGCCTTAATGGTTCCAAGGCGGTTTCTTTTTCCAGGTGGTTCTCCACATAACCCCACAAGCGGGGGATATGAACAAGGTAATCTTTTTTTCCCTGTCGCATGGCATAACGGGTAAAAACCCCCAAAATTTTCACATGCCGCCCCGTGCCTAAAATAGCCGCGGCCTTTTTGTAATTTTCGTGGTCCCTTAGGGGCACATCCGTTAAAAACTGTTCCCACAGGTTTTGAGCCAAAATGGGGGGCGCATCGTATCGCGCGTCTTCTAACAAAGAAATAAGGTCATACACAACAGGTCCAAAGAGGGCATCTTGAAAATCTAACACCCCACAGGCCTGAACCCCTTCTCCTTGTAAAATCATAAGGTTATCTACATGATAATCGCGCAATACAAGGCTGTTTGGTATGTGAGGAACTTTTAAAAAGGCCTGGTGCCACAAATTACGAAATTCATTTTTTATTGCCTGTTTGGGCCTTTTCCCGAAGGTGGCAGGCCATACCCAATCTATAAAAACATCTGCTTCTGCTAACAGATTTTCTAAACTATAAGGGCACAAGAAAGGGGGGCATACGGGAACCCGTTCATGCAAGTGCTTTAACACACCCACGGCCAACCTATATAGTTCTTCAATTTTTGCAGGGTTTTGGCTTAATACACGACGAAAAGTAGTGTTACCAAAATCTTCCAACATCACAAACCCATCCCTTAAGTTTGTTTCCATAACTTCAGGGGCCCTTACACCCTGCTGCCTTAAAAAACTGGCTATTTTCACAAACTGTTCTGGGCTTTCAACGGGCGAATCCATTAACACACGGGAAGGTTCAAACAAACGGTAGTATTGCCGTGGCGACATGTCACTGGCCAGAAAACATAAGTTGGCAGGGTCATACCCCAAGGCCTCTAAAAAGGCATGGCGTTGTTGTGTGCGGTTGGTCATGTTTTTTTCTCTAACTGAAGGGAACGGTGGTTTTCATCCACCACGGTTAAGGTAATATGCCAATACTTTTTTGGCAGGAAGGGGCCTAGGCGGTCGGGCCACTCCACCAAACATATGGCGCTTGAAAAGGCCTCTAATAAGCCTAATTCTTCCACTTCCTCAGGCACCTTCAGGCGGTATAGGTCCGCATGAAACAGGGGGCCTTTTTTTGTGTCGTATGTTTGCACTAATGTAAAGGTTGGGCTGACCACATCCACAGGGGTTTCAGACAGGGCATTGATAAAAGCTTTGGCAAAGGTTGTTTTGCCAGCCCCTAACCCACCTTCCAGCAAAATAAGGCCAGGCCAGGGGGCATCCTGGGCCAAAGTCCCTGCTAAATAGGTCATTTCTTCACGGGTAAGGGCCTGTTGTATCATACGGAAAAGGAATTTCCACATCCGCAGGAAGATGCGGCGTTCGGATTACGAATCACGAAACTGGCGGCAGCTAAGTCTTCCACAAAGTCAACTTCACTACCGTCTAAAAGACCTAAGGACATTTCATCAATGGCAATTTTTGCCCCATTTTTTTCAAATAGCTGGTCGTCTTCTGTTGTGGTTTCATCCAAAACGAAATGATATTGAAACCCAGAACACCCACCCCCTGAAACACGAATACGCAAAAAATGGCTTGACGGATTTTGTTTTAATAGTGTGTGAACACGCTCAGCTGCCGTGTCGGAAATGGAAAAACGCATAAAGAACCTCTTTTTTAATCCTCATTATAGTTGAAATATGGTATAGGTGAAAGAAACTTCATTTTCAAGGGATAGAATAATGGCAGGTTCAGTTAATAAGGTTATTTTGGTGGGAAATCTGGGCAAGGACCCAGAAATTCGGTTTATGCAAGATGGTGGAAAAGTGGCCAGTTTTTCCATTGCCACCAGTGAATCTTGGAAAGACAAGGTAACAGGTGAACGCAAAGAACGCACCGAATGGCATCGTATCTCCATTATGAATGATAAACTTGCCGAAATTGCTGAGCGATTTTTAAAAAAAGGCTCCAAAGTTTATGTTGAAGGCCAGCTGCAAACACGTAAATGGACAGACCAGTCAGGTCAGGAACGGTACACAACCGAAATTATTTTGTCACGGTTTAAAGGCGAACTAACCTTGTTAGACAGTCGTTCAAGCGGCGGAGTGGATGATTCTTACAGCACACCAGACCACGCAGACCAACCAAAATTAGACAGTCACCCTATTTTGGATGATGATGTTCCCTTTTAACTGGGAAACTTTTGCCCACATGCACGTCTTGGCTAGGTAAAAACTACCTAGCTGGGCCCTTTTTCCTCCACATCCTCTCCCCAATTTATAAAGGGCGCGCTATAACTCCCAATTGGCATACCTATTGCACATAATATTCCGCAAGTAAAGCAATGCCCAAGGCCTTAATGGCGGCGGGCCTAAACAACTTAATTCACAGGAAGTGAGGAAATTATGGCAAATTCAGTAAATACAAACACGTCTGCCTTGTCGGCACGTCGTTATTTAGACAGCGCATCCATTCAGTTGGGCCGTGCGCAAAACCAGTTGTCGTCTGGTTTAAAATCACCTGACCCATCGGATGACCCATCTGGTTCGGCCATTACGTCTATTTTGACATCGGCCATTAGCGCCTTAACACAGGCTGCCAGTAATGGTGTACAGGCCAGTTCTTTGGTGCAGTTAGCAACAGGTACGTTGCGGTCTACAAACGATGTGTTAACACGGTTGGCAACCTTGGCGGCCCAGGCAAACTCAGACTCCATCGACGACTCTGCCCGCCAAATGTTAGACAAGGAATACCAGGCCCTTGTTAACCAAATTGACCAAAACGCCAAAGTCAGCTGGGGCGACGTTTCCCTGTTTACGGGTGGTGCAGGTAAAACTAATGGGGATAGTACCAATACTGGACTTGGTGGTGGCTTCGATCTTGTTGGTATGTCTGGTACCGTTTTTGGAACAGGTGGGTCTAAGGCCAGTGTCAGCGGCACAACCGTAAGCCTTATTGTGGGCGACCAAACGTTCAAAGCAACAGTAAGTGCGAACGTGACAAATGGCGGTTCTATAAAATTCACAGCAGATAGTGGTGATACAATTACATTGAGAGCAGGTGCAGCATATGATGCTGCCAACGGCAATACGGCGGCTCAAGTAGTTGTTACAGCACTTAATACGTATTTTCCAGCTGGTTCCGTTCTTGCCAACTCTGGTAACGGAAATGGCCAAGTAAACCTAGGTGTTGAGGGTTTAAAAGAAGTTCCCAATGCTTTTACTGATGTGCAAGGTGCTAGTTCAGGTTTCATTAGTGGAACTGTATCTGGGGTTGATGTTGTGGCCAATGGTTCCAAATATGACGTTAGCGTTACAGTGGGTACGCAAAAATTCATGGCAACAACCACACCTACGGCTAATGGAGCTTTGGCCCTAACCAGCACAACGGATGGTAACAACAAAATTGTGTTAAATTATGATGCAGGCAGCGTTGGCGCCATTACAAACGTTAGCAGTTTTAAGGTGGCCCTAGAACAACTGTTGGGTATTACAGGCGGCGCGCCGGCCAGCTTTACATCCGCCTCCGCCCGTATGTCTAACACACAATTATTACCTGGTGCTGCCACAGCTGCGGGTAATTATGTGTTAACCTATAACGTTAGTGGTTCCACAGGAACATTCAAACTGTCAGACGGCGTTAACCATTACACAGCCAATGTGACAAAGGCAGGCAGCATTAGCCAAGACATTACCTTTGCCAATGGTATGGTGTTAAAATTGTCTGCGTTTGATGGATCCGCAACTATTGATGACCAATCTACCTATAACGTTAGTGTGGGGCAGTCTGTGAACATGCTGTTCCAAATTGGTCAACAAACCAAGGACGTTATTAAGATGAGCTTCCGGGGCATGACAGCAGCTAACCTGGGTGTGGCTGGCACAAATATTACCACAAAAGAACAGGCAGGTATTGCAAACTCTGCTGTTCTTGTGGCGCAAAAGTCAGTAAACAACCTCGTGGCAGATTTGGGTGGTAAAAAAAGCCAGTTAGACCATTTGCAGTCTAACCTAAAGGTTTCTATCCAAAACCAATTGGCCGCAAAGGCAACCTTCAGCGACGCGGAAATTACAGAGGCCTTGATGAACTCCCAAAAGTTCCAAGCCATTGTGAAAATGGCCACAGCCACGTTCCAAAAAACCTTGGAACATGACTCTGACCTAGCCCGCATGGTGGAAAGCGTTGTGCGCTAAGGCTACAGGATAAACTTAGACAGGTCCTGGTTCAGGGCAAGGTTACCAACCTTTTCCCTGACCTGGGGCCTGTCAATAATTACAGTTTTTTGCGTCATATCACTGGCGTCAAAGCTAATATCTTCCAATAATTTTTCTAAAATTGTGTGCAAACGTCGGGCACCAATGTTTTCCACATTCTGGTTCACGTCTGCTGCTAGGGCGGCAATTTCTGAAATGGCGTCTTGTGTAAAAATAAGTTCCATACCTTCTGTGCTCAGCAGTGCCTTTGACTGGCGAATCAAATTGGCCTCCGGTTCTGTTAGAATGCGTACAAAATCTTCCTGGGTTAGGGCCTTCAGTTCTACGCGAATGGGTAGGCGCCCTTGAAGTTCAGGCAGCAAATCTGATGGTTTAGATAAATGAAACGCGCCAGATGTAATAAATAAAACATGGTCTGTTTTTACGTTACCGTGTTTTGTGGTCACATTTGTTCCTTCAATGAGGGGCAGCAAATCACGCTGCACGCCTTCACGGCTCACATCACCCGAACGTTCTGTGCGGGCACATATTTTGTCTATTTCATCAAGAAACACAATGCCGTTTTGTTCCACGCTTTGAATGGCTTCGCGAATGACACGGTCTTGGTCCAGAAGTTTATCGCATTCCTCTTGCGTTAGAACCTCAATAGCTTGGGCCACACTCATTTTCTTTGGCTTTGTGCGGTTTCCACCCATAGCTTTGCCAAGAATATCGCCTAAATTAAGCATGCCCATTTGGGCCCCTGGCATACCTGGAACATCTAGCGTAGGCATGGAAATCGTTGAGGATTCGCTGACCTGAATTTCTATTTCGCGGTCTGTCAATTCGCCATTGCGCAGCATAATTCGAAACTTATGCCGTGTTTCAGGGCTGGCGCTTTCACCCACCAAAGCGTCCAAAATTCGTTCTTCTGCCGATATTTCGGCCTTACTTTGCACGTCTTCCCGTAGGCGAATTCGCGTGTTGTGGATAGATATTTCCAAAAGATCACGAATTATTTGTTCCACATCACGACCCACATACCCAATTTCTGTGAACTTTGTGGCCTCCACCTTTATAAAGGGAGCCTGGGCTAATTTGGCCAAACGTCTGGCAATTTCCGTTTTGCCCACACCTGTTGGGCCAATCATAAGAATGTTTTTTGGCAGAACTTCCTCTTGCAAGTCTTCTGACAGCTGAAGTCGACGCCAACGATTGCGCAAAGCCACGGCTACGGCTCGTTTGGCTTCTGTTTGGCCCACAATAAACCGATCCAGTTCGGCCACAATTTCACGAGGGGTGCGTGTTGTCATAACAAAAATCCCTTAGTAAGTAATTGATTCAACGGTTAAATTTGAATTGGTGTATATGCAAATGTCTGCTGCAATGTGGAGGGACTGTTTGGCCACTTCCTCGGCTGTTAAAGCATCCATTTGCATGAATGCCCGTGCTGCAGCCAGGGCAAATCCGCCCCCTGACCCTACGGCAATAAGGCCATCTTCAGGTTCTAAAACATCTCCATTCCCTGTTAAAATGAGGGAAATATTTTTATCCGCAACCGCCATCATAGCCTCTAACCGACGCAAATAACGGTCTGTGCGCCAGTCTTTTGCCATTTCCACACATGCGCGCATCAGCTGGGACGGGTGTTTTTCAAGCTTAGCCTCTAACCGTTCAAATAAGGCAAAAGCATCAGCGGTGGCGCCTGCAAACCCCGCAATAACCTGGTTGTTTGACAAACGGCGCACCTTGCGTGCGTTCGATTTCATGACCTGATTACCCAAAGTTACCTGGCCATCGCCCGCAATAACAACCTGATTATTCTTGCGCACACATACGATGGTGGTTCCATACCATTTTTGCGGATCATGTGAAAACATAAAAACCTTTTACCTGCGTTTTTTTAAGACTTTAGCGCGTCTTTGCCCTTGGGTCCATTAGTTAATCATCATTAGCTAACAGCAAAAGAACGTTTGAAAAAAAACCATAAATTTGGCATAACATTAACCTAAACTCTAAGGTAGACTTATAGAATCATGAAAAAAATAATATTTTTTATTTTAGCCACACTTTGGGGCGCATGCGGTGTTCAGGCCGCAGGAGAGCTTAGAAGCTTAACAGAAGACGTTGTGGAACTGGCAAATAACTGATGCGTACCGTTATTATTTTAGCTGCGGGGCAAAGCACCCGTATGCGTTCAGCCCTACCTAAGGTTTTGCACCCCTTAGCAGGGCAACCTGTTTTGCAGTATGTGTTAAATGCGGCACACAGCCTTAGGCCTAACCAGATTGTCATCGTAACTTCCCATGCCTTAAAAGACCACCCCTTGGTGGCCCCCCACACATGTGTTGTGCAAAGCCCCGCGCTGGGAACAGGCCACGCAGTTCGGGTGGCCCTGCCTCACCTTCATCCAGACACAGAAGATGTGTTTGTTTTATGTAGTGACACGCCTCTTATTACGTCTGAAACCCTTGCTGCCTTTGCAGACATGTGTGAGGAGGTTGCTGTTATAGCCATGCCCACCCATCCTGAAGAATCTTATGGTCGTTTGGTTTTTGATGCTGACGGCAGTGTGAAAAAAATTGTGGAAATGAAAGACGCCAGTCCATCTGAAAAGGGTCTTCCTTTAGGAAATTCAGGGGTTTATAAGGTAAAAAAACACCTACTGGAAAGTCTTACACGTGATTTAACCAATGAAAACGCTGGTGGTGAGTATTATTTAACGGATTTAGTTGAAAAAGCTTACAGCGCCCATATTCCTGTTGGGCACTACGTAGCCAGTTCAAACGAATTTCAAGGTATCAATACCCGCCAAGACCTTGCAAACGCCCACGCTATTTTACAAAACCGCTGGAAAGAACGGTTTATGAACCAAGGGGTTACTTTTGTACAGCCTGAAACTGTGGTTTTGAGTTTTGACACAGAACTTGGCCGTGATACAACAGTTGCCCCTTTTGTAACCTTTGGCCCAGGAGTCAAGACAGAAGGAAATATGACCATTCTCCCCTTTTGTCACTTAGAAAACTGCCACTTGGCTAAGAACACAAGTGTGGGGCCCTTTGCCCATATTCGAGAGCACAGCATTTTAAAACACGGGGCCAGTGTGGGCAATTTTGTGGAAATAAAAAAATCCACCCTAGGAGAGAAAACAAAGGCCAAGCATTTGTCTTACATTGGGGATGCCACCCTGGGTGATGGCGTCAATATTGGGGCTGGTACCATTACGTGCAATTACGATGGGGTTCGTAAATTTGAAACAGTTATTGACCACAATGTTTTGGTAGGGGCCAACGTTTCCTTGGTAGCCCCTGTTCACGTGGGGGAAGGTTCTGTTATTGCAGCGGGCAGCGTTATTACGCAAAATGTGGATAATGATAGCCTAGCCATTGGGCGTGCTTATCAGATAAATAAGCCACTGGGGGCCAAAAAATTGAAAGAAAAACAGAAAAAGCCCGCCCCTCATGAAGCATAAAACCCTAAAGACTTTTTTAAAACTGGCAGAAAGTAATTGTGATTTTGGCGTGCATAAAATTCTTGGCATTCCACGCTCCACCCTTTGGGCCCATGTCAGCGAACTAGAAAATGAACTGAAAATCAAGCTTGTAGAGCGACGCAAACAAAACTCCACCCTTACAGAAGAAGGAAAGCTTTTCATTCCTTACGCCATGAAAATGGTGCGTTTATTTGAAGAAATTGGGGAAAGAACGGCTCCTTCTTACGAAAGCGGCATTGATGGCAACCTTCTGATTTCCATGACACATGCCGTTTCTCATTCTTGGTTTGTGGAAAGCATTCGGGACTTTAGCCACAAATATCCAAACCTAAGGCTTCATATTCTTTCTGATAACACCATTACACGGCAAACAGAAAATGCCGCAGACATTTTGGTGCGACCTATGGGAAACAACCCCAACTTTAGGAAACTATGGTATATTTCCTACAAACATGGTTTGTTTGCCAGCAAAGATTATTTGGACAGTCATGGCGTTCCTAAAACCCCAGAAGATTTGTTAGACCATAAACTGTTGGGCTATGGCGAGCATGAGTTTACTAACTTTGAAGACGTAAACTGGCACCTAAAAGGACAGTGGGGCCTGCCAAAGCTTACACCAACGCTGGCTATTAATTCCACAACTGCCTTATATTCTGCAGCGTGCGAAGGGGTTGGCATTGCATCTGTTGCCCTAGAATCCCTAAGTTTTTATGGAAAGAATTTAGTGCGTATTTTACCCCAAATTGATGGACCTGAGGCCAGAACATACTTCGCTGTTCGTGAAAGTGCTAGCCCTGCCGCCATGCGAACTATGGACGTTTTTCGTGTTTATTTTGAAGAATATCTTATTCGTTTGGGCATAAAAATTCATTACATTCCAGCTGCATGAAGGGCATCATATGTGCCTTAGAAACCCCAGCAGGGGCTGATGATGTTTTCATAACACAGCAAATTTAAAAAAACCAAAACAACAGCATATTTCTGTTCTGTTTACTGGAAATAGGCCGTATAAATAAAATAAAATTGTTTTTTTTGCATCCCACAGGGGGGCATCTTAATTTGGGAATTGTTGTTATGCGTCACAACCTTCTTGAGGCTATGATTGGAGCTATTGTTTTAGTCGTGGCAGGAGCGTTTCTATATTTTGCCTACGAATCTAAACAAAAAGTACCATCTGGATATACAATTTATGCAAGTTTCGACCGAATTGACGGCCTTAATGTGGGTTCAGATGTGCGCGTCAGCGGTGTAAATGTGGGAGTTGTGCAGTCCATTGAACTTGACCCTAAGTCTTATCAGGCAAAGGCGGCCCTTAGAATTCGCAAACACGTTGTGATCCCTGCCGATTCCTCTATTGAAATTGCCAGCGAAAGCTTAATGGGTGGAAAGTATGTGGGCATTATTCCAGGAGGCAGTGAAAAAGACGTGCAACCCAATGATGTTGTGACCAACACCCAGTCATCTGTCAGCTTTGAAGGCCTTATTAAAAAATTTCTATTTAGCGGAGCCAATGGACTTAAGTCTCCAGACGCCACCACACAGACACCTTAAGAATTTAGAACAAAGGTTTCAAAGGAAAAACTTTCATAAGACCGCAGAATAAGTTTTCTACCCCGTTGAGTAAGGGTTCCAAAATGACCCTCCCCCAAAGCTGCACCTGCTGACCCTAAAAAATAAACAGAAAATGCATCAGAAGAAATAGGGGTTAGGTGGGCTTTAGCCCCAGTTTCGTCTAATATCAAAAAGTGGTCCCTTACGGTAATGGAACCAAGAATGGGGTTTGTATACACGCCGTTCACCAACGCTGATTTTCCCCCGTAGGCAGGAGTAAGTTTTATAGAAGGCGGAGCTGAAGGGTGTGTGCTTTTTTCTTCAAGACCTGTTGCCATTCGACAAAAATAGTCCACCACACAAGACGAAGCCGAAGAATGAGTAAGGTTGGTCAACACAACCACCCCTACCTTTTTTTCAGGCACAAAAACCATTTGATGCCGAATCCCTTGGATAAGACCCCCATGAGAAAAAATAGGAACAGGAAAACCATGGCGTTGGCGTAGACCCAGGCCATAAGAAAATGAATCATCGATAGGTGTATGAACAGCCTGCATTAAAGCACGGGTTTTTTCCGTTAAAAACGGTACGGTTCCCATAAGAACCTTCACCCAATTGGCCACGTCCTGGGCGCTAGACACAAGCCCACCTGCTGTTAGAAAAACCTCTGCGTAATCGCTAAAAGAAATGGGGGTCAGCTGGGTTCGGGTTTCTTCGTCCAATATATACCCTTGCACCAAAGAATCACGAACCATGGCCTTTTTTCCAACGTACGTTTCCTTAAGGCCCAAAGGCTCCAACATTCTATGTTCAATAAAATGAGCCCAAGAATGCCCCGTAAGTTCTAAAAATAAATCCTCCACCCATAAATAAGGGACGTTATTATAGGCGTATGTACTGCGAAACGGTGTTTTTGGAACCACATGCTGTATGCCCAACTGTAAAGCCTGGCGGCCATATCCCCAAGTGGCCATTTGTTCCAAACACCCTGGGTATAAACCTGTTCGGTGGGTCAGTAAATCATGAATTTCCATAATTTTGGTTATGTCGGAATTATAAAAACAAAAATGGGGAATATGTTTCAAAACGGGGTCTTCCCACCGCACAATACCGTCTTCTACAAGTAGGGCAATGCTGGCTGCTGTATAGCTTTTTGTCAACGATGCTATGGGGAACAAGGTGTTGGGAGACACATTCTGACCAAAGGCCTGAACACACAGGGTTTGATCGCCCTCTATCACAGCTACCACACTGCCTGGAACGCCTGATTTCACAAGGGTTTTTTCAGCAAACTCTAAAAACTTCTGTAAAAAATTTGTTGTAAAAACTGTCACTGCAAAGGCCTTGAATCTGGCATATAGTTTACAAGCCTATCATCGGCACCATGTGGACTTGTGGATTCCAATATACTGGCTTTTAACAAAATGACAAGCTCAATAACCTGTTCCCCTTCCGTTGTAGAGCTGAACAGGTCTTTCACCAAAGGCACATCTCCCAAAATGGGTAGCTTACTTTTATCGTGAATAGAGCGCACCTCCATCAGGCCACCCAAAATAGCAATTTCCTCACTTTTCAAACGCAAGACCGAATCAATTTCTCGCACCTCCACCACAGGAATAAGGGATGGGCTTTCCTTTGCCAAGGCTGCCGTATTTGTATTGGCATTAATGTTGGAATTATAGGCAATATCCACCGCAGGGTCGCGCACTGATTGACTGAGGCGGGAAATGGTGGGTCGCAAGAACAAAATAATTTCGTCAGTTTCAGGGTCAATAGACGGCTGCACAGACATAACCAAGCCAATAGGAACGGTTTGAATGTCACTTGACACATTAATGCTTTCCCGCTGAATGGCTGTACTGAATTGCTTGTCATAATTTAGGCGAAAATAAACCTGATTTTCAGCCACCTTTAAAATAGCCGTTTGATTATTCATGACTGTAAGACGGGGACTTGATAGGGTGCGTGATGCACCAAAATCCTGAATGGCCTTAAGAATACCCGAAAAACTTTGACCTGCCGCCCCCATAGCAACCATGTCTGACTGGGCTGTAACAGGATCCAAAAAACGGCTAGATGTGGAACGATCCCCAAATTTCCCTGTAAATTGCCAGTCCCCTCGTGTTCCTACTTTTTGCCAATTGATGCCACTTCTAAATTCGTCCTTCAAAAGAACCTCCACAATTTTTGCCTCTATTAAAACCTGGCTACTGGCGGCCTTGCGTAGTTTGGCCAAATAATCAGCAACTAAAGCATGATGGTGTGACGTGCCCAAAACAGTTACCATGCCTGCTTGTTTATGAATAGAATAAGAAGGGGAGCACGCCTGACCTGTTGCAGCCCCCGAAGGTGCCAAGATCATTTTTAGGTTTGTTTCCAATTCGGCCCAAAAATCTGTGTTATTGGAAACGGTAACAGAACTGTTGGACCCATTATCGTTTTGGGATTTTTGTGTGGAAACGCTTGAAAACACGTCAGTTGCAATAGAAATGCGGTTTTGACTGTTTCTTGAAAAATTCAGAAACTGAACCTGATAATTTTCTGCATAAGGGGTATCGGGCTCTATGCGCAAAGAGGCATTATTGAGAAGGCGATACCGCAAGCTCCCCAAAGAACAAATATTTTCCACAACTTCTATAAAGGGCCTATTTTTAGCAGAAAATACGATTTTAGCATCCACTTTTGGGTCTAGATGCAAATCAACCCCTGCTTGACGGGCCAATTCAATCAACATAGGTTTTAAAGACAGATTTTCTGTAATAGATACGGAAACTAATTGAAGCATTTCTTTAGGCAGGGCTGGTTTTTGACGGTCCACTTTCACAGGCTTGTTTGTCCCTTTTGCAGGGGTTGTTAGGGTTTTCATATCCTCTTGAGTGGCTTCCTTAACCAAAGGGGCCCGTTTCACCATGTCCTGACATGCACATAAACACAAAAAAGGTAACAAGAATTTTAAGAACACAGGACCAAAGCCTTCCCTACACTGTTTTAAAAATTCTAAAACAATTGTTTTTCATAAGCCAGTTTGGAAAAAATATTTTTACGCAGAGTTTTTTCTTGATATAGCGAGACTCCTATAATTTGGGCCTTCCATATCCTCTATAACCATTGGTTTTGTTAGGCTTTTTTGAATACTTTATACTCAAAAAAGAGTCGTCTTGCTATATCACTTACAAAAACGCAATTCGATGTGATTAATTAAAAATTCTGCGCCATAACTGAGAAACCAGACATATTTTTTTGAAAGTCATAGTGGCGTTTACGTTCAAAAGAACTGGGAATTTTAAGAATTTTTCGGTACTTAGTAATGGTACGTCTAGCAACCGTAAGGCCCGCCAACATAAGCTGCTCAACCAAGGCGTCATCAGATAGGGGGTCTTTGGGGTTTTCTTTTGCAACCAGTTCCCGTATTTTTTCCTGAATAGTTCGTGATGATGTTGTGTCTTCTTTCTGAATAAGTCTTTTTTGCTGTTTAACGCCAGAGCTAAAGAAAAATTTCAAATCAAAAATACCCCGTGGCGTGGCTATATACTTGGATGTTGTAATACGACTAACGGTACTTTCGTGAATATCTAGAGCATCTGCCACCTGACGTAAAGATAGGGGTTTAAATTCTGAAAAACCGAATTCTAAAAACCCTTTTTGTTGGTTTATAACTTCCTGAGCCACCCGCAATAAAGTAGAGGTGCGCTGTTCAATGGCATTTAGTAACCAGTGGGCATGGCTGTATTGGGCGTTGATATAGCTCCGTTCGTCACGGGATGTGACCTTTTCCCGTAAAGATTCATAATATTGATTATCTAAGAAAATTTTGGGTAAGGTTTTCTGATTAAGGGCCACACCCCACCCCGTATTTTCGCAATATTTCACATAAACGTCGGGCACAACAACATTTATAGGCGTATGGTCAAAGTTTTGAATGGGTCGCGGACATAAGGTTTTTAAAGCATTTAGAAGGTTTTGGCATTCTTCTAAGCCAACTCCTACCTTTTTAGCGAAAGTCTTAAACGGCATCTGTGTTAATAGGTCTAAATTGGTCAGAAGGCTTTCCATATTTTTTGAAAACATTCCCTGTTCTTTCAGCTGAATGGCAAAGCAATCTGCCAAATTTTTAGCAAAAACACCAGGTGGGTCAAAAGTTTGAAGTGTGGCTAACAGTCCTGCAACCATGTCTATGGGTATATTAAACCGTTGGCTAATGGACGCCACATCTTCGTCCAAAAAACCGTAAGAATTGATGGAGTCAATAAGATGTTCGCCAAGCTTAGACAGAACAGGGTCTGTTACCGCAATGGCCAACTGCTGCATAAGGTGGTCACGTAGGGATATTTCCTGGCGGGCTAAATTTGCCAAGGAATCCACAGCAGAATTACTGTGGGTTTGAAACACCAAGGAATCCCTATTATAGTCTTCCTCATAAGCATTTTCATAATCTTGCGGGGCGTCTAAAGGAACGGTCAAGTCAGTGTCTTGTCCAACCAATAGGGGGTTTTCCAAAAGTTGTTCGTTTATGTATGTGCACAATTCCTGCTGCGACAACTGCAACAGCTTAATAGCTTGCTGCAGTCGGGGCGTCATTGTGAGAACCTGTGCGGTTCGTATATCAAGTGTTTGTTTCGTCATCATACCCTTATATTAAAGGGTAAATCTTTCTCCAAGGTAAACGCGACGCACATCTTCATGAGAAATTATTTCGGCTGGAATTCCCTCCATAAGGACCTGTCCTTGGCTCATTATATAGGCTTTGTCCACAATCTCTAAAGTTTCACGCACATTATGGTCGGTAATTAAAATACCCAAATTCATATTTTTTAGGGATAAAATCAATTCTCGAATTTCCCCAACAGCAATGGGGTCCACCCCTGCAAAGGGTTCATCCAAAAGTAGAAATTTTGGTGTAAGCGTCAAGGCACGTGCAATTTCCACACGACGGCGTTCGCCGCCTGATAAGGCAACAGCGGGTGACTGACGTAGGTGGCTAATGGAAAATTGATCCAATAACAAATCTAGACGCTGTTGACGAACATCTGGGTCAGGTTCAACCAGCTGCAGTACGGACAAAATATTTCCCTCTACGGTTAAACCCCGAAATATAGAAGATTCTTGTGGTAAATACCCAATACCCAAGCGCGCCCGCATATACATGGGCATGTGGGTTATGTCTGTATGGTTTAAGAAAACCGATCCCACATCTGGCGCAATCAGACCTGTAAGGATAGAAAAACATGTGGTTTTGCCCGCGCCATTAGGCCCCAAAAGGCCCACAATTTCACCTTCTTGAACCTGCAGGTTTACACCCAGTAAAATAGGGCGCTTGCTTAAGGTCTTTCCGACTTTTTCCATTCCAAAAATTGTGCGGTTATTCATGGGTTTTTTTCTTTTTCTCAAAGGTAACCTTGGCCTGAACGGGTCGGCTTGTTTTACTGATAATTCTATAATGCCCTGTTTTTGGGTTCATAATACATTCGTCACCTTGCAAGGTGTTAGCGCCTTTTTTAACCAGGCGCACAGATTGGAAACAGTGAATTTGTTCAATAGGTGAAACTGTATAAACGCATTTTTTGGCCTGCATTGTGAGGTCATCTTTTTGAAAAGTCACGTTTTCTGTAGAACCTGAAGTTGCCTCAATAGTTTCAATTTCATTCTTTTTATTCAATAAAATTAAAAAAGTATGGGCTGTTACAACCTGACCATTGTCCCACTGAGCTTTGGCTTGGCCTGTAACATGGCAGATTTGTGAGGCTGTTTCGTATTCTACCTGCTGACTTGTAATGGTTATGTTTTCTTTGGATTCTTGAACTTTAAAAGAAGATGCCTGCCCTAATTTAAGGGCCGCAAAAACACATATTAAAAAATAAAACATATTTCTACCCATGTAGCTTAAATTCTGGGGTTCCCAAAAAAAGAATGCGTTTGCCAGCTTCCAATACTTTAAACCCATTAGATTTCATGGAAAATTTTTCCGCCGTTCCTTCCACAGGAACTGAATTTTCTGCGGTGCTTTCTGCCAAATCTACGTTGGCTTCTGACGTATTAAGTTGCAAACCATTACTGTGATTCAGCTGCACGTGGCCCGTCATGGTCATTTTTTGTGTGTCCTTGTAATACAACGCATCATCCGCCGTTAACTTTAACTGGTGCGCTGTTTTAAGGCAAAGAACTATTTCCATTTGCTTAAACAAAATTTTATCAGGCGATGCTTCCACACCTTCATGGGCACGAATAACAAAAGGCTGCCCTTTGGCGTCTTGACCTTGGTAACAAATTTTCTTGGCCCTATTTCCTATTGTTTTTTGAACAGAATTTGAAATTTTTGCTGAAAAATCTGACAGCAAAAATAACGATAACAGCAAAACACCAGACAGGCCAAGGAAAGCATATTTGAGGTAGATAAAATTTTTTCTGGCTTTCATAACCTTAACTTTGGGTAAAGGGCCCGTTAGGCAAACCATGAATAAACTGGTTTACGTAAGGGTCGTCTGTTGTGTCCATTTGGGCCACAGTTCCGCTCCATATTAAGCGTCCCTTAAACAGCAAACCAACGCGATCACCAATTTTACGTAGGCTATTCATGTCGTGGGTAATGGTAATGGCGCTGGCACCAATTTGGCGCACACAACGAACAATAAGATCATTAATTGTGCCACTTACAATAGGGTCTAGGCCTGTTGTGGGTTCATCGAAAAAAATTACATCAGGGTTTGTTGCTATGGCACGGGCTAGGGCCACACGTTTTTGCATGCCCCCCGACAACTCAGCTGGATATACGTAAGCTGCAGCTTCTGGCAAATCTACAGCCGCAAGTTTTTCTAAGGCAATGTCTTTTGCCTGAGCAGCCCCCATTCCCTGACCCTGCATTAAACCAAAGGCTATGTTTTCCCAAACAACCATACTGTCAAATAAGGCACCGCCTTGAAATAACATGCCAAACTGGGACAAAAGCCTTTGACGTTCCCGTAAGGATAAGTCTTTTACATTATTGCCCTGGATAAAAATATGACCGCTGTCAGGCGTTAATAGGCCCAAAATACATTTAATAAGGACAGACTTACCCGTACCTGAACCACCAATAACCACAAAGGATTCTTGTGCCCCAACCGATAGGCTGACCCCATCCAAAACCTTATTACTACCAAAAGATTTGCAGAGGTTTTCTACCCGAATAACAGGTTCTTTTTTTGTCATGGCTATTTTCCAAACAGTAGGGCCGTTAAGGCATAGTTCACAAATAAAATTAGGATAGATGCAGACACAACCGCGTTCGTGGTGGCCCGTCCCACACCTTCCGCCCCACGACCTGACTGATACCCATGGTAGCATCCCATGGTTGTAATAATCACCCCAAAGGCTGCGGCTTTTACAAGACCAGAAACCACGTCATCTGTTTCCAAATATTTCCATGTTTGTTGAATATAGTTGGCTGAATTAAATCCAAGTTTATAAACTCCCACAAGATATCCGCCAAAAACACCAATAATATCAGCAATTAAAACGAGGGCAGGCAGCATGGTAAAGCCCGCAATAATGCGAGGAAGAACAAGGTACTTAAAGGGGTTTGTGGAGAGGGTGGTTAAGGCGTCAATTTGTTCTGTTACCCGCATGGTGCCAATTTCCGCAGCCATAGAAGCGCCCACACGACCTGCCACCATAAGGCCTGCCAATACGGGGCCTAATTCTCGTGTCATAGACAAAACCACAACCGTGGCCACGGCCCCTTCTGCTGAGAACCTGGAAAAACCTGTATAGCTTTGAAGGGCCAAAACCATACCTGTAAAAATAGCTGTTAGCCCCACAACAGGTAAGGAAAAATATCCGACCTGAACCAATTGATGCAAAATCTGATGTCCGTACCAGGGGGGACGTACACCGTAACGAAGGGTGCTAAACAAAAAAATAGCAACACGGCCACAGTTAGCAAAAAAACCCAATACTACGTTGCCAATACTTCCTAAAAGATTCACCACACTGCTGTCTCTTGACTTTTCTTTGTATATAACTATAGCGCAGAACTTTAAATTTGGGTACAGGAATGAGAAGACGAAGTGCACACGCGGGTCACACAGACCCATGATGCATACTCAAAAAAGAGGCATCTCGCTATAGCCTATAACCTTCGCAAGATGCATGAATAAATGTCACTTAGCACCTCTAAATGTTCTATCAGGGCATGTTCATCAGGCTGGTGAGCTGTTTTATTCACAAGGCCAAATTCTATGACAGGGCAAATGGCCTGAATAAAGCGTGCATCAGATGTTCCACCTGTGGTGCTTAGTTGCGGTATAGACCCCACCACTTCTTCAACAGCATCACATATCAATTGCTGTAATTCAGGGCTTTTGGTTAAAAAAGGTTCGGCCGTAATGGTTGTGTGAAGGGTTAATACACATGCGTTGCCAAAATTCTTTTCAATCTGCTGACGGTTTGAATCAAGCCATTTAATTAAGTCAAGCCCTGTGTAAGTTGGGTTAAAGCGAATATTCATGCGTGCTGAGGCTTTGGATGGAATGACATTCGTGGTTTCATTCCCCACATCAATAGACGTAATTTCTAAATTAGACGGAGGAAATTCTTTTGTTCCTGTGTCTAAAGGTTTTTCGGTTATGGCCTTTAAAAAGGAAAGAAGGGGTGGAATTGGATTTTGAGCCTGATGAGGGTACGCCACATGGCCCCCCAAACCCTGAACAGTTAGGTGCGCATTTAAGCTGCCCCGCCTACCGATTTTAGCCATTTCTCCAACGAAAGATGGGTTTGTCGGTTCACCCACTAAACATAAGGTTATGGATTCATTTTTTTCCTTTAACCACTTCAAAATATGCTGAGTTCCGTGAATGGCTGGCCCTTCCTCATCTGACGTTAGCATGAAAGAAATGGCCCAATCTTTTGGTAGCCCTGGTCCGTTCATAACAGTGTATAGGGCGTGTAAAAAGGCGCCTATGGCCCCTTTCATATCCACAGCGCCCCGACCATATACGGCGCCACTATGGCAATATGCCGAAAACGGTGGAACAGACCACTGGTTCAAATCGCCAGCAGGCACCACATCTATATGGCCTGCGAAACAAAAAACCTTGGGTCCTGTACCAATTTTTGCATATAAATTATCAACACCTTCGCATGGCAGTCGGTGACAGCGGGCCCCCAAAGACTCCAAAATATCCTGAATAAAATCTAGGCAGCCATCATCTTTTGGCGTGACAGTTTGAAACTGAAGCAGGCTTTGAACAAGGGAAATAAGTTCCATAATAACCTTTGAAAAAAATATACGTCTTACAACTCTTCAATAACAGAAACGCTCAGGCCTGTGGATAAGGCGATGATGGAAGGGTCTAAACCCTGTTGTTTTAAAATACGTGCCACATCTAGGGCGGCTTCTTTGCGCCCTTCCTCCCGGCCTTCTTTGCGCCCTTCCTCCCGGCCTTTTTCCATACCTTTTTTCATGCCAATCTTTTCGCCTTTTTTCATACCTTTTTTAAGACCCTTTTCCATTTGCTTTTT
>JBIKLN010000046.1:0-5795 GCA_044359765.1 Patescibacteria group bacterium | reverse complement strand
ATTTAAACTCACAAGTGTGGGTCTTCTTTTTCATTTGACTTGTCATCTCTTTTTGAACTCCTCTTTGTCAAAAATTAACAACAAAACTCTCCTTTGAACACTGTTCTATTTTATGGGGGTCACTATAAGACCTGCGTGGTGAATTGGTGAGGGTTTTGAGCGAGGGTTTAAGTGGAAATGCGAAAAATAGATTCGTAAGAGATTATGATAGAAAACTAGAAGATATTGAGACCTCTGAAGATTTAGAAGAAAGAGGTGAGTTAGCAAGAGACTTGGACAACCACCTAATCCAAGCTGCCCGTCGTTTCCTAGAAACAAAACTAACGTCTGGAAGCCTAGACCCTGCTGTTTATTTTCACCTGACGGATGAGGAAACGGCTGAGGAAAAGATGGAACGCCTTGGCACCTTTTTAAGGGGGCAGCCAAGCATGGTAGGATTGAAACTTTCCTGGAACAGTTATGATTCGGAAGCAAACCCTGCTAGCCGTCTTAACTTGCTGTTAGATTTTTCAAGAAAAGTTACCCCCCATATTTTAACCATTGATGATGCCTTGATTAATTTAAAGGTGCCCCGTCCTCCTCGTCCTCTGGATGATGTTAGATCACCAGAGGAAAAACTTACCAACTATTTACGAAAAGGTGGGTATTTAAAAGGAGATGGATCCCCAGACTTGGCAACCTATTTGGAGTCTCGACTGTCCACCATTGAAAAAGCAACATATGAGGTTATGCGTTCTGTAAATCCAGAGTCTGACATGTTAATTGAGGGTGCTGAGGATGGGCTTCGCCTGGTAAAACCATTTATTCGTAATCAGCTATGGTCCGAGACAGGTTCTTTTGTACAAATACCAGGTCAAAACGGAAGACGGGTGGTGAGGCGTGTTTTTAACCCTGAGGGATTATTGGGAGCGCAAGGTTCTTTATTTGTTAAAAAATTTCCAGAGCTTCCAGGCATGGAGGCAGCCGCAAGAAACGCTGTATTGGGCTTGTTTGGACAAGGGGTTCCCTATAGCGATGTATTTAATATGAATGAATGGCCATACCAGGTTTCACAAGGGTTTGAACACCCTGAAGCAGGACTACGAGGGGATTTATTAGAGGTGAAAGATAATAAAGCTGGTGAGCTTATCAGAGAAAGATTGATGTCTCTTGGTGATGGTACTATCAATGAGGGGTTAAGAGCTAGGCTTATAGCTGAAGAAAAAAACTCTTGTCTTTATAAGAGGTTCAAAGAGTTAACACCTGATGAGATTCATGATAAGGAGTGGCAAAAAAGTGTACTTGATACATGTAGTGCAGTAGGAGAGGCTTTTTTAAAAGAACAAATCAAAAAACTTGATCCAGAGTCCACATCTGCCTTGATTATTGCATCCCTTCTTCTGAACCCAGAAGATGCAAAAATGGACAACTTCGTATTTTCCCAAACAGAGGATGGTGGTTTGCAGCTTGTGAGTGTGGATAATGACCATATTTTGGCCCCTACAGTGGGTGACCCTGTTATCCAGGCTGAGAATCGCCAAGGGCGGCTCACGGAAATTTATTCGTACCTGTTTAGAATGGGGGGAGCTGACTATGGAAATAAAGGCCCTATGGATTGGACCGTTGATCCATCAGCTGTGGCTATTTTTCGAGAAAAATCAGGGGGTAATTTTTTTGACAATTACTTAACGGGGCTTCGTGAGCTAGAAGCACGATATGGACGACTTTTTGCTACAGCAGGAGGTGAGTTGTCAGGTCGCCACTATTTTGCAAACCATTATGATTCTTGTGTTTGCATTCCCCTTAACCGTTCTATGGCGAATTTATTCTATGATAATTTGTGTCGTCTTGGGGAAACTTTAGAGTCTTTTCAAGTAGAAGAACTAACCCATAAAAAATTGCTTGAAAGATTAAACCCCATTCTTGCCCGTGGAGATAGACTGAGTAAAACTGCACGTACGTCTTCCAGTGTGCGGGCTATGACCCAAGCTTATGGTTACGGAAGTATGAAAGAGGTTTTCAAGGCTGCACGAGATCTTCCTGCAGAAATAGAAACAATTCGTGAAGCGATGGCGCGCTTTCAAACAGAACTTTCGCAAACAAAAAACACCTACAAAAAGGAAACAGCTGCTGAAAGAGATGCTCATAGACTCAGTATTACTGAATTTGAGCAAATTCTTAGAGGCGGTCACTTAAGTCAGTTTCAAATTGTTCAATTTTTAAGGCACATGGATATGGGCGTTATGACTGAGACAGAAGTAGATCAAACGACTCTTAGAAATATACTGAATTCCCTGCAAAATCCCAGAAATCCTCTATCTCGGGTTATTTTACAGAATTGTGGACTTTTACATGATGGTGATTTCGTCGTCGTGCCAGCGGTTCCTCCAGCTGGGGCTGGTGCACCTGCGGTGCCTCTTAGAAATATCCTGTCTAGGGTTGCTGATAGATTACATGGTAAACCAGCTACTCCAGCTGGGGCTGGTGCCCCCGCAGTGCCTCCTGAACCTGTTACGGGTTTCAACCTAAGGAACTTGTATCACCTAGAAATTCCTGGGTGTACACGAATAAAGAAAGCGTTCATTGACCGTATTGCAAAGGAAGCCCCAAGCTTACGAAAGCTTGATATTTCACGTCTAGATTTGGGGGAGGATTTTACTTATAAACTCCCTCTTTTCCTGAAATTAGAAGAACTAATTATGGAAGATGTCACAAGTTTGAGGAATTTAAATATCACATCCCCAGACTTAAGGAAACTTGTTTTAAAGGGATGTACAAACCTGTCCAATGGCCTTTTAAATTCTATAAAGTTTGACTGCCCGTCTCTTGTTTCTCTAGACTTGCGGGGTATTAGTCGGTTTAATAGCAATATGTTCGACGACTTAATAGCTAGCGGAACTATTCGTAACAAAGCTGGTTTAGTTTTGAAATTAGAAGGCACGGGGCTTGATTGGCCAGAAATTATGGAAATTATGCCTATGGTCAGGTCTGATCTTTTTAAACGTTTGAAGGGTGAATTTAGTAAATCGGTTCTTTTTTCTGGGACCTCTTTTATTCAAGAGGGTTTGGATACATGTTCTGACACAAAAACCAATTTACAAAGTGCTGGCTATGTGGGTGGTTCTATAGGAATAGGGGTGGCTGCTGCACTTATATCAGGTCCTATTGGTTGGGGTATTTTGGCAGGTTCTGGCCTTATTTTGGGAATTAGCTATGGTGTTACAAAAGCTAAAAGTCGTTTCAAATTGCAGAAGTCTTTGCAAGAGAGTGAGATGATTTCAAGCAGAACCTCAGGTGCTGTTGTTACATCGTTTGGTCAACTTTCTGGCAACGCTGCTTTTTCAACTTTGGCAGAATTAGCTGCAGAAGATATAGCGGCTCGTGCGGCACAAAAAGCTTTAGAAAGTTCAGTTACACGGGCCGCTGTTACAGAAGGGGGAGAGCAAGTAGCACAACAAGTCGTAAAACAAGGAGCCATTAAAGCTGCTCAGGTGGCGGCCCGAGCTGGCATTGGTGCTGCGGGTGGAGCCCTTTCATTTATTGATGTTGTTACAGACGAAGTTAAGCGTAATAATATGGCCAAACGGTTTCTTGGTGTCATTTTAGCCAAGGGCATAATGGACAACAATAGGTTGGAAACTCTCCGTGTTCCAAAAAGTAACCTAGGGGATAGTGGTATTGAGCCAATTGCAAAGGCGTTAGAGGCTAATACTGTTTTAAAAACCCTTGACCTGTCAGAGTGTGGTATGGGAGACGAAGGGGCAGGCCATTTGACCAAGGCTTTGGAAAGAAATACCGTTTTAACTCATTTGAATTTGAGGAATAATAAAATTTCTGAGGCAGGGGCTGTTGCATTGCTTGCTTCCCTTCAAACCAACACGGTTCTGACGCATTTGTCTCTTGATGGCAATAAAACTTGGAATCCCCTTAGAAGCGATATATCTGAAGGAACGCGCGGCCGAATTCGTGACCTCCTTCAGCGTAATAATGATATGAATAGAGAACATACACAGGCGCTTTCGGGAGAACGAGATGGACAGAATTTTTCCTTTATGGTGGGTGATCATTCTGACCTAGGTGCACTGGACATAAATAAGTTAACAGCCATGCGTATGTTGCGCCATGTAATGGTTTGTGACCCTATAAGCAAAGTGGATATTGAGGGGGAGGCAACCAGAGCTGCCCTTCAACCCTTGGACCATATTAAAAAAGCTTTAGGGGGACAAGGCCTGCCTTTAAGAGGGCGGGTATTAAAAGCTTTAGCCCGTTCTATGGAAACGGCATTTCATTTTTGGATGCTTCAGGAAAGTTCAGAACGGTTAAGTCACTGCCTTTCCCTTAACACTGATGCGCCAGATCACGTAGATTTTCTGCTGTTTCATGGTCAGGAATTTTTTACAGGTGCCAAACATTTGCAGCCTCATTCTTCCCATGCTTTAAATACCTTAAGCCTCAGTATTCGCCCTGACCCAGTTATGGCCGGTGAAGGTATGGCTGGTGCAGGAGGAGGAAGGCCAACAGGGGAACGTGTACGTTACGGCCTATCTATTGATGGCGGTGGTATGCGGGGCCTTATTCCAGCCATCATGTTATCTCGTATAGAAGCTGAAGCTAAGGAATACAAACCAAGCTTTACAATATCTGATGCATTTGATTATGTGGGGGGTACATCTGTTGGTGGTATTTTAGCCTTGGGGCTTACCATTGATAGTGGAGAAGAAACACCCATTTTGTCGTGTTCTGACCTAGAAGGGTTGTTTACAACACATGGAAAAGATATTTTTGGGACGAGAACAGGGTTGGGTCTTTTGCGCTCTAAATATAGTCCAGAGACTCTTCAGGATATTTTAAGAGGCCGCTTTGGTGATACAACACTGGCAAGCGCCCTAAAACCTGTTCTTGTCACTTCTGCCAACATAACCAGCGAACCTTTTCAACCTGGTCTTTTCAACAGTGCTGTTGAATCTCATGGGCGTTGGCCTGTTTGGCAGGTTGCACGCGCCACCTCAGCAGCCCCCACGTTTTTTCCACACGCTGAGTTTCCATGCCCATCAAGGGGGAATCTACTGAGACTTTGGGATGGTGGGGTTTGGGTTAATAACCCTGCCCGTCTTGTTTATGACAACCTTGTTAAGTATTATAACGTTCAAGACCCCAGAAAAAAGGTTAGAATTCTTTCCCTAGGTACAGGAGATTTAGTAGCGGAATATGCCCCCCCTTCAGGTCATGGGGTTTTTCAGGCAGTCTATCCATTGATTTATGGCCAAATGGATTTAGCAGTGGGTGGTGTGCATGATGGTATGATTCATGCCCTAGGGGCTGACTACCGACGCATTCAACCAACTGTCACAAATGCAGCAGGTAGACTTTTGAAAGCACAAATGGATGACTTTAGACCCGAAACTTTGGAACGATACAGACAAAGTGTGGAAGACATGAATCCAGAAATCACCTATGTGGTTGAGGAATGGATTCGCCCAAGCTTAGAAGCCCAATAGGGGAGGGGCATTTATTTCAGTAAAAGAAAACTGAATCTCCCACAGCCTCAAAAGTGCTTTCCCAATTTATAAAGGGCGTGCTATAGAAAGCCCAAATTATATGAGTCTTGCTATATCTTGATCTAAAAATGCGAAATATGGAGATATTTTCAATTTTTATTAAGTTGTTTTGGTTGTCAAATTAGAACAGCATGCAGTATTGGTACTCTTTATATTTCTATGGAATTAAAATGTTGTTAAGAGATCTTCATAAATTACTTCGTGGATTTTTGATTTTTGTGTTTTGTTTTCAACAGCTTACTTGGGCCATGGATTCTG
>JBIKLN010000028.1:0-20548 GCA_044359765.1 Patescibacteria group bacterium | reverse complement strand
AAAAGCTACCCCCATCATAAAACAGAGAAAGCCCAGATATACGCCCACAGGCCGCACATAGCCCATGACCACTCTTGGTCCTTAGCTCATTTTTACCACGGAAACCCTTAATAAAAAGTTAACGCAAAACAGGTTTTTTAAAAAAAATACAGGTTTGGGTAAATAGGTTTTTTTAACTATATTTGTAAAGTGTCTCAGGAAATTTCTGTCGTTTTGTCAGAATTATTCACAGGCCCTAACCCCCATTTTTTTGCCACATATATTCCAAGACAGACCATACAGTTTCCACCGTCAAGTCTGTCATATAACAATTCTGGCTTTTGTGTGAGAATCCCTCCGTTTGGGCCAACTGATCATAGGTCATGGGAATACGCACCACGCTGTTGCGATCTTCACCTGAATACTGGAATGGCCCGTAGTTTTCTTCTCGTGAGGGTCCAAACAAGCCAACTGTTGGGGTTTTAAGGGCAGCTGCCATATGCATTAGACCTGAATCATTCCCTAAAAATACCCGTGCCTTTTGAATGCACGCAGCTGTTTGAATAAGGCTTGGGTTGTAATCTATAATGGTTGAACAGTTGGAAAATTTGTCCAACAAGGGCTGAATCATAGACCGTTCATGAGGGGCTGCCATAATAATCACAGGGGCATTTGGAAAGCTTTTGTTAAATAGGCTCAGCAACACCGAAAAACTATCAAGTGGCCACTGTTTACCAACCCAGTTCGCTGCGGGGGCCAGGGCTAAAAAGGGTTTGGACGGAACCCACCCCTCAACAGATTGATAGGTATTTTCCCCAATCCATAAATGGGGAGCTGTTACAGGAATATGAACACACGCTGAAATTTGTTCTACCTTATGACGCGTATCTTTTGGAACGCTTTTCCATGTGGTGCGTTTTTGAGCGAATAAGGCATAGGCAATGCCAGAACCCCGCAAATCAATAATCCAATCCCACCGTTGTCCCACCACCTGCTTCCACAAGGTGAACCAATGCTTGCTGTTTTTTTCTTTGGCAAAACGAATTATTGTTTTTAACAAGGGATAGTCTTGAAACAAATCAGCCACTAGTGGGTCTGCAGCAATGGTAACCTGCGCATTTCGGTGTTTTTCTGCAATATAGTTTAAAACACCTGTAGTTAGGACAGCATCGCCAATTCGGCTACAGGTTATAAATAAAATATTCATTTGTGCTTTAAATTCTTGAAAAGTGTTCCCCAGTATACTAATAACCATAGGCGTAAACATCAAAAAAGGTAAAATTGTGACAGTCGAAAAAAATAAAATTTTTGGAGCGACTCTTCTTGTGGCAGGTACGGCCATCGGCGCTGGCATGCTAGCTTTACCCTTAACATCAGCGGCGGCTGGTTTTTTCAATAGCCTATTTTTATTGGTGGGCCTTTGGGGGGTTATGTGCCTCAGCGCTCTTGTGTTTTTGGAAATTATTTTAAAGTATGGAAAAAGTGCCAGCATTGCTGTTTTAGCTGAAAATGCCTTTGGTGGGGTTGGTAAAAATGTGGCTTTAGCATCCATTTTTCTGCTGTTTCACGCCTTATTAGCGGCCTACATTACAGGAAGCAGCCAAATTTTGGCAAATAGCTTTCAAGAAATTGGGGTTATTTTTCCTTCCTGGGGGTGGGCCTTGTTATACACAGGTGTTTTCGGTTTTTTTGTGAATTCATGTGTGCGGGCTGTGGACTATGCCAACCGTTTTTTATTCACCTTAAAGGTTTGTATTTTTGTAGCCATGATTGCCGCCTTACTGCCTGAGGTAAGGGTTGAAAACCTATATGTAAAGCCCCAAACCCCAGGCATGCTTTGGTTGGCCATTCCTATATTTTTCACCTCATTTGGTTTTCACGGAAGTTTGCCAACGCTTGTAGATTACCTGGGGCATAGGGCAAAGTCTTTGCGGTTCGTTATTATTGTGGGAAGCCTTATACCCCTTGTGGTTTACCTTCTGTGGCAGGTGGTCACCTTGGGCACGCTCACACCTCAAAATCTCAGTCTTTTGGGGGCCAACAGTGACTTAGCTGACTTTATTTCCCTTATAAGCCAAGCAGCACAGTCAACAACCTTGCACGTTATGATTCCTATTTTTTCTTTTTTAGCCATTGCCACTTCCTTTTTAGGTGTGGCTATGGGGTTGTTTGATGTTACTGGGGAAACATTTAATAAATCCCTCACAACTGAACGTTTGGCCATTTCTGCACGCACCTTTTTACCACCATTGGTGTTTGCCATATTTTACCCTCATGGGTTTGTAACAGCCCTGGGCTATGCTGCCATTGCCCTAAGTTTCTTGGCAATTTTACTGCCCACATCCATTGCGTGGCAGTGGCGTAAGAACCAGGAGGCTAATATTTCCCCTTACGTTGTTTCTGGGGGAAAACTTTCTTTGGCTTTATGTCTTTTCGTTGGTATTCTTGTGATTGCCATTGAACTTTGGAAAAAACTTACTTAGAAGGTTATTGTGACATCATTCCAGCACATTATTTTGAATCTGCAGACCTACTGGGCTAACCAGGGGTGTGTTATTTTGCAACCCTACGATACGGAAGTGGGGGCGGGAACATCTCACCCAGCTACAACCCTGCGGGCCTTGGGGCCAAACTTGTGGAATGCAGCGTTTGTTCAGCCCTGTCGTCGCCCTAAGGATGGGCGTTATGGTGACAGCCCAAATCGTGTGCAGCATTATTATCAGTTTCAGGTGATTTTAAAGCCGTGCCCTGAAAACCCGCAAGAGCTGTACCTAAAAAGCTTAGAGGCCATAGGTCTTGATGTATCCAAACACGACATTCGTTTTGTTGAAGATGATTGGGAAAACCCATCATTAGGTGCTGCAGGCTTGGGTTGGGAAGTCTGGTGTGATGGTATGGAAATTACCCAATATACATATTTTCAGCAGGTAGGTGGCATTGAGTGTAACCCTGTTCCTGTGGAAATAACGTATGGTATAGAACGTATTGCCACATTTTTGCAGGGCGTAGACAGTATTTTTGACATTAATTGGAATGGCGTTGACGGACCTGGCAAAATTACCTACGGTGATGTTTTTAAGCGGGCCGAACGGGAATTTTCAGCCTATAATTTTGAACACGCCAATACAGATATGTTATTCCAGCATTTTAAAGATTATGAAACAGAGTGCGAGGCTCTCTTGACACAAAATCTGCAATTGCCAGCTTACGAACAGTGTGTGAAAGCAAACCATATTTTTAACCTGCTGGATGCAAGGGGTGTTATTTCCGTGACAGAGCGGGCAGGCTACATTGCCCGCGTGCGGAATTTAGCAAAAAAATGTTGTCAGGCTTGGCTTGAAAGTTGTGGGGGAGATGGGGCATGAATCAGGAACTGTTCGTAGAGATTTTTACAGAGGAAATTCCAGCCCGCATGCAGCTTCAGGCGCAAAAAGATGCTCATATTCTTTTTGCCCAGTTGTTAAGTGAGCATGGGGTTGTTTTTGAGTCTGTGCGCACCTATGTGGCCCCCCAGCGATTAGTGATGCATGGGGTTGGGGTTAAAAATACAACCCAAACCAAAACAGAAATACGTCGTGGACCAAAAATAGGTGCGCCTGAGGCAGCCCTGAACGGATTTTTAAAATCCACAAACCTAACTAAAAATCAGCTTGTGGAAACAGATGGATATTGGACTGCAACCATACATGAGTTGGGGCAAGCCTTAGAGGCCGTTCTGCCCAAGGTTTTGCATAGATTTTTAGACGCAATGCCTTGGCCTAAGTCTATGCGATGGTATAACCCAAAAACACAAACATTCACAAGACCTTGGGTGCGGCCTATCCGCTCTATCTTATGTCTATATGCTGGGGAAACGGTGGAATTTCACGTAGATGGGCTTGCTATTAAAACCAGCAACGTAACCCGTGGCCACCGCTTTTTGGCACCACATACTTTTACAGTTAACAGCTTTGATGATTACAAAGAAAAACTAGAGAATGCGTTTGTGATTTTAGACCACCAACAGCGGCAGAATCGCATTGTGGACCAAATGGAGACGGCACTTCAAGACCCCCATTATAAGCATCTTGAATGGCAAAAAGACCCAACCTTGCTGGAGGAGGTGGCAGGACTTGCAGACTGGCCCTGCGTTCAAATTGAAGCTATTGACCAAAGGTTTATCCATTTGCCGCCAGTTGCCTTGGCCACATCTTTAAAAAATCACCAAAAGTGTTTTACCTTATTTAACCGCCAGGGGAGTGAGCCTGTTGCCACCCATTTCGCTATGGTTTTCAACACTACCCCCAATGCATTAATGGTGGCAGGGGTGCAAAAGGTATTGCGGGCCCGTTTGAATGATGCCTTATTTTTTTATGACGTGGATTTAAAAACATCTTTTGACGATTTGCTGCCCCAGCTAGACCATATTGTATACCATCAAAAATTAGGGTCTTTGGGGCAGAAGGTGAAGCGTTTGGAAACTCTTATGACTTCACACCAAAGCAAAACGGCAGCGCGCATATGCAAGGTAGATTTGCTTACCCAAATGGTGGGTGAATTTCCAGAACTGCAAGGGATCATGGGTGAAATTTATGCTGTTCAAAAAGGGTATGCGCAGGAAATAGCAGCAGCCCTTCGTGAACATTACCTGCCCCAGGGCCCCAGTGATCCATGCCCCACATCTGACCTTAGCGCCCAGTTATCCTTATGGGACAAGCTAGATACCCTCGTGGGTTTTTTAGGCGTTGGCATTAAGCCTACAGGTTCTAAAGACCCCTTTGCTTTGCGTCGTTCGGCCTTGGGCGTTCTAAGGCTGTTGGTGGAAAATGGTAAAAAGGGGTACAACCTCAATGAAGCCATACAACGTATTATCTGTTCTTATGAAGCCCAAGGGGTTGCCTTGTCTGCAGACACGGAAAAAGAAAGTGTTATTTTCATACAAGACCGTTTGGCCGCATATTTGAAAGAAGATGGGGTAACACCAGAAGAACTACAGGCCGTGCTTAAGGTTCAGCAGCATAACCAAATAGACCTTTGGTCTTTGGTTGAACGTGTGCGTGCCCTTAGTTTATTTATAAAAACACCCGAAGGACTTCTTTTACGCAGCGCGTATAAACGCAGTACTGGCATTTTAGAAAAGGGTCAAGGAGGGGCAGTTCAGCCATCCCTGTTGCAAGAAACAGAAGAAAAGAATTTATATGAGGCCTTGCATACCTTAACAGAAAAAATAGATAATGCCTTGCGTATGTACGATTTTGAGAAAGTTATGGCTTTTCTTTCAACACTTAAAGGGCCTATAGACGCTTTTTTTGAAGCCATCACAGTTAATTGTGATGATGAGAAATTAAGGCAAAATCGGTATGCCCTTTTGGGAATGTTTGTGGAAAAGGTTAACCGCATAGCCAACCTTAGCTGTTTGCAGTAGAGCGTATTAAAAGGCTAAAAAGCCTAGCAAAATCAATGGTTTTGAGAGGGGTTTGGAGGTTCCAAATTACAGAAGTCTCGCTATATTGAATTATTTTTCATGCTTTTCTGGACCCCCGCCTGCGCGGGGGCGACATCATTTTTAAGTAATAAAACAAAAAAAATCTTGGTTGAAAAACTATTTTTTATAGAATTTTCTGAATGAGTGTGATATTTTTGCACCATTATTGAAAATAATTTTTATTTTTTGAAATTTTTAAAACTCAATTAATTATTTTTTAACCAATTTTTTGTAAAAATAATGATATATCCCCAGGGCGGCCGGGGGCCGGAGGTGGGAGGTATAGCCTAAAAGGTTAACAAAAAGTTAATTTTTGAGCCTCAAACTCAAAAAAATAAATAACGTCATTATGCAAAAATCTGATCTCCGGGAGTGGTTTGGAGGGTCCAAATTACAGAAGTCTCGCTATAGAGGTTTATCTAGTCAGCAAGTTGGGTTATCATTAGAAAAGCATGTTTTTCAGGGTTTATTAGATGTTTACAGCACGTCGCCGCCAGGGGCATTTAGATATTTGGCCAGGGTTTGTTGATGCCTTGGCTACGTTATTGATGGTTATTATTTTTGTGCTCATGACGTTTGTTGTGGCGCAGTTGTATTTGACAGATGCCCTTACGGGAAGTGAAGAAACTATTGTAACCCTGAATAAAAAGCTGGAAAAACTCACTCTGGCATTAGGCAAAGAGGAAGAAAAGACAAAAAACATGGAGCATCAGGCTCAAGATCAAGAAACCCTTATTGCATCCCTTACAGAAAAGTTAGCGATCCTTCGAGAAGAAGTGGCCAAGATTACAGGAGAAAAAACCGAAATAGAGGCAAGTGCCCTTTCTTTGCGTGAACAAATTACATCCCTGTCTGACCAACTCAAGGAATTAAACAGGGCCCTGGATACCAGTGAGAACCAAAACCGAGAAAAGGATAAAAACCTGAAATCCTTAAAAGATATTGGGGTTTTTCGGTCCGAATTTTTTTCTAAACTTCAAAAAGCTGTGGGGGCACGCACGGATATTCGTATTGTGGGAGACCGATTTGTTTTCCAATCAGAAGTTTTGTTTGATAAAGCATCCGCTGTTTTGGGGGCCGAAGGCAAAAACAAATTAGATAAGCTTATTCAGGCCCTAAAAGATATTTCATCAAAAATTCCAGATTCGGTAAATTGGATACTGCGTGTAGATGGTCATACAGATCATTTGCCTATTCACAATGCCCAGTACCCATCTAACTGGGAACTTTCTTCTGCCCGCGCTATTGCTGTTGTTAAATATTTGACAGAAAAGGACATTCCTGCTAAGCATCTGGTGGCTGCAGGTTTTGGTGAATATCAACCCATGGCAGAGGGTGAGGGAGAAAAAGACCTGGCTCGTAATCGTCGTATTGAATTTAAGTTAGATCAACGCTGAGGGCGCACACATGTTTCAGGAACTTTCCCCCCAAGAATTGAAGTATAAAATAGATACGGGCCAACAAATTTGCCTATTGGATGTGCGTTCTAAAGCTGAGGTGGACATTTGCCATATTGATGGTAGTTTGTTGATTCCCCTAAGTGAACTAAACGAAAATGTGCACAGAATTCCCCAAAACCGCCCCATTGTAACAATCTGTCACCATGGCGTACGCAGCAAACACGCCGCCATTATTTTGATGAGCGCTGGGGTTAAAGATGTGCATAACCTGACAGGTGGTATTGCGGCTTGGGCTGAGTCTGTTGACCCATCTATGGCCACATACTAGCTAAATATACTATGGAATTTTTGAGAAAGTAGCATTCTAAATGATAAGAAAAACAAAAGCCTTTATTTGGTGTTTTTTGGTTGGGGTATGTGCCCAGGGGGCTAGGGCATACGAAGACCCTGATAAAGGCAGGCCCCACGAACATTTTTGTCCCATCACATGTGAGGTCATGCGTAACCCTGTGGTGGCCCTGGACGGGTATTCTTACGAACGGGAAGCCATTAGCACGTATTTAAGCACAAACTTAAGAAGCCCGCTCACCAACCTTCCCCTAGAAAGTGCCATTTTAATTCCTAACATTAACTTAAGAATCTTAATTGAGGAATGGAAACCTAGACAGGAAGTGAGCCCCTCTCACTTCCCCATACCTGATGTAGCCCGAGGCCATGAGGAACTTTATGAGCGATTCATGAGAGGCAAGCTTGTGTATAGACCCAATCGGGACGATGACTCAGGCATGGTGGAAATTCCAATCAGCAGTCTTGCCAACCCCCTTGACGGCACCTTTGACCTGTCCGCCTGTGGAAACACAAGCCTCCACCTCAGCATTCACACAGGCTTTAAATCAGCAGTGGAGATGTGGAAAGGTAAAAATGACAATCCCTCAGCAGTGGAGATGTGGATATGCCCCAAGTTTTTAGGGGCAACTGCCCCCCAGTTTCGTCACATTATGGGTCAATGGGAAAGCCCCATTGCCTATTTCTGGACCTGTGGTGCACACGTAGTTGCTTCTGATAATTTTGATTATTTACTTAATACAGAAGTCTGTATGGAGACTAAACTCAATTGCTATAGAAAATATCTACGGTCAGGCTACAAAGTCGGCTCACGGTCTCTTTGGGATGTTTTTCCTGCTATGTCCGCGATGCGATCTACATTGTTTTTTTATTTTGAATTTTAATTAATTTTTACTCAAATAGCTTTTGCAAATGGCGCATTCAATATTAGGATTCTGAAAAAACAAAAAATGAGTTTGGCTTTTTTTGTATTTTTATGCACAATACGAAAAAAATAGTTAAGTTGGTATTCGTTTTCATTTCAATGCTGTCTTCTTCCCAACGTCTGATGGATGGTCGTCTACTTGCCTCGCAGTTTCGGGCCCATTTGGTCCCGCAGATTGATCAGTTTAACACCCGCCATGGCCCCTTGTGTTTAGCTGTTATCTTGGTAGGTCATAACCCCGCCAGTCAGGTTTATGTGGAAAACAAGAAAATTTTCTGTGCTGAGGTGGGCATTCAGTCGCGCATTCACCACTTTCCCAAAGATGCATGTCAAGAAGACATTTTAGACTGCGTTCTTAAATTAAATGAATCTTCAGACGTTCACGGAATTTTACTACAACTTCCCCTGCCAGACCATCTAGATGCTCAAAAAATTCTAGAAGCCATTAATCCTTTGAAAGATGTGGATGGGTTAACGCCTTACAATATGGGGCGCCTTCTTATGGGGAATCCTATGTTAATTCCGTGCACACCAAATGGGTGTCTGCAGTTAATTCAATGGGTTTGCCCTAACCTTTCAGGCAAAAAAGTAACAGTGGTTGGACGGTCTAATTTAGTTGGAAAACCTTTGGCCGCCTTGCTTACAAATCATAATGCCACGGTAACCTTGGCCCATTCTCATACGGAAAACTTAATGGCAGTTTGCCATGCAGATATTTTAGTGTGCGCCATTGGTGTGCCAAAAAAAATAACAAAAGACTATGTTCAGCCCAACGCCATTGTTATTGATGTGGGCATTAACCGTGTGCAGTATGGCGAGGAATCCCTTATGGGAGACGTGGATTTTGACTCTGTTGTGGAAAAAGTAGCCCACATCACGCCCGTCCCTGGCGGGGTTGGGCCTATGACAATTGCTAACCTTTTAGCTAATACATTAAAAGCAGGGCAATTACAAAACAGTGATTCCCACTGAATTTTTTAGTTAAAGTTTAAAAGGACTGCGGGGGTTTTTGAGGCCCATCAATGTCATGAAGTTTCTTCACCCTTCTTTCCTGACCGGGGGTGGGCATTTTCATAAGCATTCAGAAGATAATCCTGATTAACATGTGTGTATATTTGTGTTGTGGAAAGAGATTGGTGACCCAAAAGCTCCTGAATGCCCCGCAAGTCCCCTGTGGCAGCCATTAAGTGGGTGGCGCAACTATGACGCAAAGCGTGTGGTGTGGCTGAATCAGGCAACCCTACCCAGTGACGATAGCGGCGCATTTGCATTTCTGCAACAGCAGCGTGCAGTCTTTTCCCCCGTTGGCCCAAAAATAAAGGGTGGTCAGGTTCTGGGGCCTGGGTGCGTACACCTAAGGCATCTAAATAAACCTGCACTTGCTTTCTAACTGCCTCCAGAATAGGGACAGAACGATATTTCCCCCGTTTTCCCTGAATAACAAGAAAATCTTGAGCATCCAAAAACTGCTGTAGGTTTAAGGACAGGGCTTCGCTAATACGTAACCCTGCGCTATAGATAAGCATAAAAAGGGCCTTGTCCCGCTGACCAACCCAGTTTTCCTTAGACACACAGTCAATACGGCTTACCAAATCTAAGGCCTCAGAAACAGATAAAGGACGTGGTAGGGTTTTTTGAACCTTAGGGGATGGCATGGAAAAAATAATGTGATCATCCAATTCATGTTCAAGCTGAATAAAACGAATGAAGTTTTTGACAGCTGAGAATCCCCGTGCAATAGAACGACGCTGAAGATTATTATTGTGGCGCTTGGCCAACCAAGCCCGTATATCTGAGGCGCTAAGCTTTTTAATGCAGTCCACATCTAAGGCACAGCCCAAGTGTACTGTTAGAAACGACAAAAAATCATCCACATCTGTTTGGTACGCCACTAATGTGTGAGACGAAACACCCTGCGCAGAAACCAAGTATGTGCGCCATTTTTTTAATAATTCTTGCATTTCCTTGTTTTTTTCTGTTTTTTCAAGGTTTTTTGCGCCTTTGCAGTTGACTTTGTATAAAAAGTACGGGTATTATTACTTAAATTAAAAATACAATTAACTAAATTTTAAGTAGAGACAAAAGGATGTTGTTCTTTTTTTAGGAGTTTTTCTACCCTACCTTATGGGTATAGGGTATGCTTCTTAAGCAAAAATGACAACACCAAAGATAATTTAAATGGCTGTTCACGTACCTGTTTTATTGAATGAGATGGTAACTTTTTTAGCCCCACAGGCTGGAAAGGTTTACATTGATGCTACTTTTGGTGGTGGTGGCTATACGCGGGCTATTTTAGAGCGGGCAGATTGTTCGGTTTACGCCATAGATCGAGACCCAGAGGCACAAGAACGTAGTAATCAGTTTCAGTCAGCCTACGGCGATCGCTTCCATTTCCTGTTTGGAACTTTTGGCCAGATGGACGCTGTATTGCCCTGTGGCCTTTCTTACGATGGTATTGTTTTTGATTTTGGCGTTTCTTCCTTTCAGTTAGAAGATGCTGAACGTGGTTTTTCCTTTCAGTTAGATGGCCCCCTTGACATGCGTATGGGGAACGCTGGTTTGTCTGCAGAAGATGTGGTTAATACCTACTCTCAAGAACAGCTTTATGAAATCATCAAAAGTTATGGTGAGGAAAAAAAGGCCTACGCCATAGCGAAGGCAATTGTGGAAAGCCGTCAAGAGGGAAGAATTTCTACAACACGTCAACTTGCAACCTTAGTTCAGCGTATTGTGCGGCGCAAAGATGGTATTCACCCCGCCACATTAACATTTCAGGCCTTGCGTATTTTCGTAAATAATGAGTTAATAGAGATAGACAGAGCGCTTGGAAAATGTCTTTCTCTTGTACCCGTGGGGGGAAGAATTGTGACCGTTACTTTTCATTCCTTAGAAGATCGAATTGTTAAGAATTGGATGCGTAATCATACAATGGCTACTTCGCTTTTTAAAACGTGTATTAAACCGCTTGTGAACAAGGTTGTGGCCCCAAGTGTTGATGAGGTGCGCCAAAATCCTCGTGCTCGTTCTGCTAAATTGCGTGCTTTTGAAGTTGTGAATAGGGGGGAGTACTGTTGATTCGTCGTCCTACTATTCTTGTTGGCATTTTATCTTTGGGTATTTGCCTGGGTGTTTTCCGCATAAAATATACGGTTATGGCTTTGGAACAACAGCATCGCCACATTAAGCGGGCTATCTCTGAAAACCAGGAGGCTATTCATGTACTACGTGCGGAGTGGCACCACCTGAACAGTCCAGAGCGTCTTCAAAAATTAGCCGTAAAGTATTTGGACATTGGTCCGCAGCAATCATCCCAAGTGGCAAACCTGAAGGATGTGGCGGGTCAAAATAACAATAACGACCGAGCAGCGCTAGAAAACCTAATTGCACAGGCAGTGGCTGACAGTGCTCACTCCCCTGAAGACCATGAATAGGGGGACTGTATGAAGCAATTCATTAAACGCCCCCTCATGGGACTATCCAAACACCTCAAGTTGTGGCACGAAGTGGCTCACCAAAGCACCTTAGTGGAAATGGCAAAACAGCGGGTTTTTGTAGCAGGGACCTTTATTATTTTGGCTTATGCAACCATTTGTGGCCGTCTTGTGGATGTGATGCTGTTTCGTCAGGCAACCCGCCAACAACACCCTATCCAAGAACACACAACCGTGTCTCATCGCTCTGATATTCACGATAGAAATGGTGCGGTTTTGGCTACAGACCTTGTGACAGCATCAGTTTATGCCAATCCTAAGGTTATATTGAACGCTAAGGATGCAGCTGAAAAACTGTCCAAACTATTGCCTGAGGTTGGGTTTGATGTTTTGTATCAACGCCTTACCTGCCAGAAAGGATTTGTGTGGGTTGCGCGCCATGTTCCACCTAAGCTTCAGCAGGCCATTAATCAATTGGGAATTCCAGGGGTTTATTTGCAAAAGGACCACCGTCGTGTGTACCCTTATGGTAACCTTGTGTCTCATGTGTTGGGCTATTGTGGCGTAGACCGCAACGGCTTAGCAGGCTTTGAAAAGTCTTTTGATATGCAAATGTGGCAAAGTAAGGACCCTGTGCAAATTTCTTTAGATGTGCGGGTTCAGCACGTGGTGCGTGACCAGTTAATGAATGCTATTGAGGAATTTAACTGTATTGCGGCCAATGCCGTTGTAATGGATGTGGATACTGGGGAAGTGCTAGCCATGGTTTCATTGCCAGACTATGACCCCAACATGCCCAATCAAAACGCAAAAGAGGCCACATTTAACCGCAATACCTTGGGCGTATATGAACCAGGCTCAACTTTCAAAATTTTAAATACGGCCATTGCTTTGGAATCGGGGACTGCTAACTTAAACAGTATGTACGATGCCCGTTTTCCCATTCAAATTGGTCACTTTAAAATTGACGACTTTAAGGGCAAATATCGTGTTTTAAGCCTGAAGGAAGCATTTGTTTATTCATCAAACATTGCAGCTATAAAAATTGCCCTAGAATTTGGAACAAACACGCAAAAGTCTTACTTTAAAAAGTTTGGCGTTTTTGACCCCGTTAAGCTTGAAATTCCTGAAAACGGCATGCCCCTTATTCCTGGACAATGGCGAGAAATTACAACAATGACAGCTGCCTATGGGTACGGTATTTCTGTAACGCCTATGCAAACATTGAAAATTGTTTCTTCTATTGTGACGGGGCAAACTGTTACGCCTACCCTGATTTATCAAAAAAATATTGCAGAAACAGAACCCAAAGCTCAGCTGGTTTCGGAAAAAACAGCAAAGTCCATTCGTGAATTAATGCGTACGGTTGTAAGTGAGGGCACATCCCGAAAGGCTGATATTGCTGGTATGGGTGTTTTTGGAAAAACAGGAACAGCCTATAAGGTAAAAGGGAAAGGGTATAGTGCCAATACATCTGGCCTTAAGCCACGTACTACATTCTTCATTGGTGGGTTTCCACACAATAAACCTAAATATATGGTTATGGTCATGCTGGATGAACCAAAGCCAGCTAAAGGAACCTACGGGTATGCAGCTGCAGGGTGGAATGTAACACCCACAGCTGGGAAAATTATTGAACGCATAGCCCCTCTCTTAGGTTTTAAACCTCAGGACGACCAGCCACCCTCCCCTCTTATTCACACGGCTTTTTCAAAAGAAGAATAAGGGTTCTTTTACATATAAGGGTAGGCGTTCAGAAAAAACATATAGCGAGACTCCTATAATTTGGGCCTTCCATACCCTCTTAAAACCATTGATTTTGTTAGGCTTTTTTGAATACTCTATAGCAAGACTCCTGCAATTTGGACCTCTATACCCCTCTCAAAGCCATTGGTTTTGCTGGGCTTTTTTGAATACTCTATATTCAAAAAAAGAGTCGTCTCGCTATATAACGTAATTACACAAAAACCTGACCCCCGGGAATCACGGCAGATGAGAAGAGGAGCTTGATTTCTACAAGTCAAATTGTTTACCATGCTGTGTGCGTGTGAACTTAACATAAAAAAAGAAAAAATCATGACAGAATTATCTTTTGAAGAGGCTTTGGCCCAGCTAGAAACCCTTGTGAAACGCCTGGAAGAAGGCCGACTGCCCCTAGATGAGGCCGTGACCGTCTTTGAAAAAGGTGCGGCCCTAAAAACCTACTGCGAACAAAAGCTGCAGGCAGCCAAATTAAAGGTAGACCAGGTGGTGGGTTTATCCAACGACGGAGTTGTTGTTGAACCCTTTGACACATAGTCTTTTCCATGTATGGGATAACCTTAAACAAGCTGTAGACCAAGAACTAAACCGTGTTTTGGAACAGGAAGCCGTGTGTGCCCCCCTTCAACAGGCCATGCTACACGCTGCCCTTCAAGGGGGAAAACGCCTTCGGCCCTTGTTGATGAAGGCTGTGGCCCACCTTTTAGGGACAGATTTTGCCCAGCTGTTACCCATAGCAGCAGCCGTAGAATGCGTACATGCCTATTCTTTAGCCCATGATGACTTGCCCGCCATGGACAACGCCCCCTTGCGTCGGGGCCAACCCAGTTGCTGGAAACAATTTGACGAAGCGACAGCTATCCTAGCGGGCGACGCCCTTTTACCCCTAGCTTTTCAAACCCTGACTGAGGGGCCTTATGAACCAAAAGTGGCCTTAGCCTTAATAAAAACCTTAGCGACAGCCAGTGGTGCCTGTGGAATGGTGGCGGGTCAAATGCTGGACATGCATCCCCCTGAAACGCCAACCCTTGACCACAGCATAACCCTTCAAAACCTGAAAACAGGTGAGCTCATAGCGTTTTGCTGCGTAGCACCCGCCATTGTTATGGGGGAGTCTGTCAAACGTCAAGAAGACCTAAGGTCCATAGGCCTAGCCTTGGGACTATTATATCAGGTGGTAGATGATTTGTTAGACCACGCTTCTTGCCCTGAAATTTTAGGCAAACCCACCCAAAGTGATGGCGCAAAATCAACATTTGTAACCCTTCTTGGCGCTAAAAGCGCTTGGCTTTTTGTGGAAAATCAGGCAAAAATTGTGAAAGATAAAATTGCTGACCTAAACGCCCCTGGAAGCCCACACCTACTGTTGGATATTTTGCAGTGGATGCAAACACGGAAACATTAATTCATGCTGACACTTCAAAATATTACCTACCGCATAGGGGGGCGCGTTCTTATTGAGGGCGGTAACATGCAGGTTCCCTTGGGGCACCATGTGGGGCTTGTGGGACGGAATGGTGCAGGAAAATCAACCATTTTTCGCCTTATTTTAGGAAAAACAACGGCCGATGGCGGAACTGTAGAAATTGGCAAAGACCTAAAGGTTTTAACCGTGGCCCAAGAAGTACCAGGTGGCGAACAAACCCCCTTGGAGTTTTTGCTGGCATCTGATAAGGAACGGGTAGACCTTCTGCACGCCGTTGAAACCTGCGCGGACCCCAACCTCTTAGCAGACCTTTATGACCGCCTTATTCAAATAGATGCCTATTCAGCCGAAGCGCGGGCCAGCACAATTTTGAAAGGCTTAGGGTTTTCCGATGAGGCCCAGAATCAAGCCTTAGAAGGCTTTTCAGGAGGGTACCGCATGCGCGTTGCCTTAGCATCCGTTTTGTTTCGCCAACCTGACATTTTATTACTGGATGAACCCACCAACCACCTTGATTTGGAAGCATCCATGTGGTTAAAAGACTACCTTAAAACCTACGCCAAAACCTTGGTTATTATCAGCCATGACCGTGATTTTTTGAACGAATGTATTGACACCATTTTTCACCTACACCAGCGCACCATTACGCGTTACAAGGGAAATTATGACCAGTTTATTCAAGCATACCAACAGCAAAAGGCCTTCGCTGAGGCTTTTAATGCAAAAGTAGAAACACAACGCAAACACCTACAGTCTTTCGTTGATCGTTTTCGGGCAAAAGCCAGCAAAGCAGCCCAGGCCCAAAGCCGCATGAAGGCCCTTGAAAAGCTAACGCCCATCAACGTTATCAATGACGACCCCAGTATCAACCTGTCCTTTCCTGAGGTGGAAGAACTATCCCCCCCACTGATTCATTTTGACAAGGTAAAGCTTGCCTACGAAGATCATGTGGTTTTAAAAAATTTAGGGGGCAGCATTGGGCCTGAAGATCGCATTGCCCTATTGGGTGCCAACGGCAATGGAAAATCCACCTTTGCTAAGTTTCTAGCAGGTCACATGGAACCTGTAAGTGGTGTTTGCACACGCCACCCCAAGGTGCGTATAGCTTTTTTCCAACAACATCAAATGGATGCGCTGGACATGCAGCAAACCCCTGTGCACCACATGATGGATGCTATGAAACAATGGACAGAAACCCAAGCCCGCACTTATCTAGGGCGATTTGGCTTTTCCCGTGACAAGGCCGACGTGGTGGCAAAGAATCTGTCAGGTGGTGAAAAGGCACGCCTTGTCTTTGCCCTCATGTGTACACAAAAACCCCACATTATTATTTTAGACGAACCCACCAACCATTTGGATATGGAAATGCGGGAATCGCTCATGATGGCCATTAATGACTTTAAAGGCGCCGTCATTTTAATTGCCCACGATTGGCATTTGTTAAACCACACGGTGGACCGCCTGTGGCTGGTTGCCGACCAAACGGTAAAACCATTCCAAGGCACCCTAGACGACTACAAGCGCCAGATTTTGCGAGGATGAATGGCCTACTTTCCTCGGGCTAGTTCGTCAAAGAAATCTTTTACTTTGGCGAAAAATCCTGTGGTTTGGGGGCTGTTTGATTCTCCCTTACTGCCTTCTTCAAATTGCTTTAACAACTCTTTCTGCTTCTTAGACAGGTTTACAGGCGTCTCGACAGCGGCCTCCACAATCATATCTCCGCGGGAAGAGCTGCGTAAAACAGACATCCCCTTACTACGCAAACGGAATTGATGCCCACCTTGGGTTCCCGATGGAATTTTTAGCTGAACATAGTTACCCTCAATAACAGGCACCTGAATTTCCCCCCCTAAGGCAGCTGTGGTCATGGGAATGGGAACACGGCACATAATGTCTGCACCTTGACGTTTGAATAAACGGTGGGGGCGAATGGTCAAAAATACGTACAAATCCCCACTGGGACCTCCACGTAAGCCTGCCTCCCCTTCCTTGGAAACACGAATGCGCGTTCCGTCTTCTACGCCTGCTGGAATTTTAACTTCTAAATTCTTTTCACGACGAACGCGCCCGTTGCCCGCACAAGAACGACAGGGTGTGCTAATGGTTTTGCCCGACCCGCCACAAGCTTGACATGTGCGTTCAATGGTGAAAAAACCTTGTTGGAAACGGGTATTTCCACGACCTGAACACGTTTTGCATGTGACTGGACCCGCTCCACCTTCGCCACCCGTGCCCTGGCAGGGATCACAAACCACGGCGGTTGTATATTTAACACGCGATGTGGTGCCAGAAAATGCTTCTTCTAGGGAAAGGTCCAGGTTAAAGCGCACATCTGACCCAGGCTGACGGAACAGGTCAGAACCGCCCCGTCTTCCCCCTTGGCGACCGCCAAACCCTGAAAACATTTCATCAATAATGTCGGAAAAATTACCCCCAAAATCAAAACCACCAAACCCAGCGCCGCCGCCACCTGGCTGAAAACCTGCATTCTGATCAAAAGCAGCTGAACCATAACGGTCAAAAGCTGCCCGTTTCTGGTCATCTTTTAGAATGTCGTAAGCTTCTGAAACATCACGAAACTTCTGTTCAGCTACCTTGTCTCCAGGGTTTTTATCAGGATGATATTTCATTGCCAGTTTGCGATAGGCTTTTTTAATATCATCAGCACTGGCTGTTTGGCTCACACCTAATATTTTGTAAAAATCTTTTCCAGACATTTAAATCTCTTTACGCAAAAAAAGGCCCCTTTCCTAAAAGAGAGGGGCCAGACGTTGTTATGCCTTCTTACGACTTTGGTCGTCAAGGTCCTCAAACTCTCCATCCAAGACCGTTTCTGTTGCATGGTCAGGGTTATGAGCTTTTGAAGGAGAATCCTCCGCCGTATTGCCAGAATTATCTCCAGAGTTCTCTTGAGATGCCTTGTACATGGCCTCCCCTAACTTCATAGAAACCTGCATTAAGGCATCAAGTTTTGCCTGAATATTGTCCTTATCTTCAGTAGCCAGGGCATCTTTCAAAGATTGGATGGCATTTTGAATACCTGTTTTTTCCTCTTCAGATACCTTATCGCCATGTTCAGACAGGGTTTTTTCTGTGGAATGAACCATACCATCAGCCTGATTTTTCAGTTCTATCAACTCACGACGGTTTTTATCGTCTGCGGCGTTAGCTTCAGCCTCCTTCACCATAGCTTCAATATCGGCATCGCTTAATCCACCAGACGCCTGAATGCGAATTTGCTGTTCCTTATTGGTGGCCTTGTCTTTGGCAGAAACCTGCACAATACCGTTAGCATCAATATCAAACGTTACCTCCACCTGTGGGACACCACGAGGTGCTGGAGGAATGCCAACTAAATCAAACTGCCCCAAAAGCTTGTTATGGGCAGCCATTTCCCGTTCACCCTGGAATACACGAATGGTAACAGCGGTTTGGTTATCTTCTGCTGTGGAAAAGGTTTGGCTTTTGCGTGTGGGAATTGTTGTGTTGCGGTCAATAAGACGGGTAAATAAACCTCCCAAAGTTTCAATACCCAAAGAAAGGGGCGTTACATCCAAAAGCAACACATCTTTCACATCACCCTTCAATACGCCACCTTGAATAGCCGCACCTAATGCCACCACCTCATCAGGGTTAACGCCACGGTGGGGTTCACGACCAAAAAATTCTTTTACCTTTTCTATGATTTTTGGCATGCGGGTCATACCACCGACCAAAATCACTTCATCAATTTCGTTGGCTGTCAAACCCGCGTCGCGCAGGGCGGCCTTGCAGGGTTCAATGGTACGTGTGACCAAATCATCAACCAAAGATTCGTACTTGGACCGTGTTAGCTTCACATTCAAATGCTTAGGGCCAGAGGCATCCGCCGAAATAAAGGGCAAATTAATTTCCGTTTGAATGGCTGAGGAAAGCTCTATCTTTGCTTTTTCTGCAGCTTCTTTCAAGCGCTGCAGGGCAAGTTTGTCCTTGCGCAAATCAAGCCCCTGTTCTTTTTGGAATTCTTCGGCCACATATTCAATAATGCGGGCGTCAAAGTCTTCACCGCCCAGGAACGTATCACCATTGGTGGACTTAACCTCAAATACCCCATCGCCAATTTCCAAAATAGAAACGTCAAAAGTTCCACCACCCAGGTCATAAACGGCTACAGTGCCTGACGCTTTTTTTTCTAGACCATAGGCCAAAGCAGCAGCTGTAGGTTCGTTGATAATGCGCAAAACTTCCAGCCCTGCAATTTTACCTGCATCCTTGGTGGCCTGGCGTTGGGCGTCATTAAAATAAGCAGGAACCGTAATAACCGCCTGAGTCACAGTTTCACCCAAATAAGACTCTGCCGTTTCCTTCATCTTTTGCAAAATAAAGGCGCTTATCTGACTGGGGCTATATTTTTGACCACGTGACTCCACCCACGCGTCACCATTATCTGATGCGCAAATTTTATAAGGCACCAGGGAAATGTCTTTCTGAGTCATGGGATCTTTGAAAGCACGACCCACAAGACGTTTAATGGCAAACAATGTATTTTCAGGGTTGGTAACAGCCTGACGTTTGGCAGCCTGGCCCACAAGACGTTCGCCCGACTCTGTGAAGGCTACCATAGAAGGGGTGGTCCTAGCACCTTCGGTGTTTTCAATAACCTTTAGGTTGGTACCCTCCATAACTGCCACACATGAATTGGTTGTTCCTAAGTCAATACCTATTACTTTTCCCATGATGAAGTTCTCCTGTTTTATTCTTTAAACGCGTCGAATTAGCAGCATCGACACTTGTCTGCTAACAATATAAGATTCCTTCCAAAAAAAATCAAGGGGCGTACAAACACCTCAAGGGTTGTCGCTGATTTTTTCTTTGTAATTTCAAAAACCCAGCGAGCGGGAATCATTGCCTTTATGGTGTGTCTTCATCCCAAAAACTTGCATCCTCAACAACTTTGGGCTCTAGGGAAAGACATTCCTGAGCTGTCTTGGAAGCGTGAAACTGCCCTTTTATCGTTTCAAAATATAGCCGGCGCTGTTTTTCCTCTCGCATTCTTAAATTATAATCCCTACAAGCAGCAGCAGCAGCTTTTCTTCGCGCATCCTCGGTTCTTCTGGTGGCTCTGTTAAGTTCCAAAGTAGCAGTTTGATATAGTTTTCTTGAATCTACTTTAGGTGAGCAGGGGGGCTGGTCGAAATCTCTTTTTGAGCCTGAGTCTGGGTATGGAAGAGACCCGTCTCCACCATCAGAAGGTGATTGTGTTCGAGGTCTTTTTCTTGTGAGTTGGACATCATGATCATCACCATCTGTAGCAGCGTACGTGTGCACATTAGCCATAAACAAAAGGAGGAAAATTAAAACTGCGCTCACGGCTACATGCACCCTGTAAAAAAACAAACTATGTTTTAAGATGCTAGAAACGTGCCAGACATTTTACAACACAGCAATCTTTTTTAAACAATAATCGCCATAGATTTTCCCCAGAAAGGATTGAGATATGAAAATCTCAACTTGTACAGGTATTATGACGCCCTCTTAAAAACTTTTTAACTTAAGTTTTTTTCAAATCAGCAAGGTCTTCAGGGGTTAGTCCTGTTATTTTAACAACAAAATCTTCGTCGCTTCCTGTTTCTAGCATGCGCGTGGCCAATAAAAGTTTTTCTTTTCGTTGACCTTCCAAGAACCCTTCGCTTTTTCCCTGATTTTTTCCCTCTGAAAATCCCTGATTTTTTCCTTTCAAGAACCCCTCATCATATTTTTGTTCCATAGAGGCAATATAGTCTGATTCTTTTTTTATGACAGCCTCATAATCAGAAAGCTCGTCTTCATTCCAATAAA
>JBIKLN010000006.1:0-54848 GCA_044359765.1 Patescibacteria group bacterium | reverse complement strand
ATTCTTTCCATCAGTCTAATTCCAGTATGAATGTTGGGGAGTAATTAAGCTTGAATATAGCATAAAATGGTCCATGGCATTATGGAATTTTTGCTACTCAGACCAAAATTAACCTGGGAATTCTTTTATAAACCCTTGATTTGTCAAAAAAAAAGGTTAATTGTATAGGTGTCAACAGTGTTGACTATGACAATAAACGGCACGCGGAATAGGCGTTGCGGACCCGGGGGCGGTACCCGGCGTCTCCACCAGAAAAGCTTTTTAAATTTATGGGGACGAAATAGGATCGACGTGCGTGGTAAAGGTTTGCTTTTTGTTCGGCATTGTACCGCCGTTATCGGGCTTTTTTTATAAGTGCCACATTAGTAAGCACTCGCGTAGCAGGACGTCGTCGTTCTGCTGTTGCAAACCGTAACTGGAACTTGGCTGCTGCCAACTCCAACGGTTTTGCTGCAGCTCGCGCTGCCTAAAAGGTCTTGCGTTAGCAGACTATAGGGTTGTGTGACTACCGCGGTTTGGGGGCAACCGGGCAACAGAATGCCCCCACTTAAATTAAGCTGATGATGCGTTTTAAAAAGGTGTTTGCTGTGAAAAAAACAATGATTGATTATGAAGAGCTGGTCCAAGATGCTTTGCGTTCTGTGGTACGCCATGTTTTAGAACAAGCGGCGAAAAAAGGGTTGCCTGGGAACCATCATTTCTACATTTCTTTTGCAACAGACCACCCAGGTGTTGATTTGCCTGATTATTTGCGTGATTTGTACCCTGAGGATATTACCATTGTTTTGCAGCACGAATTTTGGGACCTTGTTATAGAAGACAGAACTTTTTCCGTTACCTTGTGTTTTAACGATGTGCAAGAACGCCTTACCATTCCTTTTGATTCTATCATTAGCTTTGTTGACCCTTCTGTTAAGTTTGGGTTGCAGTTTACACCTATAGAGGATGCATACGAAACACACCCCGTTGCGCCTGTAAAAGAAAAAACCACAAAGGCGAAAGCTGAAAAAAAGAAGAAAACACCAGATTCTTCTGATGAAGAAAAAGAAAAAACAGGTGACGAGTCTAATATTGTCACATTAGATTCTTTTCGGAGAAAGTAAGCTTTTAAAAAAAGGTTGTGACCTGCCATGACATTTATTAAACGCCGCGGCCTTATGTTGGTACTGTCGTCACCTTCTGGGGCTGGCAAAACGTCCATTGTGAAGGAAATTTTAAAACGTGACGACAGCATTTCCATGTCTGTTTCTGTAACAACACGGTTGCCACGAATAGGCGAAATTCACGGCCAGGACTATTATTTTGTTTCCAAAGAAACGTTTCAAGATATGAAAAGCCGTAATCAATTCTTAGAAAGTGCTGAGGTTTTTGGTAATTTTTATGGAACCCCTAAGGATTTTGTGTACGCACAGCTTGCCGAGGGGAAAGATATTATTTTTGACATTGACTGGCAGGGAACGCAGCAAATTTCACAAAATGCCAAAAGCGATCTGGTGACGGTTTTTATTTTACCCCCCTCTGGTGAAGAATTGGAAAAGCGTTTGCAGCTGCGGGCTACAGATTCGCAAGAGGTATTAAAACGACGCATGAACGCCGCCTCTTCAGAAATAAGTCATTGGGCAGAGTATGATTATGTTATAATCAATCATGATTTAAAGGATAGTGTTGAAAAAGTTCATTCTATTTTGACAACAGAGCGTTTAAAGCGCAGGCGTCAAGATGGTTTGACGGACTTTGTTAACACAATTCGAACCCTAATGAAAAGTAATTTTGACGAATGAGTTTATTTTCTAAAAAAGCCCCCACTGAGCGAAACGAAGTTTTTGCAGCTCTAGACGTGGGATCCAGCAAAGTATGCTGTGCCATTGCAAAAGTTCAAACAGAAATGAATGAAACACAAGAACCCACATACCGTCTTCGTGTGTTAGGTGTGGGATATCAAGTTTCCAGGGGTTTGAAAGGCGGAAATATTGTGGATATGGAGGCTTTGGAGGATTCTATCCTAAATGCCGTTCATAGCGCTGAACAATCGGCTGGAAAAAACATCAACAGTGTTTATGTCAATGTTCCAGCAGGGTGCACTCAGTCACGCATTTTGCGTTCTGAGGTTTATTTGTCAAACGCCCCTGTAGATGAAAACCACCTGCGACGCTTGCTGAATATTAGCCGTAGCGACGCCATTGGCCCAGACCGCTATGTTATGCACATTTTGCCCATTTCCTACGACTTGGACTCCATTACAGGCATTCGGGACCCACGGGGCATGATAGGCGAAAAGCTGTGCGTTAACTTGCACGTAATTTCAGCACCATTAAACCTTATTCGAAACCTTAGCACCTGTATAGGCCGTTGCCATCTAGACGTGGAGGGGTTTGTGGTGTCCTCCTATGCCTCTGGTCTTGCAACTCTTGTGGAGGATGAGTTAGAGCTGGGTGTAACAGTTATTGACATTGGCGGGGGGAACACAACCCTTGCATCTTTCCATGATGGCAACTTGGTACAAGTCCAGGGCATTTCTGTTGGGGGCGCTCATGTAACAAATGACATTGCCCGTGGTCTTGCCACACCCTTAGCTCAGGCAGAACGTCTAAAAACCCTATACGGAACTCTCATTTCTTCAAGCTCTGATGACCGTGAAAGTATTTTGGTTCCTCAAATGGGCGAAATAGACACAGCCCACGGTAACCAAATTTCAAAAAGCATGCTGACTCACATTATTCGCTCTCGTATGGAGGAGGTGTTTGAACTTGTTGCCCGTTCTATGCGCACCTCAGGGGTTGACCCCTTAGTGTACCAACGTATTGTTTTAACAGGGGGCACAAGCCACCTGCAAGGCATACGTGAAATGGCTAGCCATATTTTGGGGCGCCAAGTGCGAATGGGGTACCCAACAGGTCTTTATGGGTCAGGCGACATAGCTACAAACCCAATTTTTTCTACGTGTGCTGGGCTGTTGCACTACGCCCTGCAAGACTACACCAGCAAGCAAGTGGCTAAGTTGAATAAGGAAAAGGGCGGCTTTTTCCAAAAAATCAATTACTGGATTAAGGAAAATTTCTAAAACTTTCCCCAAACGGGTTTTTTAACTGGGTAATTTTTAAGTTTTCAGACTCAATCTCAAGTTAATATGGGTTTCGTAACTCTTCTATTTCACTATCACTTAATAACCTCTTGCTGTTAAAGGATGTTTGAAGTCTAATGATTTCATCTTGATCAGTAGATAAATTTGCAATCATAATACCGACAATAGTATCAAAAGCACTCTCTCCATGATTCTTTCCCCACATCATGGCCGCACATAAAAACATGTTACGCTGGTGCTGTTGCGCCAAGGGGTCACGTGTTTCTTTCCAATACATTTTTTTTAATTCGGCCAAAGTACCTATATTTTTTGTGGAAACTTCTAACGCATCCAGAATTTGATTAAATTCTTCACGTGTGGCCCTTCGCTCATAATTAATACCAAAATCCCCACCTGTGAACAGGGTGTTGTTAATTGCGTTCCAAATTATACGGCCATTATCTAGCGTAATCATATCTTGCTCCAAACTATTGGAAAAATGCATGCCTTTTGTTTCTGGATACTTTAAAGCATTTTTCCAAATATCAATAGCCTGAAGGGCCGTAATATTGCGTGATGGCGCGGGTTTATGTGCCCGGAAAAGAGCATTCATGGCATGACGATCAGTAGGACTAACTCTTATGAATTCCCGACTATTATAGCCAATTAAAAAGCCACGGTGAGGCGTTAATGTCCCGTATAAAGTTTGATTAGATTGAGCCTCTGTATATAAATAACTGTAAAAAAGAGCCCAATTATTATGAATACCTTCAGCGATTTTAGTTTCCACATGACTTAAAAGTTTATCATTGAATGGAGTTGTTCCAGCTGTGGCTGTTGGGCCTCTATGGGCTGCTGTGCTAACGCCCCAACCCCCTGCACCTGCACCTGCTCCATGGTGGCTTGGTCCTGCTCCTGCCTCATGGGGGTCTGGGTAGGGGTTTGGGTAATATCCCGCGCCACGGTGCCTTGCACCAGTGTATCTTCTAACGTCATGATGGCGATCATCACCTTCACCAGGATGGCGTCGCAGCCCTCTTAAGGCCTCTAGTTCAGCGGGAATTTCACCCCCCAGTTCTTTAATGGCAAGCAACACATCACCCACGAGAAATCCATTATTTCCTGCAAATTTTTGAATGGCTTCGGATATGGTTATCATCTGCGCCGCCTCATATCCTGCAGTGTCTCCACGGGCCACATTATCTAATTCATCCGTTGTTGCATCCTCAATAATACGTGCCCAAAGGCACTTTGTTACATCACCTACAAAAATTAACCGCTCATAATGCCCACTCCCACCCACTGGGTCAGTGAATAGGATGTCGTATGTTTCTGCATCTACATTATCTAACGACTGAACAAGAAGCGTGCCAGCTTCGTCCCAAATGCGAATATTTTTTTCGTATGTATTTGCAACGCATGCCAATAGATAAGCATCAACACTTTCACCTGGCGTATTTAAAGTATGCATTGCAGGCTCTAACAGATTCCCAAATTCTATTAAATTAGATGGAATACGAAGATTGCCGTAATTAAGTTTTCTTGCTATATTGGGGGGCACCCCCAAAACATACAGGCCACAGTTACCATCCGCCCCATTGCGATAGCGCGCAAATACTCCAACTCCTTCTATATTGAGAAATTCCCTGCCACCATCTGGCAAACGCTGCCCTTCATTTCCCTTCATAGGCCCGGTAATAAAATTCTCAATTGCCGTTTTAATTGCGGGGTTTGCTGCCTGTGGCGGCAAAGGCTCTGTTGCACGACGACTGTCCTGAGATGTAAGAGTTTCACAAACTGACAATCTTTCTAATAGCACATTTTCTTGTGGTATTCTGTATCTATCTGGTTTACTTCTTGTCCTTTCTTCTAATTCTCGGAATTTGTCTATATTTTTCAAGTAGAATTGTTTAGCTACCTTATCATGCTTCTCCATTTTTTCTTGAAGTTGGGCAAGATACGGTAAAATGTCCGCAGGGCCACCGCGTCTAGCAGGGTCATCGCCTAGGAGTGTTGAAAATTCTTCATAATTAATCTCAGCTGCAAAAGCACCAGAACTTACAAAAACCATCATCAAAAGTGCGGCTATTTTATTTTTCATTTTTAAACATTCCCATAAAAACCAACTTTATTTATTCGTAACATATAAAAGTTAACAATTTATTACAAAACATTTTTTTTAACCAGTTTACGTTGGTTTTTTTGCTATAGCGAGACTCCTATAATTTGGGCCTTCCATATCCTCTATAACCATTGGTTTTGCTAGGCTTTTTTGAATACTTTATACTCAAAAAAGAGTCGTCTCGCTATAGTTATGAATTCCTGTTCAGAAAGCAGAGCTTTTGCATTATGATGGCGAATCATCTAATCCAATGGTTTTTTAGGCTTTTATGGTTGAACATAAAAAAACTTATCTTGTTTTGGGGCTTGGCCGGTCGGGCCAAAGCACTGTGGAGCATTTAAAAAAATGTGGGCATAATGTTGTCTGTTTCGACGACAACCCAGAAAGAAATAAACAATTCCAGGGAGTTGAAAACAGCGAAGCCATTTCCTTTGACACACTAACAGCGGTGGTGCAAAGCCCAGGAACGGCTTATTCTTTTCCCAAACCCCACCCCCTAACAGCAAAGGCGCAGGCCCATGGCGTGCCTATTATGACAGACATTAACCTATTGCAAGAAACCTATCCCACAGTTCAGTATGTGGGGGTTACGGGAACCAATGGAAAATCCACAACAACTGCGCTGTTAGGGCATATTTTAGGCGCATCTGTTGGGGGCAATATTGGCATTCCTGCCCTTGATATAAGACCTGAAAAAACATGTGTTCTGGAACTTTCGTCATATCAGCTGGAGCGGTCTCAGCCCATACATTTAGACGTGGCGGTTTGGAGCAATATTTCCAAAGACCACTTAGACAATCATGGCACCATGGAAGCCTATACAGGAGCCAAGGAACGTATTTTTGAAAAGTCAAAAACGGCCGTTATGGGGGTTGATGATTTTTTTTCACAAAAAGCTTACGAAAAAATAAAAGGTAGCATGCCAACCCTTTCCGTTTCTGTAAAAGAAAAAGCAGATATTTGGGTTCATCAGGCCGTTTTGTATCACGGGTCCACAGCTGTTTTGGACCTAGCCCCCATTCACACCCTGCAGGGCGTACATAACCACCAAAATGCAGCATTGGCTTATGGGGCAGCTTATCAGCTTGGTATGGATAGCCTATCTATTGGGGCTTTTATGAAAACTTTTGCTGGGCTGGTGCACCGCCAGGAACGGGTGGCTTTTAAAAATGCCGTCACATTTATTAATGACAGCAAGGCAACCAACGCAGATGCGTCTTATTGGGCCTTAAAGGCATTTTCCAAATCTCCCCTCATTTGGATTGCAGGAGGTATTGAAAAAGCAGGGGGAATTGAGTCACTGCACACCTTTTTCCCCCATATTCACCACACATTTTTAATAGGACAAGCCCAGGAAAACTTTTCAAAAACCTTGCAAGCTTACCCCCATACTTTATGTCATACACTTGAAAAAGCTGTTCAAGAAGCTTATATCATGGCAAAATCAATGAAAAAAGAGGTAACCGTTTTGTTTTCACCAGCCTGCGCAAGTTTTGACCAGTTTCGGGATTTTGAACATCGGGGTGATGTTTTCAAGCATATTGTGGCAAGTTTATCGTGAGACCGCCTTCCTTTTCCCGCAGAGACACAAGCCTTTTGGGCCGCTGGTGGTGGACCGTGGACCGCTGGTGCCTAAGCGCCATTTTAATTATTATGTTGATTGGTGTATTGCTTAGTTTTGCGGCCAGTCCTCCTGTGGCAGAACGCCTTAACTTGGGAACTTTTTTCTTTGTAAAACGTCATCTTATGATGGTGCCTCCTGCCGTTTTGATTATGATTTTTATTTCCATGGCCACCCCCCACCAAATACGTCGTTTAGCGTTTTTGGTATACATGATTGGCGTGGTCCTACTCATATTTACATTGTTGGGTGGTTCTGAAATCAAGGGGGCCAGGCGTTGGTTCACCATTGGGGGCACGTCCATTCAGGCATCTGAATTTATAAAGCCTGCCTTTGCTGTTCTAGTGGCCTGGATGTTGGCCGAAAAGTACCGAGACTTTCATTTCCCAGGCGTCATTATTTCCATGATTTTTTTAAGCATTCTTGTTCTGTTACTTTTGTTGCAGCCTGACCTGGGTATGACGGTTGTTGTGGTCTTTACGTGGGTAAGTCAGCTGTTTATCGCTGGCATGCCCATTTTGTGGATGATTATTGTGGCTGTCACAGGCGTTACAAGCTTATTTGGGGCTTATTTTTTATTTCCCCACGTTGCCCGACGCATTGACCAGTTTCTTAACCCTCAATCAGGTGACCCACGTCATGACTTGTATCAGGTCAATCAGTCCTTAGAAGCCTTTATTAATGGTGGGCTTTTTGGCAAAGGTCCGGGTGAGGGGGTTGTGAAACGCAACGTACCAGATGCCCACGCAGACTTTGTGTTTGCCGTAGCAGGAGAAGAGTTTGGCCTAATACTGTGTCTTGTGTTGGTTGGATTATTCGCTTTTGTAGTGATTCGTTCCCTGTTACGTGTTATGAATGATTCCAGTTTATTCGTTATTATGGGAACGGCTGGTATTGCATTACAATTTGCCCTTCAAGCGTTCATCAATATGGCATCAGCCTTGCACCTGATTCCAACTAAGGGCATGACCATGCCATTTGTCAGTTATGGTGGGTCATCGCTTATTGCCTTAGGAATTGCCATGGGTATGTTGTTAGGCCTAACCCGAAAACGACATGGTGTAACAGAGGTTTTATAAAATGCACCGAAAACCTGTTTATGTTTTAGCAAGTGGTGGTACAGGGGGGCATGTTTTCCCCGCCATTAGTTTAGCACAGGAACTTTATGGTTCCCAAAGGCATGTTTATTTGTTTACAGACAGCCGTGGCAAAAATTTCCCAAAAACCCAGTGTTTAGATGGTGTTACAACCTTTAAACTTCATAAAGGGCATGGTCTTTTGGGGCGTTTATTTTTATACCTTAGTGTTGTGTGGCAAACCATTCGGTGTTGCTTTTTATACCGCACCCTTAAACCTACTGTGGTTGTGGGGTTTGGAGGGTACCCAAGTGTGCCCCCCGTTTGGGCAGCACAAATTATGGGTATTCCAACAGTGTTGCATGAACAAAATGCGGTTTTGGGAAAAGCGAATCGTTTTTTAGCACGGCGGGCTTATCGTGTGGCCACTTCCTTTCCTGAAACGCGGTTTTTAACCCAAGCATTCCAACAAACAGGCAACCCTGTACGTCCCCAAATTTTGGCCCTACAAAAAAGTACCTACGCGTCGTTTAAAGATAATGACCCCTTCGTTCTTTTTGTGTTTGGTGGCAGTCAGGGAGCTGCTATTTTTTCAGAGGTTGTGCCAAAAGCCCTCACATCCCTTCCCCTAGAGTTTCAGCGGCGTTTAAAGGTTTACCAGCAGTGTCGTCCTGAATATTTATCTCAAACACGGGCTTTGTATCGGGAATCTTTTATTGATGTAACATTGGAACCTTTTTTTGAGGATGTGGCGGCCTTATATGAACAAGCTCACCTTATTATTAGCCGTTCAGGGGCGTCTACGGTTGCAGAACTAGCTGTGGCTGGGAAACCTGCCATTCTTGTTCCTTACGGCGCCTCTCGTGAGGGTGACCAACACTATAACGCCCTATGGTATGCTGATGAAAAAGCAGCCTGGATGATACGGGAAGAGGAATTCACCCTTGAAAATTTAAAAAAACACCTCACATTACTTATGAATGATGAGGCTATTTTAAAAAACACAGCTTATGCCATGAGGAAATTAGCCATTCCCAAGGCAAGCAGAAATTTAGCCCATGTGGTAACTCAAGTTATAGGGGATGTGTTGACGGAAAACGACACATGCGCCCATTTTATTAATTCATAGGAAGGTTTGTTATGCGTATTACCCCTCAAACAGTTCAGAACTTGCATTTTGTTGGCATTGGGGGTATCGGCATGAGCGGTATCGCCGAAGTTTTGCACAACCTGGGTTACAAGGTGACGGGTTCTGATATGTCTGAAAATAATAACACCAACCGTTTGCAGAAAATGGGGATTCACATTCATATTGGCCACCAGGCAAATAATGTAACAAACGCCCAGGTGGTTGTGGTTTCTTCAGCCGTAAGCTCTGACAACCCTGAGGTTATACAGGCAAAGGAAAAACGCATTCCTGTTATTCAGCGGGCTGAAATGTTGGCCGAACTCATGCGTTTAAAGCATTCCATTGCCATTTCAGGTACGCACGGAAAAACAACCACCACATCATTGGCGGCGTGCCTTTTGGATGCCGCGGGTTTGGACCCCACAGTTGTAAATGGTGGTATTTTAAACGCTTACAATACAAACGCCAGGTTGGGGTCGGGCCCCTGGACTGTGGTTGAAGCTGACGAATCTGATGGCAGTTTTATGAAATTGCCTGCCACCCTTGTGGTTGTCACCAATATTGACCCAGAACATATGGAATTTTACGGAACCTTAGAAACCCTACAGTCTTCCTTCCTTAAATTTGTTCAAAACATTCCCTTTTATGGGCTGGCCATTTGCTGCGTAGACCACCCCGTAGTGGCAGACCTTGTAACCCAAATTCACAATCGCCGTGTGGTAACCTACGGTTTTTCTGAACATGCCATGGTTCGCGCTGTTAACGTGCGTCTAACCCAAGAAGGAAGCACCTTCGATGTGGAAATTGCGGGCAGGCTTCCTGCTGCTGTTTTTGGCCATGTAGAAGGTATTGTGCAGGCCATGCCCAAACGTATGAAAGATATTTACCTGCCCATGGTGGGCCAGCATAATGTGCAAAATGCCCTGTCTATTATCGCCATTGCTTTGGAATTAGGGTTGGGTGAAGACGTTGTCAAAAAAGCATTTGCAAGCTTTAAGGGAGTCAAGCGCCGCTTTACACGTATCGGTGAGTCAGGTGGTATTACTATTATTGACGATTATGCCCACCATCCCGTAGAAATTGAAACAGTTCTGAAAGCTGCTAAGCAGGCCACTAAGGGTAAAATTATAGCTGTTGTTCAGCCCCACCGTTATACCCGTGTGCGTGATTTGTTTTCAGACTTTTCCAGTTGTTTTGATGGAGCCGATGCCATTGTGGTGGCCCCCATTTATTCTGCGGGAGAAAATCCCCTAGATGGCATTACGTCTCAGGCGTTGGCACAGGCAATTCGCATGCAAACAAAGGCATCGGTGTATGAGATTCAGGAACAAAAAGAACTGGCCTATCTCATTAGCCGTATAGCAAAGTCAGGTGACATGGTGGTTTGCATGGGGGCAGGTAGCATTACCTATTGGGCATCTACGTTGCCTGCTCAGCTGGATTCCCTTTCCTTTCACAGCATTGATGAGGGGTGCAGTAATCAACTAGCTTCGTAAGGCCATGGAATTCCGTTATATAGCGAGACGACTCTTTTTTGAGTCTATAGCAAGACGACTCTTTTTTGAATATAAAGTATTCAAAAAAGCCTAACAAAATCAATGGTTGCAGAAGGTATGGAAGGCCCAAATTATAGGAGCCTCGCTATATTTTAAAACTGTTCATTAGACTGCCACACAGCAGGTGCCAACCATCCACAAGGACAAAAAAGATAATTTTAAAGGGCAGGGCAATCATAACAGGTGGCAACATCATCATTCCCATAGACATAAGAATGGATGCTACCACCATATCGATGACCAAAAAGGGAATAAAAATAAGAAAACCAATTTCGAATGCACGCTTCAGTTCGCTGATGATAAAAGCAGGAACCAAAACACGCAAGGGTGTGTCTTCAGGCTTGCTCATTTGGTCTAATCGGGCCAGGTCCACAAATAATTTTAGGTCTTTTTCCCGCACATTTTTCAGCATAAATTCTTTAAAGGGAGACGAAATTTTTTCAAAAGCCTCCTGTTCTGTTATTTTTTCCTGAATTAAGGGGTTAACCCCTTCATGATAGGCCTTTTCAAAGGTGGGCTGCATAATAAAAAGGCTTAAAAACATGGCCAACCCCAACAAAACCATGTTGGGGGGAGACTGCTGGGTACCCATAGCACTTCGCACAAATGAAAAAACAACCACAAGGCGTGTGAAAGAGGTTACCATCATGATGATGGAGGGCGCCAAACTTAAAACCGTCAGAACCATGAAAATTTGGATCATACGGCCCATAAAGCTGCCGCCCGTACTTCCCAAATCAAAAGTTAGGGAATCAGCATAAGCCTGCCCAACCAACACACACAGAAGAATAAAAATGCGGTTCATACGCCTTTTCCTTCGGGCAAAATATTCGTCTCAACAACCTGGCCAGAACTGGGGCCCACCAAAATCAGGTGCTGACGCTCATAACACTGCACTAAAACCAAACGATTTTTGGGGTCTATGTGTAAGCTTTCAACAATTTTCATATGTTCCGTGCGCCACCATATTTTCTTTGGAAAACGTAAGTGTAGGTATTTCAAACCGTAGGTTAAGGCCCCAATGGCTCCCAAAACAAGGATAAGAGCCGCACACACCAAAAACCCCTGGTGTGTCATACACGCTCTCCATAGGCGCGAAAGGCCCGCTGGCGCTGTTCAGCTGTTGTTAGGTCCCCCCGTAAAACGGCCATTTTTTCCTCTGTTTCCTTATGGCGTTCTGTTACGGCCTGCTTAAATGTTTCAATAGCAGGCTGAATGGACTGGCGTTCACCCTCTGTTAACTGTTGAATCTGCGACAATATGTGACGCAGCTGATTTTCTAGGCTTTGAAAAGCTAAATCAGGATCTCCCTCAGTTACGTTGGTAGGCCAACCAAGAATTTTTTCCTTCAAAATAGAAAGTGTTTCAATTATTTGGTCTGCAGTCATAAAATCCCTTCAGCCACTTACCCTTTCTATACAGTATGAAATGGAAAAAGATGTATGTAAATGCTTCTTACAAAAACAAAAGGGGTGTGTTAAGGTTACTCTTAAATATTTTCATGTTCGTGATTGTTTATGTCCCCTCTTTACGTAGCCAGCGCAGTTTTAACAAACGCAGACGCTAGCGTTTTTATTGTAAAACGGCCCCCCCATAAAAGTTTGCCTGGTTTTTGGGAATTTCCAGGTGGAAAAATTGAAGAAGGGGAAACACCCCAAGCCGCCCTTAAACGTGAACTTAAAGAAGAGCTGGGCCTAAGTGTAGAAGAAAAAGACCTCATCCCTTTTTCCTTTGTTTCCATGCCTTATGATACATTTCACCTAGTTATGCTTGTATTTACCTGCCACACATGGCAAGGGCATATTCAGCTTTTGGAAAACCAGGGCCAATATAATTGGGTAAGCCCAGAAGACATGGTTCACTACACCATGCCCAAAGCAAACCTTATTATTGCAGACCGGTTACAGCACAATAGTTGGGAACCTTAAAAATGCGCCTTACCATTCACCAGTTTTCAGAACTTGATAGCACAAATACCACAGCGGCCGTCTACCTTAACGACCCAGCCACAGAAGAAGGAACAGTTATTTGGGCCTATACCCAAACACGGGGACGTGGAACCCATGGAAAAACATGGCAATCACCCGAAGGGAACCTTTATTTTTCCCTTATTTTAACACCAAAAAATAGTACGGCTGAACGTAACACTATGCTGTCTCTTGTGGCGGGAATGGGTGTTGTGACAACATTGAAAGAGTTGTTCCCAAACCTTCCCCTATCCCTTAAATGGCCCAACGATGTTTTAATAGATGGCAAAAAAGTATGCGGCATTTTGTTGGAACAACACGAAGAAGCTGTCATTGTAGGTATTGGTTTAAATGTAAAATATTTTCCAAAAGACACAGATTTTCCAGCCACCTGTTTAGAAAACCACACACAAACGCCAGAATTGCCAGATCTTCTACAGGCCCTTTTGAAAGGCTTGTGGCAATGCTATGTCCAGTGGCAAGAACAGGGGCCAGAACCCGCTGAAACTTTTTGGCAAAATAATAAATTTATCCTCAAAAAATAAATTTTATTAACCAAATATTAGTATTTTTCCTTTTATATATAAATTATGAAAACGCTATGTATAGAGGTAAAAATGTTTAATCGTATCATAAAAATTATGTTGTGTTCGTTAATTGGTTTGTCTTTTGTAGGAGGAGAAGCTTTTGCAAAAGAAAAAATTGGTAAAGCTTTCAAAAAAGCTGGCAAAAAAGCAGGAAAGGGGCTTAAAAAGGCTGGCAAAGGCTTGAAAAAAGGCGTAACAGCTGTAAATAATGTTGTCCCCCTTAGCACTGCAGCTGAAATGGGAGCAGGCTTTGTTCCTGGAGGTTCCGTGGCTGTTAAAGGTGCCAAAATGGGAATGAAGGCAAAAAAAGCTGCAGACAAAGTAAAAAAAGCAAAAGCAAAGGGTGCGGCAGCACAAGATGAATTGGAACAAGGGGAAAATGACCCCAATGCAGCTGATGAAAATACAGAAGAATTAAAGCAAAAAAATAATAATAAGAAAAAATCAAAGAAGAAAGCAAATGAAGTAAATGAAAACAATGAAAATGAAAACGAAAATAATTTGAATCAAAATAATAAAAATAAATTAAATGAAAATAATGAACAAAACCAAGAAGAAAATGAGAACTCACAAGGAGATCAAAACTTACAAGGTGCTGGAGAATCTGCCGAAGTATCTGTTGTGGAATAAACCGGCAAAACAGGGGGCTCTTACTACAGGGCCCCTGTTTTTTTCCTGAAATAATGGCTTTTAGCTTTGGGGTTCATATGGGATAATCCTCAATAAACCCATCTAACACAAACAAAGCTTATGGCTGATTTTTTTCTCAACCTACTGTTTGAAGACAACCGCTCTGTTTTAAATGCATTTGGAAGCAGAAAGCATATTTTAAAACGTCTGCTTGGTGATCGCATTATTGATATTTTGTTTCATTTACCAACTGGTGTTATCAACCATTATTTTGTTAATAACCTAGATAAAAAACTGCTAGGGGAATATGTGACGGTTCCCTTAGTTGTTCATGAACATGTAAGTGGGAAGCGCCCTTACCGAATTGTATGTTCTTGCAATGGCGTGCCTTTGGAAATTTTGTTTTTTACCATTAAAAAAAGGCTCATCGACAAGGCCTTTGTGGGGCGCCATATAATTATAAGCGGTGTATTGAGGCTGTCAAAAGACAGCAGAAGGTCCAGTTATGCCATCATTCACCCTGGTAAAATTAACAGCTTTCAGGAAGTGGGAGAAAAAAAGTCAGGACCTGAGCCTATTTACCCCCTAACAGCAGGCATTCAAAACCCAACTGTATCTATTTTTATACAAAAAATCATGGATGGGGTTTTCAAAGAATCAGACACCATACCAGAATGGATTCCACAAGAAACCCTAAAAAAATTTGGGTGGCCCAACTGGAAAGATGCCATAAAAGAAGCCCACCATCCAAATAATGAAAAGGACTTAACACCCTTCTCACCCGCCCGTGGTCGGTTAATTTATGACGAATTGTTGGCCTACCAACTTGGCATGTTGGCTGAACGGGTTTTAGAAGATAAACGAGATTCTGTAGCCTTTACGGGACACAGCCAGCTTCAGCAAAAGCTTATAGACCGTCTTCCCTTTCAACTGACCCCCTCTCAACGGGACGCCCTAGAGGAAATTAACAATGATATGGCCATGCCCTTTCAAATGCTGCGCCTAATGCAAGGTGATGTGGGAAGTGGTAAAACAATTGTGGCCCTTTTGGCAGCCCTTAAGGCCATTGAAGGCGGTCACCAAGCTGCCATCTTGGTGCCAACAGATATTTTGTCCCGCCAACACTACCAAACCATTAAAAACCTTTTAGAGCCTTTAAACTTACGCACAGCCATTCTAACGGGTCGGGAAAAGGGTAAGGTTAGAAAAGAAATTTTACATGAATTAGAATCTGGACACATACACCTTTTAGTTGGTACCCATGCCCTTATTCAAGATACGGTCACATTTCACAAATTAGGCCTTGTGGTCATTGATGAACAGCATCGTTTTGGGGTTCAGCAACGGGCCCGCCTTTCAGAAAAAGGGGTAAACCCACATATTCTAACTATGACAGCAACCCCTATTCCACGGACCCTAAGCATTGCCCAATACGGAGATATGGACATGTCGTGCATTTGGGAAAAACCAGCCTGCCGCATTGAAACGGAAACGTGCGTTATGTCCGTAGATAAGATTGATTCTGTGATTAAAGCCCTTAGCCGTGTTTTGAAAAAGAAGGAAAAAATCTTCTGGGTATGTGCTTTGATTGAAGAATCTGAAGATTCTAACCTCACGCCCGTTATAGAACGCCATATGTTTCTTCAAGAACATTTTAAGGGAAAGGTTGGGCTGGTTCATGGCCGTTTGTCTTCTGTAGAAAAAGAAGAAATTATGGAAGAATTCGTTAATGGTTCTATTGATATTTTGGTGGCCACAACCGTTATTGAGGTTGGGGTTCATGTGCCACAGGCATCCGTTATGGTTGTTGAAAACTCAGAACGCTTTGGCTTGGCCCAACTACACCAACTGCGGGGGCGTATTGGGCGTGGCAATATGCCAAGTACGTGTATTTTACTGTATGACAGCCCCTTAGGGCTCATTGCAAAAAAACGGTTAATAACCATGCGGAACAGCAACGACGGTTTCTTTATTGCCGAAGCTGACTTAAAATTACGGGGCCGTGGAGAGGTTTTGGGAACACGGCAAAGCGGCATGCCCAAATTTCGCATGTGCACCTTTGATGTGGAAAAAGAAGAGGAATACGAGTACCTCAGCGAACTGCTGGCCCAAGCGCAACAAGATGCGCGCCGCATATTAAAACACAACCCAACATTAGATAGCAAAGCCGTACAATCCTTATTGGGGCTTTTTAAAACAAGCGAAGGAATTAAGCTAAAACGGGCAGGGTGAAAAAACTCCTTAAGCCAGCTCAACCTTTTTGCGGTCCTTCTTAGCCAAATAACTGTAGAATGTGGGAATAACAAACAGGGTAAACAAGGTACCAACTGTCATTCCTCCTACAATAACCCACCCCAACTGGCGCCGGCTTTCCGCACTGGCCCCTGTTGCAAAAGCTAGGGGCAAGGCACCCAAAACCATGGCAAAGGTGGTCATTAAAATAGGTCGCAAACGCAACTTAGCAGACTCAATAACCGCTTCAGAAATGCTCCTGCCCTCATCCCTGAGTTTATTAGCAAAATCCACAATCAAAATACCATGTTTTGTAATCAAACCAATTAAGGTAATAAGACCAATATTGGAGTACAAGTTCAAGGACCCCCCACTCATGAGCCCCAAGGTCATAACCGCACCAGCTAAGGAAAAGGGCACACTTAGAATGATAATAAAGGGGTCACGCCAACTTTCAAACTGGGCTGCCATCACTAGGTAAATAAAACATAAGGCTAAAAAGAAAACCAGCTGAATGGTTTTACTTTCTGTTAGGTATCGCTTGGTATCACCAACATAATCATGGCGAGCGTCCGATGGCATACAATCTTTAGCAATGTCTTCCAGCAATTCAATACCTTCACCCAAACTATAGGCAGGCTTTAAGAATGCGTAAATGGTGATGGCACGCATACGGTTGTGATGGTGCACCTCAATAGGACCTGACCGCGAATGAACCTTCACAAGTTCAGATAAGGGAACCAAGGTACCTTCCTTATCGTTAGCCTTCACAAATAAATTCGTAATATCGTGTGGGGTTCGTCTGGCTTCGTTTTCCACCTCCACGCGCACATCATATAATTTATTTTCACGCTTGAATGTGTTGGCCTTTTTACCACGAATTAGTGCATCAATTGTTTCAGCAATAGTGGCAGGTTCAATGCCAAGAGAAGAAACCTTGTCACGAATAATACTGACAGTAAAATCTTCCGTATCACCACGAATTTCAGAATTCACACCCATAACCATGCCAGAGGCGTACAAGTTAGCTGTAATGTTTTGGGCAATGTCTTTCAGTTCTCGGTAAGTTTTATTTCCCAAAATTACAAACTGAACTGCCCGGTTGTCGTCTCCGCTAATGCCGCTGGATCCGCTGTTAATTTTTGCATCCACCCCTGTAATGGCTTCCATTCTTTCGCGAATATCTGCAGCAATATCGTCCGTAGATCGTTTACGATCTGCCTTAAGGTGGATAGACGCATCAAAAGTTGGGTTGATAATTTGCATAACCCGTCGTTCAATTTCAGGGATACTACCAATAATGTCATCAATGCGCTGAATATAACGTTCCGTATATTCCAAGGTAGATGTTTGAGGGGCCTGCCCATCAATAGTTATAACCCCCTGGTCTTCTTTGGGCGTAAATTCAGACGCCAAATTCCGATGCACAATATACCCTAACAGGGCAAAAGCCACAGCACCTAAGGCCACGTAATGGCGTAAATCTAAGGCTAAATTCAAATAATGTTCATACATAATTTCTAACTTAGAAATCCATTCATCCACCTTAATTTTGTTTTTCATGCGGTCCCAGGCTGTTTTGGCCTCATCTTCGTGTTTATGGGGTTGCAACATGCGTGCGCACATCATAGGGGACAGTGTTAAAGCTGCAAATCCAGAAATAAACACAGAACCTGCCAAGGTAATGGCAAATTCGGTCATTAACTTTCCTGTCATACCCTGGGCTAAGGCAACGGGTGTGTAAACGGCAACAAGGGTTAAGGTCATGGCAATAACGGCAAAACTAATTTCCCGAATTCCTTTAAAGGCGGCGTCATAGGGCTTAACACCAGCCTCTATATGGCGATAGGAATTTTCTAACACAATAATGGCATCGTCCACCACAAGACCAATGGCCAAAACCATAGCCATAAGGGTAAACATGTTAATGCTGAAATGCAGCAAATACATGAAAAATAGGGCACCAATTAATGACACGGGAATTGTCACCAAGGGAATTAAAGACGCACGAGCAGAACGTAAAAACAAAAAGACAACTGCAACCACCAACAAAGTGGCCTCTAAAATTGTTTTGAAAACTTCCCGTATGGAGCTTTCGATAAAGACGGTCTTGTCACTTCCCACATCAATGGTCATTTCCTCAGGTAAATGCTTTTTTACCTTTTCCAAGGCACTTTTTACACCACGAGCCACATCAACAGGGTTGGCTGTGGATTGTTTGACAACAGAAATGCTAACGCCTGATTTACCGTTGTAACGGGTTCGGGTTTTACGGTCGTTAGACGTAATTTCCGCTCGCCCCAAATCTCGCACACGAATCAAGTGGTTTTTACGAGACGTTACAGCAAGATTCTCAAACTCCTCAGGTTTTTCAAGGTTGGCAACAGTTGTAACCAAATACTCACGATTATGGCTGATAAGTTTACCTGCGGGCTTTTCAATACTTTGACGTTTAAGGGCTGTTAAAACCTCCGAAACCGTAATGCCATAGGCTGCCAAACGAATGGGGTCTAGGTAAATATTCATTTCATATAAACCAGCACCCAAAACATCCACGCGCGCCACCCCTGTTAAAGACTCTAGTTCTTTTTGAATTTCACGGGTGGCATAGTCAAACAACTGGTTTGTGGGCACAGTTTCACTGGTTAACGCCAGGGTAATAATGGGTTTTTCCTCCGCCCGTGACTTGACAAGAGAAGGTTCAGAAGCCTCATCAGGTAATTTATTTTCCCGCGAACGACTTAAACGGTCACGAATATCGTTGGTGGCATTGTCCATACTGCGGTCGGGGGTAAATTCTATGGTAACCTTACTGTCTTCTGTACTGCTGATAGACGTAATGTTGGCCACACCTTCTAACCCTGACACGGCATCTTCAATAACGCGTGTTACCTGGGCTTCCACAATTTCAGGGCCTGCACCAGGCAACTGGGTTTCAATGGTAATATAAGGTCGCTCAATACGCGGGTACTGTTGAATAGGCAGACGATAGCCACCCACAATTCCTACAAGGATAAGAACAAACGTCATAACCCACGCTAATACGGGCCTTCGAATACATATTTCTGACAGTTTCATAAAACCAAACCTAGTTGTTTATTAATACGGGCAGTTATCCATTTTTATTTTCATTAACAGTACCTGACTGCTGAGGCGTTTGGGCACCGCCTTCAGACTGGACACCTTCAGGTTGTTGCGTGCCTGCAGGTTGAGCCCCTCCCTCAGGTGCTTGAGCTGTCTCTTTTTTACTATCTGTTTTTTCTTTTGCAGTAGCTGGGTCTTCCATGTTGGTTATTTTCACACGCACACCATCGCCTAATTTAATCTGACCAACAGTTACAACAATCTGACCTGGCTGAAGGCCACCTATTACTTCAATTTTACCGTTTTCACGAGTGCCTGTCATAATACGACGACGGCCAGCCTTGCCTTTTTCCACAACCCAGACAAACTCTATCTCCCCTTCACGGTCAACGGCAGATTCATCAATCATAATGGTTTCGCCCTGTTCACCAATAATCAGGCTAATATTGGCAAAAAGACCTGCCTTCAATATGCCGCTGTCATTGGGGATAGAACCACGAATAGAAATGCTATGGCTTTCTGACTCTACCTTAGAATCCACAGCTTCCACTACGCCCGTGAACACACGGTCTTTAAAGGCATCAATGCGTACTTCAATAGTTTGGCCCACGCCCACATCGTGCACGTGCTTTTCTGGAATTTTAAACTCTACCTTCATAGGCGTACTGTCCACAATGGTGACAAGTTCCTGACCTGCTTGCACGTAGGCCCCAACACTCACGTTGATTAAGCCAATATTGCCTGTAAAGGGCGCAAGGATGGCTGTTTTTTCAAAACGTGCCTTAGCTGCATCCAAATTCCCCTCAGCCATGGCAAGTTCCGCACGGGAACGGTCATAATCTTTCGTGCTGCCAATCTTTTGTTCGTGAAGTTTGGACACCCGTTCATAATCTGCCTTAGCTTGCATAACTTGGGCTTCGGCCTTTTTCAGTTCCGCTTTGGCATCAGAATCATCAAACTTAATAATAGGCTGACCCTGCTGAACCATAGACCCTTCAACAAAGGTAATTTCCTTCAACCGACCATTCATTTCAGACTTAATGGTCACATCCGCATTGGCCTTTAAACGACCAACCGTTGCAATGCGTTTGGTCATAATTCCCATTTTTACAGTGGCTGCTTCAATGCTAACTGTGCGGTTTTGGCGACGATTACCCTTTTCATCCGAAGATTCTAAAACATATGTACAAACACCCCTTAGGACAGGACGCATGACTTTTAAAAATAGCCATATGGCCAGAAGTCCTGCCAACAAACCAAGTACTATAAAAAGCAAGCCACGTTTTTCTTTGGGCAAATGATCAAACAACATATGAATTCTTCATTTAAGTATTTCTTACCTTTATTACCATAGCTTAAGACCTAAGTCTTAATTTTTTTCTAATTTTTCAAAAAAAAATCAAAATAAGTTATTTCTACACTTTCTTAGGCAAACCATTTTTAACACAGCTCTGCTGCGCTCTTCTCTTCTCTGATCGTTTTGCTCTACAACTGGTATTTTTTTTCATACACATACGTTGAAAAAAGTGGTAGTTGTAGGGTTAAAAATTAACAGACTTGAGAGAAGGGGCAAAGGTTTTATGAGGTCTTTATCTGATGCCACCCTAATGCGTCTAGCGACCCTTGTGGCAGCCACCTTTGCTTTTGTTATGGTTGTTGGAAAGTTTACAGCTTTTCGTTTGACTGGCTCCCTAAGTATTGAAGCAAGCCTTGTGGATTCCTTGTTAGATGCTTGTGCGTCCCTTATTAATTTTTTTGCTGTGGCCCACGCCTTGCGTCCTGCGGATGCTGATCATCGTTTTGGTCATGGAAAGGCAGAAGCTTTGGCGGGGTTAGGTCAATCTCTTCTTATTGCTTGTTCGTCTCTTTGGCTTGTGAAGGATATTTTAAGGGGTATTTATAACCCTGAAGTTATAGAACTGAACAAACCAGCCTTATACGTTATGCTGGGGTCAACCTTATTAACAGCAGGCCTTATTTTGTTTCAGCGCTATGTTATTAGCCGCACCCATTCCCTTGCCATTTCTGCTGATAAACTGCACTACGAAACAGACCTGTTAACCAATGTGGGGGTTATGTTAACCCTTGGGGTTTCTGCTTTTTGGCATTTGGTTTACCTAGACATAGGGGTGGCCATTATTATTGCTGTGTACATATTGCGTGGGTCTTGGTCCATTGTTGTTCGAAGTTTTGACGTCCTGATGGACAAGGAACTGCCCGAAGAATTACTGACCCAAATTCAGGATGTGGTTTTAAGTCACCCTTATGTTTTAGGCGTCCATGATTTGCGTACCCGCAGTTCTGGCCAAACAGATTTTATTCAGATGCATGTGGATATGGACGAAAATCTTACCCTAAAGCAGGCCCATGCCATTGCTGATGAAATTGAGGCGGCATTGATGACCTTATTTCCAAAGGCTCAAGTTATTATTCACCAAGACCCAGTTTGTCAGGAACCCAGGGTCCTTTCATGAAATTTTTTAAGAGGTTTTTATGACCCTTCCCCAATCAAGACCTGAAGCTATGGCTGAACTTGAGAAACTGGCCAAACAAATAGGCCATCACGACCATTGTTATTATCATTTAGCCCAGCCCCAAATATCTGACGAAGCCTATGATGCATTGCGTAAACGTAATGAAGAGATTGAGCGCATGTACCCAGACTTGCGTCGTATGGATAGCCCAACACATCGGGTGGGTGCGCCACCATCACCTGAATTTGACAAGGTTAAACACCGAAAGCCCATGCTTTCCTTAGATAACGCCTTTAATGTGGAAGATGTAAGCAATTTTTTCAAAAAAATTCGTCGGTTCCTTAAGATGGCAGATGATGTATCTATTGATGTGGTTGTTGAACCAAAAATTGATGGCTTATCTGCATCTTTAAACTATCAGGACGGTGTTTTTGTCTTGGGCGCAACCCGTGGTGATGGTCATGAAGGGGAAAATATTACGGCTAATCTGCGTACGATTCAAGACATCCCACTCACGCTTCAAGGTTCTGATTTCCCAAAAAATATTGATGTACGGGGCGAAGTATACATGACCAAGTCCGACTTTGAGGCCTTAAATGAAGAACGCATAAAAGCGGGGGACCCCCCTTTTGCCAATCCACGTAATGCGGCAGCAGGTTCTTTGCGGCAGTTGGATTCCACCATTACAGCCAAGCGTCCTTTACGTTTTTTTGCCTATGCTTATGAAGCCTTATCAGGCGCACAAGATGAAACGCAACAGGCCTGCCTAGATTCCCTGAAGAAGTGGGGGTTTTCCACGAACCCACATAATCAGCATTGTGAAACAATGGAAGATGCTGTGGCTTACTATCATCACTTAGACCAAATGCGTGCAGGCCTACCTTATGAAATTGATGGTTTGGTTTACAAGGTGAACAGTCTTTCCCTTCAAAGCCGTTTAGGCACTGTTGGGCGGGCGCCCCGCCATTCTATAGCGCATAAATTTGTGGCAGAAAAGGCGGAAACGGTTTTACGTGCCATTGATGTGCAGGTGGGGCGTACGGGTGTATTAACGCCTGTTGCCATTTTAGAACCTGTTTTGGTGCGTGGTGTGGTGGTAAGTCGTGCTAGCCTGCATAACGAAGATGAGCTAAAGCGCAAGGATATTCGTGTGGGCGATACGGTTATTATTCAGCGCGCAGGTGATGTTATCCCCCAGGTTTTAGGTATTGTGGAGGGTAAACGTCCAAAAAATTCACAATCATTTCTGTTTCCAACTACGTGCCCTGTCTGTTCCACACCCGTTGTTCAGGCAGATGGGCAGGTAGCCAAACGTTGCCCTAATTATGGATGCGCCGCTCAAGGGGCAGAGCGCCTTAAACATTTCGTGAGTCGGGATGCATTTGACGTTGATGGTTTGGGGGATAAGATCATTGAAGAATTTTACGCAGAAGGGGTGTTAAAAAACCCCGCTGATTTATTTTTATTGGAAGAACGTATTGGTCATGTTTTACACCAACGGGACGGGTGGGGGGAACTGTCTGTGCGTAACCTATTTGCGGCCATCAACAAAAGAAAGAACATTTCCTTGGACCGTTTTATTTATGCCTTGGGCATTCCCCAAGTAGGTGTAACAACGGCTAAATTATTGGCGAAGAACTACATGACTTTTGAAAATTTGCGCACAGCGTCTTATGAAGATTTGTTGACTGTGGAGGGTATTGGCCCTGTTATGGCCCAGGAAATTGGCGATTTTCTAGAAACCCCTACTGTGGATGCTGTGATAGAGGCCTTGTTAAAAAATGTAACTGTTGAATCTTTTGAACATATGGTTGTTGGGAACAGTCCTTTGGTGGGGAAAACTGTTGTTTTCACAGGAACTTTGGAGACTCTTGGCCGTCAAGAGGCAAAGGATCAAGCTGAAAAAATGGGGGCTAAGGTCAGTGGTTCTGTTTCCAGTAAAACAAATTATGTGGTGGCAGGTAAGGATGCCGGAAGCAAGTTGAAAACAGCCAAAGAATTGGGCGTTGTTGTGCTGACGGAGGAAGAGTGGTTGTCCTTAGTTGCAGAAGCGGAGTGAAGGCATGGCAACAGGGATAAAACACCACTACTGAAGGGGACCATGCCCCCCCTAATACACGCTACGTTCATCCACCTTCTGCCCGCAACTTGAATGTGGTTTTGGTGTGTCTAGGTCACAAGAGTTTGCACCAACATACACACGGCTTGCCCTGTTTCCAAGGTTCAATAGCACTTGGTAGGAAGAATTCTGTATAACTTTAGCCCAATAATCTGGCGTTAGGGTTTTATCCATAACAGTAGCCCAATCTTGGGTGGTACAATTTGGAATATGGCTTACATCTACGGTGATTAGGTCCATGGAAATACGCCCTAAAATAGGTGCCTTTTTACCACAAATGATAAGGTAGGCCCCCTTTCCCCATGCCTGCCATGGAACCCCATCAGCATAGCCCAAAGCCACGGTTGCCACACGCGTTTCTGTTTCGCATGTATGGGTTGTGTTATAGCCAATGGTTCGCCCCTTTGAAAGGGTTTGGATTTGCAAAATACGTGCCTCAAGATGCACACAACTGCTTAAAGACGTTTCAGTGGTTGTGGGGTTAATGCCGTATAAAGCGCACCCTGGTCGCACAATGTCAAAGTGATAAGCAGACCCCAAAAAAACACCACTGGAATTGCACAGGCTGAAAGGAATATGGGGGTGGGCCCTCTGTATTTCCTTAAACTGCTTAAGTTGGGTGAAATTCATGGGGCTTAGGGGGTCATCAGCACAAGCCAAATGGCTCATGATCAGGGAAAAATTAGGGGGGTTTTTTATTTTTTTATAATCGTCATACCCCATTCCCAGTCGATTCATGCCCGTGTCTATGTGTAGGGCTACAGGCATGTCTGTGCCAAAACTTTTAAATGCCTCCACATTTTCAAGCGTATTTAAAACAGGTGTTAATCCGTACTGTTTGCAAGCAGACCAAGAGGCCTTTTCATAAGGTCCGTTTAGAACAAATACACGGTTTGCCTCAGGAACAGCTTGCTTGAAATCTATGGCTTCATCCATATAGGCAAAAAAGAATGTGGAACACCCTGCACGGGCCAGGACCTTTCCAACCTGAACAGCGCCCATGCCGTAGGCGTTGGCCTTTAATGTGGCAGCACACAGGGACCGGGGGGCCGTTTTCTTCAGAACCATATAGTTTTGGACAATGCGGTCTAAGTCGATGGTAAGTTTAGCTGTTTCAAAAACCATTAAGGCCTACTTTGGAAAATTAAGAATTTGATCTTTGTAAACAAGCAAAGATGGTAACCCTAAATGGTTATAGGCTAAGTCTGTTAGAACACGGCCACGGGGTGTGCGCTGCAAGAATCCTTGCTGAATCAGATAAGGTTCCACAACTTCTTCTAAGGTATCGCTTTGTTCAGATAAGGCGGCTGCCAAAGTTTCCACACCCACAGGGCCACCTTTGTAAAATTCGGCAATTATCTTTAAATATCGAATATCTTGGGTATCAAGACCTAGGGGGTCCACCTCTAACTGATTCAATGCGGACGCCGCCATTTCATGACAAATATCACGGTTAGAAACACTGGCAAAATCACGCACCCGACGCAGTAAGCGCCCTGCAATACGGGGAGTTCCCCGTGAACGGCGGGCAATTTCCACAGCACCTTTTTCTGTTATCACAACCCCTAAAAGCCGCGCCCCCCGTGTCACAATTTTTACCAAGTCCTCCAAGTCATAAAATTCTAAACGCAAGGGAATACCAAAACGTTCTCGAAGGGGTTGGGTCAAAAGACCAGAACGTGTGGTGGCACCAACTAACGTGAAGGGTGGAAGGTCTAAACGAATGGCGCGGGCAGAAGGGCCTTCACCAATCATAATGTCAATTTTAAAGTCCTCCATAGCGGGGTACAAAATTTCTTCAACAGTGACGTTAAGACGGTGAATTTCATCAATAAATAAAACATCATAGGGTTGAAGGTTGGTAAGAATAGCCGCTAAATCACCAGCCTTTGTAATGATGGGGGCAGATGTGGCGCGAAACCCAACACCTAATTCTTTTGAAATAATTTGGGCCAGGGTTGTTTTCCCTAAACCAGGAGGACCAAACAGCAAAACATGATCTAACGCATCTTTGCGCACTTTTGCAGCAGAAACAAAAACTTCCAGGTTTTTACACACAGAACGCTGACCTGTGAAATCAGCTAACCTTTGGGGACGAAAAGACGGGTCTAGACTGTCTAGGTCTAAATTTGGGTCCATATTTTCATTAAGAAGGGGGTTCATGAGTATAAAAAAATCCAAGGAAATCCACATCTAACATTATACGTCATCCCCAAAAAAACTCTACGAAAAATATTTTTAGAAACTGGCTCTAGAAAAACCCAGGGGGCAACTGCTGATTTTTACCCCAGGAATTGTTTTGCTCCCCACTTTTTGAAAAAAGTATTTATGCCTTAGGCAAAAAGAATTAGAATTTAATAAAATTCTCTGTTTATTGCGCGTGAATTATGGCACCTGAAAAGCACTCTTCTTCCAAAAAGCATCCCTTCCACCTGGTAGATCCAAGCCCCTGGCCTTTTGTGGCAGCCTTATCTGCCTTGGTGTTGGCTGTGGGTGCTGTGTTGTCCATGCATAAAATAGACCACTGGGTTTTGGGGGTGGGGGTCCTTATGCTTATTATTACTTTTGTTGGTTGGTGGCGTGATGTAATTTTTGAAAGCAATACAGACGGTGTTCATACACAAGCTGTTCAAACGGGTCTAAAAATTGGTATGGGGTTATTTATTGCCTCAGAAGTTATGTTTTTTGTTGCTTTTTTCTGGAGCTATTTCAACGCGGCCCTGTTGCCTGCAGACCCCAGTGGGTTTGTTTGGCCACCCAAAAACATTACGCCTTTGGACCCTTTTCACCTCCCTTACCTCAATACCTTGATTCTGCTGTTATCGGGCACAACGGTTACGTGGGCCCACCATGCTTTGGTTACAAATCAAATGGCTGATGCTGGCCGTGCCTTGGGTATTACGGTAGTATTGGGAGTTTTGTTTACCTGCGTTCAGGGGTATGAATATGCCCATGCGTCTTTTGCTTTTACAGGTGGCATTTATCCATCCACTTTTTACATGGCCACAGGGTTTCATGGCTTTCATGTTATTGTGGGAACCTTATTTTTGTTTGTATGTTGGTTCCGCGTACGGAAAAATCATTTTAGCAGTACTCACCATGTGGGGTTTGAGGCTGCTGCTTGGTATTGGCATTTCGTAGATGTGGTATGGTTGTTTTTGTTCATATCTATTTATTGTTGGTCTTACAAAGCACCTACAGACGGTTTGTTTTAAGTGTCTACCCTTACCTTACTAAACATTAGCCAAACAACCCTTAGGTGGAAAAACACAATTTATCCATGCGTCCTTGGTGAAGGGGGGGTGACCCCCCACAAAAAGGAAGGCGATAAAAAAACCCCTGTGGGAACCTTCAGGTTGTTAACTGTTTATTATAGGCCCGACCGCTTGCCCCCACCGAAAACCCTGCTGCCCCTTGTGCCCCTAACCCCCTCTTGTGGTTGGTGCCATGACCCTAAGCACATACAGTATAACCAATTTGTCAAATTACCCTTTGAGGGCGGCCATGAAGTTTTATGGAGAACCGATGAGCGTTATAACCTTATTGTAACCACAAGTCATAACATAAACCCAACTGTTGCAGGGTCAGGCAGTGCCATTTTTATACACATAGCAAAAGAAACAACCCCAGGTCAGCTTGCGCCAACCCAAGGTTGTTTGGCTTTGCGTCAGGAAGATTTACTGACCATTCTAGAGGAAGCGAACCACACCACAACGTGGACCGTGCCTAATTTTTAAGCTTCTGCCCCCTCTGCTTCCCCCTGATCATCTGGAGAGTCTCCCCCATTGTCGTCACCTTGGGAATCTGCTTCTTCTTGGGAGTCCCCCTCGTTTTGAGAGTCCTGTTCATCACCTTGCGATTGAGCGGCCAAAGACCGTGCAGCAACAGGTGTCATGCGGGCCTGCTGTTGAGCAGGAGGTGCCATCATAATAACCTGGACAGGTTGTTGTTGGGGTTGCATGAAATTTCCCATAGGCGGTGTTTGTGGCTGAACTAGGGACCCTTGGCTTGTGTTCATAGGTACCTGTGGGAAAGCAGGCATCATTGGGGGCGTCATAATAATTGAAGCTTGGTTGGGAATTGGCGCCATTATGGGCTGAATCATTGACTGGCCCTGCATCATAATGGGTTGGTTCGGCATGGCCATACCCGCTGCAGCCAAGGCTGCATAAGCGTCAGGTCCTATGCTTTGGGGTGTTACCATTTGACAGCTTTTATCTGTGCAATAGTTTAAGGTGGCAGTCTTGCTGTCAAATATGTACATGGCGTTCCCTTGCGGGGACAAAATGTACCGTTCTTTTTGACTAACGTAGGTAACAACAACCCCAACGCTGATTAAAAAGGTTACGCAGGTCATAAGTGCAACTTTTATATTCATGGTTTTCTCCCTGTTTTTAGAAAAAATAAATAGTTCTTTTCGTTCTGCTTAGTTTTATTTTATACTGGTCATTAGTTAATTTTTAGTAAACAAAAGTAAAACAATGAACTTTTTTTTGTCAAATATTGTATTTTTTGTTTTTTTTAGTTTGTCTTCTTGTTTTTCACAAGAACGTATCCAGGCAATTATTCCAATTTTTAAAAATTATATTCAAAAAAACATGTCTGCCTGGCAAACCCCTGCCGTAGCTGTGGCTGTTGTTTACAAAGGCCAAATTGTTTTCCAAGAAACTTTTGGTGTAAAAAACATTGAAACACAGGAACCAATAGACAATCACACTGTTTTTCCTGTGGCGTCTTTAACAAAAACATTCTTAGCTGCCCTTATAGCCCAGCTGGTAGATGAGGGCAAAGTTAAATGGGAAGACCCTGTTCGTAAATACATACCCACTTTTTTTGTGAGCAATGAGGATGTTAGTTCTGAATTTACAGTGGAAGATTTGTTGAGTCACCGAAGTGGTTTGCCAGGGTTTGCGGGTGATACATTTATGGACTTAGGGTTTTCTCAATCAGATTTGTTAAATGCACTTGCCAAAATTCCCCTAAAAAAACCCTTTCGTAATTCTTATGCCTACCAAAATCACATGTTTTCGGTGGCAAGTTTGGTGGCAGAAAAAGCAACAGGAAAAGATATAGCCACTTTGTTTAGTGAGCGTTTCTTTACGCCCCTTGGCATGGCTGATTCTTCAGCCTCTTACCATGCTGTGGCCTCAGGGCCTTGGTGGAAAAGGCTGTTGGGTAATAAAAAAAATGTTGTAAGCCCCCATACGTTGATTAAGGGGAAAATGACACCAATACCCATTCCGAAAGAATTGTATGTGTTTCCTGGCACATCGGGGGTTAATTTGTCCCTTCACGATGCAACCCAGTGGCTTTTATTTCAACTAAATAACCTTCATCAGGAGGGTGGGCCAAAAATATCTGCCCAACAGGTAACGCGCATGCGTACCCCCCACATTCCCATGCTTGATATTCGCCCTACAGACATGCAGTTTTCGCCCAAACGGTTTTCTAATTTATTTTACGGCCTTGGTTATTTTATCCATGACTTTGGTGCAGACAACAAAAAAATACATGGGCTTGGCCATATGGGGGCCTTTTCATCTGTCCGCAGCCTTATTTTTATGGCGCCAGAGGAAAATCTGGGGTTGGTTATGCTGTGTAATGTGGGGGGGTTGCGCGTTAGTACTTTTTTGGAAGCCTTGCGCGATAAGTTTTTAGACCTGTATCTTGGAATTGATGGCGAGGACTGGAGCCAAACGAATCTGCAAATCATGAATGATATTCAAACCCGAATAAGGCAAGAAATGGTGGCGATGAAGGTTCAAAACCCACGGCCTCATTCTAAATTAGAATCTTACCAGGGCGTATTTACGAATGACCTATACGGAACCCTTATTGTGGGGCTTAAGGACGGACGTCTTTATTTTCGCCTGCGTGATAAAACGGTTCTACTTACCCATTGGAATGGAAATCAGTTTGCCTTTGATGCCCCTGACCTGAGCCCAGCTTATTCAAGCAATGATCATGGTATTTTGGAGTTTGGGTTTCGCGGTGGGAAGGCTTCTCTTTTGGCGGTGAACATGTTACACGAGGGCAGTCAGCTATTTCAAAGGGTGGGTGAGGAAAAAGAGGGGTAAGTATGGGGCCATGGTCTTTCAAATTGAAAAAAATGGCGCGCCCGAGAAGAGTCGAACTCCTAACCTTCAGATCCGTAGTCTGACGCTCTATCCAATTGAGCTACGGGCGCAACAACAAAGTGCATAGGTAGAATTTGTAATTGAGTTTGGAAGAAAATTCAAGAACCTTTTTTAGTTTTGTATAAGTTCACAGTTTGAGGCCTTGCATTAGTCTCAATCTATGTGAACCTATGCACAATTTTTTCCTTGCATACGGTTAAAATATCCTTTAGATATAACACACCAGAAACCGCTGCATCATTGAAATTTTAGAAATTCAGTCGTTCAAGACTTGTTTTTGTTCCTAGAAGTTTTCTGATTACGTAATGGTCTTTCTCATAATATCGCGGGGTAGAGCAGCCCGGTAGCTCGTCAGGCTCATAACCTGAAGGTCGTTGGTTCAAATCCAGCCCCCGCAACCAACTTTTCAAAAATTCCCAGAGACATTTCAAGTCCATGCCGTAAGATCTTGGGGGCAGAAGTTCCTGCGCGAGTTACTGGAGTAATGACTGGCAGATTGTTTTTCTGCTTTTTTTGTGTTATAAACCTGTAAATTGTGAAAAAGAAGATCTTGACCCTATTATGACCTACGTTGTGACAGATGCATGCGTTCGCTGCAAATACATGGATTGCGTGGAAGTCTGCCCCGTAGATTGTTTTTACGAGGGTGAGACCATGTTAGTCATTGACCCTGACCAGTGTATCGATTGTGGTGTGTGTGAACCAGAATGCCCAGCAGAGGCCATTGTGTCAGATACAACAGTGGGAATTGAAAAGTGGGTAGAGCTTAATCAGACCTATTCAAAAAAGTGGCCCAATATTACCCGAAAGAAACCCCACCCTTTGGACGCTGATGATTGGCTAGGGGTAAAAAATAAGTTTGAGCAGTACTTCAGTGACAAACCTGGAGGGGAAACCTAACAAAGTGTTTGTAAAAATAAAAAAGCATCCTAAATAAGTAAAAGTGTTCAAAACTTTCCACAGGAAAAAAGGTAAAAAATGGCATCCCTAAAATTTAACGAAGGTGATTATGTGGTTTACCCAGCCCATGGCGTTGGTCGGTTGGTTGGAAAGGAAACCCATACAATTAGTGGGCATTCTCTTGAGTTGTTAGTTATTAGTTTTGATAAGGACCGCATGACCTTAAGGTTACCTGTGGCGAAAGCTAAGGCTGCTGGGCTGCGTTCTCTCAGTTCAAAAGAAGAAATGGAAAAGGCCCTGTTGACTTTGTCTGTAAAAACAAAAAGTCGGCGTTTGATGTGGAGCCGTCGTGCCCAAGAGTATGAAAATAAAATTAATTCAGGCAACCCTGTTTCTATAGCTGAGGTTTTGCGAGAGTTGTACAAGGTTCATGCAGAAACTGACCAGTCTTACAGTGAGCGCCAAATTTACAATGCAGCGATGGAGCGTTTGGTGCGCGAACTAGCTGTTATTGAAAAAACTGATGAAACATCTGCCATGCAACGGGTGGAAACCCTGCTTAAAGCGGCTTAATTGTCCTTTGGGTTATTGCAACAACCAAACGGGTGGCTGGTTCTGGACAAACCAGAGGGAATGTCTTCTACCCGTTTGGGGTCTTATGTAAAACGCTTAACAGGTCAACGTAAAATTGGTCATTTAGGCACCCTTGACCCTGCTGCATCAGGTGTTTTGGTTTTGGCCCTAGGAGAGGCCACGAAACTTATTCCCTACTATACATCGTGTAAAAAAGTCTATGAATTTTTTCTGAACTTTGGTGAACGGCGCCATACGGGTGATGGGGAGGGAAATGTTGTTGAAACCTGTTCCAAACGTCCTTCTGCACAGGATATTCAGGGTATTCTACCTAAGTTTTTAGGTCCTCAGGTTCAAACACCCCCTGCCTATTCAGCGGTTTGGGTGAATGGTCGTCGTGCCTATGAAATTGCTCGCAATAATGAAGTTGTTGTTTTGCCTACGCGTACCATTCATATCCACTCTCTAACTCTTTTGGAAACAGAAGGAGGGCTTTTTAAGCTATGTGTTTCTTGTTCTCCTGGCACCTATGTGCGCTCTTTAGGGCAAGATTTGGCCCAGGCTCTTGGGGCGTTGGCTTACGTTAGCCATATTCGACGTGTGGTTGATGGAAAATTTTCACTGGACCATACAATTTCACTGGAAAAATTAGAGGAAATGGGGCATACATTAGGTGTGCATAGGCTTATAAAACCCCTTGGTTTTGTTCTGGACGACATCCCGGCAGTAACCGTATGGGGCGAGGATGTGCACCGTTTGAGGAAGGGGCAGTCTGTTGCCGTTTTTAATGTGCCGAATACATCTTCTGTCCGTTTGGAAACAGAAGGGGTTTTGTTTGGCATGGGCTATGTGGCAGATGGGTTTTTGTTCCCCAAGCGAATTTTAACTCTTTAAAAAAGGACAAAATCGATGTCGATATCTGCTGAACGTAAGCAAGAACTGATTCAACAATATGCCGTTAATCCAACAGACACAGGGTCTCCAGAGGTTCAGGTTGCTATTTTAACGGAACGTATTCGCAATCTTTCAGACCACATGTCTGATCATAAAAAAGATTTCCACTCACGTCGTGGATTGCTGATGATGGTTGGGGCACGTCGCCGCTTGTTGGACTATCTGAAAAAGAAAAATCTTAAGCGTTATCAAGACCTTATTCAGTCTTTAGGAATTCGCCGTTAGGCATTCCATGCGCCTGCATGTTCTTGATGTTCTACAAACGGGCATGCAGTGCGCCCTTTCTCCAGACCAGGCCCATTATTTAACCGTTGTTATGCGGTTAAAACTTGGGGACTCTCTTTTTGTTTTTAATAATGGGGGGGAGTGGTCCGCTAACATCACCCATGTTTCTAAAAAGCACTTAATTGTAACGGTTGGCTCTTGTGTGCGTCCCTTTCAGCCATGTCCTGAGGTGTGGTTGGCTTTTTCTCCCCTAAAGCACGACGCCATGACTTTTTTGCTTGAAAAAGCTACAGAACTAGGTGTTACAAACTTCCAGCCCTTAATAGCGGCACGAACAAATACCCATCGTCTTAATGAATCCCGCATGCATAAGCAGGTTGCGGAAGCAGCTCAGCAGTGTGAACGCATGTGTATTCCAAAAATTCACCCTGTGCGTCCCTTAGGCGAATTTCTTAAGCTTGCTGTTCAACATGTGCAGTGGTTTTGTGCTATGGAGCGGGAAGATGGACCAGCCTTTAGCCGTCAGGCAGGTCCTGTTGGCTTTGTTGTTGGTCCTGAAGGGGGGTGGACTCTTAAGGAACTTCAAGTTTTGAACGCCACACCGTATATAAATAGAGTTAGCCTTGGCCCCAGGATTTTGCGTGCAGAAACAGCCTGTTTGGCCTTACTTGCCAAACAGTTGTAGTGTAAAAAGAGAGAGCCCTGGGAATTTCTGGGAAAAGAACCTATTCCTGAAAATTGCTGTTCATCATGTGCACACGTTCTATGTGGCGTGGGTCTGTGGATGGTTCTTCTTCCATAAAAGCCTGCAAGCAGCTAATGGCCTGTTGTTCCCCTATAACACGGGCGCCAAGGCACAAAATGTTGGCGTGGTTATGGTTTCGAGCTGCACGCGCTTCATACTCTGTATGGCACAAGGCGGCCTGAATTCCCTTAAATCGGTTGGCGCTTATGCTCATGCCAATGCCTGTGCCGCAAATAAGAACACCCAAGAAGGCCTTGTTTTGTAAAAGTTTTTGGGCCACCTGTTGTGCAAATAAGGGATACTGGGATGGTTCTTGGGTGTGGGTTCCCATATCTAAAACCTCATACCCCTTGGATGTCACAAAGGTTTTTAGGGTTTCCTTTAAGCATGTCCCTGCATGATCACTACCGAATACAATTAAATTTGTCATGTTTCCTATTCTTCGTCATAATTAGGGTATTGTGAGACTCTTGTAATTTGGGCCCTCCATACCTTCTGTAACCATTGTTTTTACTAGACTTTTTTTGAATACTTTATGATTAAAAAAGAATCATTTTGCTATATGCATACCTAGAACTATTGCATAATTAGAAAAATCTGGCGAGATGATATTTTTACAGTAGTCCCGCTGAGTTCTTGTTTGTAAAATTTTAAAAAAATTTGATTAAATGGAGTTGGCGAAAATGCTTTTATGATTTACCATATGTATGGTTGGTCACATTACGTTCCGTTTTTTTGTACAGGGTTTTATACCCTCAAAACCAGTAATTGACCTAATTTTATATTAATTTATTTATGGAGTCCCTTAATGAAAAAGTTCCTTATTTCTGCCGCAGTTGTGTCTGTTTTGTCTGTCTCTGCCTATGCTGGCCTATCAGCAGCCCCTGCTAGTTCAACTGGTGCTGCACCAGCAGCTTCAGCTGCTCCTGCTGCCTCGATGACTGCTCCTGCTGCCTCAATGACTGCTCCTGCTGCCTCATCTGATGCTTTAAACAATCCAGCTGCTGCTTTAAATAATCCAGCTGCTGCTTTAAACAATCCAGCTGCTGCTGGCAGTGCAGCTCCTGCTGCCTCAATGACTGCTCCTGCTGCTTTAAAAAATCCAGCTGCTGCTGCTTTAAACAATCCAGCTACTGCTGGAACTACACCAGCAAAATAGTTTGTTTTTTCTTGGTTGCCCCCTGCACCTGCAGGGGCACCCTTTATTTTTAGTTGTGGATCTTTAGTTTTGGGGACGAAACCCTAAACACACCACAAACATTTCTGCGGAATCTTGTCGGCTTGACTGTGGCTTAAAATGAACAACCTTGGTAAAATCTTTCTTTAATTGTTTTAGCAAAGTGTGTTCTGTGCCACCCCGCAAAACTTTTGCCACCATTGCGCCTCCTGGCGTTAGAACCTTATGACAAAAATCAAACACTTGCTCCAGCAAAACCATAATACGCGTATGGTCTACTTGTTGCATACCACAAGCAGGGGCCGCCATATCGCTTAGGACAGCGTCAACTTTCTTGTCTGTATGGTTTAGAAGGGTTTCTAAAACATCATCTTGAGTAAAATCACCTTGGAAAAAAGTAACCCCCGTTAGGGGGGCAATTTCTTGCAAGTCAAGGGCCACAATTGTTCCTGTGGGTCCCAAACGTTTTGCGCATACCTGGGACCAACCACCAGGCGCCGCACCTAAATCCACAACAAAAGCGCCAGGCTTAAGAATATGAAACTTGTCATCAATTTCTATAAGTTTAAAGGCCGCTCGTGAACGATACCCATCCTTCTTTGCCTGAGCAACAAAAGGGTCATTCAACTGACGCAATAACCAACGGCGCGAAGAACTGGTTCGCTTTTTTGCTGATTCCAGTCGTGTAACCTTATTCTTTCCTTGTTGGGACGGTTTTTTGGGAGGAGCCATACAATTGCCTTACGCAGCACTACGCCGCAAACAGTCATGAATATGAAGAAGCCCCACAACCCGTTCATTCCCGTCAACCACAAACACACTGGTAATGGCTTTTTCTTCAAAAAGGGCTAAGGCGTCTGACATCAGTTGGTTGGCTTCTACAGTAACGGGTGTACGTGTCATAACCTCGTCCGCACTTTTTTCCAGCAAATCACAGCTCATGTGGCGTCGCAAATCCCCATCTGTAATAATGCCCAATAACCTTTGATTTGGGTCTACAATTCCTAAGGTTCCAAATCCACCTGCAGTCATGGTCACAAGGCATGTGCTCATTTTTTCAAAAGGAGACGCCAAAGGCAGCTTGAGCCCCATATGCATGAAATCTGAAATTTTGCGTAATTGCTGACCTAAGTTTCCCCCTGGGTGAAAAATTTTGAAGTCGCTTTTTGAAAAGCCGCGGCTTTTCAGCAGGGCAACGGCCAGGGCATCTCCTAGGGCTAAAGTTAATGTGGAAGATGTAGTGGGGGCAAGGCCATTGGGACAGGCTTCTTGAACCTCTGGCAAGATTAAAGCAACCTGAGACAAACGGGCTAAGGTAGATTGGCCCTTACCCGTAATGCAAATGATAGAGATAGAAAAACGATGGGCATAGTCAATAACAGCTGTCAGTTCTTGGGCTTCTCCTGAATAGGAAATTAATAAGAGCGTATCCCCCTTAGTAATCATTCCTAGGTCACCGTGGTTAGCCTCCCCCGCATGTACAAAATAGGATGGCTGGCCTGTGGATGCGAAGGTTGCTGCAATTTTACGGCCCACATGGCCACTTTTTCCAAGACCACTGACAATAAGGCGTCCTTGGGTCCGTTCAATCAATTCAATAGCGTGCGCAAAGCTTTCGTTAAGGCCGTGGGCCAGCTGGGTTAAAGCTGTAGCTTCTTCCAAAATAACCTGACGACCGTTATCTATATGGGGCATGTTAGTCACACTGATAGCTAAAAATGTCATGGTTTTCACCGGCCTTTAGATCAAACCAGGCACGATAGGGCAAAAACTGAAAACAAGCCTGAGCCACATGGTCCCTTTGCTCCCGCTTTAGCAAATTGTCCAGCTTTTCCTTCAGCTTGTGCAGGTGCAACACATCACGGGCAGCGTATAAAATTTGATCTTGTGTTAAGGTTGGGGTTCCCCAATCTGATGTTTGTTCTTGTTTGGATAGTTCTATTCCCAACAGTTCCTTGCACAAATCCTTCAACCCATGCCTGTCCGTAAAAGTACGCACCAAACGGGACGCAATTTTCGTGCAATAAATAGAATTTACCATAATGTTAAAGCTATGATTCAAAATGGCCACATCAAAACGTGCGTAATGAAAAATTTTTGTAATATGGGGATTTACTAATAAAGATACGAGGTTTGGAGATTGGTCAAAATCTTTTTCTGGAAAGTGGACAAGATGACACACGCCATCGCCTGCTGAAAGCTGAACCACACATAAACGGTCCCTGTAGTTTTTAAGGCCCATGGCTTCCGTATCTATGGCCACAGAACCTTCAAAAGTTACATCATTCGGTAGGTCATATAAATGTACGTATGTTTTCATTTGTTGGAAATTTTTTAAAAATACCTTTGGGCAATCATGGGGTATGGTGTGGCACTTTGTCAATGTTTCACATTTTTATGCAGCCATTTCAGATGAGGTTTTTATACGTAATTCAAAAAACCCTGCAAAAAATACTTTTCAAAACTGGCCCTATCTTTTCCTCAGAAAACTCAGTTGGAATCGCTGGTTTTTACAAAGCCCGCCACAAAGATTGAGATGGGCCTGTGCGATTTTCCCTTTGAGGGTACAATTGGGGGACAATTTTCTATCTAAGGATGTAAATATTATGATTTTCAACCCGAGGATATAGCGAGACGAGTCTTTTTTGAGTATAAAATAGTCAAAAAAGCCCAGCAAAACCAATGGCTTTGAGAGGGGTGTGGAGGCCCGAATTATAGGAGTCCTGCTAAATAATGTGGGGACAACTTTCTATCTAAGGATGTAAATATTATGGATTTCTACTTTTAATTCTTGTGGGTAAAAAGTTAAGAAATAGTTAAAATCCGCCCCTTTGGGGCCCACCTGAGCCCCGAAAATCATGTGGGGCCCACCCCGCCACACAACCTCGACAAAACGCCTCCTTATCCCTCTCGCCAAGCCCTAATTCAGGCAAGGCCCGACCCAGAGCAAACGAGGGTGTCTCTTGTTAAGTGGATTCCACCCCACTTAAGAAGTCACGTCTATATAACCGTACGTGTTACACGACGTGTGAGGACTTTATTTAAAGAAACCATTGCATATTGAAATTTTTGGCAATTTCGTCGTCGAAACTCGTTTTCGTTCCTCAAATATATCTAATATTCTGCGGTACTCACCTTCGTTTCTTCTAGAACTTTCTCAAAAATTTCTGACTCTGCAACGCTTCTTTGCAATGACACTAAAACCGTGTTCATCGCCATAAAGCAAAATTTCTACATTTTCATTTCGAACCATCCTCAACGATGATTTAACTTACCTCCACCCATACAATAAGGGAAAAACGGTTAATAAATCGTTAAAAAACACAGTTTTTTCAGGTTTTTTTGAAAAAAATTTAGGGTGGGTTATTGTTCTAATTTAGCCAATTCAACGTGAACACGCGTTTGAATTTCCACCATAATGGACCGAAGTTTTTCATTGACGCCATCTAAGGAAATTGTGTTTTCCAATTCCTTAAGACGGTGCAATGTTTCTTTTGGAATGGCGCCTGCAACAAGGCCCAAACGAACAGAGTCCAGCTGTTTAAGGAGGTCTTCACCCTGATGAATGGCCTTTTGGTCTGGGGCTAAATGCCCATCATTCAAGGACAGAAACAAAGCATCTAGCCCTTGTGGGCTTAGAGCCACCTGAATGGCGCCTGGAGAGTTTGACTCCCCATGGTCCTCAACAGAAAAACCATGGCTTGTTGTCTTTTTCCGCCCTATTTTTTTGGTGCCCACAGAGGAAACTGCGGTTGTGTCAATTTTTACAATGCTCATAAGCTGGATGGACTTTCTTCTTTAGAAACAGGAGCCATTAGGCGTTGAGCTTTTTTTACAAGCAACTGTTTTTTTAAAGGCGTTAAATAATCAATGTATAGCTTACCATCTAGATGGTCAATTTCATGCTGAACACAGCGGGCTAAAATATGGTCAGCCTCTAACTCTTGCAAGGTATTGTTTTCGTCTAAAAAACGCACTTTTACTTGGGTTGGCCTATCAACTTCAGCACGTTGGCCTGGTACGGACAAACACCCCTCATTATAGCTGCAGGTTTCATTAGACGCCCAAATAATTTCAGGGTTGGCCATTTTATAGACTACGCCTGGGGTTTTTTCATCCTCACTTGGAATTTCCATAACAATCACACGCTTTTGGATTCCCACCTGAATAGCTGCAAGGCCAATGCCATCTTCTGCGTACATGGTCTCTAACATATCATCCATAAGACGTCGAATACCGTCATCTACTGCAGGAACGGGGGCCGCTTTCAATTTTAAGCGGGAATCAGGAACCGTTAAAACTTTCAAGCGGGCCATATGTGTATCCTTTAATTATTTCCTCGGCGCAAAAATGCGGGAATGTCCAAAATTTCAGAATCTCGTTCACCTTCCCCAGTTTTTTGCTGCTTTAAAGTTTGTTCAGTTACGGGGTGTTGTTGGGGCTTGTTACGCCCAACACCTGTAAACCGTTCAAACAAGGACGGTGTGCGACGGCGCTGATCAGGGGCTTTCAGGTTTTCCTCAAGGGGCCTTGGCGCATAAGCAGGTTCATCTGTCACATGGGAACGAACATCAGAAAAATCTGTTTCGTATGATTGCGTTTCCTGTGGAGCTTCTGTTTCAAAAGCCGTTTCTTCCGTGTTCAGCGTTTTTGTAAAAGTTTCGCTTTCAAAATTTTGAGCTGTGTAAGACGGTGTGGCTTTGGTAGATGTGTCTTCAAATTGATTTTTGTCTGCTGTGAAGGGGTGAATTTCCTTCGCTGTAGGTGCACTGTCAAAAGTTGAGTAAACAGAAGAAGTTGCCGAGGCTGCATTTGTGCGTGTTGTGCTTCCATACCCCGAATTTGTTGACAATGTGTCCGTTTGCCAAGGTTGAGCAAAAGCGCCACCAATGCCTGTAGCAACTACAGAAACGCGCATACGTCCATTCAACTTTTCATCAAAAGTAGAACCAAAAATAATGTTGGCTTCGCTTTCCACATCTTCCCGAATGCGGTTGGCTGCTTCGTCCACTTCGTACAGGGTCATATCGTAGCCACCTGTAATGTTGATAAGAACACCCTTGGCACCCTTCATAGAAACATCATCCAACAATGGGTTGGAAATGGCAGCTTCAGCCGCATCTAGGGCACGACGGTCACCCTCGGCTTCGCCAGTTCCCATCATGGCTTTGCCCATTTCCGCCATAACGGCACGAATGTCAGCAAAGTCAAGGTTAATCAGGCCTGGCATCATCATTAGGTCCGTAACCCCACGCACGCCTGAATACAAAACGTCGTCAGCCATTTTAAAAGCATCGGCAAACGTCGTACGTTCGTTGGCAATTCGGAATAAATTTTGGTTGGGGATAATAATAAGCGTATCCACATATTGGTGCAATTCATCAATACCTTTTTCAGCAGAACGGGCACGATGGGAGCCTTCAAAATGGAAAGGTTTTGTAACCACACCCACGGTCAAAATACCGCTTTCTCTGGCTGCACGGGCAATAACGGGGGCTGCTCCAGTTCCTGTGCCTCCTCCCATACCTGCTGTAATGAAAACCATATTGCTACCACGAAGATGGCCAAGAACTTCTTCAATAGATTCCTCTGCAGCTGCACGGCCCACGTCAGGTTTTGACCCTGCACCCAAACCTTGCGTAATGTGAAGGCCTAATTGAATACGGCGTTCGGGACTGACAAGAGACTGGTCTAAGGATTGGGCATCTGTATTGGCCACAATAAATTCCACACCCTCTAACTTAGCGCGAATCATATTGTTCACGGCATTTCCGCCTGCACCACCTACACCAATTACAGATATGCGTGGTCTTAAATCCAGCTCAGCTGCTGATTTTTTTTGTATTGTCATCTGTTGCAAATCCCTACAATTAACGTCTTTTGACGGGTTGATGAATAATCCAAAGCTTGGCCTAACTTCACATTCTCGCTTTGATTTACTAATTGTAATCTAAAAAAACAAAATAAACCAAGGGCCTATTTTCCATAAACCACACAAAGGTCAGAAGCGGGGTATGAAAGCCCAACCAATGACATGAATATAAAATCAATAAAAACTTTTTCATTACAATAAATAAATATAATTAAAAAAACAAGAGAAACATAAGGCTGGTTGTTCTGAGTTCAGTTTAGATCCTTAAAAAGCCTGTCCAATACTGACATATAGTTGAAAGGCGGAGTCGATAGGGCGACCGTTTGAGTCTTTCCGGCGTTTAAGCGGAAACCCCACATCAAAACGAATGGGGGCAATACTGCTGTAGTAGCGAGCCCCTAGGCCTGCACCCCACAATAAATTTCTTGTGGGGTGAGGCATTTTTCCATCTTGCGCGGACCCTGCCTCTAAAAAACTAACAAAACCAACAGTTTCTGATGTTTTGAAGCGAAATTCCGTGCCAAATTCTGAAAAAGAACGCCCACCAATGGGAACGCGGTCCTTGTCTAGGGGGCCCAAAAGTTGGTAGCCATACCCACGCACAGAACCCCCGCCCCCTAGGTAAAACCGTTTGTTGGGAGGGATAGCCTGAGTTTGATTAATCCATATACTTCCACCCCGTGCAAAGGAGGCTAAAATAATGGGACTTTCCCCTAAATCGTTTTGCAAAAGGGGAAGGTATGCCGCCCCCCCTGCTTGGGATATGGTCATTCCCGAATAGTCCCGCATGCGACCGTAGTAGGGCGTTACATCCACATTAACCTTGTACCCAGAGGTTGGATCTAACGTGTCATTGCTTTTATCAAGCTTTGCCCCCAAGGGGACCCCCACAAGTCTGGTGTTATAAACAACCTCTTCACGCTTTAGGTGACCAATTTCATAGTTTCCACCACCATAAACCTTAAGGCTTTCGGTTAAGGGACGTTCTACACGTGTTCCTACATTGTAAGTGTGGCCCACATAAGCACGGGTTAATTGCCACGTATAGGAAGCTTCGTTCATGAGTTTCTGTTCAGGAAATAAAAAATCAGCAATCGTGTAATTCACATTCGCCTTGTGCTCTCGACGTGACCGTTGCAAGCCTATGCCTAAATGTTCGCCCCGTCCCCCTATGTTATTGTGGCGCCAAAATAGGTTAGCTCCTATACCGTCATAGGTTGCATAACGTAAGCCTGCGCCCAAAACTCTGGGGGCGGCCTCTTTTACTTTTACAACCATATGAACAGGTTGCTCAGAAGCGGCCTCAGAACTCTCATCTACAGGCTTTTTTTCAGGCTCAATGCTAATATTACCAACCAACCCTGTTTCCAAAAGCTTTCGTTTGGTTTTGCTGACACAGGTTTGGTCATAGACTTGCCCATGCTTCCACAACACACGGTTTTTGATATAGTCTGGGGATAAGTTTTTAAGCCCTTCAATACGGGTGTCCTTAATGCGGGCTATGGCATGGGACTGTATAACGTAGGTAATTTCTACCGTGTTTTCATCATAGTCAAGCACTCCCTTAGGTGACTCTACTTGCACAAAGGCAAAGCCACGCTGTTGAAAGTACGTTTTTATTTTTTTAATACCATCTTCCAATTTTTCTGCATTTACGAAAGCCCCCGCCTTTAGCCCCACAAGGTCGTAAAGGGCCTGGGGGGGGACTCCTTCTAAAGCTTTGGGGTTATCTTGGCACACGCAGCGTATAGACTTTATGCGAAAACGTGCCCCAAGGTTTAGAAAAATTTTTATTCGCGCTGGGTCTTTGCCTTCAATAGAAAAAGTCACCTGGTTTTCAAAATACCCAAGGGATGCCAATATTTTTTTAAAGGTTTCACAGTCTTTCTGGGCTCGTTTTACAAGGCCAACAGAAGATAGGGGAGGGGTGTCTAACAATTTAACAAGGGAACTTTTGGCTTCAAGATTTTTTAATATTTCTGGTTCTGGGTTTGGCTCAAAAGAAAAAGTATAAGAGACCCCCTGCCTGTCTTTAGCCCGCTCTATTTTTACGGAAGAAGTATCATCGCTGCCTTCTGAAATAACAGAATCTGGGTCATCTGTTTGCGAAAAAACAGACGTTCCCAATAATAAACAGAAAAAAGAACCCGCAAGAAATTTTGACATAGGCGTCATACTTTTTCTAAAAAATTAATACACAATAAACCAAGTCTTATTTTAGGACCCGCGCATGAAAGATACTATTGCATAATTGAATTTTTTACTATTTTTCTCATGCATCAACAGTTCTTCATGCATAATATGGTGTCGCCCCCGCGCAGGCGGGGGTCCAGAAATTCAAAAAAATATTCATTATCAATGTGTTTTTTGTGGATTCCCGCCTTTGCGGGAAAGACATCACTTTTTTTATACGTAATTCAAAAAAACTCTACGAAAAATATTTTCCAAAACTGGTTCTGCTCTTGCCTCACAAACCCCAGCAAGAATGGCTGCAGGGCTAACCCCGTAGTTTACAAAAAGATTATTTCGTGATACTAGTAGGGCAAATAGTTCCAACTAAATACGAAGTTGTCAGGTTGGTTCAGGAGGAATGGGGCGTGTTTTTTTTGTATGATAGGATCACACCTATTATTACAGAGATTTCCTGTATCCTTAAATTTTGTACAATTACAGTTAAAAAATAGTGCTTTGTAAAGCCATGAGGATAAATGTCAAAGGAAGATTTAATAGAATTTAGCGGTGTTGTGGTTGAACTTTTGCCTAACGCTACTTTTCGTGTGAAATTAGAAAACGATCATATAATTTTGGCCCATACGTCGGGCCGTATGCGCAAAAACAGAATCCGCGTGCTTGCAGGTGACAAGGTAACTGTGGAAATGACCCCCTATGACCTGACAAAAGGTCGTATTATTTTTAGGCAAAAATAGGTCTTTACGACACTCTTCTTAGCAAAATAGACACACGCCGATTAGATGGAGAAGCAGGCTCAGATTTTAACAAAAGATGGGACGAAGCCTTTCCAACAACCGATTCAATGCGTTTTGTTTCCACACCAAACTGAGACAAAATTCTGCGGGCTGTATTGGCCCTGTCGGCAGAAAGCTCCCAATTGCCATATTCCTTTGTGTCCATGGAGGGGGTGTAGTCTGTGTGACCTGTAATAACAACGGGGTTTGGAAACTTTTCAACCTTACGACCAATCATGGCAAAAAGATTTTGAGCATAGGGTAAAGGTGCGCTGCCGCCTGGTGAAAACATGGGCTTACTTTCTTTGTCAATAACCTGAATTAACAAACCATCTGGTGTCATTTCAAATAAAACTTGTTCTGTTAGGTCTTTCAATTCTGCCGAATCACGAATAAGGGTATGCATTTCGTGGGCTGCTTTTAGCATGTCTTCTTGTTCACTTTTTTGCTTTTGGTTTGTTTTTTTGTCGCCAAGCCCTAATTTCATATTCCGTTCTGTTAAAACAGAAGCCCCATCATGACCGTCTTTTTCTGCAGTTTTGTCATTTTTGTTTTGTTGATCCGCTTCTTTTCCACCTGTTTTATCATTAAAATCAATAGTGAATTGACTAGAGGTTGGATCAGACTTAACAGCTTCTGCCTGAGAGGAAACAGATTGAATTGTAACGCTTGAGTCGCTACTTTTACCGTCACTGTTATTTGGTCCTGCCACATTCATACCACTCATAAGGCCAGCGCTGCCCATTTTTGCGCTCATGTCCATAAAGTTTGGGGCGAAATAATCCGCAATACCTTTGCGCTGTTCCTCTGTAATAATATTGATCAGCCACATTAATAGGAAAAAAGCCATCATGGCTGTCACAAAGTCAGCATAGGCAATTTTCCAGCTGCCACCATGGTGCCCATGTGCGGCTTTCTTTACCTTTTTGATAATAATTGTTTGGTGCTTTTTATCCATGTTTTCAAACCTTTTCTAAGACGGATCTGGAATTTGTGACACAACCTGCTCTAACTCCACAAAGGAAGGGCGGTGATGTTCGTCAATTGTTTTTCTGGCATATTCCACAGCAATAAGGGGAGCATAGCCATTTAAATAAGCTAAAATCAGAGAACGCAAACAGTTAAGGTACGCAATTTCTGCATCATAAGAAGCCTTAATAGCCTGACTTAAGGGGCCAATAAACCCATAAGCCAACAAAACCCCAGCAAAAGTTCCAACCAAAGCCGCACCAATTAGCTTGCCCAGAATTTCAGGGGGTTGGCTTATGGACCCCATAGTGTGGATAACCCCTAAAACTGCCGCCACAATACCCAGGGCTGGCATACCATCAGCCATGTTTTGAAAGGCTGATACAATGCTATGAAATTCGTGCTCTGCCTTTTCTATTTCCTTTTCCATAATGTCGTCCATTTGGTGAGGGTTATCGCTACCCATGGTCATCATGCGAAGGTAGTCACACAAAAATTCCTGGGCTCTATGATTTGCCATAAACAAGGGGTAGTTTTGAAAAATAGGGCTTTCTTTTGGGTTATCAATATGGCTGTCTAAAATAACGGTTCCCTTATTTTTAATAAGCTTGATAAGAATGTATAAAAGGGAAAGCATTTCTAAGAAATCTTTTTTTCCATACTTGGGGCCCTTGAAAGCTGCGCCCAAAGCACCTGGCGCACTTTTTAACACTTCCCCTGGATTGGAAATAACAAAAGCCCCAATAGATGCACCAAAAATAATAATAAATTCAGCAGGTTGCCACAAAACGTCCAAATGGCCGCCAGCAATTAAGTAGCCTAACAAAATGCAGCCAATAACAATTAAAATACCAATAATAACTTTCATAATTTTTGTTATTTAAAGTGGTTTATAAACTCATGGTATCAATCAATTTGTTATTTATTGGTTAATTTATTGTTTTTTTTTAAATAAATTTTGAGTTGATGTGAGGGTAGGCGTTGTGGAAAAATAAAAGTGGAAAAATAATAAAATTCTAGGTATCCGCCATGCTAGCAACGCGCTTAACTGACCTACACGTGTGCCCTTCTGTGCTTGTTTTGCTGCCTCATGTGGGTGGAATTATTTTATTAGGAGCTCCTAACGTTTTAATTGGAGCCCTTCCAGCGGCAAGGCAGTTAGATTTGGGCATATGCATGGGGGTTGGTCTTCCAAACCCCATCATAAAAGGGTCGGCTACTGTTCTTGTGGGCGGCAGGGGCCAAGCTCGTATGGGTGACCCCATGGCCCATGGTGGCAGAATCGCTTTGGGGTTTCCCTTGGTTTTTGTGGGGGGATAAAAAGCGCCTTCTCATATAATTATGATATGAAAAGGCGCCCTGTGAGTTTTGCAAAAGAGCTAGATTAGGCAGCAGCAGCTGAAGATGCTGCAGGCTTAGGCGCAGATGCAGCCTTAGTTTCAGATGGGGCAGATTTGGCTTCGGAGGCGGCAGTCTTAGCTGCAGATGCAGCCTTACTTTCCATGGCCTTCATCTCCTCAACAGACTTAAGATTTTTTTCCATAAATTCTTTTAAGGGTTGGCCATCCTCTCCAAGCTTAGAAAGAACAAGAATTCTAATTAAATTGTTTTTTATATGCCCACACCAGTTTCTTCGTTTATTGTCTCCCTTATCTATTTTCAAACATTCCTTTTGATATACATTCAAAAGGTTTCCAGAGGTTTTAATATTTTCTGGTTTTGTACATTCTTTTGAACATTCAAAAGCCTTGTCTAAATCCATAGATGAACACAGAAGGTTGCATTCCTTTTCTGATTTTGGAGGCTTAGGGCCTCTTTTCTTAGCAGCGTCGGCTGAAAAGGAAAGGGCTGCCATAAGGGCGCACACTATAACTGATTTTTTAAACATAATTAACTCCTAATAATAATAATTTTTACAATTATTATTTTGTATGAAAATTGTAAAAAAACAGTTAACAAAATGATGGGCAGTATGCATTAATTTAGTTAACACAAAAAAATTATTTTTAATATTTTATTAACACTTCCTTAATAGAATAAAGATGTAAAATTTATTTATTTTACAAATTATTTTGTAAAAGGAGAAGTGTTATGGAGTTTTTAAATGCGCAGACACATCAGTCTGACTTTTCCTTTATTAAAGCAGCCATGTGCGCCCCCCTTTTGTCCCGTGAGATGGAACATGATTTAGCATTGGCGTGGTGTGAAGAAAGGGACGAAAAAGCTCTTCACCAACTTGTTTGCAGTTACACACGTCTTGTTGTTAGCATTGCCCTTAGATATCGTCGTTACGGCATCCCTTTGTCTGACCTTATTCAGGAGGGCTCTATTGGCTTACTTGAGGCAGCAGACCGTTTTCACCCTAATCGGAACGTGCGTTTTTCTGCCTATGCAAAGTGGTGGATTCGGGCCTATGTGCAAAGTTTTGTTTTGCGCAATTGGTCTATTGTGCGAACGGGTACCACAAGTGCACAGAAAAATCTTTTTTTTTCCCTTAACCGCGTAAAGCAATCTTTGGGCGAGATCTCAACCGATTCAGTTCCAGAAGATATGCAAAAAAAAATAGCAGAGGCGTTGAAGGTAACCATTCGTGATGTGGACTTTATGGAAAAACGATTGGCAAATCATGATTTTTCTTTGAGTTCTCCAACTAGCGCAGAAGGGGGGCCAGATTGGCAAGACCTCTTATGTGACGAAGGTCCCACACCTGAAGAGCACAGCATGAATAATCATCAAGAACGTCTCCATCAAGATTGGGTTTACAATGCTTTGCAGTGCCTGAACCCACGGGAATATCACATTATTTGCAACCGTCGTCTTACGGAAACCCCACAAACTTTAGAGTCTTTGGGGAAGGAATTAAAAATAACAAAGGAGCGGGTGCGCCAGTTGGAGGCGCGGGCTTTGCGAAAAATGCGTTATTACTTTTTAGGCACAAATATTCACCAGCTTTTACAGGCTCTTTAGATCATTCAAGTTTGAAGTGTACGCCATTGTAAATTTTCCTTAAAAACCTTCAGCGCCTTTTAAAAGACGCTGTATATTCGTTCTGTGGGTAAAGCCGATGATCAAGGCTACGAGTAGGGAAAAGTCAAACAAATCACCAAATCCTGTCACAGCTAATGTTACAAAGGGTGCCATTGCAAAAGATACCAGAGCCGCAAGAGATGAAATGCGCCAAAATTTTGCAACCAAAAGCCAGATGGATATAAGAATGAGCCCAACCCAGATGTTAAGGGCCAAATAAGCGCCTAAAGCTGTGGCAACCCCTTTGCCTCCTTTAAATTTCAGCCACACAGGGAAGATGTGACCAAGAATAGAAATAAATGCTAGACTTATAGACAGGTCAGGGGCAAAAAACTGAGCCAGCAATACGGGCAAAAAACCTTTGAGCCCATCGCATACTAATGTGAGGGCTGCTGCCCACTTTTTACCCGTTCTCAATACATTGGTTGCCCCAATATTACCTGACCCAATGTCACGTACGTCACCAGCACCAGCAAGACGTGTTAAAATAAGACCAAAAGGGATTGACCCGCAGGCATATGCAAACAAAACCCATAACAAAATAAGCATAACTTTTTATTCCAAAAGCAATTTTAGGAGTTCATTATACCTCAGTCGCATTCAAGTTTGAAGCACAACCCTAAGCTTTGATGTGTTTAAAAGAGTTTCTGCTGCCGCTAAAGCCTGCGGAGTAATATGTTCCCCTGACAACATACGGGCTATTTCTTCTTGCCGTTGCTGAGGGGATAATTCCATAACGGTTGTGGTTGTATGGGTTGGTGAATCATTTTTTTGAACATTAAAATGCTTTTGCCCATATGCTGCAACCTGAGGGGAGTGGGTGATGGCCAAAACCTGGGATCGCGTCCCCAACCGTTGCAACCGTTGTCCAATAGCCGCAGCTGCGGCGCCACCAACGCCTGTATCTATTTCATCAAAAATCAAAGTCGTGCCCGTTTGTGTGCGCCACAATACCATTTTTAATGCCAACATAAACCGTGCCATTTCACCGCCTGATGCCACCTTGTGCAAGGGGGCAAAAGGTTGCCCCTTATTTGTAACAGCGTGAAATTCTATGGCATCATGCCCTTTAGGCGTAATGGTTTCCCTATGGTTAAAAACCACAGAAAATTGGGCATGGGGCAGTTTAAGGTCTGGCAACTCCTGATTCACAAGGCGTTCAATTTCTTTCGCTGATTTCTGACGTTTTTCATGGGCCTGTTGACTGAGGTCTTTAAGAACGGAAAAAGATTGGTCTACTAATTTTCTAAGATTTTTTTCATCTAAGCTTCCGTCTTCCATGCCTTGAAGCGTGCTTTGGATTGTGCACCATGTTTCGTGCAAATCTTCTGTAATGTGATGATGGCGTGCTACAGAACGTAGGGCATGTAGGCGTTCTTCAATAGCCTGTGTTTCTTGCGCATCACCTCCAAACAGATGGGATAAGTCTTTCAACTGGCTCATGGCTTCTGCAACCTCAATGCTGGCGTTTTCTAGCATTTGGCATACAGCTGTCATACCACTATGGTTCACCGTGTTAGATTTGTGCAAAATTTTATGCGCTGAAACTAAAGCACCTGCCAGGTCTGTTGGGCTGTGCAATAGACTGTAAACTTCTTGGGTTGCATGACATAACTTGGCGTAGTGGGCCACTTGGGCACGTTTTTCCAGCAAGTCCGCCTCTTCATTTTTCTGCGGCTTAAGACTATTCAGGTCACGCAGCAATAATTCATAATGCTGACGCTTAGACTGCATTTCCCGTTGGCGTTCATAAAAAGCATCCAAATCACGTTTGTGGGCTTGCCAAAGGGTGTGGGTCTTTTCCAGTTGCGTCAGAATTTCCCCAAAATCAGGGCTGAATAAATGGGTAAACTGGTCTAAAATTCGTTCATGATGGGTAGAATCTAATAGATGGTCAAATTGACCATGAATGTCCACTAAATGCTGCCCCAATTCTTTTAAGAAGGCAATGCTAACAGGTTGGTTATTTACAAAGGCCTTGCTGCGGTTATTTTGCTGCAAAGTTCGGCTTAAAATAAGTTCTTCACTGCTTGTATCTATACCCTGTTCTTCTAATATTTTTCGCAACTGTTCTGGAAATGGGGTTAAATCAAAAACCGCTGTTACACGGGCCTGTTCAGCCCCTTGGCGAATAAGCCCCCCATCACCACGCATACCAACTGCCAAACTTAAAGAATCAAGAAGGATAGATTTTCCAGCCCCCGTTTCCCCCGTAAGCACAGAAAACCCGTCCCCAAAAGACAGATCGAGGGCCTGAATTAGAACCACATCATTAATGGTAAGGCGTGTTAGCATGCCCCTCTCATGAAATATTTTTAGGGTTTAATAGGGCAAAGGAATCCTTATACCAGTCTGTAGTAGGATAATTATGGCCCAAAACAGCAGCGGAAGCTTGCGCCTGATCTTTCAGCCCCAAAGCTACGTATGACTCCACCAACCGGTGTAAGGCTTCAGGAACATGGGACGTGGTTTCATACTGTTCCACAACTGTTTTAAAGCGATTAACGGCAGCCAGATAAGACCCCCGCTTTAAATAGAAACGGCCCACATCCATTTCCTTGCCAGCTAAGTGATCACGAACTAGGTCGATTTTGAATTTTGAGTCTTTTGCGTAATCACTTTGGGGGAAACGGGTAATAACTTCCGTAAAATGGGCTAAAGCTTTCTCACAGGGCTTTTGGTCACGCTCCACAATGGGGATTTGTTCATAATGGCATAAACCAATCATGTAATAAGCATATGGCACATCACCATGACTGGGGTGTAATTGAATGAACGTATTAAAGGCCTCTGTAGCTTCGTCATACTTCTTGGCTTCATAAAAACAGTAAGCTGACATAATTTGGGCTTTCAAAGCCCAGTTGGAATAGGGATGTTGCCGCTCCACCTCTGCAAATGCTTTAGCTGCTTTTTGGTGCTTTCCCTCTTCAAATAAATTCATAGCAATGGTGTATAAATCTTCAACGCTGCGGTCCACATATGGGTCGTCGGTTTCAGCACAACCAGTTATCAGAAAAAACAAGGCAAACAACAAAACTATTTTATTTTGATTCATTCAATTAAGCATTTTTAAAATATACAACCTAACACAACTATTACCACATAGCCCCTTAAGGAGCCAACATGAATTGAGAAACTCCCATGAGATAAGGGGGCGTACGTGTTCAATTTCCAAACAGTTCAGTTAACGACTTCTAGAAATTATTACTAAACCTGCACAAGTTCCAAGGGAATGCCCGGTAATTTTTTCGCAGAACGAATGACCATACGGGTTTTAATTTGGGCCACGCGTGACATGGTCGACAGTTCAGACGATAAAAACTTTTGGTAAGCATCAAAGTCTTTGGCAATTATTTTTAACAAGAAATCTGAACCACCTGTGACCATATGACACTCGCGCACCATGGGCCAGTGGGTTACCTGTTCTTCAAAAGCCCGCAAATCTGCGTCATTTTGGCTTAATAATGTTACTTCAGCATAAATTAAAACACCAAAGCCTAGGGCCTGAGGGTTCAAATCAGCATGATAATTTTGAATAACGCCCCGTTCCTCTAGGGCTTTTACACGCCGCAAACAGGGTGGGGCTGATATTCCTGCTCGCTTGGCTAGGTCAACGTTTGTAAGGCGACCATCTTCTTGAAGGTCTCTTAAAATGCTTAGGTCTATTTTGTCTATTTTAGCGTTCATGGGTTCTCTCTTAAGTTTTTAATTTTAAATTTTTTAAATTTTTAGATAAAAAAGCTTCTGATTTTATAACATTCTTTTTTTTCTATGTCACCCCATCAAAAATGCGAAAAATTCATTTTTTTTCTCATAAACAAACCATGATAAATTAATAAAATTTTAATAAAAATTTCTGATACTCAAGATAGGTCAACCAGAAATGTGTACAAAAAATGGCAGAAGAAAAGGAAGAAGGTGGGGAATCTACCTCAGAAAAGAAGGCAAAAAAACAACTTCCCATTAAGTTAATAGCTATTGTTGTGGGCGTATTAGCTGTTTTAGGGGCAGCTGGTTTTTTCCTATGGCCCATGCTAAGCCATGGCAAAGAAAAAACAGAGGCAAAAAAAGAAAAACCTAAAGAAGAGGAAGAAGAAGATAAAGAAGCTGGGAAAGAAATCGCCTTTTTAACCCTTCCTGAAATTTTGTTTAACCTGAAAGCTACAAAAGGGAAAGGTAGCATTTTAAAGGCTACTTTTGTTTTAGAACTGCGTAAGGTTTTGGATAAGGAAAAGGTCGAACATTTAAAGCCCTTGATCATTGACCAGCTTCAGTCTTATCTACGTGAGCTAGAGGTCACAGATATCCAAGGTGCAGCTGGGTTAGAACGCATTCGGCAAGAGCTTCTGACACGCATCAACATTTCCATTGCCCCCATTAAAATTCGCCAGGTTCTGGTGAAAGATTTCATTATTCAGTGAGGTAAAAAAACGTGCTTTACGATGATGATACACCACAAACACCTACTGATGAGGGTAGTTCTGACGAAAAGCTTGCCGCTGAATGGGCGGCCTCTGAAGGGGCTGAAGCGCAAGAGGGCAAGGACAATTTGGATGAAATGCTCGCAAATGATGGAACTTTTGCTGAAAACGCCCAATTGGGAGAAAAAAAACTTGACCAAAGCGAAATTGATAGCTTGCTTGGGGTCGATCACAAAAAAAATTCCAAGAATGATGCTATCAAATCCCTCATTAACAGCAATTTAGTTTACTATGAACGCCTGCCCATGCTGGAGGTGGTTTTTGACCGCCTGGTACGCATGCTGTCCACAAGTCTTCGGAATTTTACATCCGACAACGTAGAAGTTATTTTTGACAGCTTCACAACCGTGCGTTTTGGCGATTATCTTAATTCTGTTCCTCTTCCTGCCATGCTGGCAGTTTTTCGCGCAGAACAGTGGGATAACCAGGGCCTGTTTGTCATTGATAGCCGTATGATTTATTCAGTCGTGGATGTTTTGTTGGGTGGTCGCCGCGGCAGTGTGCCTGTACGTGTAGATGGGCGTCCTTACACCACCATTGAACGTAACCTGGTAGAACGCATGATTCGGGTTATTTTGAACGATATGCACACAGCTTTTGACCCAATTTGCTATGTAAATTTCCGTTTCGAACGCCTGGAAATAAACCCTCGCTTTGCCATGATTGCCCGTTCTGCCAACGCGGCCATATTAGTAAAGCTGCGGGTTGAAATGGAAGAGCGTGGCGGTAATATAGACCTTATCCTTCCCTATGCAACTATAGAACCTATTCGTGAGCTATTGCTGCAAAATTTTATGGGTGAAAAGTTTGGTCGCGACTCTATCTGGGAAAATCACTTAGCCGAACAGTTATGGAATACGGATGTGATTTTGCAAGCGTCCCTTCCCCATGAAATGTACACCCTAGATGAAATTTTACAGTGGAAAGTTGGAACCCAAATTACATTTAATTGCGATCCCACATCCCCAGTACGCCTGTTATGTGAAGGGTTTCCCTTAATGGAAGGGCGCATGGGACAAAAGGGCGGAAAAATTGCTGTTAAGGTAGATGAACTTTTATTTAGAGACGAAGGAGAAACAAAATGAGCAATCTTCTACTAGATGCATTTATGCTTGTTTTACTTTTTATGGCCATTTTATTTTGCTGGCGGCTAAACAAACGCCTGCAAGGTATGCGTCAAATGGGCGCCCAAATGGCACCGTTTATGAAAAACTTTTCTGGATACGTGAATCAAATATCTAAAGATATTGAAACACTTAAAGAAACGGCAGAAATAAGCCATAAAGACCTCAGCGAAAAAATTCCACAAGCTTTGTCCTTAAAGGACGATTTTGACATTTTGCTTGAACATAGCGAAAAAATTGCAGCACGTTTGGACCAAATTATTGAAAAAGCCCAAATAGCCGAACAGCATTTACAGCAAACAGTTCAAACAGTTACTAAAGGGTACACAGCAGCCCAAGCTACCCAATCACCACAACGCCAAAAAATAGAGCCCGAACTTATAAAAGCCCAAGCTTCTTCACCACCCCAAAGAAAAGGTATTGAACGTCCTTCTTTCGAAGATCACCTGCCCCGTATTAACCGCCCTGTATTTTCAGAGGAAAAAACAGAAGAACCCCAAGAAGAAACACGTTTTGGAAGCCTTATGTCTGCCTTAAGGGGAATGCGTTAAGATGGCAATTCCAAAGGCATATCAGGTATCGTCACAACCAAAAAAATCGGAGGGGCAAAAGCCAATTCCCCAGAAATTTTGGCAGCGAACCTTTGTACGCTACGTGCTTGTATTTTTTGTCATAGGGTGTGCCAGTTTTATGGTGGGGAAAAAAATATTTCACTACGCCAGTTATTTGAAGGTTCTTAAAAGTATTGGCGTTTCTGAACCTGGAGGTTTTTCAATCGGCATTGGTAAAAAAGGACATGCACAAACAGAGGCAGTAAGCGCAGGAACAACACCAGCACCAGCAGCTACACCACCACAAAATGGGGCACCAGAAAATGCAGCATCTTCAACTCCCCCACCACCGGTGGAGAAGGACCCAACTCAGCCATCTCAAGCTTTTGACCCCTTGTCTATCAGCACAGAGCAAGAGGTAAAACTGTTGCAAAACCTAGCAGAACGCCGCAAAAACCTTGACAAAAGGGAGAAGGAAATTGCTGAAAAAGAACGCATTATTGAGGTCAGCAAAAAAGAAGTGTTGGATAAATTGACGGAGCTTGAAAAAATAAAAAAAGCTATTGAAAGCACCTTAAATCAAATTGATAAAACAGAAAAAGAAAAATTTGATCGACTCATAAAAATGTATGAGGGTATGAAACCTAAGGAAGCAGCCAAAATTTTCAACCAAATGGATGTGAAAATGTTGAAAGACCTGTTTTTGATAATGAATGAAAAGAAGTTGGCAGCCATCATGGCCACCATGAACCCCATGAAGGCAAAAGAAGTGACGGGGAATTTGATGAGTCAGAAAAACCCTTTTTCTGTTGATGGAAAGGCAGCAGCACCATCGGCCCCTGAGGGCAAAAAACAATAATTCCTGCTATCTCTCCATCTGTTTCAATAAGACAATTATTGCTGGAGCGATTCCCAGGGATCAGATTTTTGTACAATTAATATAGCAAGACTCCTGTAATTTGGGCCTTCCATACCTTCTGCAACCATTGGTTTTGTTAGGCTTTTTTGAATACTCTATAGCAAGACTCCTGTAATTTAGACCTCCATACCTCTCTCAAAGCCATTGGTTTTGCTGGGCTTTTTTGAATACTCTATATTCAAAAAAGAGTCGTCTTGCTATATAAGTAAAATTACAAATGAAACCAGTGGGAAGGACTGCTGCGTTATATAGGGAGAGGACTGTATATAGGGAGAGGACTGTATATAGGGAGAGGACTGTATATAGGGAGAGGACTGTGGAAAAAGTTAAGAAATGGTTAAAATCCGCCCCTTTGGGGCCCACCTGAGCCCCGAAAATCATGTGGGGCCCACCCCGCCACACAACCTCGACAAAACGCCTCCTTATCCCTCTCGTTCTTCCCTAATTCAGGCAAAGCCCGACCCAGAGCAAACGAGGGTGTCTCTTCCCAAATGGATTCCACCCACTTAACAAGCCACGTCTATAACCGTACGCGTTATAATAACGTGTGAGGACCGTGCTTAAATGACA
>JBIKLN010000045.1:0-6194 GCA_044359765.1 Patescibacteria group bacterium | reverse complement strand
TTTATTGGAATGAAGACGAGCTTTCTGATTATGAGGCTGTCATAAAAAAAGAATCAGACTATATTGCCTCTATGGAACAAAAATATGATGAGGGGTTCTTGAAAGGAAAAAATCAGGGATTTTCAGATGGAAAAAGCGAAGGGTTCTTGGAAGGTCAACAAAAGGAAAAACTTTTATTGGCCACGCGCATGCTAGAAACAGGAAGCGACGAAGGTTTTGTTGCTAAAATAACAGGACTACCCGCTGAGGACCTTGCTGATTTGAAAAAAATCTTAAGTTAAAAGTTTTTAAGAGGGCGTCATAATATCTGCACAAGTTGAGATTTTTATATCTTAATCCTCTTTGAGAATTAGTTTAAGGGTTTGCCAGATGAGGACATTTCTAATTTGATTTGACATGAAAACAGCAATTGCTTGTTGTGGGAGGAAAAAAAAGGGTGGTAAGATGTTTTAGTTTTATCTAAAATTTTATTAAATTATTAACGAAAGGACCACTCTTTATGAAAAAACTACTTTTAGGCACAGCCTTAGCTTTTTCTTTGTCATCTGTTTGCCAAGCCTCAAGCCCCGTTTTGGAAACCCCAGTAGCAGCTGGAGCTTCTCATCAGGTTGCAACGCCAACAAAGAACGCCAAGCGTTCAGAAAAACTAGAGGCAAAGTTATTGAAAGTTAAAGGGGACGGCGCCACATTAACAGGTGACGAAAAGGTGGCCTTTGACCTTCACATAGGTGCTGCTGAAATATGGTTAGATGTTCTAAAGAATTTGCCTTCTGACTTTGCTGGCAAAAAAACGAAAAAAGTCATTAACAGCGAAATTCGCAAAGCAAAAGATATTGTTCAAAGAACAAAGATTCATGGCTTTAAGTTTGAACAAGCAAAGTTTGACAAAATAGGGGCAGACCTAAAAGCATTAGAAGGTCGGCTGACTGAGGCAAATGCTGAGGATAAGTCCGTTGTTGAAGGTATGCTAAAATACGCAAAACATTACTTAGGTTTTATTGATACCAACAAAGGAAAAGCTAGCCTTGTTGCTGGCTACATGGCCATGGTTGAGGCTTACATTGGAAAAGTTTCAAAATTTATTGATAAATCTAAGGCAAAAAGTGCAGCCACATCTCCAGCGGCCGTCAAGGCACCTACAGCTGTTGATACAAAAACAGTTGCACCAGCTGCATCATCACTTACACCTCCTGTTGCTGTACGTTAGTTTTTTTAATGAGGTTTTTTACGAAAAGCCTGGTTTTCTCCAGGCTTTTTTTGTATTTTTATGCGTAAATCAACACTGACATACAAAAAAATTAGAAATTTTGTTTCTATGTATTGAAATTTAGAAATGGATGGGTTTTAATCGAATATGTACTTGTCAAAAAGAGGTTTAATCCATGTCTACCGAACACAAAATAGTTGATGACACTTACGAACCAAAGGACGATGAGCCTTTCATGAGCGAAACCCAAGTGGAGTTTTTTCGGTCTAAATTACTGAATTGGCGCACTCAGTTATTATCTGAATGCAACGAAACCATTAACACACTGCAGGACACAATTACGTACGAACCAGATGCCATTGATGTAGCTTGCAATGAAATGAACCATGCTATTGAACTGCGCGCTCGGGATCGGGAGCGAAAACTCATTAATAAAATTAACGAAGCTCTGCGACGTATTGATGATGGCACTTATGGATATTGCGAAGAAACGGGCGAACCCATAGGGCTTAGGCGTCTAGTGGCCAGACCTATTGCCACCTTAAGCTTAGAAGCCCAAGAACGCCACGAACGCAAAGAACGCATCTATCGCGAAGAAGCATAGGGCCTTTTCAAACCCAGTATAAAGAGTCAGTTTAGAAAAATATTTCTCAAAACTGACTTTTTTCAAAGGGTTTTTGAAAAAAATTCACACTGGATTAGCTAAAATTTGAACTTTTCCCCTGTTTCTTTTACATAAGCGCTTTGCTATTTTTGCAACGAATAAGCGTTTCTGCGGTTTTCCGGCCTAGTTCTTATGGGCACCTGTACTTTATACCAGGTAGAGAAAAAAATAATAAATGGGCATAAATATGCCGTGAAGTACAACGAAAGGAAAGAAACATGATAGAACTTCTTGAAAAGAACAGAACCGACTTTATTAATGCAAGCAATCAAAATGGAGACGACCAAGCCATAAACCTTATTAACGAGCTATACGACCTGTACGATGCCCAACGTTGGATTAAACGTTTCGTGAAGAAGTATGCCCATAAAGACATGACAAGTACCATGACAAAATTGCAGGAGGCCCTCAGTTATATTGACGAAGAAACCCAGCGTCGTATTACGGAAATGGATTCCATTATTTCGTCTAAAAAGCGTCCTGCTAAATATGTGAATATGTCCGTAGACTTAGGTATGTGAATATGTCTGTAGATGAGGTACGCGCTGTGCAGTTGGCCTTATTTTTCTGGGCAGGAGGCCCATCTTTACTTGGAAAGACATTCCCGCTGGGGTTTCTAAGCTAATGATAGAGCGAGTTTTGGAAGAAATGTTTTTCATAGAGTTTTTTGGATGAGTGTGATATTGGTGATGGCTTAAAAGGTTAATTTTTTGAGCTTCCCAGTCAAAAAAATAAATAACGTAATTGTACAAAAGTTTGATCCCCGGAAATCGCCGGCGCAGTGTTAGGATGGGTTCGAGTATGCAGAAAGTTTTGTTAGGGGAAATTGTTGGCGCCTTTGGCATTAAGGGATGGGTAAAAATAAAAACCCACACACAGTTCCCGCAAGACCTAACGGGCTATGGTGCTTTAGAAACCCAAGATGGGCAGGGTATTTCGGTCAAAATTATGCAGGTAAAGGGGCCAAATGTGGTTTTAGCCCAGGTTCATGGCTGTGAAAACCGTAATCAAGCTGATAACCTAATAAAAACCCGCCTATTTGCCAACAAGGAAAATTTTCCCAAACCAAAAGAAGACGAATATTATCACGTGGATTTAGTGGGCCTTCAGGTTGTAGACGAGCGTGGAAATATATACGGTACGGTCCAAGCTGTGCACGACTTCGGCGCAGGTACTTTTTTAGACATTGAAGAGTCAGGAAACCCAAAAATAAAAACCCTTCCTTTTCATAAAGAGTCAGTTTTGCAAGTTAACCTGTGCCAAAAAACCCTATGTGCAAATCCAGATTTTTTGCTGGAATAGGGTCTGCGCACGGCATAACCATAAAAAACCCCTTCAAAAATTGCCCCGTACGCTGACGTACCAAATTTTGCCTAAAATTGTAGGTTTAACATTTTGTAGGCAATGCTATCATGAATGGTAACACATAGCATATAAAGGGTTAAAAGGTATGTCTCAACGCGTAGAAATTAAAGTTCCAGCATTGGGTGAGTCTGTTTCAGAAGCTACAGTGGCTAAATGGGCCAAAAATGTAGGCGATTTTGTGGAAGCAGACCAAATTTTGGTGGAGCTGGAAACAGACAAAATAACTCTAGAGGTTGTGGCCCCAACAGCAGGTATTTTGCAAAGCATTGCCGTCAATAAAGGGGGCGTTGTTAAGGTGGGTAGCATTCTTGGCCTTATGGAGGCTGGTTCCGAAAAGCCAGTTGCCCCTGTTTTTGAACCATCTGTTGTTGCTGTTCCTGTGGAGTCTGCGGTTCATGCGCTGCCTCTTGATACAAGCCTTTCCCCTTCTGTTCGCAAATTGGTGGCCGAACATGCCATTGACCCACGAGAACTGACATCCTCTGGTCCTTTGGGGCAAATTACAAAAGGCGACGTTCTCGATTACCTGGAATCACCTAAAAAACCGCAAGGCTTAGCCCAAACAGGTCGACTTGATCACCGCGTTCCCATGTCACGCCTGCGTCAACGTATAGCAGAGCGGTTGAAAGAAGCACAAAACACAGCTGCCATCCTTACCACCTTTAACGAGGTAGACATGAGCGCTGTTATGGCCCTAAGAGGCCGATATAAAGATGCTTTTGAAAAAAAATATGGTGTGAAGCTTGGGTTCATGTCCTTTTTTGTGAAGGCGTGTGTGGAGGCCTTGAAATCAACACCTTCTGTGAATGCGCAAATTGAGGGCCAAGAAATTGTACATAAGAACTATTATGACATTGGCGTTGCTGTTTCGGCGCCTCAGGGGTTAGTGGTACCTATTGTACGTGATGCTGATGACCTTACCTTGGCAGATATTGAAAAGACCATCGCTGATTTCGGTCAAAAAGCAAAGGAAAACAAGCTAACGATTGAAGATATGAGCGGTGGCACCTTTACCATTTCTAACGGGGGAATTTTTGGCTCCCTTTTGTCTACGCCCATTTTAAATCCACCCCAGTCTGCTATTTTGGGCATGCATAAAATACAAGACCGCCCCGTGGCTGTGGACGGCCGCATTGAAATTCGCCCCATGATGTACGTAGCTTTATCTTACGACCATCGCTTGATTGACGGGCGCGAAGCTGTTACTTTTCTAGTTACGGTCAAGGAATTTATTGAACAGCCTGGGCGGTTTTTCTTAGGGGTATAGAATGGACCCAAAAATTGTTCTGTGGTTTCGACAGGACTTGAGACTTGAAGACAACCCTGCCTTGCGCCAAGCGGCGGAGCAGGGCCATGTTATCCCCATTTACATTTTAGATGATAAAACACCAGGTCCTTTTAAAATGGGCGCAGCCAGTAGGGTTTGGTTGCATCATTCCCTGGAATCTTTAAACCGTAGCTTGAACAATACCTTATCTGTTTATAAGGGAACGCCTGCGGAAATTTTACCCCAAGTTCTTGAAAGAACAGGGGCACGGTCTGTTTACTGGAATCGCTGTTATGAACCTTGGCGTGTGGTACGGGACCAACACCTAAAAACAACCTTAAAAAACAGCGGTATTCAGTGTCAAAGTTTCAATGGCTCCTTGCTGTTTGAACCATGGGATGTTTTAAAAAAAGACCAAACCCCATACCGTGTTTTTACACCTTTTTTCCAAAAAGGGTGCTTGGCGGCGGGGGCACCACGTCTGCCCTTAAGTGCACCAGAAAACCCCTCATACGTTAGGGATGGCACCTTATGTATTCATGATTTGGGCTTGTTGCCAGCGTATCCTTGGCATAAGGGGTTAGAACAAAGTTGGACTATAGGTGAGGCAGGCGCTAAAGAACGTCTAAAAGAATTTTTGGAAATAGGCCTTAATGGGTATAAGGAAGGGCGTAATTTCCCAGAAAAACCTAAGGTTTCCAGGTTATCACCCCACTTACATTTTGGTGAAATTTCACCCAATCAGGTTTGGTATGCAGCCCAAGGAAGCGGCTGCAATGAAACGGACCTTGGGCATTTCCTGAGTGAACTGGGGTGGCGGGAATTTTCAAACCACCTATTGTACCATACCCCAAGCTTGCCTGAAAAAAATCTGCAAAACAAATTTGACCAGTTTCCCTGGAAAGAAGACCCAGTGGCCTTAAAACGTTGGCAAGAGGGCCAGACGGGTTATCCCATCGTAGATGCAGGGTTACGCGAACTTTGGCAAACAGGATACATGCACAACCGTGTGCGTATGATTGTGGCCTCTTTTCTTGTCAAAAACTTACTGATTCATTGGACCCACGGTGCCCAGTGGTTCTGGGATTGTTTAGTGGATGCAGATCTTGCAAACAACAGTGCTAGCTGGCAATGGGTCGCTGGGTGCGGAGCCGATGCGGCACCCTATTTTCGAATTTTCAATCCCATCACACAAGCTGAGAAATTTGACCCCCAAGGGGCCTATATTCGTCGTTTTGTGCCAGAGCTGGAAAAACTTCACACACCCTATCTTTTTGCCCCCTGGACAGCCCCCCAAAGCATTTTAAACAAAGCAGGGGTCATTCTTGGCCAAACCTATCCAGCCCCCATTGTTCAGGTAGATACGTCTAGAAAACGTGCGCTGGATGCTTTTTCAGCCCTCAAAAACGAAAGCCTTTAGTCAGCTATAGCGCAGAACTTTTAATTTAGGCTTAGGAATGAGGAGACGAAGTGCACATGAGCGACGAATGACGCATACCTAATTTATAAAGGGCGCGCTATATAGCAAGACGACTCTTTTTTGAGTATAAAGTACTCAAAAAAGCCCAGCAAAATCAATGGTTATAGAGGATATGGAAGGCCCAAATTATAGGAGTCTCGCTATATAGCGAGATGACTCTTTTTTGAGTATAAAGTAGTCAAAAAAGCCCAGGAAAATCAATGGTTATAGA
>JBIKLN010000044.1:0-6364 GCA_044359765.1 Patescibacteria group bacterium | reverse complement strand
AAAAAAACGTAACGACAGTTCCTAAGGACCCCAGGAAAAAAACTCTCCAAAATTAGAAAGCTCAGATATACGTCCACAGACCGCACTCAGTCCATGACCACCACTTGGTCCTTAACATCTTTTTACCATAGAAACCCTTAACAAAGGGTTAACAGAAGAAAGTTTTTTTCAAAAAAAATTAGTTTGTTGAAAAAGTTTGAAGGGTAATATTTTTTTCCTTCAGGCTTTCCAGCCACTGACGTACGTGTTCAAATAAAATATCATTAGCATGAACTGTTAAAATTATGTGTCCAAAGATTTTAGACAGGTCTTCTGCTTTTTTCAGCTTCTTTTCTAGTTGTTCTTGAGTATCTTTTTGCGTCACCAACACATGACCAACCACACAGGTGGCTTTTGCCTGGTCACATATTTTCTTAATATCCATTTGTGGTTCTGGAAACACAACGGTTTGGTTGTTTTGGGCTGCATAATCCAAAATGGGTTTTAGGGTTTTTTCATCGCCATAATAACCGTGACTCAGCAAAATTCCCTTAAAAGTTGGCCCTAGTTTTTGCCAATCAGCTAACCGTTCTGAATCTACAGCTTCGCGAAAAGCTGTTGGGTTGCTAAGGCCTTCTAGAGGAACAGGAACAGAAAGTGTCAGAAATAAACAATGCCCATTATTTACGGCCATCGTTAGTATGGACTGGGGTATTTTTTCATAATCAAAAAAAGAAAGGGCCACATTCTTATGAAGAACACGTAAGCGTTCGTCTCCTTTTCGCGTGGCGCCTACGTTTCCAACAATAACCGTAATGGAACTACTGTCAGATTTGGTGGCGTCTGGCAGGGAATGGGAAAAACTTTGAAACCCTTTAGTGGCCAATACGTCTTGGCCCCAAACTTTTGAAAGAAATAGAAAAAAAAAGAAAAAAATCATCACACAGAACCTTTGAGATAGGGGGTAGGGTCAAGAGGTGTGGTGTTTTTAAAAAGCTGCAAGGTTAAGCAGGGCTCAGATTCTTCTGTTTTTTGAACGGACATCTTCATTAAAGACGGCATACGACCTATGGGCTCACCAGCCAAAACCTTTTCACCCGCACCACAATAAACAGAACCAAGCCCACACAGAACAGCATAAAAGGTGTCTTGCTGAACAACAACCACATGTCCATTTTCTTTCATAGGCCCTGCATACACAACCACCCCACCCCATGGGGAAATAACCAGAGAATTGGCACGTGCCTTAAAAACGGCCTGAATTGTCTGGGATGATGCTGATCTTAAAACCGTACCCACCACAGGGTGAAGCAATGCGGTTTCCTGGTGGGTGGAGGCATGGGGAGAAACAGACACAATAGGGGCAAGTTTTTGAAGTGTGGCCATAAGTTCTGCTGGCGTGTTATAGATGATTTTACTATCAAGGTTTTGCACTGGGGAAAACCTATTTTTTTCATCAAACAACCGCGTCAGTTCTTCTATAGCTTGATCATAGGCCTGAGTTAGCTCTTTGGCATATCCCTTGGCGTCACGCACACTTTTTTTGATAGAGGCAATTTTTTTAACAACAGGAAAAATTTCCTGATTTTTTTCATTCAGTCGTGGGACAAGACGTTCCAAAATAACGTAGCTGTGAACAAGGTCCGTCAGAGAACTTGAGGAAACAGACACAAAAGCCAGAGAAAAATCTTTCCATATGCTCACATTTTGGATTGCAGCAACCATGTGGTGCTGATGGCGCGACAATTCAGTGTAGGCATCCTTTTCTTGGGCTTCTAGTGTTTCTACATTGGTTTGCACCCGAATCAAATCACGTTCCACACCTTGTACGTGGGCAGCCTGGTTAACAAGCTGAAGCTGAAAATTGGGAAGGCTGGTCCAACCAGAATTGGTACCTAAAAAACACAACAAAAATCTAAAAACCACACAATCCCCACTTTATTAAATACATATGGACCCACCCTTTCCATTGTGTCAGTTTTTTCCAATCACTCTAAGTTTTCAGAAACCATTCCTGCTGAGTTTTTGTTTCAAGAATGGGTCCGTTACTTACCCATGCGCCCCTTTCATTGCCTTTACAACATCTTCACACACTTTTTTCGCATCCCCCAAAACCATCATTGTATTATCGCGGTAGAACAGTTCGTTATCTACCCCCGCATATCCAGAAGCAAGAGAACGCTTTACAAAAAATACGGTCCGCGCCTTTTCCACATCTAAAATTGGCATGCCATAAATGGGTGAAGACTTGTCCGTTTTCGCAGCAGGATTTGTAATATCGTTAGCGCCAATAACAAAAGCTACGTCAGTTGTTGCAAAGTCGCTGTTAATATCTTCCAATTCCAACACATCATCATAAGGCACGTTAGCTTCGGCTAACAATACGTTCATGTGGCCTGGCATGCGACCTGCAACGGGGTGTATGGCGTAACGAACCTGAATATTTTCTTTTTTCAAAAGGTCAGCCATTTCACGCAAGGCATGTTGGGCTTGAGCCACAGCCATACCATAGCCTGGAACAATAATCACACTTTGGGCGTTGGTCATAAAATAGGCTGCATCATCTGCGCTACTGACTTTAATGGGTTTGTCTGATGCAGAACCACTGGGGCCCTGGGCTGCAGCCACGTCAGTTCCAAAACCCCCCAGAATTACATTAAAAATAGAACGGTTCATACCCTTGCACATAATGTAACTAAGAATGGCACCTGAGGCACCCACTAAAGCCCCCGTAATGACCAGTAAATTATTGTGCATGGTAAAACCAATGCCAGCCGCTGCCCATCCTGAATAAGAGTTAAGCATGGAAATAACAACAGGCATATCAGCGCCACCAATAGGAAGAATTAACAGCCCCCCCAAAGCAAAGGAAAGAAGCGTCAGCAACCAAAATACGGTTACTGATTCTGTGGCCATGAAAATCACCAACAAAACAACCAGGCACGCACCTAACGCAGCGTTTAGCATGTGTTGCTGTGGAAAAACAAGGGGTTTGCCGCCGATAAGACCCTGAAGCTTGCAAAATGCAATAACCGAACCTGTGAATGTAATGGCTCCGATGGCGGCCCCTAGGCCCATTTCCAAAAGACTGGAGGCTTTAATATGACCTAATGTGCCAATGTGAAACACCTCAGGCGCATACAAGGCGCTGCCAGCCACAAAAACAGCCGCCAAACCCACTAAGCTGTGAAACGCTGCCACTAGCTGAGGTAGTGCTGTCATTTGAATGCGTTTTGCAATCATAGTTCCAATCAGCCCCCCCAAACCAATGCCAGCTACAATAAGGCCATAACGGCTAACGGCTGGTGTTAGAAGGGTTGTTAAAATGGCAATAGCCATACCAAAAATACCATAAAGGTTACCAGAGCGAGACGTTTTGGCAGAAGAAAGACCCTGCAATGCCAGAATGAAGCAGACAGAGGAAACCAGATAGAAAAAAGCAGATAGATTAAGGGACACGAAGAATTCTCCTATTTACTTTTAGCAAACATTTGCAACATGCGTTGCGTTACAATAAAGCCACCAAAAATGTTGATGGAGGCCAAAACCACAGCAAAAAAACCAAAGGTGGACGAAATACCAACAGCGTTAGAGCCCGCAGCTACTAAGGCCCCTACAATAATAACGCTGGAAATGGCATTAGTTACAGCCATAAGGGGGGAATGCAGGGCAGGCGTTACTTTCCAAACCACATAGTAGCCCACAAAGCACGCCAAAGCAAAAACCGTAAGGCTTATGATGAAGGGGTCTAAAGCCTGACCAGGCGTTGTTTGCGAAAGATCGTGTGCCATTTGGCTGACCTGGCGCATTTCGTCCAATAGATCCTGGGCAGACTGAAGTGTTTTTTTTGCCGCTTGGGATAAGGTTTGAATATCCATGAAAACCTCTACTTTCTTGTTTTATCGATTAATGTGCCATTTTTACTTAGGGCTGTTCCCTGCACAATTTCATCATCCCACGGAATGGCTAGCTCTTTTGATGAGGCATCCCACATGGGTTTTAGGAAGTTGAAAATATTGCAAGCATACAGTTGGCTGGCATCTGTTGCAATTTGGCTTGGCATATTGGCAGGTCCCATAATGACAACGCCGTTCTTGGTTATGGTTTTTCCACATTCCGTTAGGGTGCAATTTCCCCCCGACTCTGCAGCTAAGTCCACAATAACGGACCCTGGTTTCATGCTTTTTACCATGTCTTCAGTTATCAAGGTTGGGGCAGGTTTGCCAGGAATTTGTGCCGTGCTAATAACAATGTCTTGCGTTTTAATAGTGGCCTGTAGTTTTTCTTGCTGGGCTTTTTTGTAGTCATCCCCCATTTCCTTGGCATAGCCACCTGCGCCGTCTCCTGCTTCAGTGGAATCTACCATAACAAAGGTAGCCCCCAGACTTTCCACCTGTTCTTTTGCAGCTGTGCGCACATCAAAAGCACTGACAATGGCACCCAATCGTTTGGCTGTCGCAATGGCCTGAAGGCCCGCAACACCAGCCCCCAGAATTAACACCTTAGCTGCAGGAACCGTTCCAGCGGCCGTCATCATAAGGGGAAAGGCACGGCCAAAATTGCTGGCGGCATCCACAACCGCCTTATAGCCAGCCAAATTGCTTTGGGATGACAACACATCCATGCTTTGGGCACGTGTAATACGAGGAATCAAGTCTAATGAAAAGATAGTCACCCCTTGTTCAGCTGCTGCCTTTACATTTTCAGCATGGGCATGGGGTTTGAAAATTCCTAACAAAACAGACCCTTTTTTAAGATTTTTCAGGTCTTCTGCTTCGGGCCACTGAAGGCATGCCACAATTTCCTTTTGAAGTACCTTGGTGCGCATCTTTTCAATTTTGCACCCTACAGACTCATATAAATTGTTTGGGTAACCCGCTTGTTTCCCCGCATCACTTTCAATAACAAGGGTATACCCCAGGTCTATAAGTTTTTTTGCAACCTGAGGCGTTATGGCTACACGTTTTTCGTGGGAAGCTACCTCTTTTAAAACACCAAAATGCATTTTTTTCAAAAAATTTTAATAAACATTAGGATGTATTATAAAGGAAAATAACTACATGCCTAGAAGAAAAACAGTGATGTAAGAGCAAATTTAATAAACTCTGACATATTGCCTCCAGAGGTGTGCAAACCCAGACACAACAACCCCTAGGAATCGTGATAATATATGGCTCATTGAGTTAGTAATTACGCCCCCCCAGCACCTGCTCCTGCACCTGCTCCTGCACCTGCTCCTGCTCCAGCAATATCTGCGGCCGCTTTTTGGGCAATCACTGCCCTTTTTAAGGACTCAATGGCCCCCCTTTCTTCATCGGTCAACTCTTCTTCTTTTTTTAACAACAGCAAAATATGGCTTATTGAGCCCCGTGAATTAAAAAAAAGGCAGGCATTATTTTGAACATAATAATCTGGGTCTCTAGTTACAGTATCATCACCACCAGTTTTTTCGTAGAAACAGTCTCTATAAAAGTTAATGTCAAAACTGGAATGTAATACTAATTTCTCAACTGCTGTTAACTTAGTATTGTCTGAAATGTATCCATACAATTCCTTTATTTTTTCCTTTATCTTCTTTAATGCGGATGTTTCGTCAGCAGATAGGGAAGCTTCGCTGTAAGGACCTGCCAAAATATTCTGCATAGATCGTGGTAATAGAGTTCTGTAGAACCTGGGATTGCGTAAACTTTTTGAGTTCTCATAAAACAAATCTATGAATTTAAAACTTTCTTCTTCAAATCTATTTCTAAAAACATCACCAATGGATACGGGAAAAATAGATTCATGAAAGAGATAGAAGGACACAAATAACCTTAAGGTTTTTTCTTCTTCGTCAGCAGCTTCATTAATCCATTTTCTGGCCAACTCCTGCGCTTCATACAAAGCATTCCTTTGCTTGAGAAGGAATAATTTGTCTTCTATGTGGCGTTCTGCATAAAGAAACTTCCATTTTGCAAGGTGGGTATTCTGCGCATACACGCTTAGATGAAATAAATCATGTAAAAAGAACTGTAGGGGTGTCATTAAGGAAGCGTCTGCCTCAACCTTACTCAGGGCAAGACCTACGAACCATAAACGATTAGTTTCATTTGGTAAATTATAAAAAATATCCTCTGCAGTTAGGCTAATGGGTACAACCAAGGGAACATAATCAGGAAATAGATTGGCCATTCCTTCAACAGGTGATAACACATGCCGATAATAAGGCGTTCCGTAAGTGGACAAATATTTGATGATATCGTCAATAATATTAGCACCAGAAGGATATGGAAGCTCCTTCAACAAATCGTCAAATTTTGGAGTGAAGGATGCATGTCTGCGATCTTCTGGATTCGTTAACAATTGAGACAAATGAAGCTGGCATGCCATAAAAGTTTTGAAATTG
>JBIKLN010000043.1:0-6517 GCA_044359765.1 Patescibacteria group bacterium | reverse complement strand
CTAAAACCGTGTTCATCGCCATAAAGCAAAATTTCTACATTTTCATTTCGAACCATCCTCAACGATGATTTAACTTACCTCCACCCATACAATAAGGGCAAAACAGTTAATAAATCGTTAAAAAACAAACTTTTTTCAGGTTTTTTTGAAAAAAATTTAGGGTGGGTAAAAAAACACCTAATTTAATAATAACCCCATTGCCCTCCACTAGCCCCATACCTGCCAAAATCCCATGAGAAGTATGAAGTTTGTTGGCTGAATAAAAATTCAGGTAATCTAGCAATCTGGAGAAAAATAATTCTGCCATCAGGGGCAACTATTTTAGTAATAAGCTTGTAAGAATCATCATAAGAAGGAGCACTAGAAGTCCATCCCCTTACCAAAGGTTGGGTAAAGAGGTTTTGTATCCCACCCCTCCTAAAATAGGATGTTTCATCGCCTGAATTAAAAGGATCTAGTTCATTTAAATTAAAACCAAATATTTGTCTTGGAAAGAAGACTTCTTCAGGGTTAGAGCCAAACTGTAACGGCTCTACTCCCGAGGAAAATGCCCCCCTGGTTCCCCAATCCTCCCCATCAGAATTTTCCTCCGGTCCCCTTGAAGATGCTCTTGATAGCGGCGGAGGCGCATCGCGAAAACGAGTGGGTTGGCCTGTTGGCGTAGTGGGTTGCTCTGTTGGCGTAGTCGGTTGCCCTATTGGCGTAGATGGACGACACAAAGCTGGAATCCCATCATCATCTTCTTCTGGTCCATATGATCCATATGGTCCATCTGCTGCCTCTAAATTATAACATGAAAAACAAAACAGCAGTGTGAGCGTTTTTGTAAGGATACGTGTCATATTAAAAAAATCCCTTCTGTTTGAGAAATGCCTGAAAACATATTGAAAAATTTTAGACAATTTTTAATTAAAATAACAAGCAGCATTTTTAGAACAAGTTCCACCCCCTTCAATCTATTAAAAAAACAGAATTTACCTATTGTTTATTTTACTCTTAATTAATAGAAAAACCCAAAAATCAATCAAATTTTATTTTGTTTGTACATTTTTGTTTGACATCAAAAAAGAAAATGGAGTACCTTTGGGAAGTTTTCAAGGAAAGGCAACTTAACAACGTGTTTATTCAAACGGAAGAAACGCCCAACCCGAATAGCCTGAAATTTTTACCAGGCCAACCTGTATTAGCAGACGGGCAAGGTCCTGTTACTTTTGAAAAAAATAGTTCTATCCCATCACCTTTGGCACGGCAGTTATTAGCTGTTGAAGGTGTGGATAGTGTTTTTTTTGGCGCTGATTTTATCACCATTACCAAGGCCCAAGCTTTTGATTGGTATGTGTTAAAACCGCTTCTGTTGGGAACTATGATGGACCATTTTGTTCATGAAATTCCCCTTTTTTCCGAACCCAAAAAAGCGTCATCTGAACCGAATGATGACCCTATTATTCGGCAAATTTGTGAACTTCTTGACACCCGTGTACGCCCAGCTGTTGCCCAAGATGGTGGCGATATTGAGTTTGACCGCTTTGAAGATGGTATTTTATACTTAAATATGCGGGGGGCTTGTTCTGGATGCCCCAGCTCCACTGCTACGTTAAAGTCTGGCATTGAAAACATGTTACGTTTTTATGTGCCAGAGGTTTTAGAGGTAAGACAAAACACCCATGACTAAGCTATTTTTATTTCTTGTAACAACCCTTTTTGCAGCCACCTGTGTTCAAGCAGGTATTGCCCGCCCCAAAGCCCACACATCCAATTTGCAGGAATCCCTAAACTGCGCCGTGTTAATTGACCATTTTGAAAAAAAATACAACATCCCTGAAAAACTACTGTGGGCCATTGCACGGGTGGAATCTAAGGAAAAACCTTGGGCTGTTTATGCTAAGGGACGCTCTCACTTTTTTTCCTCACGGGAAGCTGCTGTTTCTTATGTTGAAAAGCTAAAAGCTAACAAGGTAAAAAATATTAATGTGGGATGCATGCAAATTAACCTGCAATCTCACGGAAAACGCTTCAAAAACTTGACAGATGCCTTCACCCCCTACCACAACATTGAATATGGGGCAAAACTGATGCGACGGCTGTACGACCAACACGGTTCATGGGAAGAAGCTGTGCGCTACTATCATTCAGCCCTGTCTATTTATAACGTAAGCTACAAACACCGCGTATATAGCCATTGGGCCCATGCTAGGGGAGAAACATACACCGCTTCCTATAACGAAGATTCCCAAGAAAACGCCCAAGATTCCTCGCAAAAAGCCCCCTTCTTTAAGGTTGGATTTGGTCCAGGCGTGGGTGTTTCTTCACGGGCTAAAGCTTAACAGTACTTAGGAGTTTTTATGTCCCCTTCTTCTGCGCCTTTACCCTCTGAGGTTCAAGATCAGCTTTTTCGCACAGCAAGAACCTATTCTTATTGGCAAGATAAACCTGTCCCTTCAGATCTGCTTTACCAATTATACGACCTTGCAAAAATGGGCCCCACTAGCGCCAACTGTTTTCCCTTACGGGTTATTTTTGTACAAACGGCTGAGGGTAAGGAAAAACTAAAACCCGCCTTAGCACCTGCCAACACAGAAAAAACAATGACCGCACCTATTACGGCCATTTTGGCTTATGACATGGAATTTTATGAACATCTTCCAACCCTATTCCCTCATGCAGATGCAAAATCTTGGTTTACAGGAAACGAGGCCTTAATTGAAAAAACAGCAGTGTTGAACGGCAGCCTACAAGCTGCATACTTTATTCTAGCAGCACGCACACTGGGCCTAGACTGTGGACCCATGTCGGGTTTCGATAACGCCATGGTGGACCAGTTATTTTTTAAAGATACACGGTTCCGTTCCAATATTTTGTGTAACTTAGGGTATGGCGTGGTTGAAAAACTTCATCCCCGTCTACCCCGCCCCCCTTTTTCCAATATCTGCTCCATAGTTTAAGGTAAAACTCATGAGCGGCATTGATTTAGGTATTATTCTTATGGTTTTAGTTTCGGCTATCATTGGTTTATTTCGGGGTCTTGTGCAGGAAGTTATGTCACTTGTATCCTGGGGTGGGTCCGCAGCTTTTGCATTCTTTTCATTTTCCTTAGTGCGCCACATTTCCCGAGAACACATTCAAAACCCCCTTATAGCTGACGCCGTAACCGCGGTTGCCTTGTTTGTCGTCTTTTTAATTATTTTTAGCTTGTTAAGTCATTTTCTTTCTAGTGTTGTTCAAAAAAGCTCTCTCGGTGGAGTTAATCGTTCACTCGGGGCTGCCTTTGGTTTGGCCAGGGGGGCCATAATTTTATGTCTTATGGAAATACTCATGTCTTGCTTCGTTGAACGCCCACAACACCCAGAAGCCGTAAAAAACAGCCGCTTTTCTTCCCTTATTTATCAAAGCAGCGATGCCATTTTCCAGGCCCTTCCTGCCAGCGCTCAGCTATTTATAAGGGGGGCAAATAAAACACCCGTTATGGAAATGGCACCTTTAAAAGCTGTGGCGTCTCCCATAACGGACGTTGCTGGTGAATTGATGCAACAGCAAATACGCCAGCAGGTTGGAAAAGTTATATCTCCGCCGCCCCCTACTGAAGAAAAGAAACAACAGCAAACCCAAAAAGAAGCTGAAAGCCTGTCAAACTTAAAAACAAAGACTCAGGACGATACGACTTCTGCAAACTACTCCAAAAAACAACGCTCAGACATGGAACGTTTGCTGAAGCAAGACTAGAAATTTTAAGGCTCCATTAACACTTCATTAATTTTTTCCCATTAAGTTAAAAGACAAGAGAAGAAAAATGTTAGAAAATAAATGGTTCAGCTGTGGCATGAATTTTACCAGGCATTTTGGGAAGGTGGAAAAGTACCCCCAAAACAAGATGGCATAGGCACAGACGACTGTCTTGAAGAAATTGTCACAAATTATTCAAAAGATTTAGCAAAAATAGTTAATAATTTAACCTCAGGTGAAAAGGGTGAGGATTTTATCAAACCAGAAAGGGGCGACAGACGCTTTGACGACCCAGAATGGCAAGACAACCCCGTTTTTAACCTTATCAAGCAAAGTTACCTACTTAATTGCAAATATGCCCGAGAATTGGCGGGACAAGGAAAAGAGGGTCTGAAAAAAGACCTTGCAATTGAAAACATGCTGAATGCTTTGTCTCCCACAAATTTTCCTGCTTTGAACCCAGTTGTTATTCGAGAAACAATAGAAACAAAAGGGGAAAACATACACAAGGGCCTTAATGAGTTGTTTGCCAAATTAGGTGAAGGAGACCTTGTTCCAAACCAAACAGATAAAACCGCCTTTAAAATTGGTAGGAATATTGCCAACACTGAAGGGGCCGTTGTGTTTGAAAACGAACTTTTTCAGCTTATTGAATATTATCCAACACAAGAAAACACCTACGAAACCCCCCTGCTCATTGTTCCACCATGGATTAACAAATATTATATTTTTGACCTTGCGGAAAATAAGTCTTTCGTTAAATGGAATTTGGACCAGGGTCGAAAGGTATACCTTATTTCCTGGGTGAACGCAGACCCGTCCTACCATGATGTATCTTTTGAAACCTTTCTTAAAAAAGGCATTTTAAAGGCGCTTAAATTTATTCACAACAGTTCAGGGCGTAAAGTTAATACACTTGGGTTTTGCGTAGGTGGCATTGCATTGGCATGTTCTTTGGCCCTTTTAAAAGAAGATCAGAAAAAATATTGTGCATCGGCCACTTTTTTGGCCACACCCTTTGATTTTTCAAAACTTGCAGATTTGTCTTTTTTTATCAGCCAAGACAACATTCATAAAACAAAAAAAATTATGGATCAATGCGGTATATTACCAGGCACACACCTCATGCAGGCTTTCAGCTGTATGCGAGATAATGATTTAATTTGGGCAAATCATATCAAAACCTATTTACTTGGAAAAAAACCAAAAGCTATTGACTTCTTATTTTGGAACAGTGACTCTACAAACCTTCCCAAAAAAATGCATTATGAATATCTAAGTTTTGCCTTGGGTAACGACTTCATAAAAGAAACGGGGGTTTATCTATCACAAGAAAATATAAGCCTACACAACATTGACGTGCCTAATTTTATTTTTGCCACAAAAAAAGATCATATTGTACCTTGGGAATCCAGTTTTTCAGGTGCACAAGTGTTGAAAAACAGCACATTTGTTTTAGGGGATTCTGGTCATGTGGCAGGAATCATTAACCACCCCATTCATAAAAAGTACAACCACTGGATTGGGTCAAAAGATGGCCATACACCAGAAATGTGGTTTGAAAAAGCTGAGGAAAAAAATGGTTCATGGTGGGAAAGTTGGAGCCAGTGGCTAAAACCCTTCGATGGTTGCTTAGAAAAAGCAATACCTCCCCAAAATATAATAGAGAAAGCCCCAGGCCGTTACGCCACAGACCCAACGCCCCGTGCTTTTAATCAGCAGCCTTATTATTAATTCGCAGCTGCCGCGCCTTGGAAAGAATAATGTTTTCCAACTCCGTAGCAACCGCAGAATCTGCCAAAGTTGTTTGAAACACACCATCTTTTCGAACTTGCTTGTGCACAGTTACCTTAATAGCATCAGCGCGTAAAACTTGGTCTGTTATGACAACAGTTACTTTCAGCTGTTCGTTAGTGTTAGAGTTTGCATACCAGTCTGTCACAATAACACCACCTGTGGCATCAGCTGATACGAGAGGCAGAAAGTTTAAGGTTTCCAAACTCGCACGCCACAGATAAGGGTTCACCATAGAAGTACCGTATGTGGCCCCTTTCGTTTTAGTACCTGGACCAAAAGTCAGAAAATCTTCCCCCCCCAAATGACCAAAACTTGACTTATACCGGTCTTCTTTACTAACAGGAACCTTACTGTCACCCCCCATATCTTTGGAGCACGCCACAAGAATCATAGAAAAAAAACACACAAAAACAATTCGATAAAATAAATACACGAAATAACCCTAACCCTTAAACAAACAAACACTTATTTATACAATGAGCCCAAAGGCTTCACAATATAAAATACTCAGCAGTTCCCGTTGAGTTTTCATTTTGCATAATTACGTTATTTGTTTTTTTGAGTCTATAGCGAGAAGACTCTTTTTTGAATATAGAGTATTCAAAAAAGCCCAGCAAAACCAATGGCTTTGATAGGAATAGGGAGTTCCAAATTGCAGGAGTCTCGCTATATTATTTGCACTCACAATTCCTCAATAACAGAAACGCTCAGGCCTGTGGATAGGGCAATGATAGAGGGTTCCACACCCTGCTGTTTTAAAATACGTGCCACATCTAGGGCAGCTTTTTCCATACCAATCTTTTCACCCTTCTCTATACCGATCTTTTCGCCCTTCTCTATACCGATCTTCTCGCCCTTCTCCATGCCAATCTTTTCGCCTTCCTCCCGGCCTTTTTCCATACCTTTTTTCATGCCAATCTTTTCGCCTTTTTTCATACCTTTTTTAAGACCCTTTTCCATTTGCTTTTTCAGCGCGCTGGCTTCAATGCGCAGCCAGTGG
>JBIKLN010000005.1:0-57964 GCA_044359765.1 Patescibacteria group bacterium | reverse complement strand
ATCAATTAACATAGTCTTCATCTAATCCTTAAAACAAATAATCATATTTATATCAAAATCCTTTAAAACTTTAAATAATTTCTACGCCAAGGCCCTGACCCCACAAACTCCTTTTAAGAAATAGGCCTCACATGACGGTGGGTTGTTTTTCCCCCTCCAACACGCCTTCAAAGGCAGTAAGAGAATTGGTAGCATCCTCTGAAATAGCTATAGGTTCCTTAACTAAGGCAATTTTTAACACATCATCCATGGTGCGTACTGAAATAATAGTAAGGCCATCTTTTACGTTGGCAGGAATATCAGCCAAATCTTTTTCGTTATCAGCAGGAATAACAACGGTTTGAATTCCTCCACGATGGGCTGCCAAAAGCTTTTCCTTCAGTCCCCCTATGGGTAAAACACGGCCACGCAACGTAATTTCGCCTGTCATTGCCACATCCTTACGAATGGCAATACTTGTAAAGGCAGAAACAATTGCCGTACACATGGCAATACCCGCTGATGGACCATCTTTTGGTGTGGCCCCTTCTGGTACGTGAATATGAATGTCTTTTTTGTCAAAAATATCCCATGTTAGGCCAAACTGATGGGCCCGAACTTTCACATAACTTAGGGCTGCCTGAATGGATTCTTGCATCACGTCCCCTAAGGTACCAGTAGATTGGATTTTTCCCTTTCCTGGCACAATAATGGCCTCTATGGATAAAAGCTCTCCGCCCACTTCGGTCCATGCCATACCTGTTGAAACACCAACCACATCAAACTGTTCTGCTTGGCCGAATTGATATTTTTGAACTCCCGCATAGTTTTGCAGGTTATCCGCACCTATGGTAACGGTTTTTACACTCTTATTCGTAAGAATTTCCTTAACAGATTTACGGCATAGTTTTGCAATTTCACGTTCCAGCCCTCGAACGCCCGCTTCGCGGGTATAATTTCGAATAAGACCGAAAAGCGCCCCATCCTCCACCACAAGTTCACCCGCCTTCAGCCCGTGCATAGCGGACTGTTTTTCCAGCAAATAATTACGTGCAATGCCCATTTTTTCATCTTCCGTGTAGCCAGGAATACGAATAACCTCCATACGGTCCAGTAGGGGTTGGGGCATTTTTAAGGTATTAGCTGTGGTAACAAACATAACGTTAGATAAGTCATAGTCTACTTCTAGGTAATGATCGTTAAAGGTGCCATTTTGTTCGGGGTCTAAAACCTCCAGCAAAGCAGAGGCAGGATCGCCTCGCCAGTCATTGCCCATTTTATCTATTTCATCCAACAAAAACAGGGGGTTAGATGACTTGGCCTTCTTCATGCTTTGAATAATTTTACCAGGCATGGCGCCAATGTAGGTGCGACGATGGCCACGAATTTCCGCCTCGTCTCTCACGCCCCCTAGGGAAATGCGCACAAAATTGCGGCCTGTGGCTTCGGCAATAGACTTGCCCAGTGATGTTTTACCCACACCCGGAGGGCCCACAAGGCACAAAATCTGCCCACGTACTTTACCCACACGAGCCTGAACGGCCAAATACTCCAAAATACGTTCCTTAACCTTTTCCAAACCAAAATGGTCACGGTCCAAAATCTGCTCAGCAGCAGCCAGGTCACCCTTAATTTTTGTGGTTTTATTCCAGGGGATGTTCACAATCCAGTCTAAATAATTGCGCACAACTGTTGATTCGGCAGAAGACGCATTCATGGTTCGCAGTTTGCGAAACTCAGCCTGAGCTTTCACCTCCACATCTTTTGGAAGCTTGAGTTTTTTAAGCTTTTCCTCAAGCTCGCTAAGCTCGTCTTTTCCTTCCTCTGTTTCGCCCAATTCCTTATGAATGGCCTTTAGCTGTTCGTTCAGATAGTATTCCCGTTGGGTTTTTTCCATCTGCCCCTTAACACGGTTACGAATGCGTTTTTCCACCTTAAGAACATTATTTTCATCTTGAATATAAGCCAGTATCTTTTCCAAACGGTACTTAACGCTGACAGTCTGAAGCAAATCCTGTTTTTCGGAAATTTTTAAGGTAAAGTAAGATGAAACCGTATCCGCCAGCTTAGAGGCAGAATCTATTTGGTTAATGGAAACCAAAACATCTGGTGGAATTTTTCGGTTGAGCTTAATGTGCTGCTCAAACTGGTCAATCACTGTGCGACATAGAGCCTCTAGGGTTGTTTTTTCATCAACACCCTCATCTGAAATCTCAGTGATATGGGCTGCCAAAAAGTCTTCCTCATATTCATATTTTTCTACACGCCCTCTGTGCAACCCCTCAACTAAGGCCTTAACCGTGCCATCAGGAAGCTTTAGCATTTGAAGAACCGTACCAACAGTTCCAACTGTATACAAATCTTCAGGGTAGGGTGTGTCTTCGGTAGGTTCTTTTTGCGTCACAAGAAATATTTCTTTGGTTTTTGACCCCATAACTTGTGACAAAGCCCGCACTGACATGTCTCGTCCTACGAACAAAGGGACAATCATATGGGGAAAAACCACAATATCGCGCAATGGCAGGACAGGATAGGCTGTTTTTTCAGTTTTTGATTTTGACATATCATCTCCCCTTCTTGAGAAATAAAGAACACTTCTTAATTTATAGCACGATAGAGGCTATTTCATAATTAGATTTTTTTAGAATAGCTATTTCCAGGACTGGTTTTAATGTCAACACAGAAAAAAACACTTTTCCAAACTACCCCCGCTATTCATTCGCAAACTTGGCATGGGCCTTGCATAGATGGGGGGTAAGAAACCCATTTAAACATCTATAATTATGTCTGCAATTCAACCACCTTGTTTATGGGCCTTTCACAAAGAACGGTCCTCAAAAGAAAACGGGCAAGAAGATTGTTCCACAAGTTCTTTATTAGATGTAAATATATTTTCAAAATTTTTAGAATTAGAAACAAAAGACACACGGCCCCTTCAGCCACATACACTAAAGTCACATCTGCCTAAAAAAGTGGTAGAAGAAAACACACAAAACCCCTTAGAAAAAACGCCCTCCCCTTTTGACCATTCCCTATTGCATGAAGATGACGATGTGGATGTAGATGTCCCCTTTGAATCTCACGATCCACAATCCCCTACTTTGCAAAATATTACCATGCAAAAAGGTCAAACAAGACCTGCCCCACAAGAAAACACAAACCCAAACAATAGGCCCCCCATTCAAGGGGCCGCACACATGGAAAGTGGGGCTCTTCCACAACCTACCCCCTTGCTGTTCCCTGTACCTTTGCAATTTTTAGATGCTACGGAAATTTTAGAAACACCCAAGGAAAAAACCCAAACACCGAATACCCAAGCCATAGGCCTTAGTGTTAAAAAGGAAGAGGAACAAACAGCCTCATTCCAACAAGGAGCGGGAGGATTTGACACCCAAAATGGCGACTTTAAGCCTACCAATTCCACCACATCAACAGCTGAGGAAAAAATTCGCCAAACCCAAATTATTCAGCAAATTTTGGCAGACTTCAAGGGCCAACTCGGGCAGCTTTATAAAAGCACATCTCATTTTTCTGTGCATCTAAATCATCAGTCCCTAGGACGTTTGGATGTGGGCATAAAAATAAAGGATAACAAAGTTCTTGATGCCAATTTTCAAACAGAATCATTAGAAGCAGCGCAAACGCTTAGCCAATACAAGAAAGAAATTGAGGCTATTTTTAAGGACTATGGCCTTGAAACAACCAATCAAACCATTCGTATTTATGGACTGCAGGAGATTTAAGCAATGCCAAAAGTATCAACACCACAAACACCCTATACCCAAAGCCCCCTTCCAACTGGTTATAAACATGCCACTACAACACAGTCTGTAAAAAGTGGATTTATGGAGCTTGGTGAAAAAGGAGGAAAAGCAGGTGCAGCTATGAATGAAGTTATGAATTCCTCTGTTATGGGCGACTTCATGATTAATGACATTAAGCAGCAAATAGAGTTTACGACTAAACTATTTCTAACCCAACTGCAAAATCAAATTCCTGGCAACGAAACAGATACGGACGAAATGGTGCGTACCCTTATGGGCATGATGCAAGCCGTTCAACAGGTAAAAACCAACATGCTAATGGAAGACAGTAACGACCTCAGCCGCCAACTTCACAGCCTGGAGATGGCACGACTGCAGGGCCGTGTAGCTGAATACGAAGGCAATGTGTTTAGTTTTGAAGGTAACCCACAGGAATTTTTTGCAACCCTTCCAGGGGGCGTAACCAAAGCAGCTCTTATTATTACGGATGGCGAATCTATTATTCAAACCCTTGAATGTGACCCAACCTTTGGACGGAAAAAAATTATTTGGGACGGCACAAATAAGGACGGAGATACAGTAAGCCCCGGAATTTATAATGCTGAGTTGTGGGCCCTAGACGAACATGGAAACCGCAGTACATCCAAGCTTGGCATTACATCACCCATCACATCCATTTTATTTGATAAACATGACGATAAGGCCTACTTCATGGCAGGCGATGTACGTATTGATTCGGTGGAGCGCTTTCATCAGAAATATAAAAGTATGCAAAAGAAAATTCACAAAACTGTTGAACAAGCAACAAACACAGACATGGGCATTTAAGGAGACAGTGTTATGGGATTCAACAACAGCCGCGGATTAGATTTTTCCATGTCCATTTTGGGAGCCAACGCATATGCGGAACGCTTTGCCTCTCACTCCAAAAACCTAGCAGCTGCAGGCGCTGTGGCTGGCCGTGAATTTGAAACATTTCTAACATCCTTTTCTGTTCAAAATCAAATTAGTGGTGTAGAACACACAACCCTGCGCCACCTAAAGCAAGTTGGTCTTCCCATTGACTCTAGGGTGGCCACAAATTTCAGCATTAATGGCACAGGATACATTCCTGTAAAAAATAGCCTAACCAATAAAAATGTGGGCTTTACACGGGATGGCACCTTTGATACTAACCGAGAACTTTATTTAGTGAACGGTAAGGGAGAATACCTACTGGCGTTCCCCGTCAAACCTGACGGAACTCCTGTAAACCCTGATGTGACCACCTTAGAAAACTTAACGCCCATTAAGTTAGACAGCTATGCCGCCGACCCAAAAGCCACCCAGTCTATGAAGATGTCACTTCAGCTGCCATCGTCAGAAAGCACAGGCTATAAAAAAATTGAATCCGTAACCGTATTTGATTCCTTAGGGAACCTAAGAAACCTGAGCTTCACATGGGAAAAATTGGCACCAACGGGTCCTTTTGCAGCAGGTGCAACCCAAGCGTGGAGCTTAACAATTGATGACCCCAAAGGCCTTGCAACTGTTGGAGCCGATTATAGCACAGGCCTTCGCGTTGAATATGACGCCAGCGGTAACCCAGTCACCTATGGAACCCTTGGCACAGAAACAGCGCCTAATTTGACAATTCAATGGGGCGACCCAGCTGCAAACTCCGTCATTGCCATGGACCTTGGAGCCAAGGGAAGCAATGGCGGTGTGGTCAGCGCTGGCGATGAATATGTACACAAAAAAGTTTTACGGGATGGATCGGCCCCTGGCAGTTTTGTAAACTTTGAATTTGACTCTGATGGCTATGGCGTTGCCCATTATGACAATAATACGCAGGTTCCCGTATGTCGCGTACCACTGGCCACATTTAATAACATTAATGCCCTACGGGAAGTACGCCCCAGTGTGTTTCAACCATCCATGGAATCAGGGGAATATGAACTTTTCTTCCCAAAGGAAGGAAACGTGGGGTCCTTAGTGCCAGCAGCTTATGAAGGGTCCACAGCCAGCTCAACTGCCGTTTATGTAAAAATGATTGAAGATCAAAAGCGTTTTGTGGGCAACCTAAAAGCCATTGAAACAATTAAGCAAATGCTAGACCGATTAGAACAAATTTAAGTTTGGATTCAACGTGAAAAACGTATTACCATAAAAGTAGGCATACAAAAAAATAGACAAGGAAAAATAATGTTGCTAAAAATAAACCTTTGTTTACATAAAAATACTAAAAAGGTTTTTTAAAATGCTTAATCTATTTTTTTATTTTCTTTTGTTTTTCCATGTTTCTTTATCATACGCTGCAGATGAAAGAAAGGAGGGGGAAGAAAACACAAGACCAACCTGCCTTGTTTATTTCGTAGATGATGAGAGAGACATCAGAGACAGTTTCGAAGCGGTTGTAGAAAAATACAATGAGGAATTAGGAATAGGTGGAAAGTATCGAGTTTTAAGAACTATCGGAAATTATGGACTAAGAATTGAAGACCTTCCCTTTCTTGAAATTCACCTTTTTGAAGGTGGCACTACTGCCCTACGTGCGTATGATGATGCTCCCATTAAGCCCCATGCCGTTATAACTGATTGTGATATGGGGATTCCAAATGGAAAGGTTTTTGCAGAACTGCTCCGAAACCGTGACTTTAATCGATACATCCATATGGCCACATCAAATGTTGCAGAAGAAAACTTCACTGTGAACACAGGAGTAATAAACGCCGTTACAGGCAAGTTAACCTCTGCTGCAAATCCTCTTGCTCCCTTCTTCCGGTTTATCAAAGGTATGAATGAACATATGGTTGTAGAAAGCATCAGTAGGCGTAACAGTAGAGAAAACCATGCTTGTGACCACATGATCGGAGAAAAACAGCCACTCCCTCTTAGCACTGCAGGGTCCTCAGCCACCGTAAATGAAGAAAAAATCAGCTCCTATCTTAGAACTATAGGGTCCTCAGCCACCGTAGATACTGCTGTTGCCCCTTCTCAGACAGACAAAAAACCTGTCACATTTTGGAAAAAAGCACGTACCCTCTGTGCAGCACTGTTCTCATGGTGTAGAAGTGGAGATGGTCGTGTATCACCATCAGACATTACTTTTTCAGATTTAGAATGAAAAAAATACTCAAGGCTTTTTTAAAACATCCAAGAACTCAGGTTTGCCTTGCATACCTGGGGGCCTTGTACATTCGTTTTGTATTTCACACAACCCAATGGCACTACGAAGGCCTTCATATTCTTGAGGATTACAATAAGGAAAACCGCCCCTTTATTGCATGTTTTTGGCACAGCCGGTTGGCCATGCTGCCCTGCTTGTGGCAATGGAAACGGCCTTTTTGCATGTTATTGTCAGGACACCGCGATGGCCAATTAATTGGCAGAGTTTTAAAACTATTTAATATTGGAACTGTGTCGGGGTCCTCTACCCGAGGGGGAACAGAAGCCGCCCGGTCCCTGATTCATTGGGTAAAGGAAGGGGCTGTCATTGGCATTACACCTGATGGGCCACGGGGTCCTGCCCGTCAGCTTAAAAATGACGGAGTGGCCTTAATTTCCAAATTAACAAAAGCTGACGTTATATGCGGCAGCTATGCCATTTCCCGCAGGAAAATCCTCAACACATGGGATTCTTTCTATTTCCCTTTGCCCTTTTCCAAGGGCGTTTTCTACATTGCAGACCCCATTCCTTTCCCCACATCAGACACCAGCATTGAAGCCTTTTCAAAAACCCTTCAAGACCAGTTAGACGAAGCTGTTAACCTATCCGATGAAATGGTGGAAAATTTCTCTGATCTTTAAATTCCTGGCAGACTCAGGCTATGGCAAGAGACCTATAGTTTTTTTTGGGGGGCCCTATTGCCCCCCCTTTTTTTTCCTACTGTGGCGTCGTTCCTCGCCGCATCGCGCGAAGTCGTTCTCGGGCAGAGAGTGGAGGAGTGCCAGCAGCTGCTGTTGCTCCTGCCCCCGCTCCTGCTCCAGCTGCTGCACCTGCACCAGCATCAGCACCCATGCCCCTTTCAGCCTTAAGCCTCAAAATACGGTCTAAAATCATCTGAGCTTGTCCATCAAGCCCCAAATAGGTTACAACGGTTTCCTTTTTATTGTCCATATCGTCTAAGTCATTTGCGAATGCTCTAACAGACTCCAGAGCTTGCCCCTCCATCCCTGCCGCTGCTTCATCCATAAACTCTTGCAAGAATTTATCTCTTCCAGCATAAGTTGGTATGCCTGAATTGTCCATATACGCCTCCAGCTGTTCAAGCATGGCGGTTCTGTACCTTTCAAATTCGGCGTCAACCCTTATGACATCCCTTTTCCCCTCAATATACTCATTAATACGCTGTCTATACTGTTCTTGGGCTGTGAAAAAGTCACGATTCTGACATTCTTGCATCAGCTGAGTAAACTCCATCGGTAAGGTTTCAAATGCCATACGTGTGCGTTCTGCATCGTCAATAATATCAAGGCCATCTATATTCACGCCTTGTAAACGCCCCTGAAGAATGGCAATGGCTGACCTTTGCGCCTTTCCTTGGGGACACACACCCACACCATCTGCCATAGATTTTATAAGGGCTATTTTCATGGCTTCATTTGGGTTTGCTTCTATATCATTTGGGTTTTCATATCCACCCTCTGTTTGATAGGTTTTACAGAAATGCCAGAAATGGGCGTAAATATCTTTAAGCCGTATTCCACCTAAGGTTGCAGTACCATTGATGTGGCCCCAAGCCCCCGTTTCAGCGCCACCACCCAAAGCAACCCTTGCTTTCATTTGTATGTCACCCTCTTGTAAGGTGTTTATGAAACCTTCCAACTCTGTCAGGTTGGCTTCGATATCTCTCTCCTGTAGGCCCCTCTGGATAGTCAGTAAATTTCGAACGGCTAATAAGGTGCGTGCATCGCGGTCTCCCGCATGAACGTTTATACCAGCTTCGGGGATTGGCTCTCTCCTATCCACATGCCGATGCCTAATCCAAGCCAAAGCTCGTTCTTGTTCCGCTCGCTCTTGGGCAAGCCTTCTTTGCCTTGCTTCTTCTTCCTGACGGATACGGTCTCTTGCGGCCCTTACATGCTCTCGAACTATAGCTTCCCAGTCTACATCTTGGGCTACATTAATTTGGGGCATAAGCTCCCGAATAATCCGCTTCTGGTGGAGGAGAATGCCTGCTGGTATCTGCCTCATTACGTACTGAAGTCTTTCGAAAAACACATCAGCTGATATTGCTCCAGGTGCTCCATTTGGTGCTCCATTTGGAAGATGATCTTTTATTATGTCTAAAATATTACGAAGATCTTGTCTTTTTTCTTCATTAAACAAACCATTGTCGTTTAAAAAATTTATAAGCCCCAAAGACACTTCTTCTGTATTTTTACAAAAAATATTAGAAAGCATTATCAAGTCAAACGCTTTAAGACCTCCGACTTCTGGCTTTGCACATAACTCGAAAAAAGCCTCTTTCTCAGGCAAGCTCAAATGGCGTGAGGAGAATATGAGGTCATCCATTTTGTCTGGTTGAATTTGGCCGTGGCCAACACCAAAATAGTCTTTCAGCATCCTTAAGAATATTTCTTGCTCCGCCCTTGAATAAAAAGTACACAAATAGAGAATTTGTGATTTTAAATACTTTAATTTTTTAACAGAATTATAATAATAATATTCATGTTTATAATCATCTCTAATGGGTTGTTTAAAATTTTTATTAATAATACTACCCACTTCACCCAAAAGCCACGCGCGGTCTTTTTCCGGAATACGTCGTAATATTAAATTATCGTCAAAAATTTCCTCCCCGTCTTGTAGGGGGTCAGGATTTTCTCTAACAACACCGCTTTCTTTATTAACAACATGGATAGTTGAGGCACCGCTAAGATTATGATAATTTTTGATATCATCAAAGGTGCCTAAATGGTTTTTATCCAAAACGATACCATAAGTAACCAATCTTGCATTTTCGAAATTAAGCCCGTATTTTTTGATAATATCTTTTAAAGAAAAATAGTACGGCCAAATAAGAACCTGTCTCAATGGATTGTCAAGGGTTCTAAAAGATCCAGGTTCGCCACATACGTTTCCTTCCCCCCGGTAATACATGGATGGTCGAAAAACAGTTTTGGGAACATACCATGTCCATAGTCCTAGGCTTAAAGCGGGGTTCAAAAGGCCACGTTCTTGTATCCCCTCATTCATAAAACTGTTGAGCGTGTACCAGTGGCGCTGAATTTCCTCACCATCAGATAGGGTGGGTTCTATGCCATTGGGGCGTTTGGTCATAAAACCAATGGATTTTGCTGCACGCTGAGCAGCTTCAACCTCATGAGAGTTAGCGCGGCGTTCTTTACTGATGCCACCAAACCCGTAACCCATAAGGGCAAGGTTTGCCATGTTCACGTATTTACCCCGCAATTCTTCTGTAGTTGCGGTATTGTATGCCTTTTCCATTAAAACGTCTGCAAAGGCATAAGCCCTATGCATGGGAGTTTCCCTTTGTTTAAGCTCAATTTCACCCCTATGTACATCAAATTCAAGTTGCATGTCTTGTTCTGTGATTTCTGCAAAGGTTGAGGTTACGCCCAAAAATAGCTTGAATGCGGCCAGTAGGGCTGTGTATTTTAAAAATACAAACATTGAAATCAACTACATAATTTTTTATTATTTTTATTTAACAAAAAAATAGTTAACATGTGGTAAATGGCTTGTCAACTTTTGAAAAATATTCAGCGAGTCCTCTCGCTATATCTTGTAAGTTAAATAAAGGACAGGCGTGCCTAAGACCGAAACAACAAGGCGAATCAGGTAAGTCCAGGCTATAAATGTAAAAAACACCGTTTCATAAGTTAAGGGAATGGGGGCCAAAACAATCCACGCCAGCCAACTAAAAAGAAAATTATCCAAAAGGCCCGATAGGGCAACAGAAACATTTTGCCGCAACCAAACCCATCTATTAGAACACCAAGTACGAATTTTTTGAAATAACCAGATATCAAACAATTGACTGACCATATAGGCTGTTATGCTTGCCAAAAGCATACGAGGTGACGGAGCAAACAGCTGCATCATTGCCTGGTGACTGTCCTTACCAAATGAAACGGGAACGCCTCCTTGGCCCTCAACAGGTGCATGACCCAAAGCAAGAATCATAAGAATAGAAACAAGGACTTGGCCAAAAAAAGAAAGCCACAATCCCTGTCTCGCCGCTTTAGGGCCAAAATGTTCAGTAATAATATCGCTTACCAAAAAAGTTGTGCAGAACACAACCGTTCCCATGGCAGCTGGTTCAGGGGAAAAGGAATAGGTCACTAACTTTAAAACCTGAATATTGCCAACAATGAAAGCAACCGCATTATATACGTACAAACCATGAAGACCCCAAATTTTATAGGACAAGAAAATAGCAACAAAACAGAACAAAAGAGTTAGAACTGAAACAAGCTCAGCACCACTAAGCTGAAGATAATTAATGAGTTGAAAGACAAGATGGTCCACTGATACCCCGCACGCATGTCATGTATGGTTTTTACAGAAAAAAGGCGTAAGAAAAAAATCCTTACGCCCTAAAAAAAAACAAAAAGGGTAGAAAAACTACGCCACCACTTTTTCGGAAATTTTCTGCATTACCAACTTTTTCAAAGCAGCAGCCTTGGGACCCAACTTTGTGGCAGAAGCCTGCACAAGAAACGCATCCAACCCACCATGAAATTCAATGGTGCGAATACCGTTTGTAGTGAGACGCAAACGAACCATTCTGCCTAAAGCCTCACTCATCAAGGATGTTTCTTGCAAGTTTGGCAAAAAGCGACGACGGGTCTTGTTGTTGGCATGACTCACGTTATTGCCACTTAAAACCCCTTTACCCGTAATTGCACAACGACGCGCCATTTTTTTTCTCCAAATTTCTCAATAACACGTAACTTATACCAGCCCCATGCCATTTCGTCAAGATTAAAGCTGGGACCACATTAAATAGACTTAACAAAGGCACGTGTTTTCGCTAAAGTGCATGAAAACACATTGTGGTGCATCGTTATGTTTGCAACCTTGCCTAATTTTCTAACGTTCATGCGTATTGCCATGATTCCTGTCGTTATGGCGTCTTTTTATATTCATACGGCTGCAGGTCGTTGGGTGGCGGTTATTGTATTTGTGGCGGCCTGCTTAACAGACTATTTAGATGGTTATTTTGCCCGCGCCTGGTCACAAACCACAAAAATGGGGCAGTTCCTGGACCCTGTGGCAGATAAGCTTTTAGTGGCATCTACCCTTCTGCTGCTGGCAGGATTTGGTCGCATTAGTCATGTTACTATGTTGCCTACCATGGTCATTTTGTGCCGTGAAATTTTGGTATCAGGCCTTAGGGAATACTTAAGTGATTTACACATAACCGTGCCTGTTACCCGTGTGTCAAAATTTAAAACAGCCATTCAAATGCTGGCCATTAGCCTGCTTTTGCTGGGTGACACCCCTGCCTTTGGCAGCCCCGTTCTAATTTTGGGAGAGGTTTTCATGTGGCTTGCTGCCATTTTAACCCTTCATTCTGGGCTATGCTACCTGAAGGATACACGCCATTATTTTAATGAATAAAAATTAACTAAAAATCAACTATTTCCTCCCCATAGTAGTAGGTGGAGGTTTTATCATGAAAAAAACAGGTTTGATTTTTCTATTTCCCCTTTTTTTAAGTTCTTGTTCTTATGTAACGGACCTTATTTCAACAAAAACACCCAGCCTGATAAAAGGGGTTTTACCGCAGTTGCCCCCTGGTTACTGTTATCTTGATTCAAAAAACCAAAATGAATCACGCATTTTGTATCGCTTACAAGAACAGTACGGAAGAAAGAACGGCATTAAATTGCAGGTTTTTTTACCCTGTGACAAGCTAGAAGCCATTCGCAAAGGAACACCAGATCAAAAAATCACGCAATACGGCATGTTTATAGAACTTGAAGCATCAGAGGCTGCCACAAAAAACGACAAAAAAGACTATTCAGATCGTGATAACGACACCAATGACGAATAAGTATACGCTAAAACCCTATATGGCCCTTTCTTGCATGTTGTTGCTGAGCGCGTGCAACCCGTTTGCTATTGGTCGACCAAATTCACAAAAAATAACAACAGCTGGATGGGCCGACGCCCCAACCAAAGAAGCGCCCCCTCCCCTGTACTGCTATAAAACACTTGGAGAAACGGCCTGCTACACAACTCCCCTAAAGGAAAGTGAGGAACGCTTTGTTGGCAGCTATGCCGACTATCAAAAATCCAAAAAGGAATGGTACGACAATTTTTGGGACTAAGCTTTGCAAGGGTACCTTAGTCAGGATATAAGGCTATAGTGGTTATGGGGGGCGCCTGAAATACAAATTGGAACGCCTCATCCACCTGTTCTTTGGTGACAGCCTGAATTTTTTCGTCCCAGTTTTCAATATCATCTAACGTAAATCCAACCCCCAATTTATCAAGCTCTTGCAAGGTATTGAGGCAGCCATCCTTTGCAAAAACGAAATTGGCCATTAGGTCGTTTTTTGCTTGAATGACATCTTCTACGCTTATGCCTAATTTCATTTTTTCAAGGTACTGCTTTAACTCATCTCGCAGGGCATTAACGTCATTTGATGGTGATAAATTAGCCCAAATGCTAAAACGTGCACAGTCGTACACACTGTCTCCGTCGTAAGAGGATTGAATAGACAGGGCTAACTTTTTGTCTTCCACAAAATGTTTATAGAACTGGGTTGTGTCGTTGCCACCTAAAATATGTGACAAAACAATAAGGGGAAAGAAATGTTTTGTTTCCCCAGAACGATGGCTGGGGGCATCATAAAACCACCCAAGAACCACCAGGGAATTTCGCTTATTTTTCTGTTCAATATGTACGGTTACACCCTCATGATTAGGCTCTACAGGTCGAACCCGTGTAGGTATAGGCTTAGGCGCCAAAGAACCAAAGTATTTTTCAGCCAAAGGCCCCACATCTTCCAAAGTTGCATCCCCCGTTACAACCAAAATAGCATTATTTGGCCCGTAGTACGTTTCATAATGGTGACGTACAGTGTGATAGTTATAAGAACTAATGTGATGTGGATAACCAATAGGTGGCACAGCGTACGGGTGGTGCCAATAGTTGGAGCGCAGCATAGATTCCATGGCTGTACCAAAGGGATGGTTATCCATGCGCATGCGGCGTTCTTCTTGTACCACATCTCGTTCTGAAATCACATCTGCTTCTGTAAATGTAAGGTTAACCATGCGGTCTGCTTCCATTTGAATCATGGATTCTAAATATTCTTTAGAAATGGTGGTATGGTAATACGTAAAATCATAGGTGGTGTAGGCGTTATATCGCCCTCCCCGCTCCATAACAAAGCGGTCAAAACTTTGAACTTGCTTTGTGCCCTTAAACATCATGTGTTCCAAAAAATGCGATAACCCAACAGAAAGAGCAGGGTCATCCGCACACCCATTTTTGTACAAAACACCCACACTAACCACAGGGGCTAAGGTGTTTGTAACAACAACAATTTGAAGACCGTTTGGCAAATTTTTTGTTTGTGCGTTTAATGCTTTGGCCATACAGCCCCCACTTAAAAAAAAGGTTAGAATTAAAAAGACATACGCAAGAAGACCCATTATTTACCAACCGTTACAAAGGTTATTGCGTCAGCTAAAAACACCCGTTGGATAACTTTATTAACGTCTTCCACCGTTAATTTTTCGAAATAACTGTTACGTTTTTGAACATAATCTAAGGGCAAAGAATCTAACCGGTAGCTGCTAAGAACATGGACCAAATCAGATGTTGAAGAAAACTTCAAAGCATACCCACCTGTAATAAGCCTTTTGAAGAATGTAAGTTCTTCTTGTGTTATGCCAGAGGTTACAAACCGCTCCATCTCTTCACGAATAATTTTAATAACCTCCTCCACAGACTCGGTTTTCGTAGCCGTAAGACCTAGGCAAAAAGGCTCCAGAAGCTTTCCTTCAAAGAAATTGGAAGAAATACCATACGCCAGACCCCGTTTTTCCCGTACAGCTTCCCACAAACGTGATTGGGGGCCACCTGCAAGCACATGATGGGCAAAGTAAAAGGCATAAAAATCTGGGTCTTTTCGATCTAAGGCAGGAAATGAAAAAACTATATTGGTTTGGGGAAAGGGCATGGAAACATGAACTGTTTCCCTTACCTTTTGAAGGGAGGAAGGAGAAGAATACGTAATTTCTTGGCCCTTCGGAAGATGCCCCAAAAGATCCTCAACCAAGGTGGTTATTTCTTTTTCATCTATTTTTCCAGCAACCACAACCTGGGCCCTATTCTGGGTAAAAACACTTTGTGTCACTTTGTTCAGAACATCACGCGTAATGGTTGGAATATTTTGGATTCTTTCCTGCATACTAGCACCGTAGGGGTGTTCTTTGGGAAATACCTTCCCTTTAAAAACTTCTGTAGCCACAACTGATGGTTGATGGAGCGATTGGCTAAGTCTGGCCACCAGTTGCTGTTTTATGCGGGTTATGTCTGCGTCGTCAAAGCGAGGTTGGGTGAGCATAAGCTTAAGCAATTGGAAGGCTTCTGCCGCATTTTCAGCTAGGGTTTTGAAAAAAACGGTTACATGATCGCCTTCAGCACTTATGCGCAAAGTTATTTTTTTATCAACCAGCTTGCGTTTTAATTCTTGCCCTGTGTAAGGTCCTGCACCCTCGTCCAGCAGAGATGTTAATAGCATCCCCAAGCCAGGGCTTTTTTCCTGGTGAAAAATCTGGGCTGTGTGACGGAAAGTTATTTGAACGCTCACCACGGGAATGTGGCAAGGGGCAAGCCAGATGGTATCCCCATAGGCATTAGGTAGTTCAACAATATGGACAGATGTGGTCACAAGAGGGGTATCCTTTCTGAAACAATAGAATGGGCAGGCGTACTTCTTATAAAGAAAAACCGAACCTGCCAGAAGAAAAAGAACCAAAATAACAAGAAAGAACTTTTTTTTCATAAATCTTGGCTAGCTCTTTTCATCCGTATTAATGGAATTTACGTTTTGCTTAAACTCTTCCTTCCAGGAAGCCACTTTTTCTGTCAATTTTCCTGACAAAGTGGTATCTACAGCAGCGTCCTTATTAACAGTTTCCCGAATATGTGGGTCTGCTGCTTGACCTTGAGAAGCTTTAGTAAGCAAATCTTTCTCTCCATTTGTGGTAGCACTATTTTTTGCCTCCACCCCTAAAACCTTTTGGGCAGCTTGTGATGACCCTTTGGTTTCAGAAGATTCTTTGGCAGCATCCACAGGGGGGCGTAGCTTGTAGTCTTTTGGCATACTTAAGGGGGGCTTATCTGACATATTAAATTCGTCAGGTTGATAATGGTCTAACCCCAATGTATGACGTACATCACACCCCCCCAGGGCCACCAAACAGCTTGTTAAAAACAATGTGGTTTTTCTATCCATCATTTATCCTTTTTTCTTTTTAAAATCTATAAATTGCTGCAGTAAAACAAAGGCAACCCCCAGCACAATGGCACTGTCTGCCATATTAAACGCTGGCCAATGATAATGAAATAGGTGAAAATCCAAAAAATCCACCACAGCACCATATATGAAACGGTCTAGCACATTTCCAAAGGCTCCGCCAATAATTAAACCATAACTAAAGGCTTCTAAGGGGTTTTGGCTTTTTAACAGGGCCCACACAAGCCAAGAAATTAATACTAATGCCACAAGAATGAGGGAGAATTTTCCAAAAACATGATTATTTTGAAAAAAACCAAAACTGACCCCCTTGTTATAAACAAGAACCAAATTACAAAAAGAAGACAGATCGTAAGGCAGGCAAAAGGAAAGCTTGGCCACCACAAAATACTTTGTGACCTGGTCAGCCACAAGCACGGCAAAGGCGCCAAAAAAAGCCAGAAGATGATGTTTTTTTATCATGAAGAGTATGACCAAAATCCCTATTAATAACGTTTGTGCCATTATAGCGCAAACAACGCAGAGATTCCCGCTAAGTTTTACTTTGCACAATTACGTTATTTATTTTTTGAGCAGGAACCTAAAAAAATTAACCTTTTGTTAACCTTTTGAGATATATCTCCCACCTCCGGCCCCCGGCCGCCCAGGGGATACATCATTATTTTTACAAAAAATTGGTTAAAAAATGATTAATTTGATTTAAAAAAAAATTTAAAAAACAAAAATTATTTTTAAGTATGGCTCAAAATATCACACTCATTCAGAAAACTCTATGAAAAATAGAGATTCTCCCCTGGTTTTTGTGAGGCAAATATAGCGGGAACTACTGAGAAGGACATAATCATCCATTCAGCGACAGAACTTCCTCAATAATGGGAATAGCCCAATCCAGTTCCTTGTGTGTAATTACAAGAGGGGGGGCTAGGCGAATGACCGTTTCGTGGGTTTCTTTTGTTAAAATTCCACGCTTCATGAGTTCTTCGCAGATTTTTCTGGCTGATTTCTGGGCTGGGTCAATATCAATACCAACCCACAGACCAGCACCACGTACTTGCCGTATGCAAGGCGCTTGAATTTTTTGAATTGCCTCTAGAAGATAACGGCCCAACTTATGACTTTGTTCTGCCAAGTTTTCTTCCTCTAAAACTTCCAAAGCCCTTAACCCAACAGCGGCAGCTAAGGGGTTGCCACCGAATGTGGAGCCATGGCTGCCAGGTGTGAAGACGTCTAAAAGTTCTTTTGTCCCCACAAGGGCTGATACGGGCAGCAAACCACCACCCAGGGCTTTCCCTAAAATGACACCATGGGGGCGTACATTTTCATGTTCTGCGGCTAATAGTTTTCCCGTACGTCCCAAACCTGTTTGAATTTCATCTAAAATTAACACTATTTTGTTGCTATTGCATAAGGTTTCAACCCCCTTCAACCATCCTTTGGGGGGAATTAAAATACCAGCCTCTCCTTGCATGGGCTCTGTGATAACAGCACAGGTATGGGGGGTTATGGCGTTTTTTAGGGCATCTAAGTCTCCAAATGGCACAATCTTAAACCCAGGCATAAAAGGGCCAAAGTTTTTGCGGTAAGCACTTTCTGTGGAAAAGCTAATAACTGCTGTGGTGCGACCATGGAAATTATTTCCACACACAATAATTTCAGCCTTGTTTTCGGGAATGCCTTTTACCTCATACCCATGACGTCGCACGGCCTTAATGGCTGTTTCAACGGCTTCAGCGCCTGAATTCATAATCAAGGCACGTTCATAGCCCAAAAGGGTGCATAGTTTTTCCAAAAATGGTCCCAATTTGTCGTTGTAAAAAGCCCGGGAACAAATACTTAGTTTTTTAACCTGTTGGGTCAAGGCCTCCACAAGTTTGGGGTGAGAATGCCCATGACTAACAGCTGAATAAGCTGACATCATATCCAAATATTTTTTGCCATTCACATCAAAAACCCAAACTCCTGCGCCTTGTGACAAAACAACAGGTAAGGGGTTGTAGTTTCTGGCACCAAAGGTGTTTTCTAGTTCTATAAAAACCTTATCTGTCATTAAAACTCCCCTGCCTTAAGACCTGTGATAGAAATGACCTGAGTTTTTGTCATGCCTGAATTGAGTAAAGCCTTGGCAATTTCCACCCTAGCTTTTAGTTCTCCCTTTTCTATTCCTTTGCTTACCCCTTCTTCGAACCTTTGCTCCATAGAAGAAACATAATCTCTCTCATGCTTAATGTCTTGTTCGTAGCTTAAAAGCTCCTCCTCATTCCAAGAAAAACGACTCAGGGCTTTGTAGGCCTGTTTCATAATCACGTCTTGTCCAATGATGTGGTCCACATCATCCTCTGACGTTTCTGTGGCATGCTTGAAAAAATAGCACCACTTATCGGAAATAGTTTTGAGTTCGTGAATATTTTTTTGAAATTTTGGCAGTTCCACAAAGGTAAAGGAAAAGGCTTTCAGGTCATTTTCCAGGGTTTCACGATCTAACGTCACATGGTCAGATGTGTAGGCTACCTTTTCTGGAAACATAACAAAGTTGGTAATGGCCAAAAAAATCACTTGTTTTAGGTCTGTATAACTTTCACCCGCATTCATTTGGGAACAATAGGCCTTGGCGGCATAATACTGGGCCCGCTTTTCAAAGCCCCGAGTACGAGCTACCTGCATTTCCACAATATAGGTATTCCCCTTTTCATCCCGACACAAAACATCCACTATGCTGGTTTTTTTTGCCGCAATATCGGGGTCTTGAACTGTTTTTAAGAACGTCACATCTTGAATTGGTAAGCCCTCATCAAAACTGATCATGTCATTCAAAAAATGAATCAATATGTCCTTGTGTTTTTCGCTTCCAAAAATTTTCTTAAAAGCCACGTCGTTCTTGGGGTCTAAAAATTTTGAGAACATGTATAAATTCACTTTTTAAAGATAGTCAAAGGAAATTATAACGAAAAAACAAACCACGTGGTTATAAAAAATTTGCCACTTTTTGCAAACTACTTGTAAGATGGGCCTATATTTTTTGCACTTTTAAACGTGAGGACCCCCATGACAGATATTTTAGACATTCGTGCCCGCGAGATTTTGGATTCACGAGGCAATCCAACGGTTGAGGTTGATGTGGTTCTTGAGTGTGGTTCTGTAGGCAGTGCAGCCGTACCATCGGGGGCCTCTACGGGAACTTTTGAAGCCCTGGAAAAGCGGGACGGAGACCCAAAGCGCTATGGCGGCAAAGGCGTTCAACATGTGGTGGACCTGATTAATGATGAAGTATTTGAGGCCTTGGTTGGCTTAGATGGTGAAGACCAACGCACAATTGACCAGGTGTTAATAGATTTAGACGGTACGGAAAACAAAAGCCGTTTGGGTGCGAATGGCACACTGGGGGTTAGCTTGGCCGTGGCCAAGGCGGCAGCCCATTCCCTTTGTCTTCCCCTGTATCGATATATAGGCGGAGTTAACGCCCATTGTTTGCCCATGCCTATGATGAATATCTTAAACGGAGGGGCGCACGCAGATAACCCTGTAGATATTCAGGAATTTATGATTATTCCATCTTCTGCCCCAACGTTTGCCGAAGCGGTGCGCATGGGAGCTGAAGTTTTCCACGCCTTAAAGGCTATTTTAAAGTCAAAAGGTCATAACACCAATGTGGGAGATGAAGGAGGCTTGGCCCCTGCGTTGAAAGACGCATACGAAACCCTAGATACAATTTTATTAGCCATTGAAACAGCAGGGTACAAACCAGGGCAGGATATGCACCTGGCCCTAGATGTGGCAGCCAATGAACTATTGCATGGGAATGTATATAAAATTGAAGGAAAAAGCTTTACATCTAACCAATTGGTTTCTTTTTATGAGGAGCTTGAAAAAAAATATCCCCTCATTTCTATTGAGGATGGCTTTGCTGAGGAGGATTGGGATGGCTGGAACCAGCTAACTGCAGCTTTAGGCAGCACCGTACAGTTGGTAGGAGACGATTTATTCGTAACCAATACCCAGCGCCTGCACCGTGGAATTTCGGAAAAAACGGCTAATGCCATTTTGATAAAACCCAATCAAATTGGCACGCTTACAGAAACCCTAGATACCATTTCTTTAGCACAGCGCAACGGTTATAAAACCGTTATTTCCCACCGTTCTGGCGAAACGGAAGACACAACTATTGCAGATATTGCCGTTGCCACAAATGCAGGGCAAATTAAAACAGGGTCCCTTTGTCGCACAGACCGGGTGGCAAAATATAACCGCCTCATTCGCATAGAAGAAGAATTAGGTGCCAGTGGTTCTTTTGGCGGGTGGGTTCTTTAAAAACTACCTACCCCTCTCTAGTATTCGCCTGTTTAATCAGCCCAACAAGCCTTACTGGCGCTTCGGTGCCATCTTTTATTTTGATGGGCAGGACTAAACATAAGCCTCTGGTAGGTGGCATACTATGGAGATTCGCTACGTTTTCTATGATGATCTTATTCGCGCCCAAAAATGTTTTGTGTACTTTAAAACCATCCTCAGGGCGATCAGGCGAAAGTGTATCAACACCAATGGCGTTCACACCACGCTGCAGCAAAAATTCTGCAGCCTCAAGGGATACGGATGGGAACACATGGTTGTTATGGTATTTGGAAGGTGTGTGCCAAAACTTACCCCACCCAGTTTTAACCATCACACAGGAGCCTGCTGCAATCTTGCCATACTTGCTTTCAAAATCCGCCACATCTTGGGCGCTTAAGGAATAGCGTTCATGGCATTTATCCGATACATCAATGACCACGCACGGCATGACCAAATCATTCACATCAAAATCATGAATGAATTTCCCTTGCGGCATACAGTGGCTTGGCGCATCCATATGCGTACCAATTCCTGAGTGCATTTTGACTTTCATAACACGGAATTTATATTCGCCTTGGCAATCAGAATAATCTATATGCACATCATGATTAAACCCACAGCCTCCGTTCCACGTAGGGATAGTGCTATCCAGCGCGTGAGTTAGATCGATTATTTTGTAGGGGAAAGTCATAAATTACCTAATTCCTTTTTCTTAAGTTTATGGTGGGTATTTTGTACTCAAAGCATTCAAATTCTCCTACTTTAGAAAAACCAAGACGTTCGTAAATGCGATACCCTGAGTCACTTGAAGCCGATAAAGTTACAGAATGGCAGCCATAATCTTTTGCAATCTTCATAAGAAAAACCATCATATCAGTGCCATAACCTTTTCCTTGAAAATCTTTGCTTGTCACAAGACTAAAAATCCCAGCGCTATCTCCAGAAACAAATAAAATTCCTATGCTTACCGGTTTACCATATGCATATCCAACAACAAGTTTTTCATCTCCTTGCAATAATTCATCATTCATGCGCCCATAAAAAGCAGACGCATGATGATCGTAAGGTTCCAAAATGCTAATAAAATCTTCAAGCATTGAGCTTTTGGTTACCTGCCTAATCATCAAATCTGTTTTCTGTGCAAAGCTAGCAACATTGTTCAGGTGGCAAATCATAGCGTGCTCGATTGTTTCAATGATAAAGCCGTTTTCGACTAAAGCTTTTGTCGTGCGCGGGTTATGTTCGCTTGGTGGTATCCACCATGCAAATGGCTCGCCTTTGTATGCTTGCTTTATTTGATCAATAGCTAAGTCGCAATCACTTGGTGCTCCGTATGTTATATTAAACATGCTTGTTTGTAGGCCGCAGTTAACGACAGTAACGCCACCAAGTTCACAAACATCAAACCCAAGGTTTTTCGGCAAATACGCAAAATGATTCAGATGGTTTTGTTCTACAGTTTTTAGTTTAGATGAACTCTGTATACACAAATAATTTTGCAATATAATTTTTCGAAAATCATAATCGCATTTGTTAAAGTCAATAATATCAACCTTATAGGGCAGATCAGATTCTTCAAAATCCTCTTCTAAAATTAATAGGTCTTTGTTTGGAATGTGTTCTAAATAAAACATATCCAAGTCTGAAAACTTTTTATTTTTTCCATGCACTCTAGATCCAAATGCAAAAAAACTATAATCATATTTTTTCAGTATTTGATTTAGAATAGATAAGTGACGTTCCTCTATGTGCAAAGTCATTCATATGAACCTATTTTTTTGAAAAAATACTTAATTTCTTTAGAAAAACATTCGCAAACAGACAAAACTTCATCGGCTTCATTTTGGTTATACGCATGTACAGTGAGATTACGCTTTTTTAAGAAATCAAACCAAATTTCACTGTCACTAATCAACTCTTCAAGTGCTGCCATCCTAAAAACCTCTCTAGGTGAGTTCGCAATTTTTCCTTTTTCTTCTAGTATTCTCTTCATGATTTTCCAAGAAAGTTCGAAGCAGTATTCAAATGCTTGAATTGTACCCGCCCGTTCTTGCTCTGTTTTATCATTCACCCTAAAACGTTCAAATTTTTCAAAGGCTTTCAAAAGGGGGTCTATATTTGTTTCCCCAATCCACACCTCGGGCTTTTTTTTAATCCCAATATAAATATCAAGAACAGCTTGCTCAGGATTTTGGCTTCGTTCATCATAAACTTCAAAGTCTGCAATATAAGCCCTTTTTCCACCTAAATCAGCTGTGTTCATTTTCCATATGTTTTGCCACATGTCGATGCACACGGTGGGCATTGGCCCTGGCTGATTCGTGAATTTTGCATAAGTTTGTGTAGGTATGGTAAGTGTTTCAAAGCCCTTTTGTATATTTTCAAAATCATTGACTTCTTCACCAATAAAATACGTGTAATCACCATTTACATCGCTTTCGTAATTGGTATAAACGGCAAAAACTGTACCGGGATTTTTTCGTCCAAAAATTTGTGTCTGCATACCAGAACCAAAGAATCTTTGCATAGTAGCACCTATCTTGGCAGTTTCTTGATTCATCTCTTGTGCGTTCGATGTGCGGGCCGTAATGCCGACCAATTTTAATTCTGATCGTGTTATCATGGTTTTATTCATTTGTTTTCCCTATCAATTTACTTTGACTCATTGATTTTGATCATCTCCCAAAAAGCCACCAACTTGGGCATCCCATAAGTGTTTATAAAGCCCTGCTTTTGCAAGAAGCTCACTGTGGGTGCCATCCTCCACAATCTTGCCTTTATCAAAAACCAGGATGCGATCCATATGCAGCAAGGTCGATAAACGGTGGGCAATGACGATTGTGGTTTTTCCGCCTTCGCCAGAGGCTTCGTCGTGACCGTGCATCAGCTCCCATAAACTTTTTTGTATCAAGCTTTCCGTGACGGAATCAAGCTGGCTTGTGGCTTCATCAAGAATCAGAATGGGTGCATTTTTCAAAATAGCACGAGCTATGGCAATGCGTTGACGCTGGCCACCAGAAAGTTTAACACCTCGTTCTCCAACAAGTGAGCCATAACCTTGTGGCAGTTGAGAAACAAACTCATGAGCATGAGCTTTTTTAGCAGCTTCAATTACTTCTTCATCATTTGCATTAGTACGGCCGTAACGAATGTTTTCCATCAAACTTCTGTGAAACAGTGATGGATCCTGGGGAATCATGGCGATGTTTTCCCGTAAACTGTCTTGGGTTACATCCCTAATATCCTGACCATCAATCAAAATAGCACCATCTGTTACATCATAAAGCCTGAGGATCAAATTAACGAAAGTGGATTTCCCGCCACCTGAATAGCCAACAAGGCCAACTTTTTGCCCCCCTTGAATTTCAATAGATTTATTCTGAAAAAGTGGTTCGGTGCCTTTATAATGGAATTTAACGGCACTGAAGGTGATTTTGCCCTGCGTGCAACGCAGCACAGTGGCGTTTGGTTTGTCGAATATCTCTAGCGGTAGCATTAATGACATGAGGCTTTGCTTACATTTACCAACTGCTTTGTTAAAATCATCCATTTCCGACATGGTGTACCACATCATGTGCCCAAGTTCTATAGAAAGGCCAAGAATTAAGGCAAAATCACCCAGGGTTACTAAATTTTTATTGTAAAAATAAACAAGGAAGTAGCACGAGCAAGCCATCATAGTGGCAATAAGACCCCCTTGAATGGAATGCATAATAAGTGCGTAGAAATAAGTGGCACTGTAGGTTTCCTTTTGTTTTTGAAAGTAAGGAACCATTCTTAGGGTTTCATGGGCCTTTCTGGAAAAAAGCCGTATGTTATTTTGGTTAGACAAGGCGTCCACAAGTTCGCCAACAACGGTAGATTCAGCTGAAGCCTGCACATCAGATAACAATACAAGCCGTTTTGACATTAAAACACTGACGCCTGCAAACAATACAAACCAAATAAACAAAATAAGAAAAAATACAGGATTTACAAAATAAGCAGCGGTGAATGCAGTCAATAAAAGAGAGGCGCCCCTTAAAAAATTAGCCGCAACGCTTGTGAAAATTTTGTCTACACCATCTGCTAAATTCGTAATTTGTTTCGATAGTTTGCCAGATAAATTATCTTGAAAAAATTGATGAGATTTAGACAAGGTATAATTCATGGTTTGCTGAATAATCGAATTAATAATTATAGGAACAAATTTGCCCCGAATGTAGTTGATTCCACGCCATGTGAAATTGTCAAAAACTATGAAATTTGCCACAATTAAACCCATGGGAAAAATAAGAAGCCCAGTATTTTCCTTATGAATTTGAGGAAGAAAATTAAGAACATTTTTAACTAAAAGGCCGTTAAAAGGCCCCCAGAACCCCGCAGCTAGGGACAGTAGGCAAAAAAGAATGACCATAGGTTTGTAAGGTTTTAAAAAGTGCCATACAAATGCGAAAAAATTTTGCGGCAGTGTCTGATGACGTGACATTATTTACCTTTTCCCCAAATTTTCACCCCTAATGCTATTTAGATAGAAAAATGTATTTTCTCCTGCCCTGGGCCTCCTCTAAAACGAAGTGCAATACCAGGAATAGCTGAGTATGGGCCTGTTAATTTTCTTCATTCAGCAGCTCCAAATTCTTTTCAAGCCAATGAATGTCGTAATGACCATCCTTCATACTTTGGTTTTTAATAAGCCTTTGGTGCAAAGGTAGGGTTGTTGAAATGCCATCTATTACATACTCTTTAAGGGCACGGTTCATGCGGCTTAGACACTCTTCGCGGTCTTTCCCGTAGGCGACAAGTTTTGCTACCATGCTGTCGTAATGAGGGGGAATGGAATACCCCTGGTATAGCTGACTGTCCACACGAATGCCAAAACCTCCAGGCGCGTGATAGCCCTTAATTTTTCCAGGCGACGGCATAAATGTTTTTGAATCTTCCGCATTTACGCGGCATTCAATGGCGTGGCCGCGGAACTCTATCTCCTCCTGCTTAAAGGAAAGGGGAAGTCCTGCTGCCACCCGAATTTGTTCTTTCACCAAATCAATACCTGTTACCATTTCTGTGATGGGGTGCTCCACTTGAATACGTGTATTCATTTCCATGAAAAAGAACTGCCCATCTTCAAATAAAAACTCCAAGGTTCCAACGCCCCGGTACCCCATTTTGCCAATGGCTTTTGTAACTAATGTGCCCAGCTGTTCACGCAAATCTGCGGTTAGACCTGGTGAAGGCGCTTCTTCCCACAATTTTTGGTGACGGCGTTGGATGGAACAATCCCGTTCACCTAAATGGGCCACATTTCCAAAACTGTCGGCAATAACTTGCACTTCAATATGGCGTGGGCGACGTAGGTAACGTTCCATATACACATCTTCATTACCAAAGTTTGCCTTAGCTTCGGAACGGGCCATACGAAATGCTGTTACGACCTCATCCCTATTATACGCCACTTTCATACCCTTGCCACCGCCACCTGCTGTTGCTTTAATCAAGACGGGAAAGCCTATTTTTTGGGCTGTATCTAAAGCTTGTTCTTCTGTTTCAATGCTGCCCTCAGAACCTGGAACTGTTGGAATACCAAGCTCAATCATGGTTTTTTTGGCCGTAATTTTGTCCCCCATCATTGTGATGTGGTCAGGTTTTGGGCCAATAAAGGTAATGCCATGTTCTTCCACCATAGTTGCAAAGGTAGCATTTTCAGACAAAAACCCAACTCCTGGATGAATAGCATCAGCCCCTGTAATGTCAGCAGCACTGATGATGGCTGGCATTTTTAAGTAACTGTCCCGTGAGGGGGGAGGTCCAATACAAACACTTTCATCTGCAAGTTTTACGGGCATAGACTCAGTGTCAGCGGTGGAATGCACAACGACGGTTTTAATGTCTAATTCTTGGCAAGCACGCAAAACACGTAGGGCTATATCCCCTCGGTTAGCAATAAGAACCTTAGAAAACAATGTCATAAAAGGGGTTCCTTAGAAAAATAAGGGTCCATTAAAAAATAATTTTATTCAATAACCATAAGGGGTTCGTCATATTCTACAGGACGGGCGTCAGTTGCCAAAACCTGAATCACCCGACCACTTTGGGGGGCCTTAATTTGATTCATCACTTTCATGGCTTCCACAATAAGAAGAGTTTGCCCTGCGGTTACAGAATCGCCCACTTTAACAAATGCTGGCGCGCCTGGTTCTGGGGCCAGATAAGCTGTTCCCACCATGGGGGATTTTACAACACCTGGGTGCGTAGACCAGTTTTGTACAGAAGTAGCAGCCGCAGCTTGAGGGGCAGCATGGGCCACGGTCGCCACAGGCACGGCAGCAGGGGCTGTAACTTGTGTATGGACAGCTGTTGGTTTTCTAGAAACGTAAATACGACTTCCATTGTCTTCGTATTCAATTTCGCTAAGGTCTGTATCGACCAGGATTTCTGCAAGTTTCCGAACGGCCTCGCCATCAATTACAAATTTAGATGTCATATATGTTTCCAGATTCACAAGTTAGAACTTTATTTACATAGAGGTTATACCCTTTTCCTGTTTTTTAAGCAAGAATAGAGCCAACGAGAATTTCTGGTAATGGAAAAAAAATCGTAGAAAGTATGAGGAAGGATGGTTAATAATGTTTCTATCTTCAGACCCTATGTATTTGGTTGTGTCATATTTTCTGTTCAAACAATTTTTGCCTCTATTATTGCCTTTGTACGCTCCCGTAATATTATGCGCTGGTTGCCTGCAGCCGTTAGCGTGGCAGCTTTTTTTGCAGGGGCTGGCACTTACTGGGCCTTAACCCACGAACAAAATTTAAGCGACAAAACCAATGTTTTGTTGAAATTTATTTATTTAGACGTAACTCTTTTATTGGTTTTGTCAGCCCTTATTGCTAGGCGTGTGGCTGAATTATGGACACCGCAAAAGAAAGGCTTAGCAGGAGCTAGGTTGCGCATTCATATTGTGGGGTTATTTTCTTTTAGTGCTGTGGCACCCGCCATTTGCGTAGTCTTATTTGCCGCACCTTTTGGTATAGAAAACTGGTTTAGCCGCCCTATTCGCAATGCCCTAGATGAAGCACGGGTTGTGGCAGAATCTTACCTAAAAGAACACCAGCGGGCCATTATTATTGATGCCCAGTCTTTGGTGGCAGCGCTTAAACCTCAGATGGCAACCTTTTTAGAAAACCCTAAGGAATGTGAGGAATTCCTCAACCGAGAAGCTGATGCACGGGGCCTTGGGGAGGTTTTGATATTCGATAGTCATAACAATGTTTTGGCCCGGTCTTACCTAACATTTGCTTTGGAAATTGAAAAAATTGCCTTTACAGACTTTGAACGGGTTAAGGCTGATGAAATTGTCGTGCGTGAGTACGACGACCGTGTGCGGGCCCTGGTACGCATAGACCCCTTAACAAATACGTACTTATTTGTGGGTAAGCTTATAGATCCCCAGGTTTTGCTGCATATTTCTCGCACAAAGGGGGCCATTCAGGATTATTTGCAGTTATCGAAGCAGCATTCAGGGGCCCAAATTACCTTTATTGTTTTCTTTTTCCTGGTGGCTTTTTTGTTGCTGTTAGTGTCGGTTTGGGTTGCCCTTATTTTGTACAAAATTTTGGTGCGCATGATTGTGCGGTTTATTTCTGCAACCGAAGCCGTAAGCCAAGGTGACTTGTCTATTAAAATTGAGGAAGAATCCTGGAATAACGAACTGGATAATTTGGCCCAGTCTTTCAACCAAATGACCAACCGTTTGCAGCAGCAGCAAAAAGACCTCTTGGCCAGCCAACGCAAGGCTGCCTGGGCAGATGTGGCCCGCAAAATTGCCCATGAAATTAAAAACCCCCTAACCCCCATTCAGTTATCAGCTGAACGGTTAAAGCGTAAATATTCAAGTCAAATTACGCACGACTCAGAAACTTTTTTTCGCTGTATTGACACTATTATTCGCCAAGTTAGCCATATCGGGAATTTGGTGAATGAATTTTCTTCCTTTGCTCGTATGCCTGACCCAAAAATAGAATGGGTAAAAATCAACGAACTGGCTTATCAGACCTTGTTTTTGGAAAAACAAGCCCATTCTCGTGTGACTTTTATCTATGAAGGGGTTCCCGATTCTTTGTTGCTAGAGTGCGACCCCCAGCAGATGGCCCAAGTCATAACCAACATTTTACAAAATTCTATTAATGTTCTCATTGAATCATCTAAAGAAAATGGTATGATTCGATTAAGTTTAAAAGAAGAAGATCATGGCTTAAAAATCACCATTGAAGATAACGGCCCAGGGTTTCCTAAAATTGGGCGGGAAAAATTGTTGGAACCTTATTACACAACGCGGGAAAAGGGCACAGGACTTGGATTAGCCATTGTATCGAAAATTGTTTCTGATCATAATGGGACTATGGAACTGGCAGATAGTCTGGACCTTGGTGGCGCTATGGTTCGTATGAGTTTTGTAAGGCTGTCCAAAAAACACGAAGGATAAACAGTATATGGCACATGACATTCTAGTAGTGGATGATGAAACAGATATCCGCGATTTAGTTTCAGGTATTTTAGAGGACGAGGGCTACACAGCGCGCACAGCTGCAGATGGGTTAAGTGCCCTGGAGTTGATTAAGCTGCGCCAGCCAAGCCTTGTACTTTTAGATGTTTGGCTGGGCGATAGCGAGCGAGACGGCCTAAAAATTCTTGACATTATTAAGCGTGACCATCCTTACGTGCCCGTTGTTATGATGAGCGGACACGGCACCATTGAAACCGCTGTTTCTGCCATAAAAAAGGGCGCTTATGATTTTATTGAAAAGCCTTTCCAGGCAGACCGTTTATTGCTGATCGTTCAGCGTGCTGTTGAATCAGCCCGTTTGAAACGTGAAAATGACGAACTTCGGGTAAAAGCACGCTTGGACACAGGTCTTGTGGGCGAGTCTTCTGCCATTAACCATATACGCCATAGTATTGAAAAAATTTCCACAACAAATGGTCGTGTTTTCATTAGTGGCCCCGTGGGGGCTGATCGCGCTTCTGTGGCCCGCGAAATTCACAATCGTTCCAAACGGGCCCAGGGTCCCTTTTTTTCTATCAACTGCACCAATTTTCACCCCCAGCAGCTGGAGGCCCATCTCTTTGGTACGGAAATTTTTGGCCTATCTCATGACACACCACGAAAAATTGGCTTGTTAGAGCAAGCTCACACAGGAACGATTTTTATAGACGAAATCACTCAAATCCCCCTGCCTATCCAGGCCAAACTTGTAAAAATTCTCCAGGAACAGTCTTTTTGTCGTTTAGGGGGAACGCAGAAAATAGATGTGGATATTCGCTTTACGGCGGGAACGTCAGATGATGTGGAAAAAACCATTCAGTCTGGCGATTTTCGGGAGGATTTATTTTACCGTTTGAGTGTTTCCCATATTAAATTACCTCCCTTAAGGGAACGCATTACAGATGTGCCTTTGCTAGCCAAGCATTTTATGGAACAAGCCGCAGCGGCCCACAATGTTCCTGTGCGTGTGTTTTCCACAGAAGCCATTGTCATGTTGCAGTCCTATAGTTGGCCTGGAGATATCCAGCAATTAAAAAACGTTATTGATTGGGTTTTGATTATGAGCGGAACCGATAGCCGTGAGCCTATTCAAAGCCACCATATCCCTTCTGAAATTATTCAGGGAAATACCTTTTCAAAAAGCTGGCAAACGAAAACTGCAGACATTGTTGTGTTGCCACTGCGTGAAGCGCGTGAGGCCTTTGAACGTGAATATCTGCTAACTCAGGTTCAACGATTTTCTGGAAATATTTCCCAAACAGCACGGTTTGTTGGTATGGAACGTTCGGCACTGCATCGTAAGCTGAGGGCTTTGGGGGTAGATGGAAAAAATACCGTGGAAGAATTTGATGATTCCCAAACGGCCTAAGAAAAAGGGGAATACGCCGTGAAAGTCCTGATTTTGGGGGCAGGTCAGGTGGGTTATAGCATCGCCCGCTATCTGGCCTTTGATGAAAATGATATTACGGTTGTAGACCAAGATGCTGACGTTTTAAAGCGCATCAGCGACAAGTTAGATGTGCAACCTGTTTTAGGGTTTGCATCTCACCCAGATATTTTAAAACAAGCTGGTGTTGAGGAAGCGGACCTAATCATTGCAGTCACAGGTTCTGATGAAGTCAATATGATTGCATGTGAGGTTGCCCATTCTCTGTTTAATGTGGAAACAAAAATTGCCCGCATTCGTAACCAAAGCTACTTAAAATCTGCTTGGTCTGGGTTGTTTCATCCCCAGCGTTTAGCTATTGACGTTATTATTTCACCAGAAACTGAGGTTGCTAAATCTCTTAGCCGTAGCACACGTATTCCTGGGGCCTTTGACGTTATTAATTTGGTTCAAGACCGTTTAAAAGCTATTGGTGTACGGTGTATGGCCAGTTCAACCCTTATCAATACGCCCCTTCGTTTGTTACCAACCTTGCTGCCCAATGTGGATTTAGCTGTTATTTGTGTCAACCGCAAGGGGGCCGTTTTTGTTCCAACACAAGCAGATATATTAGAAGCAGAGGACGAAGTTTACCTGGTTACCCATTCAGAAAACATTCCTGAAATTATGCGGGCCATGGGCTACCATGAAACAGAAGGGCGCCGCATTATTATTGTGGGGGCAGGCAATATTGGTAAAACTCTGGCTTTGGAGATTGAAGCCACACAGCCAGATGTAAAAATCAAAATGATTGAACGGAATTATGAGCGGTCTGAGCTGGCAGCCCGAACCCTAAAAAACGCCGAAGTCCTTAACGGCGATGCCTTAGATTATGATGTATTGACGGAAGCCAATGTTCAAAACTGCGAAACAGTTATTGCTGTTACCCATGATGATAAGGTTAATATTTTAGCGTCTCTATTGGCAAAACGTAGTGGAGCCCAGCGGTCTTTGACCCTATTGAACAACATGAACTATGCGTCTTTGGTAACGTCACTTGGGGTAGATGCGGTTATTAATCCACGCGCTATTACGGTTTCTACCATCCTGCAGCATGTGCGTCAGGGGCATTTGCGTTCCATTCATACGTTGGGCGACAACTACGCTGAGGTTATAGAGGCAGAGGCCCGTGAGACCAATCATATCATAGGGTTAAGTATTGAGGATATTACCATAAAAGGAACTGTTATGGTGGCTGCCCTTGTGCGGGGTAACGACGTACACCTGATGCCAGAACGCATGATCATTAGCGTGGGCGATAGCTTAATTTTGGTTGCAAAAAAGGAAGCTATTCAAAAAATAGAACGTTTATTTTCTATTCGTCCTTCCTATTTATGAAGATGGGGACAGTTTTCGCCTTAATCCTTGCAGGTGGTGTGGGAAACCGCTTTGGTCACGCCATACCTAAGCAATATCATATGCTAAATTCTGGGGTTTCTGTTATACACAAGGCCATAGATGTTTTTATTCAAAACCCCTGCATTCAGGGGGTATTTGCTGTTATTCACGAAGAAACGCAAGATCTTTTTTACAAAAATACCCAAGGGTTACCCCTTATGGAGGTTAGATTTGGGGGGACAACACGCATGGAATCTGTACGTTTAGGCCTTGAAATGATGGCGCCCCATAATCCAGATTATGTTTTGGTTCATGATGGTGCCCGGCCTTTTGTTTCTAAGGACCTTATCCAACGTGTTATAGATGGGCTAAGTCTGGAAAAAGCTGTTATTCCTGGCATTCCCATTGCGGATACAGTTAAACGACTTGAAGGTAGCTATGTAGGCCAAACTATTGACCGCAGTCAGTTGGTTCAGGTTCAAACACCTCAAGGGTTTCACTTCAAAACACTGCAACAGTTGCATGCCCAATACGAAGGTCATGATTTTACAGATGACGCAAGCCTATTTGAAGCTGCCCATCTTCCAGTTTTATGTGTTGCAGGTCATAGGGATAATCTAAAAATTACAACCAGAGAGGATTTAGCATGATGGATATTCGCGTTGGAAATGGTTTTGATGTGCACGCCATTGGGGATGGGAAAAGCATTGTTCTATTTGGTGTTTCTATAGACTGTGGTTTTGGACTTGTTGGACATTCAGATGCGGATGTGGGAATTCACGCCATTGTGGATGCCCTTTTGGGTGCCATTTGTGAAGAAGACATAGGCTACCATTTTTCCTGGAAGGACCCACAATGGAAAAATGCAGATTCTGCACGTTTTCTTGAATTCGCTGCGGAAAAAGTACGCATCCAGGGGGGACGCATTAATCATGTGGATGCCACGCTTATTGGGGAATTTCCTAAAATTTCCCCGTACAGACAAGCCATGCGTGTTCGAATTGCCCAAATTCTACAAATAGACGTAACTCGTGTCAGCATAAAGGCCACAACCACAGAAAAACTTGGTTTTTGTGGTCGCGGAGAAGGGCTTTCCGTTCTTGCAACAGCAACGGTTGTGCTACCTGGGTGAGGAACGTCAGCAGTGATTCCTGGAGGGGGTTCTGAGGCAAGAACAGAGCTATAGCAAGACTCCTATAATTTGGGCCTTCCATACTCTCTGCAACCATTGGTTTTATTAGGCTTTTTTGAGTACTCTATACTCAAAAAAGAGTCATCTCGCTATATGGGTTAAAAAACCGCCACTGATTTAACCAAATCACTTTTTATATTTAACTCAAAAGCATCTTTTAAAGAGCGGCCCGACGCATGTAAAGAACCAAAAGAAATTGAAAATATCAAAAAAACGATAAAAAAAAGCATGACTTCTCTCCTTATTTTTCTCTATCAATCTATGATTTTATGGGGCCACTTCAATAAGCTCTACAATATCGCGAAACATTTTATCAATCGACTCAACACTTGATCTTACGTCAGGACTTAAGTCTTTAAATGTTTCTTCAATTTTTTTGCGTTCAAATAACCAATCACGTTCATCCAAGCGGAAATCTCGATAAGATGTACTTTCTAAAAATAAGTCTATTTTTTCTTTATTTTTATAGCGCTCAAAAAAGCCAAAAGTGCACCCTATACGAGCGAGGAGGCCATCTAATTTAGGAAACTCCTCTGCTACCGTTGGAAAGCAGTTCACCCTGGCCTTTTTTAAAGCCTCACTAAAATCATCCATCTTTTTTCTAATTTCTAAATCAGACAAAACTGGTTCTGTTGTACTTGACAAAGGTGCTTTTGAAGTATTGTTTTTCTCTATTTTTACAGCTGGTTTTTTAACTTTCACTGCTGTGTAGCTCTTTCTGGTATTCGTTGAAAAAAAATTTCCCATGGGAACTGTTATCAAGGGGGAATACCCCGGAAATGACCCGACTAAACGACCTAAAGGTCTTACTGCGTACATGGCCAATTCGGCCAAAGGACCAGATGCCTGGGCAGAGGCGCACAAAACAGTGCTTACTAAAAGTGTTTTAATTTTCATGAGAGGTCTCCTTAATTAATGGGTTTAAAACGATTATGACAAAAAAAAGTTAAGAAAATGGAGCTTTTATAGATGTTAAAACTAGCTGTCTTATACAACGATAAGAAAGAAAAATAAAGTTGAAAAAACAAAAATTTTTCCCCTCAGGGTTGAAAAATTTTAAAAAAGAGGTGTGGCCTTATGTAGCGCAGAACTTATACAGAGTCAGCAACTCCCATTGAGTTTTTATCTGTAAGATTACGTGATTATTTTTGCTGAAGGAACGTAGCCTAAGCTACGTTCACTCCTTTGTTTCTTTTGTCTGGGTTGGCGGCTTTGTCCAGAATATCTTGGTCACGTCCTGCGGCCAATAAGCGCAAGGCATTTACCACACTTCCCGTTCCTGCAGGAACCAAACGGCCCACAATAACGTTTTCTTTCAAGCCCACAAGTTGATCTACCTTCCCTGAAATAGCCGCTTCTGTTAGAACACGGGTTGTTTCCTGGAAAGATGCTGCTGAAATGAACGACTTAGTATGCAATGACGCCTTCGTAATTCCCTGTAGAACAGGTTTTGCATTAGCAGGACGACGTCCCTCTGCTGCAGCCTGTTTGTTTACACGCTCAAGCTCTGCACGGTCTACCTGTTCGCCCACAATTAATGTGGTTTCACCAGATTCTAAAACTTCGTACTTCTGCAGCATTTGACGCACAATAACTTCAATATGCTTATCGTTAATAGGAACACCCTGCAAACGGTAAACCTGCTGAATTTCGCTGACTAAGTAAGATGCCAAAGCCTCCACGCCCATAACACGTAAAATGTCGTGTGGAACGGGATTGCCGTCTACCAATAACTCACCACGCTTCACGTAATCACCTTCATGAACGGCGATATGACGGCCTTTGGGAATGAGGTATTCCATGGGCTGCAAATTCTCACTCTCAGGCACAATCAAAATACGACGTTTTGCCTTGTAGTCTTTTCCAAATTCCACACGGCCATCAAATTCCGCAATAATAGCAGCGTCTTTTGGATGACGGGCTTCAAACAATTCAGAAACGCGTGGCAAACCACCCGTAATATCGCGTGTTTTCATAGTTTCCCGTGGAACGCGGGCTAAAATATCACCTGCGGCTACTTCCACGCTATTATTCACGCTAATTACGCTGTCCACAGATAGGAAATAGCGCGCTTCTGAACCACTGGTCAAAATAACGGGTGCCCCCTTCTTGTCGCGCAAGCTAATCATAGGACGCAAGTCCGCACCACGGGTTTGCTGCTTCCAGTCCACAACCACACGGTTTGAAATACCCGTAGCCTCGTCCACAACCTCACGAATAGACTGACCTTCCACCAAATCCACAAAATGTACAATACCCGCTTTTTCTGCAACGATTGGAATTGTGTAAGGATCCCATTCTACCAAGCGTTGGCCTGGAATAACCTCCACACCTTCTTTTACTAATACGCGGCCACCATAAGGCACACGGTGACGGGCACGTTCACGACCCTGGTCATCAATTAACACAATTTCACCATTGCGGGAAATGGACACATTGTTGCCAGAACTGTTGCACGCAATCACAAGGCCCTTATAGCTTACTTTAGCCGTATGGGATGATTCAACCGCCGACTGTTCTGCACCACGCTGAGCTGCACCACCAATGTGGAATGTACGCATGGTAAGCTGTGTTCCTGGCTCGCCAATGGACTGGGCGGCAATAACCCCCACAGCCTCTCCTTGACTAACCAATGTACCACGGGCCAAATCACGGCCATAACACGCAGCACAAATGCCAACCTCTGTCTCACACGTCAATACGGAACGAATGCGAATTTGGTCCACACCAGCTTTTGTAATAGCATCCATTTTGTCTTCTAAAATCATGGAGCCACGGGGCAAAATAATTTCCCCTGTTTTTGAATGAACAATATCTTCCGCAGCACATCTACCCAAAACACGGTCTGCTAAGCTTACAATGGTGTTGGCACCATCCACAACAGACGTCATAACCAAACCATTTGTTGTGCCACAATCAGCTTCTGTGATGATGCAATCTTGGGCCACATCCACCAAACGACGCGTCAAGTACCCAGAGTTCGCAGTCTTCAAAGCCGTATCAGCCAAACCTTTACGGGTTCCGTGGGTGGAAATAAAGTATTCCAAAACCGTCAACCCTTCTTTGAAGTTTGAGGTAATGGGCGTTTCAATAATGTCACCTGACGGCTTTGCCATAAGACCACGCATACCTGCAAGCTGACGCATCTGGGCCACAGAACCACGAGCTTTAGAATGGGTCATCATGTAAACAGAGTTAACGGTTTCACCCTCTTTCGTTTGCGACATGCACTTCATCATGGCGTCAGCCACCTTATCCGTACAGCGTCCCCAGGCATCCACAACCTTGTTGTATTTTTCACCCTGGGTAATCAAACCATCCAAATACTGTTGTTCGTATTCAGAAACCATAGTTTTGGTTTGCTGAATCAGTGTTCCTTTTTCTTGGGGGATAATCAAATCATCCTTACCGAAGGAAATCCCCCCTAAGGTCATGTGAGTAAAGCCAAGCCCCATAATACGGTCTACGAAAATAACCGTTTCCTTCTGTCCACAATGACGATACACCATTTCAACAATAGAACTAATTTCAGACGACGTCATAACTTGGTTAACTAAATCAAAGGGAATTTGGGGGCTTTTTGGCAAATACTGACCCAAAATCATACGACCAGGCGTTGTTTCTACCGTTTTGTACTGGACGTTTCCTTCCTGCGTATAGTAAGGAACGCGCCCTTTAATTTTTGTATGAAGAGTTACTTGTTTTTCGCTTAGGGCATATTCAACTTCGGCTATGGTACCAAAAATATTGCCCTCACCCACCATACCTTCGCGCATAATAGTCAAATAATACAAACCCAACACAATGTCTTTAGACGGAACAATAATAGGGCTGCCATCTGAGGGGCGCAAAATGTTGTTCGTAGACATCATAAGTACACGAGATTCTAATTGGGATTCCAAAGACAAAGGCACATGAACGGCCATTTGGTCACCGTCAAAGTCTGCGTTAAAAGCAGCGCACACAAGAGGGTGCAGCTGAATAGCCTTTCCTTCAATCAAAATAGGTTCAAAAGCCTGAATTCCCAAACGGTGTAAGGTTGGGGCGCGGTTTAACATGACAGGATGTTCACGAATAACATCTTCCAGAACGTCCCATACTTCAGGCCGTTCCTTTTCAACCATGCGCTTAGCTGCCTTTAATGTGCTGGCCAAACCATATCGTTCCAAACGGGAATAAATAAATGGACGGAATAATTCCAAGGCCATTTTTTTTGGCAAACCACACTGGTGTAATTTCAATTCAGGTCCTACCACAATTACAGAACGACCTGAATAGTCCACACGTTTTCCAAGCAAGTTCTGACGGAAACGACCCTGTTTACCTTTTAACATGTCAGCCAAAGACTTTAATGGCCGCTTATTCGCCCCCGCAATGGCACGACCACGGCGACCGTTATCAAACAAAGCATCCACAGATTCTTGCAACATACGCTTTTCATTGCGCACAATAATTTCTGGTGCACGCAGTTCAATGAGGCGCTTCAAACGGTTGTTACGGTTAATCACACGACGATACAAATCGTTCAAATCACTGGTTGCAAAACGCCCACCATCCAAAGGAACCAAAGGACGCAATTCCGGTGGAATAACGGGAATAACATCCAAAATCAAATGTTCTGGCCGCGTGTTGGAATCTAGAAAAGCCTCCATCAACTTCAACCGCTTCACAACTTTCTTTTTGCGAATTTCAGAAGCTGTTTCTAAAAGTTCGGCCCGAAGAGCTTCACTTTCAACCTCTGGATTAATTTTCTGAAGCATTTCCTTCAAAACTTCAGCGCCAATACCTGCCTTGAAAGCTTCTTCGCCAAAATCGTCCTGGGCCCGCATGAATTCTTCTTCGGTCAGCAGCTGCCCCATTTTGAAGGGGGTCAGACCTGGGTCTGTTACCATATAGCTCTCAAAATAAAGGACTTTTTCCAGGTCCTTCAAAGCCATATCCAACAACATACCGATGCGGCTGGGCAAGGATTTTGTAAACCAAATGTGCGCCACGGGAGAAGCCAATTCAATGTGCCCCATACGATCACGACGCACCTTGCTAAGCGTTACCTCCACACCACATTTTTCACACATAACACCGCGATATTTCATGCGCTTATATTTGCCACACAAACATTCGTAGTCTTTAATAGGACCAAAAATACGTGCACAAAATAAACCATCGCGTTCGGGTTTAAAGGTTCGATAGTTAATGGTTTCGGGTTTTTTAACTTCACCAAAAGACCATGAACGAATTTGATCAGGGCTAGCAATGGCTATACGAATAGCGTCAAACCCTGGGGTAATTTCCGTGCTGGAAGATTTTTTCTGAATGGGATGCATATCTGACTCCTAGGGCTTTTTTCTATATACGTTGTTCAAAAGACACATTCAAACCAAGGGACCGAAGTTCCTTAACCAAAACGTTGAAAGATTCTGGAATACCAGCTTCCATAACATCTTCACCACGCACGATGGCTTCATAAACCTTCATACGGCCCGACACATCGTCTGACTTCACAGTCAGCATTTCCTGCAATGTATAGGCAGCACCATAAGCTTCCAAAGCCCAAACTTCCATTTCCCCAAATCGTTGACCACCAAACTGGGCCTTACCACCCAAAGGTTGCTGGGTTACAAGGCTGTAAGGTCCGATGGAACGGGCGTGAATTTTGTCATCTACCAAGTGGTGCAGTTTTAGCATGTAAATGTAGCCAACCGTAGCTTTACGTTCAAATGCTTCACCTGTGCGGCCATCAAACAAAGTTACCTGACCAGAAGACTCAATGCCCGCTTTTGCCAGCTGGTTTTCCACATCTTCCTTACGGGCACCGTCAAACACGTGGGTTGCCATAGGCACACCCTTTGTTAGGTTGGAAGCCAATTCCAAAATCTGGTCATCATCCATCTTTTTCATGTCATCCAAATCACACTTGTTTTCATAAACGTCGGACAAAGTCTTACGCACATGATCCACTTTTTTCTGGTCAAGGCGATACTTGTCTAGGGCCTCTTGAACCTTACGACCAAGACCTGCCGCAGCAGCACCCAAGTGTGTTTCCAAAATCTGCCCCACGTTCATACGAGATGGCAACCCCAGCGGGTTCAACACAATGTCAACAGGCGTTCCATCTTCCAGATAGGGCATATCTTCCAAAGGAACAATTTTAGACACCACACCTTTGTTTCCATGACGACCCGCCATTTTGTCACCAGGCTGAAGCTTACGTTTTACAGCAATGAATACCTTCACCATTTTCAAAACACCAGGGGGAAGTTCGTCACCACGACGCAATTTATCCACCTTGTTTTCAAAAATTGCCTGAAGTTTGGCAACACTTTCATCCAAATGCTTTTTCATTTGTTCAATGGTGTTGGCAACTTTTTCGTCCTCTACCACAATCTGGCGCCACTGGCCTTGGCTTATGCTGCTTAACAAGGTCATATCAATAGACTTGCCCGCAGCCACACCCTTTGGTCCACGGACCAATTTATTGCCTAAAAGTTTTTCCTGCAAACGTTGATAAAAACTTTTTTCTAAAATAGCTCGTTCGTCATCACGGTCTTTGGCCAAACGTTCTATTTCCTGACGTTCAATAGCCATGGACCGTTCGTCTTTTTCCACACCGCGGCGTGAAAACACGCGAACTTCCACAACCGTTCCAGAAACCCCTGGTGGCACGCGCAAAGAACTGTCACGCACATCAGATGCTTTTTCACCAAAAATGGCACGCAAAAGCTTTTCTTCTGGCGTTGTGGGGCTTTCGCCTTTAGGGGTTACCTTACCCACCAAAATATCGCCTGGATTAACTTCAGCACCAACGTAAATAATGCCCGCCTCGTCTAAGTTGCGCAAAGATTCTTCACCAACGTTTGGAATATCACGGGTAATTTCTTCGTTACCAAGTTTGGTATCGCGGCTCATGACCTCAAAACCTTCGATATGAATAGATGTAAACACATCATCCCGGGCAATACGTTCTGAAATAACGATAGAGTCCTCAAAGTTATACCCTTGCCAAGACATGAAGGCCACCAAGGCATTGCGCCCCAGGGCAAGTTCACCCATGTCAGTAGCCGGACCGTCAGCAATAATGTCACCTTTTTGAATAAGGTCACCCGTCTTAACCAAAGGTTTTTGGTTAATGCACGTGTTCATGTTGGAACCTTGGAACTTCATCAGGTTATAAATATCGACGCCTGCACTTTCTGTGCCCGCCTCTTCCTCAGATACACGAATCACAATACGTTCACCGTCGACCTGATTCACAACACCCGAACGTTTGGCAATGATAACCGCGCCCGAATCATGGGCAACAACAGCTTCCATCCCTGTTCCTACCAATGGTGCTTCGGTTTTTACCAAAGGAACAGCCTGGCGTTGCATGTTTGACCCCATCAAGGCACGGCTGGCATCGTCATTTTCCAAGAAAGGAATCAGGGATGCCGCAACAGAAACAAGCTGCTTAGGTGATACATCCACCAAATCTACGTCAGATCTTTGGAAAATACCCACTTCCCCGTTACGACGACAGGTAACAAAGTCTTCCACAATTTTTTTGTCTTTGTTCAAAGACACGCTAGCTTGCGCAATTGTATGGCGGCTTTCCTGCATGGCCGTTAGATAAACAATTTCATCTGTCACGTGGCCATTCACAACCTTGCGATAAGGGCTTTCAATAAAGCCATATTGGTTTACACGGGCGTAGCTAGCCAACGAATTGATGAGCCCAATATTGGGACCTTCAGGCGTTTCAATTGGACAAATACGACCATAATGGGTGGGGTGGACGTCGCGCACCTCAAAACTGGCACGATCACGAGATAAACCACCAGGACCCAAGGCTGACAAACGGCGTTTGTGCGTAATTTCAGACAAGGGGTTTGTTTGGTCCATAAACTGAGATAACTGAGACGACCCAAAGAATTCACGAATAGCCGCCGCTGCAGGCTTGGCATTAATAAGATCATGGGGAATTACACTGTCAATATCAACCGAACTCATACGTTCACGAATGGTACGTTCCATGCGCACCACACCCACGCGGTACTGATTTTCCAATAATTCACCAACAGAACGAACACGACGGTTTCCAAGGTTGTCAATATCGTCAATTTCACCACGGCCATCTTTTAGCTCTAACAAAACCTTTATAATGCTAACAATATCTTCTTTGCGCAAAATACGAACTGTGTCGGGAGTGTTAAGACCTAAACGACCATTCATCTTTACGCGCCCCACAGCGGACAAGTCATACCGTTCGCTATCAAAGAACAGCCCCTTAAACAAAGCCTCGCCACCCTCAACAGTTGGGGGTTCACCTGGGCGTAAAGCGCGGTAAATTTCCATTAAAGCTTCTTCACGGTTATGGTTACGATCTGCCTGCAAGGTTTGCAAAAGATAAGGCCCCACATTCACATAATCAATGAACAAAGCCTCAAAACTTTTCACGCCAATGCTTTCAAGAAGCGCTAAGGTTTCTGAGGTAATTTCATCCCCAGCCTCTAGGTATATCTTACCAGTCTCTTCATTAATGAAATCACGGGCAAGACACATACCCAGCAAATGTTCAGCTTCAAGCTGAATAGATTCCAAACCTTCAGATTGAACCTTTTTTGTAAGGCGGGGGGTTAGTTTCGTGCCCGCTTCCAAAACCACGGCGCCTGTTTTAGCATCAATTAGATTGTGGGAAAGTTTGACACCCTTCCAACGGTCTGGAATAAAAGGCGTAACCCACCCTTTTTTATTTTTTGTAAACAAAACAGTTTCATAGAAAGTTGTCAGAATTTCTTCACGGGACATACCAGAAATTTGATTAGCTGGCAGTTCGTCACCGTCTTTCAAATTCGAACGCATTTGTTGCGTCTCTAGACTTTCTAGCGCCATCAAGAAAGTTGTAACAGGAAGTTTGCGACGACGGTCCACACGCACAAACAAGATATCCTTGGGATCAAATTCAAAGTCAAGCCATGAACCACGGTAAGGAACAATACGACCTGCAAATAGGTACTTACCCGAAGAATGGGTTTTTCCACGATCATGATCAAAAAACACACCAGGGCTTCTGTGCATTTGAGAAACAATAACACGTTCAATACCATTGACGATGAAGGTGCCGCGGTCTGTCATCAGAGGAATTTCCCCCATGTACACATCCTGTTCCTTAATGTCGCGAATAGAACGGGCGCCTGTGTCTTCGTCTAGGTCCCAAACAACAAGGCGAAAAGTAACCTTCAAGGGAGCAGCAAACGTAAGGCCACGTTGACGACACTCAGTTTCGTCATATTTAGGTTCGTCAAAATCATATTTGAAAAATTCAAGCTGAGATTTACCAGCGTAATCTTTAATAGGAAAAATAGACTTAAAAACTTCGTTCAGACCTATATCCTTACGTTTTTCGTGGGGCACACCCATTTGAAGAAAATTTTCATAAGAAGTCTTTTGTAAAGCAATCAAATTAGGAAGAGGTGCCACCTCTTCAATACGAGCGAAAGATTTACGAAAGCGTTTACGTCCTGTGTATGATCTTAACATTAAGGCTATCTCCCAAGGGCACAAAAATTGAGGGTTGTATGAAGTAAAACACAAAGTTCCCCCTGGGTTTCCAGGAAGGCTAAGTTTGTGTGGAACACATCTGAAAAGAACTGTTTCATCGATTCCGATTAGTTAGAAATTTTAGTAAAAAGCAGCGATACCAGACGGAAAGTTTAGTACGTTTAAAGCAAAACAACAATAGGAAACTAGACTATTTTCTTATAAAATGCAACAACAGTCATACAAACCATTAAAAAAATCAGAAATTTTTATGAAAAAGATAGGCGAGACCTATACCCTAGAGGTTGGGGGACTTAGCATTCAAGTAACAAAAAAAGAGGTAAAGGGCATGCGCCTAAGCATTCATGCGCCCTACGGAGACATTCGAGCTTCCGTACCATCTTCTTTCAGCAAAAGCAAGGTTCTGCTTATTATCAACTCAAAGTTATCATGGATTCAAAAAAACCACGCAAAATTTTCAAATCAAAATCATAAACCATCACAAATAGAAACAGGGCAGAAAATTTATTTTCTTGGAAAAACATATGAACTAAATGTGTGTGATGCAGCATTTAATGAGGTTTTGTTGACTGACAAATCCCTAATTATTTTCACAAAACCCAACAAAAGCCCTGCGTATAAGGAAGCTATTTTAAATGCCTGGTATGGCAATCAACTCAAAACCATAATTCCCAAAATGATAAAAGAATGGGAAACAAAAACGGGCCTGAAGGTGAAAAATTGGGCCATTAAACGTATGAAAACACGGTGGGGAAGTTGCAACCCAACAGCAGGTCGTATTTGGCTGAATTTGGAACTCGCCAAAAAACCCCTTCATTGCCTAGAATACGTCATTGTGCACGAAATGGTACATTTACTGGAGGCAAAACATAACAAACGATTTTTTTCCTACATGGACCAGTTCATGCCACTCTGGAGAGACTACAAACAAGAACTAAACGGCCTTTCTGCATATAAGCCGCAGGATGCACTGCTATAGTGCCCCCCATAAAATAGAACAGTGTTCAAAGGAGAGTTTTGTTGTTAATTTTTGACAAAGAGGAGTTCAAAAAGAGATAGGGGGGCAAATGAAAAAGAAGGCCCAGCCAAAATCAAGATTGTAGAGAGTATAGAAGGCACAAATTACAGGAGTCTCGCCATAGATTGATTGCTCAACTGTATGATTGAGGAGTAGCGCATGAGATGGAGGAGTGATACATGAGATGGTGGGGGCGATGGTGAAATGTGTTAATGGATGGAGTATAGCAAGACTCCTGCAATTTGGACCTCCATACCTCTCTCAAAGCCATTGGGTTTGCTAGGCTTTTTTGAATACTCTATAGCAAGACTCCTGCAATTTGGACCTCCCCACCACTCTCAAAGCCATTGGGTTTGCTGGGCTTTTTTGAATACTCTATATTCAAAAAAGAGTCGTCTTGCCATAGATTCAAAAAAGAGTCGTGTTGCTATATTCCCGTATTACGATAATTTATTGATGATTTCTACCAGATACAGCCGCCCCTTCGGGATGGGGCCTCCGTTCGACCCAACCCAGTGCCTTGGCCTCCGCCTCCACCACCACGAAACGTATATCTCTACCGCCTCTGTAGAAAACCTTTAAAAAAAGTTAACATCCAGAGTTCTGCCCGAGAGGGGGCAGCGAACCGTTCCTTCAAACATGTCTAGAACATGCATTAAAAAAACGTAACGACAGTTCCTAAGGACCCCAGGAAAAAGACTCTCATCTTCATAACGAAGAAAAAGCTCAGATATACGTCCACAGACCGCACTCAGTCCATGACCACCACTTGGTCCTTGATATATTTTTACCATAGAAACCCTTAACAAAAAGTTAACAGAAGAAAGTTTTTTCACATTTTTTTGAAAAAAAATGAATATAAAAAAAGCCTGAACTTTTTACAGCTCAGGCTTTTAAAACATAGGAAAAATGGATCTTAAGCTTCTACAGGCTCGGCAGCTTTTGGCTGAAAATCAACAAATTCAATAACAGCCATGGGCGCATTGTCACCATAACGAAAGCCTGCTTTTAACACACGCGTGTAACCACCATTACGCCCCTGGAAACGGCCAGCCAATGAATCCATTAACTTTGTAACAGTTTCGGCGTCTTGCAATTGGGCAATAGCCTGGCGACGAGCATGAAGGCCCCCCTTCTTAGCCAACGTAATTAACCTTTCCACCACAGGACGTAGGTCCTTGGCCTTAGGCAAGGTCGTCTTAATTTGTTCGTTTTTAATAAGCGCCTGAGCCAAGTTTTTAAACAAAGCCTTACGATGGGCGCTAGTACGGTTCAGTTTTCTACCAGATATTTGGTGTCTCATAATTTTTCTCTACTTTTAACTAAATGGATCTTCTAAGCTTTTGGCCAAATCTTCAATATTTTCCGGCGGCCAGTTGGGCACAGCCATGCCAAAACCAAGGCCCATCAACGACAAAACATCCTTAATTTCATTTAAAGACTTACGGCCAAAGTTTGGCGTTTTCAACATATCGCTTTCCGACTTTTGAACCAAATCGCCAATGTAAAAAATATTTTCGTTCTTCAAACAGTTTGCTGATCGCACAGAAAGCTCAAGCTCATCAACCTTCTTCAACAAATTACGGTTGAAAGGCAGGTCATCCTTACGGTCTGACTTTTCAATAATTTGAGGTTCTTCAAAATTAATAAACTGACGCAATTGATCCTGCAAAATACGTGCTGCATAAGCCAAAGCATCGTCTGGTTTAATAGAACCATTGGTTTGAATACGAAAGGTAAGCTTGTCATAGTCCGTACGCTGACCCACACGGGTTTGGTCCACCTTATACACAACCCGCTTAATGGGCGTATAAATGGCGTCAATGGGAATTAACCCAATGGGCTTATCTTCATAAACCTGCTGGCTAGCAGGAACATAACCCTTACCATTTTGAATCGTAAGCTCCATGTTCAGCGTGGCGCCGTCACCAACCGTGCAAATAACAACATTCGGGTCCAAAACATCCACATCAGCAGTTGTTTGAATATCTTTAGCTGTTACAACTTTTGGCCCCACCACGTGAACCTTCACTTTTTTGGGAAGGTCAGAACTTAGGCGCACACCAATGGTTTTAAGGTTTAAAATCACATCGGTAACATCTTCCATAACACCAGGAATAGCGGAAAATTCGTGTAAAACACCTTCTATTTTTACAGCCGTAATAGCGCCCCCTTGCAAAGAAGACATTAAGATACGACGAATAGCATTCCCCAAAGTCATTCCAAAACCACGTTCCAGCGGTTCAGCAACAATTTCAGCTTCCCTGAGGTCAGGATCAAGGTACTGAACATTCAGCTTTGATGGCTTAATTAACGCCTGCCAGTTATTTTCAATCACTGCGTACCCTCTTTCTTTCAATAAAACTTCAAAACCAAATATTAAACACGTCGACGTTTGGGTGGACGGCATCCATTATGGGGAACAGGCGTCACGTCACGAACAGATGTAACAGTAAAACCAACACTCTGCAAAGCACGCAATGCTGTCTCACGGCCTGAACCTGGTCCTTTCACAATAACAGAAACAGTCTTTAAACCATGCTCTGCTGCTTTCTTCGCAGCATCTTCAGCGGCCACCTGGGCCGCATAAGGTGTTGACTTTCGGGATCCTTTAAATCCAACCATTCCCGCAGAAGACCATGAAATGGCATTTCCATTCTCATCCGTAATTGTTATGAGGGTGTTGTTAAATGTAGCATTAATAAATGCCACACCTGTGGAAATATTTTTTTTCTCGCGACGTTTAACGCGTGCAACTGTTTTTGACATTGTTCACCTTAATTTTTGATTACTTACCAACCATTTTTTTACCAGCAATAGGAACAGCTTTCCCCTTACGCGTACGCGCATTGGTATGGGTTCTTTGACCACGAACAGGAAGCCCCTTACGATGGCGCAACCCACGGTAGCACCCCAAATCCATCAAGCGCTTAATATTCATAGAAACCTCACGGCGTAGGTCACCCTCAACCTTAAGCTCTCTATCAATAATTTCACGAATCTTCAACACTTCCTGGTCCGTCAACTGGTTGACACGCTTTGCCATATCAATACCAGCAGATTCCATAATTTTTTTAGATGTGTGAAGTCCAATGCCGTAAATATAGGTTAATCCTATAAAAACTTTTTTCTGCGTTGGTATGTTTACACCAGCAATACGTGCCACGTTTCTATCTCCTCTTGCCTATTGATCGGGCGTTATCAATTTCACTATTTGCGCACACACTGCCTCAGGGGCCTGTGTAGCATCCACCTCTGTAAGAATTTCCCTCTTTTGGTAGAAACTCTCCAAAGGCTTTGTTTGTTCATAATAAGAAACCAGCCTTACTTTAAGACTTGCCTCTTGGTCATCCGCGCGACGTTCAAAATCTGCCCCCCCACACACATCACACACTCCAACCACTTTCGTGGGATTGTTTTGCGTATGGTAAACCGCCTTACAAGCCTTGCAATGAAAACGACCTGTAATTCTCTGAAACAAAACAGAGTCGGGAACACTCAAACTAACAACACGGTGAATTCTAGCCGAAAAACCTGCCAAAACATTATCTAATGCTAAGGCTTGGTTTAGCGTCCGCGGAATTCCATCAAATAATATACTTTTTGTTCCTAGGTCCGCAATTCTTTTTTCCACAATCTTCATAATAATTTCGTCAGAAACTAATTGGCCTGAAGCGCAGATGTTTTGAACCTCCTGCCCTAATGCCGAAGCTGACCTAATTTCATCACGCAACAGGTCACCTGTAGATATATGAACAAAACCATGGTGCGTAGAAAGAAGTTGAGCCTGGGTGCCCTTCCCACAACCAGGCGGACCAAAAAGAACAAGGTTCATTTTTTCTAAAACTTGCCTTTCTGCTTCGCTTTTTTAATGAGCCCCTCATACTGATGAGCCACAAGGTGAGACTGAACCTGACCTATCGTGTCAATAGTCACACTGACCACAATCAACAAACTGGTACCACCAAAATAAAAAGGCAAAGACACCTGAGACAACACAATTTCTGGCAAAATACAAATAGACGCCAAATATAAAGCACCAACAACCGTAAGACGGGTTAAGACGTAGTCCACATAATCCGCCGTTTGTTTGCCTGGACGCACCCCTGGAATAAAGGTTCCCATCTTACGCAAATTTTCAGCTGTTTCATTCGGGTTAAACATAAGGGCTGTGTAAAAGAAGGAAAAGAAAACAATCAGGCCAACAAAACACGCCATATACACTGGATGACCATGGTTAAAATATCGCGCAATAGCGCCTAACCAGGAATCTTGGGCCACATTGGAGAACCCCACAATAGTAGCTGGCAACAACAACAAGGATGAGGCAAAAATAGGTGGTATAACCCCCGCGCTATTCAATTTTAAGGGCAAGTGGGTATTTTGAGAAACAGCAGGCATATTCACAGCCACCTGACGCTTGGGATACTGAACAGGAATACGACGCTGGGCTTTTTCCATAAAAACAATATACCCAATAACCAAAGCAACCATCAGCAAAATACCAATAATAACAAAGGCAGAAATGGCACCTTGACGGCCTAACTCAAATGTTCCAAAAACAGCCTGGGGCAAGTTTGCCACAATACCCGAATAGATAATTAAGGACGTGCCATTTCCAATACCACGAGATGTAATTTGTTCACCCAACCAAACAATGAAAAGGGTACCACCCGTTAGCGTAATAACTGTTGTCAAACGAAAGAATAAGCCAGGGTCCAAAACAGCAGACCCCGAATGCCCCACTATACGTTCAAGACCCGCAGAAATACCATACGCCTGAACAGCGGCCAACAAAACCGTTCCATAACGTGTGTACTGGTTCAATTTTCGCTTACCCGTTTCGCCTTCTTTTTTCAAAGCTTCCAAATGGGGAGAAATGGAGGTCATCAACTGAACAATAATGCTGGCAGATATGTACGGCATAATGTTAAGGGAGAAAATAGTCATACGACCAATAGCACCCCCTGAAAACATGTCTAAAATACCCAAAATACCGCCCGCATTTTGACGCGTAAATTCAGCAATAATTTGTGGATTAATGCCAGGTAAGGGAACATAGGTTCCCAAACGATAAATGACCAGAGCAGCCAACGTAAACCAAATACGTTTCTTTAAGTCTTCCGCTTTAGCAAAAGAAGAAAAATTCAGACCCGCGGCCAATTGTTCAATAGCTGATGACATTAAAACGCCCCCTCAAAAATGGTTTATTCAATGATAAGGGAACCACCCGCTTTTTCAAGTAAAGTCTGTGCTTTTTTTGTAGCACGGGTCACAGCAATTTTCACACCTGTCTTAGGTGCTCCATTGGCCAACAAAGAAATACCTGTCAAATAAGAAGGCATATAACCAATCTTAACCAACAAAGCGCGATCAATTTGATCACAACCCGCGTTCAAGCCCTGCTCCACAATACGGTTTACTTTGTGATAATCCAATTCGTATAGCTCTTGCCTATGAATGTTCACAAACCCACGTTTTGGCAAACGACGGTATAAAGGCGTTTGACCACCTTCAAACCCATTAATCGAAACCCCTGAACGAGCTGTCTGTCCCTTACCACCACGGCCTGATGTTTTTCCCAAACCAGACCCAAGACCACGACCCACAACCTTACGGGCCTGACGAGCACCTGGACGGTCTTTAATTGTGTTTAACTTTAATGTCATTTTCTAATTCCACTACTTTTCTAAAATTCGAACCATATGCGTTAACTTGGCCAGTAACCCTTGGGTAGATTGATTATTGATAACCTCGCGGGTTGCATTCATCTTGCCAAGGCCCAAAGACTTCAGATAAAGACGCTGAATACCATTACGACGAATAGGGCTTCCAAATTGCTGAACAATAATGGTCTCAACCTTGGCCGCTTTCTTTTTTTCTACTGTTGCCATAATTCTTTCCTTACGCGTTTTCTTCTATTTGGTTTTTATCACCCACATTACGACGGGTCGCAAGCTCACTCACTTTTTTACCAAGCTTTGCCGCAATCTGACGCGGGGAGGACATGGACTTCAAAGCCTCAAAAGTTGCACGCACAGTATTGTGATAGTTAGATGTACCCACAGACTTACTCACAACGTCATGAAGCCCCAAAGCCTCAAACAATGCACGCATGGCACCACCAGCAATCACACCCGTACCAGCAGGCGCACTCCTTAGGAAAACATGGCCCGCACCAATACGCGCACTTACGTCATGAAACAGGGTTCTGCCTTCCCGCAAGGGAACGCGAATCATGGAACGCTTAGCTTTATCCACAGCTTTTTTCACAGCCTCTGGAACCTCGCGGGCCTTTCCTGTGGCGTATCCCACACGACCCTTACCATCGCCCACAATAACAAGGGCAGAAAAGCGCAATGTCTTACCACCCTTTACAACTTTTGTCACACGTCGCACACTTACGAGCTTTTCAATAAGTTGCTCTTCTTTCGATTCATGTTGTGATTGTCTTGCCATTACTTAATTTCCTAAAATTTCAAACCAGCTTCACGGGCGCTGTCTGCCAAAGTTTTAACGCGACCATGGTACAAAAAACCAGAGCGGTCAAAAACCACTTCCTCAATTCCTTTTTCTATAGCACGCTTTGCAATAAGCTTTCCAACAAATTCAGAAGCTTTTTTGTTGCCACCATTTGTTATGCCTTCGGCTTCCTTGCACAAAGTAGACGCAGAAACAAGAGTCACAGCCTTCACGTCGTCAATAATTTGAGCATACATGTGCTTGTTTGTTCTATGAATACTAAGACGCAATTTCCCTGGGGAAATTTTTCTTATTTTATAGCGTTGACGCGATTTTCTTACGTCACGAAGTTCAGATGAGCTACGCATTTTATTTCTTCTTTCCTTCCTTACGAACTACGAATTCGCCTTCACGAATAACCCCCTTACCCTTATAGGGTTCAGGTTTTCTATATTCACGCAATTGAGACGCAATTTGACCAACTTCCTGCTTAGAAGCACCTGTGATGGCAATAGATGTGGGTTTGTCACATTTTACAGAAATTCCCGTGGGAATATCAAATACCACATCATGGCTAAAACCAAGCTGCATGGTCAACTTATTACCTGCAACAGCAGCCCTGTATCCCACACCAACCAAATCCACATTCACTGTAAAACCTTGATCAAGACCTTTTACAATGTTTGACACGTTTCTTTGGGTTGTACCCCACAGCTGACGTGCCTGCTTTGTTTCATTCGCAGGGGTAAATTTCACACCCGTATCTGTTCTTTCCAAAAGAACATCTTCAGGAACTTCATACGTCTGATTCCCTAACTTGCCCTTAAAAGACAAGGTGCGGTTGTTCACTGTCAGCGCTACGGCTGCAGGAATGACCACTTCATGTTTACCAACTCTTGACATCGCTTACACCTTAAAACACGGAACAAATAACTTCGCCACCCACAGACTGACGGCGCGCTTGCACATCGGACATAATGCCCTTGGGCGTAGACAAAATGTTAATTCCCAACCCATTGAAAACCAGGGGAAGGTCCTTAATTTTTGAATACACACGGCGGCCAGGTTTAGAAACGCGCTGAATTTGGCGAATCACCGGCATATTTTCCGCGTACTTAAGCTCTGCCACCAAAATAGGGTGCCCACAGCAGTCCTTTTCTGATCGATAGCCACGAATGTACCCCTCATCCGCTAAAACAGAAAGGATTTGTTCCTTTTGTTTTGAGTGGGGGATGGATACGGTTTTTTTAAAAACGCGCTGCGCATTGCGGATGCGCGTTAACATATCACCAACTGGATCGAGTATTGTCATATTTAACTACCAACTTGCTTTTGTAACGCCAGGAATCATCCCCAAAGAACCAAGTTCTCGAAGGGCAATACGTGACATTTTAAATTTCCGATAAAATCCCCGTGGACGGCCCGATACTTCACAACGATTCCGAATTCGGGTCGCTGATGAAGATCTTGGCATTTCTGCAAGCTTATGCACAACTGCCAGCCGCTCCTCAAAGGGAAGCTCTCTGTTTTTCAAGATCTGTTTCAAAGACGCGCGCGCCTGTGCCTTAGAGGCAACAATGCCGCGTCTTGTATTGTTTTTTTCAATCGAACTTTTTTTGGCCATCCTACGTCTCTTTTATTTTGAAAACGGGAAATTAAAAGCTGTCAAAAGTTTCAGGGCACTTGCATCATCTTGTGCACTGGTGCACACAGTAATATCCATACCACGAATTTTGTCAACTTTGTCATAGTTAATTTCAGGGAAAATGATTTGCTCCTTAATCCCCAGTGAATAGTTTCCACGTCCATCGAAACTTTTTTTGCTTAATCCGCGAAAGTCACGCACACGTGGCAAAGCTATATTAATAAGACGATCAAGGAATTCATACATCCTTTCACGTCGAAGCGTTACCTTTGCACCAATATTCATGCCTTCACGCAATTTAAAGGCTGCAATAGATTTCTTAGCTTTTGTAACAACAGGTTTTTGGCCAGAAATAGCAGTCAAATCATCCAGAGCAAACTGAATTTTTTTACTGTCCTGAGCCGCCTCCCCTACACTCATGTTAATAACAATTTTCGTAATCTTAGGAATTTCGAAAACATTTTTAACACCCAGCTCTTTTTGAAGGGCCTGCTTAATATTTTTTTCAAACTGTTCTTTGAAGTATGACATTTTTTCTAATCCAAACCAAACTATACTGGGTTACCAGATTTTTTAAAGAAGCGCTCTTTCACATCACCATTTTTGCGGTACCCAACCTTAGAAGGTCGGTCTGTGGATGGGTCCACCAATGCAACGTTAGAAATGTGAATGGGCAAAGTTTTCGAATATGGGCCATCAGGATTGGCAGCGCTTGGCTTCACCTTGCGCACAACCTGATTCACGCCTTCTACCAAAGCCTTAGCTTCGTCTAAAAACACTTTCAAAACTTTTCCGCGCTTCCCCTTGTCTTTACCAACGAGAACTTCCACAAAGTCTCCGCGCTTTACCTTATATCTTACTTGTGTCATTACAGCACCTCAGGAGCTAAAGAAATAATTTTCATATACCCAGCGGAACGCAATTCGCGAGTCACAGGGCCAAAAATACGACTTCCAATGGGTTCACCCTGCTTGTTAATCAACACGGCAGCGTTTTCGTCGAAAGAAATAAGAGAGCCATCAGCGCGCTTAATAGCCTGCTTTGTGCGCACAATCACGGCACGATGCACATCTCCCTTTTTCACCTTACCCCGGGGCATGGCATCTTTAATAGAAACCACAATAATATCCCCCACAGAGGCGTACCTTCTTTTGGAACCACCAAGAACCTTAATGCACAAAACTTCTTTGGCACCTGAGTTGTCGGCTACATCTAATCTCGATTCTGTTTGTATCATCTTCTTCTCTCACACTTATTGCGCAGGCTTTTCTTGAACAACCCACTTCTTGGTTTTTGAAATAGGACTTGATTCAATAATGCTAATAGCATCCCCTGTTTTATACGTATTGTTGGCATCGTGAGCAGCGTATTTGCAATGACGCTTTATGTACTTCTTATACACAGGATGCATCACATTTTTTTCAACGCGAACAATCACTGTTTTATCCGCTTTATCACTTACAACAACACCCTGTAGTACTCGGCGTGGCATAATGGTCCCCTTACTCTAGACAGACTTTTTTAATTGACTTAACCGCGTTCTCACCCGCGCCACATCTTTGCGGCACTCGCGCGTACGCTTCACATTTTGTGTTTGGTGAACTTTTTGCTGAATACGCAAATTCAACATTTCCTTCTTCAGGTTCCCCAACAGATCATACAACTCAGAAGTTGTTTTCGTTACCATATCTGTAAACTTCATGACAGTCCCCACTTGGCCTAAACAAGGCGCTTAATAAACTTTGTTTGAATGGGCAACTTAGCGGAAGCAAGCTCAAAAGCTTTCTCTGCCACATCAGGTGCCACACCATCCAATTCGAACAGAACACGGCCAGGTTTCACACGGCATACCCAAAACTCTGGAGACCCCTTACCGCTTCCCATACGAACTTCGGCGGGTTTTCTTGACACAGGCACATCAGGGAAAACGCGTATCCACACACGGCCAACACGGCGAATGTGGCGCGTAATCGCGCGGCGGGCTGCTTCAATTTGGCGTGCTGTAATACGCATGGGCTCCAGGGCTTTTAGTCCATAGCTACCGAAACTAACTTCGGTTCCCGCTTTCGCGTTGCCATGGATTTTTCCCTTAAACGCCTTTCTATATTTCGTTCTCTTAGGTGATAACATAATAGCCTCAAAAAATCTAGCGATTTAGTACATATTCATTGGTTTTCTTATCTTGAGCCATGGGGTCATGTTCTTTTATTTCCCCCTTGTACACCCAAACTTTTAAGCCGATAGCCCCATAGGTTGTGTGAGCCGTAGACAAGGCGTAATCAATATCTGAACGCAACGTGTGCAACGGAACCCGTCCCTCGCGATACCATTCCATACGGGCAATTTCAGCGCCACCTAAACGACCTGAACAATTCACACGAATACCCAAAGCCCCCAAACGCATACAAGACTGCATACCACGCTTCATAGCGCGACGGAAGGAAACACGACGTTCAATTTGCTGAGCAATTCCATCAGCAATCAATTTAGCGTCTAGTTCGGGCTTACGAATTTCAATAATGTTGATAGAAACATCAACCTTAGTCATCTCTGAAAGCTTTTTCTTTAGCTTTTCAATGTCTGCCCCTTTTTTACCAATCAAAACGCCTGGACGTGCCGTGTAAATGTTGATACGGGCTTTTTTAGCCGGACGCTCAATCACCACCTTGGAAATACCAGCCTGAGAAAGTGTGGCAAGCACATACTTGCGAATAGCCAAATCTTGGTGCAGCAAATCTGCATAATCCTTTTTGGAAATCCAACGGGAATCCCAAGTTCTGTTGATGCCCAAACGCAATGAGATGGGGTTAACTTTTTGACCCATAACGACTTATACCTCTTTTTCTGCTACTTTTATATTTAGGTGGCTAAATGGCTTTTGAATAGACGTTCCACGGCCTTTGGCGCGCGCACTAAATCTTCTCAACCGAATTCCCTGACCTACATAAGCTTCATGAATGTACAAACGGTCCACATCCATAGCGTGGTTATGTTCAGCGTTGGCAATAGCGGACAAAACAGCCTTTTTTACATCAGCGGCTATGCGCTTTTGCGAAAAGGTTAGAAACGTCAACGCCTTGTCAACAGACATACCGCGAATTTTAGAAGCCACAAGGTTCAACTTTCGAGGGCTTACACGAATCATTTTAAGGGTTACATTTGCTGTCATTGTCATCATGTCCCCCTATCGTTTTGATTTCTTGTCAGCACCATGGCCATAATAGGTACGTGTGGGTGCAAACTCACCCAACTTATGACCTACCATATTTTCATTCACCAAAACGGGAACGAACTTATGACCATTGTGAACCCCAAAAGTCACCCCCACAAATTGTGGGATAATGGTGGACCGTCGGGACCATGTTTTAATTACTTCTTTACGACCAGATGCAAGCACAGTTTCTGCTTTCTTAAGCAGGTACTTGTCAAAAAATGGACCTTTCCATACGGATCTTGGCACTTTACTCTCCGTTATTTGCTACGTCTTCTAATAATCATTCCAGAAGTACGCTTGTTCTTGCGTGTCTTCTTACCCTTTGTGGAGATACCCCATGGCGTCACAGGATGACGACCACCAGAAGTTTTACCCTCACCACCACCGTGTGGGTGATCAACTGGGTTCATGGCCACACCACGAACAGAGGGTCTACGGCCCAACCAGCGCATACGGCCCGCTTTACCATAGGAACGGTTTTGATGGTCAGAGTTGGAAACAGACCCCACTGTAGCGCGACATTCGCCTTTTATCAAACGAACTTCACCAGAGGACAGCTTCACAATTACGTAACCAGAGTCACGACCTGCAATCTGGGCATATGTGCCCGCAGAACGCGCCAACTGACCACCTTTACCAACCTTCAATTCAATATTATGGATAATAGTTCCAACTGGAATATTTTTCAACAACATTGCGTTACCTGGCTTAATATCAGCCTTTTCAGCAGCCACCACGCGGTCACCCACCTGCAACTTCTGAGGAGCCAAAATATATGCCATCTCAGCATCATCGTATTTAATCAACGCAATGAAAGCAGTTCTGTTGGGGTCGTATTCAATACGTTCCACAGTTCCTGCCACATCATATTTCGTTCTTTTAAAATCGATAATACGATAACGACGCTTATGCCCGCCACCACGACACCATGACGTAATACGTCCCGTATTGTTGTGACCACTTTTTTCATTAATACCCACAGTCAACTTCTTGTAAGGGCTACCCTTCCACAAAGAAGAACGGTCAATGTCCACCAATTGGCGCTGACCTGCTGTGGTTGCCTTATACTGTTTCAAAGCCATTTAACTACACCCCACTACTTAAATCAATACGCTGGCCCTTTTCAAGGCAAACCATAGCTTTTTTCATGTCCTTTTGAACACCGATGCGACCACGAAAACGCTTTGTTTTCCCTTTGCGCACCAAGGTATTCACAGACTTAACCTTCACACTAAACAAGCGCTCAATAGCCGCTTTAATTTCAGGCTTGGTTGAATCTAAAGATACGTGAAAAAAGTACTGGGCATCTTCCGTCTTCATGTTTGATTTTTCAGTCAAAATAGGACGGACTACCACATCATAGTCTCTTAAATTTTGCTTAGATGCACTACTCATTTTAATCTGGCCTCTAACGATTTTAAGGCATTCGCCGTTACAATTAATTTATCTTTCTTCAAGATGTCGTAAACATTGGCACCAATTTGGGGAAGAATATCATATTCTATCAAATTTGCCACAGCTTGCTTCATGTTCAAATCCACATTCACATCGTCAACCAATAAGGCTGTTGATTCATTGAAATGGGAAAAACGGGCTTGCGCAAGCTTCGTTTTGGGTTGTTCTAAAAATAGTTCATCAACCACAACCAAATTGCCATCCTTAATTTTTGAGGCAATGGCCATACGCAAACCAAGTTTACGCACCTTCTTAGGTAGGTCATGGCTGTGATCACGGGTCACAGGTCCAAAAATAATACCACCACCGCGGAACTGGGCACCTTTACGGGCACCATGGCGGGCACTTCCCGTACCTTTTTGGCGGTAAATTTTTCGTGTAGAACCACTCACATCTCCGCGCTCTTTTACCTGGTGTGTGCCTGCCTGGCGACGGGCCAACTGCCACGTGACCACGCGGGCCAGAATGTCTTCACGGGGTTCAATTCCAAAAACAGAATCATCAAGTTCTAATTCACCTGACGCTTTATTTTGCTTATTTAAAATACTTAACTTCATGGTTGGTTCTCGCCTTAACTAGCTGCCATTTTTTTAACTGCGTCACGAATGTAGACAAGGCCATTTTCTGAACCAGGCACACTTCCCTTAATAAAAATAAGACCGCGCTCTGCATCAATAGCCTGCACAAACAGGTTTAACTTTGTGACACGACGGTGCCCCATGTGTCCAGCCATTTTTTTATTTTTGAACACTTTTCCAGGATCTTGACGGTTACCCGTAGACCCGTGGCTTCTGTGGGAAACAGACACACCGTGAGAAGCACGAAGACCACCAAAACCATGGCGCTTCATACCACCAGCAAATCCTTTACCAATGCTGGTTCCTGTCACATCCACATGCTGACCTTCCGCAAAGTGGCCAGCTGTTAAGCTTTCACCAACAGGCAAAAGGTTCGCAGGCGTTACCCGAAATTCCTTTAAAATCTTTTTTGGTTCCATCTGCAATTTTTCAAAGAAAACCCGTTGAGGTTTTTTCACCTTACTAGCAGAGACCTCAAAACATCCCAACTGTACTGCATTGTATCCATCTTTTTCTTCCACCCTTTGGGCGATGACCGTGCAAGTGGGTACTTTCAACACGGTAACTGGCACCTGAACACCCGATTCGGTAAAAATCTGGGTCATGCCAATTTTTTCTGCAATTAATCCTGTGCGCATGAATTTACACCTATAATTTAATTTCTACATCCACACCTGATGCAAGATCTAACTTCATCAGGGCATCTACGGTTTGCGGCAACCAATCCACAATGTCCACCACACGTTTGTGTGTGCGCATTTCGAATTGTTCCCGCGATTTCTTATCAATGTGGGGTGAACGGTTCACTGTAAAACGTTCAATCCGCGTTGGCATAGGAATAGGTCCGCGTACTTGCGCCCCTGTCCGTTTTGCCGTATTCACAATCTCTTTCACCGATTGATCAAGCAAGCGATGATCATAAGCTTGTAATTTAATTCTTATACTCTGGTTTTCCATAATCCCAACCCAAAAAAATACTCGGCAATTTTTATTAATGAGCCCCCTGATTCGGGGGGCTCAATGATTTTTTACTTAACGATTTGCGAAACCACACCCGCA
>JBIKLN010000001.1:0-141373 GCA_044359765.1 Patescibacteria group bacterium | reverse complement strand
CTTCTTTTGACACAATGGAATTAATGAGGGAAATGAGAAGATCCTTATTCTCTTCCACGCCAAAAATCTTCTTAAAGGCCATGTCCACACGGGGGTTAATTCTTTCCATCAGTCTAATTCCAGTATGAATGTTGGGGAGTAATTAAGCTTGAATATAGCATAAAATGCTTCAGGCTTGTTCTAAAATTTTATGAGTGGTTTGGGAATAACCTCCACGTAAAAGGGATGGTTTGGGTCTGTGTAAATTTGACAGCCATAGGCAAAAAATTCCACGCCTTGATTCTGGGCTTCTTTGGCTGCTGCAGCGTAGGTTGGGTCTAGGTCCTTTGCCACATCAAATTCTGTGGCATCGTTTCGTTGTACGATATACAAAACCACACAACGAAACCCAGCTGCTGCCATGTCCGCTAATTCCCGCATATGCTTTGCCCCCCGTTCGGTAACACAATCGGGAAACTCGGCAAGGCTTCCTGTTCGAATAAGATGCACATTTTTTACCTCAACATAACAATTGGCAAAGCTTGGCTCTGACAACAGAAAATCAATGCGGGAATTTTTTCCGTAAGGAACCTCCCTTTCAATGTGGGAATAATGGGCTAATGGGGCAATAAGTTTATGGGTTAGGGCATGTTCTGCAACCAGATTAGTTCTGTGTGTATTGGTGCCAATCCAAACTGTATTCACCTGAACAGCTTCCCATGTGAGGGGTAGTTTTCTATTCATATTGCCGCTGTGGGTTAAAATAACCTTATTGCCAGGCTCTAAAATTCCCATCATTTTTCCCGAATTTGGGCAGTGCGCTGTTACGATTTGCCCACTTTCTAGCTGAACATCCACCATAAATCGTTTATAGCGTTTGATCAGGGTTCCAAAAATGGGAAGGGAGGGTGTCATGAAGATGGTCCTTTTTTCTTTTCTCTTTTTTCTATTCTTTTTCTTTCCCGTTCTCTTGCAAGTGAGAATGAGGTGCTGCAGTTTACCACATTAACGTTATTTACAAAAACTTGAACGCGTTGACCAAGTTGATAGATTCTTTTTGTGCTGGTTCCCACATAGCGATGGTAGACCTGGTCAAATTCGTAGTATTCCCCAGGCAGTTCTCTTTTATGAATTAACCCTTGGGCCCCTGTGGCATCTAAAGAAACAAAAATACCTACTTTTGTTACGCCAACAATTGTGGCTGGAAATGTTTCGCCCACATGGTTTTGAAGAAAGGCAATTACATACCTGTCCATGGTGTCACGTTCTGCGCTGGCAGCCCGACGTTCTGTTACATTAATATGCTCACTAATGCGTTGTAGGTCTTCTAGGCTGTAGGTAAAACCATCTTTTCCAAGATTTAGGGTTGAAATAATGGCACGGTGAACAATAAGGTCTGAATAGCGGCGAATGGGAGATGTGAAGTGGGTATATTCTTCAAGGCTTAGACCAAAGTGGCCAATATTTTTGGGCGCATAAAGGGCTTGGGCCTGGCACCGCAGAACAAGGTCGTGCACAAGCCGTTCATAGGGACTGCTGTGGGTTTTGCTGAGCACCTCATTAAACTGATGGGGGGCAAAGGTTTTTTCTTTTCCAACGTTTATTTTTAAGGAATTTAAAACCATTTTGAGGTTTGCAACACGAACGGCATCAGGTTTATCATGAACACGAAATAGGCCAGGCATATTCCGTTTCAAAAGCAGTTTAGCTGCACACACGTTAGCTGCAATCATCATTTCTTCAATCAACTGGTGGCTTTTTAGTGACTCTCGTTGTAAAACTGCTGTGACTTTCCCGTTTTGATCAAATTTTACTTTTAATTCTGGAATGTTTAAGTCTAGGGTTCCCCGTTGGGCCCGAGTTTTTAATAGACTTTTATAAGCGCCATATAAGGGCTTAAGAATTGGCTCCAGAAGGGGAGCTGTCGTTGAGTCTGGATTTCCGTCTATAGCGTTTTGAACCTGTTCATAGGTGAGGCGAGCCACCGAACGCATCAACCCCCGTTTGAAGGTATAAGACCGTATGGCACCCTGTTTTGAAATAATTATTTCTACGGCTAAACAGGCCCGATCTTCCTTAGGTTTTAGGGAACATAAACCATTGGATAAGGTTTCAGGCAGCATGGGAACCACGCGGTCTGGGAAGTAGACAGAATTTCCCCGCTCAAACGCTTGCTTGTCAAGGGCATCTTGGGGACGTACGTAATAGCTTACATCGGCAATGGCCACCACCAGGCGCCACCCACCTGGGTTGTCTGGTGATTCATCAGGTTCGGCAAAAACAGCATCATCAAAGTCTTTTGCGTCCTCACCGTCAATAGTAACAAGGGGTATGTGGCGCAGGTCTTCCCGATCATCAACAGAAGGGATACGCCCCTTGTTGGCCAAAGCCAATGCTTCTTTTGAAAAGTTTGTGGGAATTTCTTGTTCTTGAATGGTCATAAGACTAAAAATATGGGCATCCTTAAAATTGCCAAGATGTTTGTGAATTTTAAGTTTGTTAAGGGACTCAACGCTATAGGCTACCACGTCACCTTCTTCTAGGGTTTTTGCAACCTCCGCTGTGCAGAAAACCCCTGGGAAAAGATCTTTTCGATGGCACGGGGCCAAAAGCCACTGTTTCCCGTCACGCTGCAACATTCCTAGGTGAGGTTGGGCGGGGCCTTCTTCATATGTATGGGTGGCTTGGGGTTTTTTTATGGGTTTTTTCCCATATTTTTTTTCTATGGCCCGTTGGCGATAAAATTCACCAATTTCCTTTCCTTTTAGGTGAGCTGGGTGGGTGTTTTTGCCTTTTTTCGCCTTATTTTCTTTTTTGCCCCACATATGATTCTCCATATTTATGCCTACAGTAGGTTTCAGTATAGAGCAAGCAGTCCCAACCTCCATACTGAATTGTGTGGATAAATTAAATAAAATTTTAAAAAAATTTTTAAATTTGGCACACACTTTGCAATCTACTTTTTGAAAATTATGTAAACATATTCACAAGTGTAGTGAGGAAAAAATGCCAAATTCAGTAAGCACAAATACGGCGGCCTTATCGGCACGGCGGTATTTAGATACGGCAGCTATTCAATTGGGCCGTGCACAAAACCAATTGTCGTCGGGGTTAAAATCACCCGACCCGTCGGATGACCCATCCGGTTCGGCCATTACGTCAATTTTGACATCAGCCATTAGCGCCCTGACACAGGCTGCCAGTAATGGTATTCAGGCCAGTTCTTTGGTGCAGTTAGCAACAGGTACGTTGCGGTCAACAAATGACATTTTAACACGGTTGGCAACCTTAGCAGCCCAGGCAAACTCAGACTCCATCGACGATTCTGCCCGCCAAATGTTGGACAAGGAATACCAGGCCCTTACCAACCAGATTGACCAAAATGCCAAGGTTAGCTGGGGTGATGTTTCCCTGTTTACAGGTGGGTCAGGTAAAACCAACGGCCAAAGTTATTCCTTAACAAATAGTACCACAGGAATAGGCGTGATTAGTTTGGTAGGTGCTAATACAGCTAATGCAAGTGTTACATTCAACCAAATCACCATGAGCGATTCTAGCCCCATAGCCTTTACAGGGGCTTACGCTGCAAACGTAACGGGTGCTACAAACACTGGTGCTACAGTTACTATGTATGTGGGGGGACGGGCTTTTACATACAATTTCGCAGCTGATATACCCCATCAAGGTACGGCAACTTTTACAGCAACGGATGGGTCTGGTGATAATTTTACATTTACCAATAACAGTGGTGCTGATATCGCATCTGGTGGTGCAAATTTAAACACGGCTCTGAACACTCTTTTTGATAACGATACGGTTCTTTCTACCCAATCTGTTGTGGGTATGTCGGGTACGGTTTTTGGTTCTGGCGGGTCTAAGGCCACCAGCAGCGGTACTGTGACCAGCCTTATTTTGGGTGAGCAAACCTTTAAAATAGACCTTGGCTCTGCTAGCATTGCAGCTGGTGCAAGTTTTGTTCTAACCGCTGAAAGTGGTGACACCATTACCCTTAAAAACGGGACGACCGCCTTAACAGCTGATGCAGCTGGAGCAACAGCATTAGCTGCAAAACTGAATACGTTCATGGGGCCTAAGGGTGTTCTTGCCAACTCAGGCAACGGTAACGGAACCGTTAACGTAGCTGCAAATGGTTTACAGGCTGTTCCAAACGCTTTTACTGGCCAAATGGACAACGCAACAACAGGCTTTATCAGTGGAACAGTTGGTAATATTGATGTTACTCCTAATGGTGCCAATTACGACATAAGTGTTTCTGTTGGTAGCCAGAAATTTATGGCCACCACAAAGCCTACAAATGGCGGTACGCTTGTTCTTACCAGCACCACAGATGGTAATAATAAAATTGTGTTAAATTATGCCGCATCTGTTGGCGCCATTACCACCAATGCTACTGCTATTAAGGTTGGGCTTGAGGCTTTATTTGGCATTACAGCAGGGTCACCGGCCAGCTTTACATCGGCATCAACAAACTTAGATAACGCTCAACTAACACCAGGTACGGCAACGCCTGCAGGAAACTACGTAATTACTTACACAGTCAGCGGCAATACGGGCACCTTTAAGCTGTCTGATGGGGTGAATTCTTACACGGTGGATGTGGAAAAAGCGGCCAGCATCAGTGAAACAATTACCTTCGATAATGGTATGACCTTAAGGCTGAGCGCTTTTGATGGTTCTGCCAGCATTGCAAGTCAGGCTACTTACAATGTTAGCGAAGGAACAGCTGTTAAAATGTTGTTCCAAATTGGTCAGCAAACACATGATATTTTGCAAATGACCTTTAAGGGTATGACGGCTGCTAATTTAGGTATTCGTGGTACAAACATTACAACGAAGGACAGTGCTGGTATTGCCAACTCTGCTGTTTTATCTGCCCAAAAGGCAGTGAACAGCATGGTGGCTGATTTGGGTGGTAAAAAAAGCCAGTTAGACCATTTACAGTCTAACCTCAAGGTTTCCATCCAAAACCAATTAGCCGCAAAAGCAACCTTCAGCGATGCGGAAATCACAGAGGCTTTGATGAATTCCCAAAAGTTCCAAGCTATTGTGAAAATGGCCACAGCCACGTTCCAAAAAACCTTAGAACGAGACGCTGACTACGCCAAATTGGTTGAGGGTGTTTTGAGATAAGTTTTTACATTTTTTTCTTATAGTTGTGAATACGGCTCATTTTTTGCATCTTTTTTGTGAAAAATGGGCCAACTTTAAAGGATTCAACAATGGCAGGTATTTCAACGACAAATTTTGTGTCCCCACCTTCTGTTAAGCTGTCAAACGACCCCTTGTTTCAAATGGCAAAGCCAGTGGATGGGTTTGATGCTGTTAACGACGGTGAAGCCATTGCAAAAAAAATAAAAGAAACAGCAAAACCTATTGAAGATGAAATAACTTTGAATAAAAGCCGCATAACAGAGCTTGGGGTTGTGGAAGAAAAGGTTCAGGCCCTTGTGGATTCGTTGCAGCCCTTGACCAACTATCTAGGCGTTGTGTCTACCACACCCAATGTGTTTAACAGAAAAGTTGCCACATCCCTTCAAACAGATAACAGTGTGGCTGTTACTGTGGGGGTGGATGCTAAAATTTCTGAAGTTCCCATAAAAATTATGGTGAATCAGCTGGCCCAGTACGACCAAATTGGAAGCAGAAATGCAGACCCATCCGATTATTTTACAAGTAAAACCGATGGTCTTAGTGTTTCAGGAAACCTGGTTATTAATGGCACAAGTATACCCATAACTGATGGTTCTAGTGATACAGAAAATATGAGTTTACAAGATATTGCCAATGCTATTAATGCATCCACAAGTGGTGTGACAGCAGAAATTGTAACTATTAATAACGTAGGTGGCACCAATCAATACCGTTTAGTATTAACGGCAGATGTGATGGCAACACCTATTGACTTAACAGGCAGTGACAATATTCAAGGGTTGCTAAAACTTCCTTTTGTAACCACAAATCTAGACAGCTTGCTGGCAAAATTTACCTACAACGGTGACTTAATTACCCGTAACACCAATACGGTGAAAGATTTGGTTCCAGGACTTACTTTTGACCTTGTGAATGAAAGTTCCACAGGGGTTACCTCAGTTATTAAGCCAGACCGTAATGCCTTAATTGACAGTGTTGTGGCGTTTAAAGATGCTTACAATGATCTGGTGGATGCCCTTAACCGCAATAGTAGGCGAGGGGCCGACAATCAACCTTTGCCAGATGCTGTTTTGGATGGCCATCGCATTTTAGATACGTTGCGGTCTATTTTATCGCAAGGTTCTAATGGTGTGGTGGCTGGCGCCTCAACTTGGGATTTTTCATATTTCACAAAAATTGGTATTACCATAGGGGCGGGAGCTGATGGAAAAACCACTGATTTATCAGGAAAAATGTATTTGGATGAAAAGCTTTTAGAACAGGCTGTTTATGAAAACTATGGTAAGGTTCAGCGTTTATTGGGAAACACCACAGGTGCTGGTGGTTCTAATTTTTCCATTCGCGAACTTCCAACCCGTCTTTCTGATGCGGTGGCAGGAAAAGATATTACCGTAGATTATTATAAGACGGACCAAGGTAATTTCATGGCTACTTTATCTGTTAATGGCCAAAATCCTGTGACTGTTTCCCTAGATCCAGCACGGAACAGGCTCATTCAAGGGCCGGCAGGAACTATTTTTTCAGGCATTACAATTGCCTATACAGGAACAGAACCCACACAAGGGGGCAACCATGTGACAGAAACAGCCTGGGCTACTCAAGGGTTGGCAGATTCCTTTATGAACCTTTTAAAGCCCACATTAATTCGTAAAATTCGTGATAGCGATTCCCTGCAAGGGGATTTTGAAATTGCGAAGGAAGTTATAATTAGTCAAAACAAAACCCAACAAAAACATGTGGACGATGTTTATGAACGTGCGGAAAAGTATAAACAAGATATTATTTCCAGCATGAGCGAGGTTTATCGTCAACAAGGAAAGCTTGGAGAAGTTAACGATATTTTAGACGCTATGCAAGCTGCACTTATAGGAGGAAGATAATTCATGAAAAGCTATTTAAATGCATACAAAAAACAGTCTGTTCCCGTTTTACCAGCAGATGGAAACGTGCTGTTGGCCCTGTTTGAAAAACTACAAGAACACCTAAGTCAAGCCATTGATTTTGCCGAGCACAATCAGCAGGAAAAATTTGCCCAGTCCGTCGGGAAGGGGTTGAAAGTTATTGATGTGCTGTGTGCGGGGTTGGCGCCTGTAGAAAAAATAGATGGAAAGCCTGTACAGGTGGATGTGACGGAGTCTCCTTGGAATACGTATTTTGCAACCTTAATTTATGTATTGAACGATGCCGTTTTAGAAACAGACGCTGAAAAAATAAAACAAGCCCAAAAAAGTGTGGAACATATGCTTTCTTTGTTTATGGATGAAAGTTTGCCTGAGTAGTTAGGGGAATTCACCCCAAGATCAATAATTCTTTACCTTGCAATAAACAATTATTCAGTATAAATATAAAAGAAAAATTTGAAAGGATTGTAATTGTGAAGAAAATATTCATGTTCTTATTGGCCCTGTCTTTTGGGTTTTTGCCTGCCTATGGAGCAGGAGCAGGAGCAGGAAGTGCGGTAGGTGGTACAAGCCCACAAGACGTAGCACTAAGAAAAACAAAGGCTTCTTTAAAAAATGCAGAAAGATCTCTAAGAGATACGCAAAATAGTAAGGAGAATGAAGGAAATTATTTATATGTGGGGAGTTTTAGTGTTATCGATATCTTTAATTCTTTACCTGAAGATGGTGAAAAACATCGTTTGCCTAAAAATGCTGATGAACTTGAACGAACACTTGATCGTTTAAATATGTTAGAAGAAATGCCTCATCACATTTTGTCTTGTGTTGAATACGAAGCATATAAGCCTGACTTGGTTGGTGGTAAAGTAGAAAAAATTTCCAACCAAGAGCTTATTAAAGAAGGAGAAGACCCTATAGGTTACGTTTTAATTAATTTTTTAAATTGTTTTCAAATATTTCAAAAAATAGATTTTTTAAAATATTTTACTTCTTGTAAGGAATTATTAAATGCAATTTATGAATCTCCAAATATTCCAATAGATTCTATAATTTATGTTTCTGAAAAAGTTACCTTAGAAAATTTTGAACTAATAATTAAAGAAATTTTTAATCCAAATATCGAAACAGAAAAAGTAAAAACAATTATAAAAAGAATTATAAAAGAAAATTCAGGTTACAAAGAAGGTGATGAAGAAAAATTAACTTCTGAGATTAATAATTTCTTTACAGATTTTAAGGATTCAGGAAAAAAAAGAGAGTTAACTGCTGAACTTGATTTTTTAAGTGAATTAAAAGGAAAAATAGATCTTCTAAAAAAATACAAAAACAGTTCAATGATAAAATCAATTGATGATATTTACAAAAAATATTCAGAAGAGCCTAGCGATTATAACCCTGGAATAACTCTTATGCATATTGTACATAGCTATAATAAAGAAGGTGTCCCTTACACTGTTTTTGATGCTCTTGTTTTGCAAGATTTAAAATATGTAACTACAGGGTCGGTGTATATGCCACAATCAATGGCTCTTCGTTCTGCATATATTGCATCAAAGGCAGCAAAAGAAATTTATAATTATTCTGATTGTCCTTACTACCATCAAATGTCTTACGATCATGTGTCTGGTAATTCTAGGTTTGGGATAAGCACAAGACAGGCTAATGATTATGAATTTGTGGAAATACTTAAGACTTTGAATAATATTACGAATGTTAAAAATACAGAGAAAGGTGAAAATACAGAGAAAGATGAAAAAACAGAGAAAGATGTTCTTTATATATCTAACACATTCTTTTCTCTTAACAAAAAAGAGCAAGACATGAAGAGTGAGCATGAAAAATGCATAGATACCTTGGCGAATTTTTTACTCTATCTTAAGGGTACATTATCAGAAGTTGGGGAAAATCCGCAGAAAGCTCAGGATGCCTCTTTACTTAATGAAGTTTCTGAATTTATTAAGATTGCAATTATGAAGAGTGTTAAGAATCCCCTTCTAAGTGAAAGAGCGGAAATTTTAGAAAAGCTAGCACAAAAATATACTTCAGTTCTTCAAAGAAGGGACCAGACTGTAAAAGAGTTTTTAGATTCAATATCCTAAAACAAGCGAGGGAATGCCAATAGGAATGATGAGCGATTTCCGATGGGTTTTCCCTCAAGTTTTTGGGAATAGGTTTGTTTGTCGTAAGGCTTCACCCAAAACCATAGCAGCCGCAACGGCCACATTTAAAGACCGCTGATGGGCACACATGGGGATACGGATTGGGGTGCACTTAGAAAAAACAGAGTCGGGTACACCCGTGCTTTCCCGACCCAATATGAGGGTGTCATTAGGGGTGAATGGGAAATTTATATAAGAAACAGTGGCCTTCACATCCAACAAAATTAAACGACCTGGGATTTTTTGGGTAAAATTCTCAAAAGTTGCGTGACGCTCTAGGTGCACATGGCTTATATAATCCATGCCAGAGCGTCTTAGGCGCCCATCATCCCATACAAAGCTACAGGGTTCTATAATGTGTACAGGCACTCCCAAACATGCCCCCAGACGCAATAAGGTCCCCGTGTTTTGGGGAATTTCAGGTTCATATAAGGCAAGGCTTACCATTTATTTTTCCATTAAGTTGCAGGCATCTTCAATACGGTTACGAAGGGTTTCCATAAAAACATCTCGTTCTAACCCTTTGGAAATGGGGGGCAGAAACTGCAGTATAATGGTGCCAGGTTTTTTAAAAGGACTGCGACGCCCCCAAAAAACCCCCGAATTTAGGGCCACAGGAACAACGGGCACCTGAAGGTTTTTGTACAAAACCCCAATACCTGATTGATACTGGGTTTCTGTGCCTGGTTTGCCTCGGGTCCCTTCTGGAAAAATAAGAATGGAATGGTGGGCGTTTATGGACTGTTGAGATTGCTCCATAAGATTTTTTAGGGCCTTGGTTCCTGCCTGACGATCAATAGAAATGGAATTTAATTTTTTTAAAAAACGGCCAAAAATAGGAACAGAAAGCAATTCTTTTTTTAAAACGATACGGAAATTGCGAAGAATTTGGGAAAAAATAATGGTTTCCCAGGCCGACTGATGCTTGCACGCTAAAATACAAGGGCCTTTTTGAAGTGTTGAGTCTAAAAAATGTTGATCTCTCACCTCGTATTTGAGGCCCACAATAAAGCGTAAGGAAATCATGACAATATAACCCCACACAGAAAACAAGGTTTTGCAAAACCCCACAGGTAAAACCAACATGAAGGGCATGAAAAAGCTGAGGTAAATCAGGGTAAAGCTGTAGAAAAAGGCATCAAAAGCAAGAGATCGAAAGATAGCAATCATGATAGTTTAAGGTTACGATATTTCAAAGAAATATAGCAGTAAACTTTTGTGCAAGAAACTTAATAACAGTGATTCCCGCTGAGTTTTTTTTTGTAAAATTACGTTATTTATTTTTTTTGGTTTGAAGCTAAAAAATTAACTTTTTGTTAACCTTTTGAGCTATATCTCCCGCCTCCGGCCCCCGGCCGCCCAGGGGATATGTCATTATTTTTACAAAAAATTGGTTAAAAAATTATTAATTCAGGTTAAAAAATTTAAAAAAATAAGAATTATTTTCAAATATGGTGCAAAAATATCACGCTCATTCAAAAAACTCTACGAAAAATAGTTTTTAAAACTAGCTTTATTCTTGCCTTAGAATCCTCAGCGCTATAGCTGTGGATCATGTTGTTGGGGATGTTTTATTTTTGACGTTTTAGGGCTGCGTGGTATTTTTTCAGGTTAATCAAGGCGCTATCTAAAATACTTCCCTTTGCAAAAGCCGTTTTTCCTCTAATTTTTGGCATGCCGTTTTCAAGTGGAATACCACAGGGTTTTTCTAGCATCAATTCCATGGCTTCAAAAACACTTTGAACAGTCCAAATGAAAAATTTCCCCCCCTCAATATCCGCCACCACGTTTTCGCGCAATGTTAAATGCACCTCGTTCCACTGTGGCAAAATAACTCCTTGGGTTCCTGTTAGGCCATTTTTTTGGCAAACAGCATGAAACCCTTCCACCTTAAAGTGGATTCCACCAACAGATTGGGCTGCGCCAAATTGATTCATAGACCCTGTAATGGCCATATCCTGACGTACAGGAAACCCTGAAAGAGACGACACAATGGCCACAACCTCAGCCATGGATGCACTGTCCCCTTCAACACCACCATAGTTTTGTTCAAAGGTTAAAGAACATGCACAAGATAAGGGGAAGTTTTGGGCAAACAAACCTTTTAAGAACCCCTCAATAATAAGCATTCCTTTTTGTTGAATGGGGCCACCCATATCTGTTAGGCGTTCAATATTAACAACCCCTTCGTCTCCTGCATAGGTGCGGGCTGTAATTCGACTTGGCATACCGTACTCATGGTCACCTGTGTTTAAAACCGTTAGCCCATTGACCTGGCCAACCACCGTGCCCCGTGTATCAATTAATACTTGTTTGGACAGAATATCTTCTAGGCTAACTTCTTCTAAACGTGCGTTGCGAAGGCGCCTGTTTTTAAGAACCTTACGAATTGTGTCCTCGCAAATATAGTCGTGTTCTGTTAAAACCCCTGCTTCCATCAAAATATCAAAAATCAATTCAAACCGGGCGCTTAGGCGTTCACGATGTCCAACCCAGCGGGCACTGTGGCCCATCAGGTAATCCACGGCTTTTTCCGTAATATCTATGCCTGTTTTTTCCTTGGCATTCTTGTGAATAAGGTTTTTATAGACATACACATTGTGTGGGGTGGCAGGAAGGTCAGGGTCGATTTCCGCCTTGACCTTAAAGTAGGTTCGAAAATCTGGATCGTTAAAGAAAAAGTTGTAATACCAATAGGGTGATGCTACCAAAAACACCTGAACATCCAGCGGAATATCTTTTGGCTGAGGGGCATCTAATAAAGGCAAGCTACTGTCGCGCACCCGTTCTTCTATGCGAATTACCTTATCACGCAAGGCGCCTTTTAGGGCTTCCCATGCATCGGGGTTATTGGCCAAAGCATCAGCGCGCAAAATCAGCATGCCCCCATTAGCTAGGTGCAAAGCCCCTGGTCGTATCATGGTAAAGTTTGTTTCCACAGAACCATTCGCGTTGGTTCTGTATTTTATAGAACCGAATAAATTTTCATAAACGGGATTGGGTTCCAAGTGAACCTTGGAAGACAGGGTATTGTCATGATGAACAAACAAATTGACGGCATACCATTCATCTAAGGCAATGGATGACTTGCTTTCTTCGTCTTCCTGTTCTGTAAAGTCGTCAATATGCTTGAGGATGTGAGACTTCAAATCATCAATCCATGTGCCTAGGTAAGTTGAAAATTCTTCCTGGAATTTGTGAATCAGGGGAGAAATGGATTTTTGTGCCAAATTACGCTTAAGTTCATCCCCTTTTTTTTGAATTTTCTGACTGGCCAGGGTTACAGTCACAGACAGTTTGTTTAAACGCTCACGAATTTCTTGCACATGTTTTTGATTAACAAGGCCTTCTTTGTCTTGTTGCTGTTCTATAGAAAATCCATCATCAGTTTGAACAATGTCAAAGCCACGTTCGTTGGCAAAAGATTGGGTTTCAAAAACGGACTGATCTATCTGACCTTGAAGCGTTGCCGTTAAAGCGTCTATTTGCCGCATATAACTGGCACTGTGAAGGGTTTTTTTCAAAATCACCTGAATACTGTGAATTAAATCTTTTAGGCTATCTTGTAGATTTTTTCCCATGCCAGCTGGCAAAGGAAAGGGTAGGGGGGTGTGTGATTGTTGAAAATTATTTAAGTAAACCCAGTCAGGTGAGGGGGGAAGGGTGGATGCAAATTTATTCAAAAAATCAAGGGTTGAATTCATACGCCCCGTGCGATCATCACCCACAACAAATACGTGAAACCCCTTGTTGCGCATTTTAAGGGCAAACTGTATAGCCTCACGCGCACGTTGATGAGATGATAAATTGAAGAGGGTAAAGTCTTCGTTTTCATCTAAAAAAATATCTGATGAGGGGGACGGTTTTTGTGGTGAAAGGGAACGTGTGCCATCCCCCAATGGGCTTGTAAAGCTTGGGAAACGAATATGTTCATGTGATAAAAATCTTGTCATACCTTAAGCTTAAGGTTCAAATTCTTAAAAAAACTTTAACAAAAAAATTTTCCTTCCCTAAAAAAAAGAATTTTTGTAGGATGTGGCTTATTTATTTTTATTTATTGCTGTGTCATGGTTAATTTTTCAAAATTTCGTTTCGTTTTAGTACCCTTAGCTTTTTTGATGGGAGCTTGCGCCCGTGAAAATATGCGTATTTTGCCCACAACTTTTGACGACAAGCCAAAAGTACTGGTTGGTCAAATGTCTGGATTTGAGGAGGCCCAGTTTTATAAAGAGGGAAACACAGGCATTCTTGATAATGTTATCAACGCTGTTGTAACGTCCTCTGTCAGCCAAAGGCTGAAAGAAATCAATATTCAACCCACATTGGATGAACGTTTTTATGCGCCTTTCCAAAAAGCTTTGGAAAATAAAACAACCTGGGTGAAAAAACTTGAAAAAACTATTTTCAAAGAAGATATCTGTACTCTTTCTCACGAAGAAAAAATCTCACCTTATGACTTTAGTTTTCTAAAAAATCAGTATGATGCTGACTATGCCCTAATCATAGATCCACTTGCTTTTGGTACACTACGCAGCTATTACGGTTTTATTCCCACAAGTGCTCCCGTTGGTGTTACGCAGTTCAGTATTTATTTTGTTCGACTACGTGATAATGCCTTATTTGGTTTGTATAATGGCCAAAGCTCAGCACCTGTTTTTGGCAGTTGGGATTGTCCCCCTGAATATTCGGCATTGATTCAGTCAGTCCAAAATGCTTTAGTAAATGCACTTGGTGAGGCGCTTGCCTTTTTATTCCCCAACGATTTTCGCTAAAAGGTGTGTTTTATGGAATTGGTAGAAATAACAGAACAAAGTCACCCTGTAGTTTTAGACCTGCGGTATGGTTCCTTGAATAATTTTACCAATCAAACCATTTACACAACACCGCGTTGTTTTTTGCATACAGAGGCCTTACCTTTATTAGAAAAAGCCATAGACCTTGCAGCGCAACAGGACCTACGCTTTAAAATTTTTGATGCGTTCCGACCGAAGGCAGCCCAGGAAAGTCTATGGTCCATATGTCCTAACCCCATGTACGTGACTCCCCCTGAAAAAGGGTCACCCCATACCCGTGGTGTGGCCATTGACCTAACCCTAGTGAATAGTTTAGGTGAGGAACTTCCCATGGGAACCCCGTTTGACGACTTTACAGAACAGTCTCATCATGGGGCCCTAGTGAGTAGAGATGAAAATGCCAACCGCTATACCCTCCTTGGCATTATGATGTGCGCAGGGTGGGATTTTTACAAAAACGAATGGTGGCATTATCAACTGTTTAATGCCCAGACTAACTACCCCCTAATTGCGCATGACTACGGCATGATGACTTAGGGGGTTTGTATCTAAACTAAGAATTCTACGCCATCAAAGGGTTATTTTGATGGAGGACGAGATCTAAAAATGTCCGTTTCAGAAGCACGTATTTCTTCAAATAGCTCCCTATTTTTTTTAAAAAAGACGAATCTTTTGACTGTTTCTTCTTCATCTGCTTTGGGGGGATATATGGTGTTGTTCACAACATTTACAAAAACCTGAAAGATTTCCTCATCTCCATTCCGCTCTCCATAACCAATAGATTCGGCAAGTTTATTGCCCTTACAACAGATATCCACAGATGGAAAAAATTCATGAGTATACCGATGGTCACTTCCCTTTCCTCCATCTTTTTTAAAAAGAGAATCTGATCCTTTTATAAAGGTGGAAATATCACTTCTCTTTACACGGTCTCCCTCTCTTAAATCCTTAATAATAGGGTACAGCTTCTTAAAGCTTACCATAAGACGGCCCAACTCTTGCGCTCCCGTTTTCAAATTCTCTTCAGAAAAAAGATACCGCGTATCTGTGGGCTTTATTTTTGTTGCATCCTTAAACGCTTTCTCAAAATCTGGGTGGGCTGCTTGCACCAGGGGTGCTGAACTCAGGAAGAATCCCAGAGTTAGGGTTGCTCTTGTAATGTTTTTCATTGTTCCTCACTTTTGTTTATTTTACACAATGCAACCCTACACAAATACGTTATTTTACGCAATGCTGTTTTTTTGTCAGTTGATCATAAGGTTTTCCTACAGAATAAGCCTCTTACAGCATCAAAAATTGTTAGCCCAGAAAAAAAATATCCCTCTCCTTTTTTTGATAGAGAAGTGAAAAGTTCTCTTGCTGAACCAAAGGTTTGCCTTACTCCGCATTTTGGAAGCTCTACGCAACTCATAATTCTGTCATAAATGTCACAAGACCATTTTCTGCCATCCATCGTCACATAACCGGAATATGTACTATTAGAATCATCCATGCTAGCTCCGCATGCTAAGTTTTGCTTCAACAGGTCTTGATGATTAGCAAAAAACATTGCATATGTTTGTTCAGATCCATCCTCAACGATTCTCAGCATTTCTTTTAGATAAATATCCATTCCATCAAGCATATCCTTGCAAACGGCGGGCATTTCGGGAAAAGGCGAGTAACCATCTTCAGCGGTTAATTTTAGGGCTACCATTGTTACGCAACACGTGGCAGCTGCAGCACACGCAGTGATTGCTGCCACGTCAGTGTAACTAAGATTAAGTCGTTTTTGACAAAAAAAATTTTTGAACATCTGCATTCGCGTGGTGGAGTTTTTGATAACAATTAGGTTAGGCTCCTGACTTTCAACATCACGTGCTTGTGCTGCCCCTAAAATCAGGGCAAAAGCTGTTATGGAAAGCGCAAAGGTGCGAATAAAATTCATAAGTTTCTCCTAATAATTTGGAAGACATCATTGTCAACAAGCCTATTGTACTCGTAAAAAAAAATCAAAAAAAAGATAATGAACTGTGATATGTTTTTTTATAATTATTTCAAAGGCATGGTCGGTAGATGACATATATTCTTGGGTTAGACCCAGGCCTTCGGCATACGGGGTGGGGAATTATTTTAGCGCAAGGGAACACCTTGAAACATGTGGCCCACGGGGTTATTGACGCAGTCCAAGAGGGGGCCTTGGCTCACCGTCTTCAGGATTTGTTTCAAAAATTAACACAGGTTATTGAACATAACACCATAGACGAAGCCGCCGTAGAGGAAACTTTTGTCAATAAAAACCCCACATCTACGTTAAAGCTGGGCATGGCTCGAGGTGTTGTGCTTCTGGCACCCGCCCTGCATCATATTCCCGTGCATGAATATTCAGCCAACCGTGTAAAAAAATCTGTAGTAGGGGTTGGGCACGCAGACAAAGCCCAAGTTGTAACCATGGTTCAATATTTTTTACCAGCCCTAAAAGGTGGCAGTTTGCGGCCAGATGCAGCAGACGCTTTGGCTGTTGCCATTTGTCATTCTAACTTTCGGGGGGCTTTGAATTTTTAAAATACAGCAAGGACTCAAAAATTACTGATTATTTACAGTCGTTCTGCTGCCTTCTGTTCCATTGCTCATAAATGCAGGTATGGCAGCGCCAAAGCCCAAGACAGGTGTGTCTGATTCCTCAAACTTTTTCCGTGTAGAGGTGGGGTAAACTCTCTTTTCCCTTTTTTCTGACCCATTTTTTTCCACAGATTGTTTCTCCACAGTCTGTTTTTCTGGAGCCCGATTTTCCGCGGATTGTTTTTCTGGTGTGGTGGTTGGCAATGCGTAGACTTTAACCTGGGTTCCTAAATGTTTTTCAATAAAGGACCACTTTTTTTCCTCAGCACTTGTTACAAGGGTGAATGCATGACCTGTTGCACCAGCACGCCCCGTACGGCCAACGCGGTGCACGTAATCTTCGCCATGGTTAGGCACATTGAAATTAACAACAAGGGAAAGGTTTTTCACATCCAACCCACGGGCAGCCACGTCGCTTGCCACAAGAATATCCAATTCTCCATTACGAAAGGATTCTAAGGTCTGATTACGGGCCGTTTGAGCCATGTCACCATGAAGACCCGCCGCCTTAAAGCCATGGCGACACAAGGACCTTACCAAAACATCAACGTCACGCTTGCGATTACAAAACACAATGGCATGGGCATCTTTTGAAAATGTTTCCACCAAATGACACACAGCTTGACGTTTTTCTGCATCAGGTAAGGAGATTTTATACTGGGTTACAGTGGCAGCAGTTGTTAAATCTTGGGCTACGGTAATACGCTTGGGCGTTAGCAAATAGTGGGCCGCCAAATCAACAATTTCATTGGCTAAGGTTGCGCTAAACAAAAGAGTTTGACGCTTTTTAGGTAACAAAGCCATCAAACGATTCACGTCTGGAATAAACCCCATGTCTAACATACGATCAGCTTCGTCAATAACGGCATAACGCACGTCTAATAGCATAATTTTTTGACGTTCAATAAGGTCTAGCAAACGGCCAGGGGTGGCAATAATTACATCAACCCCACGTTTAAGGGCACGTTCCTGGTCAGAAATAGACTCACCACCCACAAGAACCACAGCACTTAGTTTTAACTGACTGGTGAAATTTTTGAATTGTTCCATTACCTGAAGTGCCAGTTCACGGGTGGGTTCTAAAATAACCACTCGTGGCAATCGAGCTTTTGATGGTGTCTGAGACAAAATATCAATAACTGGCAATAAAAAAGACGCAGTCTTACCCGTGCCCGTTTGGGCAGATGCCAAAATATCGGACCCACGTAAAATATAGGGTATGGCTTGCGATTGTATATCAGTAGGGTTCAAATAGTTCAGTGAATGAACCGTTTGGCACAACACCGGGGACAACCCCAGCTCTTCAAATGACATGTGACCTTTTTTAGGAATGATTAGGAATCTATAGTTTGATTAAAGTACATTTTCTTCATATTGTCAATTTTTGTCTGAACTTGCATTTTTTTCTAGCATATTTTTTCCCTTATGAGGGAACAGTTATGCGAGACTGAGCCTGCCACAGCCGTGCATATGTGCCATTTTGGGTTAGTAAATCATGGTGAGAGCCCCATTCCACAATTTTTCCCTTGTTCAGTACGTAGATAATATCAGCCTCCACAACTGTAGACAAACGGTGGGCCACCATTAGGGTTGTGCGCCCCTTCATGAGCGTTTTTAGGGCATCTTGGACCTGGCGTTCTGAGTCTGTATCTAGGGCTGAGGTTGCCTCGTCTAGCAGTAATATTTTTGGATTTTTCAGCATGGCGCGGGCAATGGCAATGCGTTGGCGCTGGCCGCCAGAAAGTTTTACACCGTTTTCCCCCACAAGTGTGTCGTACCCTTGAGGTAACTGGCAAATAAAGTCATGGGCTGCCGCCCCACGAGCTGCTTCCTCTATGTCTTTTTGGGACGCGTCTTGTGTACCATAGGCAATATTATGGCGAATAGACATGTCAAAAAGGGAGATTTCCTGACTAACTAAGCCCATATGGTGCCGTAATTCATTTAAAGGAAAAGACCGAATGTCCACACCATCTATAGAAATGCTGCCTGATGAAACGTCATAAAATCGTGGGATCAAGTTAATAAAGGTTGACTTTCCCGCACCACTAGACCCCACCAAAGCAACAGTTTGAGCAGCTTCAATGGTGAGACTAATATTTTTTAAAGCGTACGTACCATCGGGATATTGAAAATTCACATGGTCAAAGGTAATTTTTCCATCAACTTTTGGTAGGGAGACTGATGTTTTTGGCGTTACAATCGTTGGTGAAATATCTAACAGCTGAAAAACGCGACTGGCAGCGGCCAAACCTTCTTGAATATTAGAATTCAGATTGCTAAGACGTTTCATAGGTTCATAAACCAATAGCATGGCTGCAATAAATGAAATGAAATCACCTGTTGTTCGGGTGTGGTTCATAACCTGGTATCCACCATAGGCAATAACAACAATAATAGCCACACCCCCTAAGCTTTCAATAATAGGGTGGGCAGCTGAACGCACACGGGCTGTTTTGTAAATCAGCTTAAAAATTTGGCCAATTTTTCCTTCGGCCCGTTTGGCTTCAAATTCTTCCATGCCATAAGCCTTAACAACCCGTATACCCTGCAGGGTTTGGGATAGCTGAGTTGTGAATTCGCCTAAAACCTCTTGTGTGTTATAGGTAACTTTACGCATGCGACGGCCAAGCTTGGCAATGGGTAAAATGGCTATTGGAAAAATAAAAAAAGCTGCCAGGGCTAGGGTGAAATCCCGATAAAACATAACACTGATAAGAAAGAAAAGGGTAAGGGAGTCTTTGCCTAAGCCAATGATGGTGTTTGACATGGCGGTACGCATCATATTCACATCGTTTGTAAAGCGCGATAGTAAATCGCCACTGTTGGTTCCGTGAAAAAAGGCCAGGTCTGCATTCATCAGGTGACGAAAAAGACGGTTTTGAATGTCGGAAATCATTTTCTGCCCCACATAGGTCATGACTACAGATTCACCGTAAGACGCCACCCCTTTCATAACAAAAGCACCTAAAACTGCCCCGCAAAAAATAACCAAAAGGGTTGGGTCTGCCTTAGTAAAAACATCGTCAAATACGGGTTTAAGCAAGTAGGGCAGGGCGGCTGTGGCCCCTGCGGCCAAAATCATAAAAAAGCACGCCACACTAAACAGTTTTGTGTAGGGTTTTACGTGTTCTTTCAACAGGCGTTTTGCCAGGTCTTGCGAGGAAACGTTGGTAGAAAAGGGAGGGGAGCTTTTTACGTGCATCAGTCAGTCAGGGCTTTTTTTACCTGCTCCGTATCTACAGGGTCAATGGAAAAATGCTGCAGCATGTGCATAATGGTCATGCCTTCCAATGCTGAAATAGAAATAATTTCATCCTTTTGGGCACGGGTCAAATTAGGTTCTGTAATAATAATTTGCTTTGGTGAAATGCCGTCTTTATGCAACTTTTTTAAGGCCTTGGGAAGTGTTGCAACCGTTCCTAAAATGGGCACACCATGAATGCGGCGGCCCACATCGTCCGCGTCCGTTGTAATAAGGGCTACTGGGTTATAGGGCAGGTCTGGGTTGTGCTGAACTTCCCGAATAAATGCATCTGTTTCGTCCCCATTACCAATAACAATAACGTGAATATTGCCTGATGCATTGGCACGGCGTTTTTGTTGAACATGCCGTTCATGTGCAATTCGGTATATAAATCGTGGTAATCCCAAAAGCACAATAAGAACCAGGGTGTTAATCAAGGGAATAGACCTAGGAAAAGATTCCTGTTGAGCCATTAAAAGCATAAGGGGAAAGAAAATAATGTTGGCTAAAATAGCAGCCAGCCCTAAAGGTACCATATCTTCCATAGAGATATATCGCCAAATGGCCTTGTGTGTTTGCATCCACATTAAAATGCTGGTGGTAACCAAGGAAAACACAAACATATTTTTTAACATGTATTCAGGTGAGTATTCCAAAAATTCCTCCCCAATACGCAAATAAACGGCAAAAAACAAGGAAAGAAAAGCCAGCAAGCTATCAAAAATTAGAACAGCTTGGGGCATAATGGCATTTGCAGGCAGGGCCTGTTCAATATAGCCTTTCAGCCGTTCAAAGGATTTTTGAGTAAAGATGAACGCGTTGCTGATTTTTTCTTTCATGTTAAAGCCCTTTTTTGTTAGGTATCCAAAAAGCTGCGTAGTTTGCGTGAACGACTTGGGTGCTTAAGCTTGCGTAATGCCTTCGCTTCAATCTGGCGAATACGTTCGCGGGTTACGGCAAATTGTTGTCCCACTTCTTCAAGAGTATGGTCTGTGTTCATACCAATACCAAAACGCATACGCAATACCCGTTCTTCACGGGGGGTTAGGCTTGCCAGTACCCGCGTGGTTGTTTCCCGCAAGTTTGAGTGAATGGCCGCATCCACTGGCAGAACAGCATTCTTGTCCTCAATGAAATCACCTAAGTGGCTATCTTCTTCATCACCGATGGGTGTTTCAAGACTGATGGGTTCTTTGGCAATTTTCATAACTTTACGCACCTTGTCTAAGGGCAGCATAAGCTTTTCCGATAGTTCTTCAGGCGTGGGTTCACGGCCAATTTCATGCATAATTTGGCGAGACGTGCGTACCAATTTGTTAATAGTTTCAATCATGTGAACAGGGATACGGATTGTACGGGCCTGGTCAGCAATTGATCGGGTGATGGCTTGGCGAATCCACCATGTGGCATAGGTGGAAAATTTGTAACCACGGCGGTATTCAAACTTATCCACGGCTTTCATCAGTCCAATATTTCCCTCTTGAATCAGGTCAAGGAACTGAAGGCCACGGTTTGTATATTTTTTTGCAATGGAAATAACGAGGCGCAAGTTAGCCTCAATCATTTCTTTTTTCGCACGAGAAGACTCCCGTTCCCCACGCTGAATAATGGTAATAATGCGTCGGAATTCTGAAAATGAAATGCACACCCTGTTCTCGATATGGCCCACTGTTTCCAAAAGCTTTTGAATATCTTGGGACCCTTTCTCTAAAAAGGTAGCCCACCCCTTTTTATCTGCCATTTTTTGAAGTTTTTCAAACCATGCATCGTTAAAATTCTGGTTAGTAAAATATTCAAGGAACTGTTCACGTTTCACATGGCATTTTTCTGAAAGCGTTGCAAGACCACGTTCTATAGCGGAAACTAAACGGTTGCATTCATTGTGTTCGTGGATTAGGTCCTCAATGCGGTACAGGTTTAGCTTAAGCTCATCAAAATTTTCAACAAGCTTTTGTTTTAGGTCTTTGTACTCCTCATTTTCCCCGACCAAAGCCCCTGTTTTTTCAAGCAGCTTTTTTTGACAGGCGAAAAGGTCTTGATACAAGGTTTCATGGTTTTTAAGGAGGCCAAGCAGGCGCGTGCGGTTGGCATCCTCAACCTCAGGAGCAGGGCCTGTTGCGTCTTCTGTGTCAATCTCTTCATCGTTCAGATCGTCGATAATGTCGTCTTCAATATCTGCTTCGTTCTCTAAATCTTCTTCGCTTACGCTTGTGTCAACCGTAATCAACTCACGAATTTGGATACGTCCTTGTTCAAGAAGACCGTGCCATTTTTTAAGGAGCTGGGCTGTCAAGGGGCTTTCACACAAGCCACCCAACATGGTTTCACGGCCAGCCTCAATGCGTTTGGCAATGGAAATTTCACCTTCCCGTGACAAAAGCTCCACGTTCCCCATTTCGCGCAGGTACATGCGCACAGGGTCATCTGTTCGTCCAGAAACATCTTCTTCAGACTCTTCCTGTGAATCGTCAAAGCCAAAATCATCAATAGTAACCGAGGCTGTTAGGTCACCAGATAGGGCGCCCTCCTCAGCTTCATCGCTATCTACGATGCTAATGCCCATATCGGCAATCATGGTCATGGTTTCGTCAATTTGTTCAGACGTCATCTGACTTTGAGGTAAGGCTTCATTCAGTTCGTCGTAAGTCACATAGCCTTTTTCTTTCCCACGCACCAACAGGCGCTTTAGCATGGGGTTTGACTTGCTTAGCTCGATTAGGGGAACATCCATCTCCGCTTCAAAAACGGGTTCTTCAACTTTTTTCATAGCCTTTCCTGCCATTTAATCATTTGCTCCTTATAAATTAAGAAAAAAAATAGTTTTCATTCGTCTGACGATAATTTTTTTGTTTTCAGGGCCTTTAATTGATTCCATAAATCCATATTGAATGATGTTTTCATGGAATTTGTTAGAAGTTTTGAATCCTTTTTAATTTCATTATGCACAACCTTACGTAGCCAAATATCGTTCCAATGTTTTAGCACATCTTCCTGGGTGACAGATTCTTTTAAAAAAGCTGCGTGCACAAACAATGTGTGGTCAAAAATTACCCCTAAGGTTTCTTCAAACCCTCTATTTTTCAGGGTTTGTTCAAGGGTTTCCTCCTCATTTAAAACATCATAGTCACCTAAAAAACCTTGAAGTTTTTCAAAACGTTCATCTTCAAAACGAATCTGAAAGAACTGTTCAAAAACCTCTGTTAATAATTTGGGGTGTTTTATAATAATTGCCAATAATATTTTTTGCCAAAGGGTATTTTTTTTTACGAACAAATTTTTAAGGGGTGGAACTTGTTTGCCATCATAGCGCTGTTTTCGAAAAAAAGCGCTATCAAATCGTGCGAAAAGGTCACGTTGGTAAAAATTTTTAAGGGTTGGGTTTTGAATATGGGCTGTTACATCTTGTAAGGCCTTGCGAAAGGCTGCCTTTCTTTCGGGGCTTAGGTCCTCTAGGGGCATAAACTGTGTTTTTACATGTTCCCAAACCGTATGTACCAAAGGTGTTGGGTTTTTGAAAAGATTTTTTAAAACAGCGTCTTGTTTTTTGCGCAACAGGCTGTCTGGGTCTTCTCCTTCAGGAAGGGTTATAAAACACAGTGTTTTTTCTTCGCTAATATGGGGAAGCGCCCGTTCAGCTGCCCGCCATAAGGCCTTTTGGCCTGCTGCGTCACCATCAAAACAAATAAGGGGCGAGGGGCACCGTCGCCACAAAAGCTCCACCTGTTGAACGGTAAATGCTGTTCCTAAGGGGGCCACGGCCGATGTGAAACCTGCCTGGTGCAGGGCAATGACGTCGCAATAGCCTTCTACCACAATAAAGGGGGTTTCTTTATGGACGTGTTTTTTTGCGTGATGATAATTGTATAAAAGGCTTCCTTTATGAAACAATTCACTGTCGGCAGAATTTAGGTATTTGGGTTCTCCGTTGCCTTGTATGCGTCCCCCAAAGGCTACAACCTGGCCTTGAAGATTGTGAATTGGGAACATAAGCCTGCCCCGAAACCGGTCAAAAGGGTCACCTGTATTGTCAGGTACCACAAAAAGACCAGTTTTTAAGAGGGTTTCTTTTGAAAAGGTTTTCACAAGCGTTTTGTATAGGCTAAGGCCATCTTTACGTTCGTCAGGCGCATAGCCAAGGCGAAAAAAAGAAACAGTTTCTTTTGAAAATGCCCGTTTTTCCAAGTACTGGCGGGTTGGTTCTGCAAAGGTTTTTTTTAGGCAATCTTCGTACCATTGGCAGGCGCTTTCCAGGGCCTTGATGATTTCTGAGTCAACTGTTTTTTGGGGGCCAACAGACCCCAAAGAAATACCAAGTTCTTTGCACAGGTCTTCAACCGCATCACGAAATTTTAGGCCCCGCTGATGCATGATGTAACTGATTACGTCCCCATGGGTGCCACAGCCAAAACAGTGGTAGAAAGCTTTTTGGTCATTCACCTTGAACGATGGGGTTTTTTCTTTATGAAAGGGGCAAAGGCCTTCAAAATCTTGCCCCTTGCGCCATAGCTTTACATTTTTTCCGATGACCTCAGACAAAACAAGGCGGTCTCGAATTTGCTGCAGAACAGGGCCAAAATCAACCATTGTTTTTATAAACTTTCATAAGAAGTTCAGACAAAATACCTTCACGCACGCCTCGGTCGGCCACACACATTTCGTCTGTGTGAATGGCGTCACAAATGCCTTCCAATATGGCAGCGCCCACTACAACCAAGTCAGCCCGACCCCCTCCAATACAGGGGTGCATGGAACGGTTTTCCTGGCTCATGTTTAATATTTCCTGACTAATAGCGTGCAGGTCTTTGGTTTGTATATGAACACCGTCAACAAGGCGACGTTCATATTTTGACAGACCCATTTGAACAGCGGCAAGGGTTGTAACCGTGCCAGAAGAACCAATGAATTGAATTTGCCCTTTTTCGGCAAAGGTATTAATTGTGTTTTTTTCAATAAATTCTTTTAGTTCGGTGCGAATATGATTGCGCACATCATTGTGAATTTCAGGGGTTGAGGCAAACTGGGCATACGATTCACTTATGGTTACTACGCCATAGGGAATAGATATGGAGTCGATAACATCAAAAGGCACAGGATACCCAGGCTTTTGACGTACTTGGTCATTAATTTTTAGCCAAATAACTTCTGTGCTTCCGCCACCAATATCAAACACAACGGCGTAAGGAATTTGGGGGTTTAAAACAGCAGCACATCCTGTAAGGGCCAGGCGCGCCTCTTCCTCTGTAGAAATAATTTCAATATTAAGGCCCAGTTCATCGCGGGCCCTATTGACCAGAATATGGGAATTTGTAGCCCGTCTGCAGGCTTCTGTGGCAACAGATCTGACGTAGGTAACATGGTGCTGTTCTAACTTTTTGCGGCAGATGTCCAAGGCTTCCATTGTGCGGTCAATGGATTCTGGCAATAGGGCGTTAAATTTATGCAGACCTTCCCCTAAGCGTACAATTTTTGAAAAAGAATCAATAATTTTCCAGCCCGTCAAATTTAAACGACGACGAAAGAATGTTTTTCGCAAGCCCGCCACGTTTACTTTGGCAATAAGCAACCGACATGAATTTGTGCCAAGGTCAATGGAGGCAATGACCGGATGATGTGCATTGCACGTTTTTAGGTATTGGGAAGATTCCTGTGTTGATTTAAAGTATGTATTCAAAGGTGTGCCATTAAAGAAACAGTCGTTTTTATTATGGGGTTTTTCCCCTTTCTTTTTTACCTTACGAAAAAAAGTCACAGGAAGATAGCCCTAATCTTGTTGCCTTCTGGATCAAGTATTAATTCTTTTTTAATTATTTTATGAAACAATCAAAATATAAATTTTTTTAAAAGGGTTAATTTATGTTTAAGAAGTCAAGTATTGCATTGGTTTTGTTAGGTGGAATTTTCTTGCATTCAGGCGTTGTGGCCGAAAGTAAGGACAAACCAAAACAAAAAACTTTAGAAGAATGCGAAAAAATTTGTAAAGGCACCGCTCTTACTGATGGTGTTAACTGTGCAAAAGAATGTTTGGGTGGCGAAAATCTTAAATTTGTTCATCACATGCTTGCTGTTCATAAGGAAAAGTGCAGCAAACCAGATAATGAAAATAAGGATAACTTGGCAGGTTGTAAGGAAATGCGTAACCGTTTCGGTGGTATTTTAAGATTTTTGGCAACCTATGGCGACCCTGAAAAGCTTGGGCCTATTGTAGAAAGTGGCATAGAGGAAAGAAAAAAAGCAGATAAAAAACGAGAAGAAGATAGAAAAAAAGCCATAGAAAACGCCAGAGAAGCTAAAAAGAAAGCGGCAGAAGAAGCACGCATTAAAAAGCTAGAAGAAGAGTTGAAGAAAGCCAAGGAAGCAAGCGCTTCTAAGGAAGAGAAGAAGGAAGAAAAGGCTAAAGAAGAGAAGAAGGAAGAATCCAAGAAGGAAGAGAAGAAGGAAGAGAAGAAGGAAGAATCCAAGAAAGAGGAATCTAAGAAAGAGGAATCTAAGAAAGAAGAGAAGTAAAGAGACCAGTTCTTATAGACCCCTGCCTATGCGCGGGGGTCACTATTTTAGAAGAGGCCCAGGCGGTTTTTATTTTTTCAGTGTATTGAGTAAAATTACTCAGTATAGTAAGAACACAGGGCACTGATAATTACAGCCAATTCTTGCATGGGTGCTGACATGGTCTTTATGAAGTCCTTGGACGTGTTTTCTTTTTTTCGGATCAGATTCTATATAAGGGGTTGTTGTCTTTAGGTTCAATAGGTAGACTGAATTTATATTGCTTTGACTTAGGAATTCAGTTTTTTATGCGACCAACGCAAAAAGTTAAAAAAATTTTAAGCTACTATGAAGGTGACACGCCAGGTACAAAGGCCAACCTAGCCCGTATTTTAATGCATGGTAAGTTGGCAGGCACAGGCAAAATGATGATTTTGGCGGTTGACCAAGGTTTTGAGCACGGGCCCCGAACTTTTGTGCCCAACCCAGATGCCTTTCACCCCCATTATCATTATCAGTTGGCCATAGATGCAGGGTTGTCAGCTTATGCAGCCCCTTTGGGTTGGCTAGAGGCAGGGTGTGAAACCTTTCTAGGGGCCATGCCAACAGTTTTAAAAATGAATAGCAGCAACAGTCTTATGGCAAAAGATTTGGCGCCCAACCAGGCAATTACAGCCTCTGTTCAAGATGCCTTGCGGTTAGGATGTGCGGCTATTGGCTTTACTATCTATCCAGGTTCTAACGATTCTTTAGAGATGTTTGAAGAAATTCAAGAATTGGCCTTAGAGGCAAAATTCTGTGGTTTGGGGGTTATTATTTGGTCATACGCCCGAGGTAACATGAGCAAGGAGGGTGAAACAGCACTGGATGTTATTTCTTACGGAGCCCACATAGCAGCCCTTTTAGGCGCCCACATTATTAAGGTTAAGCTTCCTTCTGATCATTTGGAATTTCAAGAAGCTAAAGCGCAGTATGAAAAACATCATATTGTTTCCAAAAATCTTTCAGACCGTGTACGTCATGTGGTTAACTGCAGCTTTCAAGGGCGGCGCATGGTAATTTTTTCAGGCGGAGAAACAAAGGGGGTTGATAGGGTTTTGGAGGACGCGCAAGCCATTCACCAAGGCGGTGGGTTTGGCTCCATTATTGGTCGCAATTGTTTTCAACGAAGCCGTTCAGAAGCCTTGGACATGTTGTCTAAAATGGTTTCTATTTACAAAGTTGCACCATAAATTATGGATTTGGGCATTTACTTACTGACTTGGTGGCAGGGCCGTTTTGTTGGAACGGACAGTTTTGGGAACCGTTATTTTGAAGAAAAACGCCCCAAAGCTGGCAGGCGGCAAAAACGTTGGGTTTTGTATAAAAATAAGGCTGAGGCTTCTAAGGTTCCTGCTGAATGGCATGGTTGGCTGCACTATACCTTTTTAGAGCCCCCAACTCCTTACGATGCCAAACCATGGCAAAAACCCCATTTACCTAACATGACCCAAGTGCGCCTTGCTGAAACATCTCAAGGCTGCCCACCCCATTCATCGCCCATTTCTAACCAAAAGAGCCCACATCATTATGAACCATGGGAGCCCACCCCCTAACACAACCATTCGTTGTCTTGTCAAAACTGGTGAGGAGGGTCAGCGGGCTGATAAATTTTTGGCCACACAGTTGGAACCTTTTGGCCTGAGCCGTACCCAAGTTCAGCGTCTTATAAAAGAAGGGTGTATTTGTTTAAACGCCGGCCCTTTTCAAAACCCAAAGCATGCAGTGCAGGAAGGGGAGGTGTACAGTCTAACAAAGCCTGAGGCTAAGCCTACGGAAATTCTTCCTCAATCTATAGATTTATGCATTGTGTATGAAGATAGTGATTTGTTGGTCATTAACAAACCTGCTGGAATGGTGGTGCATCCGGCCCCTGGTCATTACGATTCAACCCTTGTGAATGCATTGTTGGCTCACTGCGGTCAATCTTTGTCTGGTATTGGGGGGGTAAAACGGCCAGGAATTGTGCACAGACTTGATAAGGATACAAGTGGCCTTATGGTGGTTGCAAAAAATGATGCCACCCACAAGGCGTTAAGCAAACAATTTGCAGCCCATGGAGGCGAAAAAGAGTTGAAGCGTGTGTATTGGGCCTTGGTGTGGGGGCGACCTCATCCCATACGGGGAACTATTCATGCTTCCATGGGGCGTCACCCCCGTCATCGTCAAAAAATGGCTGTAAGTCAGGGGCAAACAGCTAAAGAGGCCATTACCCATTATGCTACACTTGAAACCTATAACATACGTAAAGGTCATATGGGGACAGAACACAGTGTTAGCTTGTTGGAATGTACGTTAGCCACAGGACGCACCCACCAAATTAGGGTTCATTGCCATTATATAAATTGTCCCCTTGTGGGGGACCCCATATACGGAAAGAAAAACCCACCTAAAAATATATTGACGTGTGTGACAGATTTTCAAAGGCAAGCTCTTCACGCAAAGAACCTTGTTTTTACCCATCCCACATCAGGTCATGTCTGTATGTTTGAGGCCCCCCTGCCTTCAGACTTTGAAAATTTATTGCAAGCTCTTCAGGCGTGAAGGGGAGTGTGGATTACTGCCTTGATAGTCGCCCTAAGGCAATACCCACAACAAGGGCTGCACTGCTGAGTGCGGCTGCAGGTAAGAATCGTTTAAAGGACCAGCTTGCTGTTTCATGCGCTGTAGTTCTTTCTCTTCTTATTTGGCTAAGTATTTTCTTCTGTTCTTCTATTTTTTCCTTTAGCATTTCATCTCCCAGTGCCTCCAAAACGTCATCTCGACCATTATCATCTAAGACCCTTCGAAAACTTGCAGTCGATGATGCAGGAGAGGGGGGCTGGGTGCTTGGACTAAGTTCACCGTCTTCATGAGGTGACAAGGGGGCAGGAGGACGTCGCACTTCTGTGCCAGGTCCATCCCTTAAGTCGTCTTCAGCGCCCATGGCTTTTGTTAGTGTTACACACATAACACATAATGTTTTTATGATACGAATCATGCTCTTCTCCTTTTTTACATCTGGTACCCCTTCTATAATGAACGACAAAGGTTAAAAATTAGTTAATTTTTGGCAAGATAATGGGTATGATACAAACCAAGGAAAAAATAAGGTTTTTATAGAACGTGACAAGTAAAATAACAGATAATGACGAATTAATCCAAAATGTGGATTTTGAAAAGGCCTTGGGCGACCGGTATTTAGCCTATGCCTTGTCAACTATTATGTCCCGTTCCCTGCCTGATGTGCGCGATGGTTTAAAGCCCGTTCACCGCCGTTTAATATATGCCATGCAGCAATTGCACTTGAACCCAAATTCTGGGTTTAAAAAATGCGCCCGCGTTGTGGGTGATGTGATGGGTAAGTTTCACCCCCATGGAGATGCGGCTATTTATGGGGCCATGGTGCGTTTAGCCCAGGATTTTTCTGTACGTTATCCCCTTATTGATGGTCAGGGAAATTTTGGAAACATTGACGGTGATTCTGCAGCTGCCATGCGGTATACGGAGGCCCGTTTAAGTGATGCAGCTGTCAGCCTTATGGAAGGGCTTAATGAAAACGCTGTTGATTTTCGTTCTACCTACGATAATGAAGGCGAAGAACCTACGGTTTTCCCCGCCACTTTCCCTAATTTGCTGGCTAATGGTTCGTCGGGTATTGCTGTTGGTATGGCCACATCTATACCGCCACATAATCTGGATGAATTGTGTGAAGCCCTTATTTATTTGATTGATACCCCCAATGCATCTATTGCTGATTTGGTGGCTAAGGTGCCAGGACCTGACTTTCCAACGGGGGGCGTTTTGGTTGAATCAGGCGAATCTATTTTACGTTCCTATGAAACGGGACGTGGCAGTTTCCGCCTGCGTGCTAAATGGCAAGTGGAGGAGCAAAAAGGAGGTCTGTACCGTATTATTGTAACAGAAATTCCTTACCAGGTAGAAAAATCCAAGCTTATTGAAAAAATTGCTAATTTATTAAGCGAAAAGAAGCTTCCCTTACTTGATGATGTGCAGGACGAATCTACAGACCAGATACGCATGGTTTTGGTTCCCAAAAGCCGAAATGTGGACCCTGATATGTTAATGGAATCTTTATTCCGTGTGACAGATTTGGATGTGCGCATTTCCTTAAATATGAACGTTCTTGACCATAATAACGTGCCTAAAGTTATGTCCTTAAAGGAAGTTTTACAGGCCTTTTTGCACCATCGCCTTGTGGTTTTAAGGCGTCGTACGGAACATAGGCTTAGTCATATAGTTAACCGTTTGGAAATTCTGTCTGGTTATCTGATTGCGTACCTAAATATTGATGAAGTTATTGCCATTATTCGCGATGAGGATAACCCAAAAGAAGTCATGATGGAGCGTTTTAACCTTACAGAAAATCAGGTAGAGGCTATTTTGAACATGCGTCTTCGCGCTTTACGCAAGCTGCAGGAAATTGAAATACGTCAGGAACATGATGCTTTATCACAGGAACAGGAGGAACTGAAGGGTTTGTTGGAGAACCCTAAAAAACAATGGAAAAGTATTCAAAAAGATTTTGTGGGCATTCAAAAGAAGTTTGGAAAGAATACGGAGCTTGGTAAGCGACGGACTCAGTTAGCTGATGCTCCTATAGCCATTGAATTGCCAGATTTTAATACGGTGGAAAAAGAAGACGTGACCCTAATTTGTTCCGATAAAAACTGGATTCGTACCATTAAGGGGCATAATGCGCAGGATATTAAATATAAAGATGGCGATAAGGAACGCTTTGTTTTTAACGCCCAAACTACGGACAGGGTTGTTTTTGTGGCATCTAACGGGCGGTTTTATACGCTTGGAGTTGATAAATTGCCTCGCACACGGGGCCCAGGGGAGGCGTTGCGCCTGCTGGTTGATTTGCCTAACGTGGACGACATTATCAACGTGTTTATCCTGAGTCCTGGTTCTGAAAATACCCCTTATTTATTAGTAGGAACAGATGCCAGAGGCTTTTTAGTGGAAGCCAAAGATATGTTGGCCCAAACTAAAGCGGGGAAACAGGTTTTGGTTCCATCAGATCAACAAAAAACTTTTGCCTGTCTACCCGTGGTAGGTGATCATGTGGCCCTTATCGGTGAGAATAGAAAACTAATTGTGTACCCCGTTACTGAAATTCCAACCTTGTCCAAGGGCAAGGGTGTAACTTTGCAAAAGTACAAGGATGGTTCCATTGCTGACATGAAATTATTTAATTTGGACCAGGGGCTTTCCTATTCTCGGGGAGAAAAAAAATCGGTTATTACGGATTTGCGTCCTTGGCTTGGAAAACGGGCAGGGGCTGGACGCTTGGCGCCTATTGGATTTTCTAGAAATAATAAATTTCATGACTAGGGCGGTTTTTTTAAAACTTTGAAAAAACCTGTCCTTTTTTAACATAATTCACCATTACTATGACCAATATGAGCACTTTATTCTGATTTTTCCACGCGCATAAGCACAAGCCCAAAGAGGGCGCAGGTGGTACGCATTTCACCCTCCCTACCATCTGGCAGTGTTATGGTGGTGCCAAAAGGGGGAGGGGGCGTATCAAACTTTATACAGCAAAGTTTCTTTCGGATAAGTCCGCGGTAATGTGTGCGTGCCATGAGTTCTTGCCCCATATAACACCCTTTTTGCCAGTCTATGGCGCCAAGCTCGTCAAGGCCATATTCCAAAATCACAGCCTTTTCTATAGGCATGTCGCGGCTGCCATCAGGTATGCGAAGCTGAATACGGCGTTCATCATAAACCTGTAAGGGACTTAAGGGGGTGGAGTGATTTGCCCCTTCTTTATAAACACGCCAACCAAGGCCTTCATGACGTGGGTCTTTTATACATATGAATGCATCAGAAGGTGGAGTTTCTGAAAAGCTTGCAAATACCTCATATTTCTCCAAACAATCTAAAAGGGTAACCCGTGAACGCAATTTGTATAAACTGAGGCGTTTTAATAAATCAGGTGCACGGTTTCGTTCACAGTCTATAAAATAACTTTCTCCCTTTTGTATCAGAAATAAGTCATGCAAAAATTTACCCTGAGGTGTTAAGAGGGCGGCGTATAAGGCTTGCCCATCCTTTAGTTTATTGACGTCTTGGGTAATAAGTCCTTGCAAAAAGGGACCTTTGTCTTCCCCGTGTAATTCGATGAGGGCCCGATGTTCTAAGCCAATAAACATATTACCAAATCCCCAAGACCTTCCACCACAAGCCACCACCCCCCAGCCAAATAATGATGTTTACAAAGCTAACAATAAGCCCCAACCCCCACCATGTTTGAATAGGGACGTATCCCGCCCCAAACAAAACGGCAGCAGGGGTTGTGCCGTAGTGGGTCATGCTAGAGAAAATACTGCTAAAAAAGGCCAAAACTAGGGCCGCTAACATAGGAGGCGTTCCAACAGAAATGGACACAGCCAAAAATGCTGCATACATGGAACTAACGTGAGCTGTGTTACTGGCAAAGAAGTAATGGCTGTAAAAGTAAACCAAAGCTAAACACAAAAAAGCATACTGCCATGTCCAACCACTGACAAAGCCTCCCACAGATTGGCTAAACCAGCCAATAAAGCCAAACTTTTCTAGAAAACCAGACATCATGACCAATATGGACAACCAGGTTAGGGTGTTCCATGCTTCGTGTTCTTCCAAAACATCTTTCCAATTGATGATGTTCGTTAAAAGTAATAAACAAAGCCCAATGAGAGATGTGGTGCATGCATTAACACCTAAGCTTTTTTCCCCAAACATCCATAAAAATAGCATAACGGAAAAAATGGCCAACATGATCCATTCTTTTGGTTTCATAGGGCCCATGATGGCCAGTTTTTCCTGGGCCATTGTAACGGCGCCAGGTAATTTTTTAATTTCGGGGGGGTAAATCCAATATAAAACAAGGGGAATAATAATAAGACTGAGTAACCCAGGCACTGAGGCTGCCACAGCCCAACTTAGCCAAGTAATTTCTATGCCCTGTTTGGCGGCTGCTTCTTGGGCTAGGGGGTTGGCTGCCATAGCCGTTAGAAACATGGCACTGGTGATAAGGTTTCCCTGAAAGCAGACCTGTGTTAAATAGCTTCCCATTTTTCGTTCTGTTCCATCTTCTGGACGGCTACCCATAGATTCTGAAATAGACCGTAATATGGGGAACATAATCCCCCCAGCACGGGCTGAATTGCTGGGAATAACAGGTGCAATGAATAGTTCTGTTAGAACAATACCATATCCAAGGCCTAAGGTGCGCTTACCAAGTAGGGACACAAACAAATAGGCTACGCGCGTACCCAGTTGGGTTTTTATAAAGCCGCGGGCTATAAAAAACACAAATACAATCATCCACACAACGGGCGATGAAAAGGCACTTAATGCGTCTTTCAATTCTAGCGTATTTGTGAGAATGGCTGTTAACATACCCAAAAGGGCGATGGCCCCCATGGGCAATGGTTTAAAAATAATACCTAAAATGGTTGGGACAAAAATTGAAAATAAAAACCATCCCTTCGGGTTCATGCCCTCTGGAACGGCAAGGGAAGACAAAAGAACACCAACAAGGATGGGAACAAGAAATTTTAGTAAGTGTGTCAAAGGAGCCTCTTATACTTAAAGGTTTTTATTAACGCCCGAAAAGGCCCTGAATAATTTTTTCAGGGTTCAAATCTGGGCCTTTTTTTTGTGTATTGTCATTTGCAGGTGTTCCAACTACGCTTTCCACCATATCTTTCAACTTGTTTCTTATTTGTTTTTTAGCCCCCTCAATTACGGGAACCGTCACATTTTTTACAAGCATGGGAGCAAAAATTTCCAGTGCTCGCTTTTGGTCCAAAGAAAATTTTGGTGCATCCAATGTTCCTTCAATCATAAGGGGAATGGGGGGAACGTTTTTTAAGTCTTTAAAACAAATAGTGCTAAAGATGTTTAAAAGACAGGCGGGAAGGTTCACGTTCCCCTTACCATTAAGCGTAACAAAATCTGATACGAATTCAAGGTTTTTTATATGCATCTGACTCTGTTTTAAAGATGCTTGCATTTGCAAGTGTTTAAAGGCAAGGGGGGCTTTTGTATGTAAATGATTTTGAAGATCTTGTATGTCCTTTAGCGTTTTTATATGCTGAATACGTTGAACAAGGGAAGCCACATCTATAGTCTCCACTTCACCGTCCCTTAGGTCCAAAGACACGTCTCCTGAAACTGTGCTTATCACATGATCTGAATGTATTGAAAAGTTAAGTTTTTCACTTTTGGCTAATAAGCGCCCTTTTTTCAACGGTGTTCCTTTCGCAAATGGAAGGGCCGCCACATTCACATCCACCTTAATAGTGCTTGTGACTTTTTGATTTTCAAAAGACACAGAACCTGAAATGTCCCCCTCATAAGCCTTACAGGTTAGGTTAGACAGGGTTAGTTTGTTATCGTGAAACACTACATTTGTCTTGAAATTTGACCCCTCATAGGGGCCATAGTGAATGGATGCCACGTCTACGTCTGCTTGAACATTGCCTTGCAAAGAAGGTGCTGTTCCAAGAATGCCAATACCTTGTAAAAGAATATCATTGCCATCAGCCGTTTTGTCACGGAAGGTTCCGCCTTTTATAGAAAAACTATCCACAACAACCTGTTTTGAAAGCAGGGGCCACAATTTTACAACACACGCCAGTTTTTCAATGCTAATTATGCTGGTAGAAGGCAGCCCTGGAATGTTTTTTACTCCAATTTGGGTGGCCGTTAGTTTTATGGTGGGGAAAATAGATAAGCTGAGGGTCCCTTCCATAGATATACGCGCGCCTGTGCGCGTCTCTATTTCCTTCAAAAGCATAGGTTTATAAGGATTCCAGTCCATAAAGTTTGGTATGGCAACCACAAAAACCACAAGGGCTGCAAAAATAATGACAGCTTTTTTTAACATTTATTTTCCATAAATTGAAACACCCTACCCTTTCACTTTCTACAGAAAAAACACGTCCTTTTCAATTTTATAATTCTACCTTATTCGGGTTTGTGCATAAAAAACTTTTTTGACGGAGTCTACTTTCCAGGTAAAATACCCAGAAACCTTGGTATGCTATAGCAAGACGACTCTTTTTTGAATATAAAGTATTCAAAAAAGCCTAGCAAAACCAATGGCTTTGAGAGTGGTGTGGAGGTCCAAATTACAGGAGTCTTGCTATGGTTTTTTTTGGCTATTTCAACAAAATATTTTTTTTAAAAAACCTGTGTTGTGTTAACTTTTTATTAAGGGTTTCCGTGGTAAAAAGATATAGCGAGACTCCTATAATCTTGGCCTTCCATACCTTCTGGAGCCATTGATTTTGTTAGGCTTTTTTGAATACTCTATATTCAAAAAAGAGTCGTCTCGCTATATTAAGGACCAAGAGTGGTCATGGGCTATGTGCGGCCTGTGGGCGTATATCTGGGCTTTCTCTGTTTTATGATGGGGGTAGCTTTTTTCTGGGGTCCTTAGGAACTATCGTTACGTTTTTTTTGATCATGCTCTAGACATGTGGGAAAAAACGGTTCGCTGCCCCCCTTTTGGGCAGAACCCTGTATGCTGACTTTTGTAAAAAGGTCTGAGACGGGGACGGTAGAGGTATGCGTCTCGTGGCGGAGGAGGGGTGGACCAAAGCACAGTCAAGGCCGGGAGGTGGACCCCTTGACGCAGTCAACGGCCTATACCCATTATGAAGGGAAAAAACATCAAAATTCCCGTAATGAACGAATATTTTGATCAAGAAATTTTCCCCTCAATCCAGAGATATATCCTCCCTCAATCCAGAGAACCTCTACTCAATCCAGAGAACCTACCCTCGATCCATAAATCTTCCCCTCGATCCAGAGAACCTACCCTCGATCCATAAATCTTCCCCTCGATCCAGAGAACCTACCCTCGATCCAGAGAACCTCCTTTAAATCAAGATCCTCCAAGGCAGACCAGGCACTTGGCTTCATATAGCAAGACTCCTAATAATTTGGGTATGGGTCTCATTCGTCTACCTTCAAGCTTTTGCCCCCAATTTCAAATCTTTCTGCTGCAATAACAGCTCCACATAATTTATCCCTGCTTGCTTTGCATCTTTTAATTTTTGAAATACTTTCGCTTTTCCATCAGTCAGCAGTGTGCGGTAGTTTATTTGTACTGAGTATTGCTCTTTTTCTCCCTCTACACGGATAAAAAAACACGTTTGGCCTGAAAAATAAAGGCTTGTTCCTTTCTTTGAAAACCGTATGGAAATATCGTTCTCCATACGTTCCCAAGAATCTAGAGGAGATAAGGACCTCCTATTTTCTAAAGGATTCGTATTTTCATCTCCCCCTTGAACGAATGTGAATGTGCCCAAAACTATGGTTAATGCGGCAAAAAAGGTGTGAATCATAGGGGGAAATCTTAAGCATTTAGTTGATTTAAAACATAGGGCAAAATGCCCCCTGCGTGAAAATAGGCAAGTTCGTCTTGCGTATCAATGCGGCACTTCAGTGTGACAGAAATAGACTGCCCCTGAGGTGTTTTAAAAATACATGTGACCATGCTTCCTGGTTTTAGGGCGTCTAGGCCCTCCAAGCTTACGGTTTCTGTGCCTGTTAGGCCTAAGGTTTTTCGTGTTTCTTGTGTAAATTCTAAAGGTAAAACGCCCATGCCCACAAGGTTAGACCGGTGAATACGTTCAAAGCTTTCAGCAATAACAGCCTTTACACCTAAAAGCTGGGTTCCTTTTGCAGCCCAGTCCCGAGATGAGCCCGTCCCATATTCTTTTCCTGCCACAATAACCAAAGGCACACTGTTTTCCTGGTATTTCATGGCTGCATCATAAATGGACATTTCTTCATCAGAACATAGTAGATAGCGGGTAATTCCGCCAGATGTGGCCATCATTTCATTTTGTAGGCGAATATTGGCAAAGGTTCCTCGAACCATAACTTCATGATTGCCTCGGCGGGCACCAAATGAGTTGAAGTCAGAAGGTTCCACACCCCGTTCAGCTAAATACAAGCCAGCTGGTCCTTTTGTCTTAATGTTGCCTGCAGGTGAAATATGGTCTGTTGTGATGCTATCACCTAAAAGGGCTAAAATTCTGGCATCTTTTATATTTTGTAGAGGGGTGAGGGGGGTATCAAAATAAGGCGCCCGTTTAACATAGGTGCTGTTTTCTTCGAATGAGAAAGTTTCAGAATTGGGCGCTGAAATGCTTTGCCAGAAGGCGTCACCATCAAAAACATGGGCATACTTTTCTTGAAACATGGAAGGGGTTACAACTTGCCCAAGTGTTTTTGAAATTTCTTCATTGGTGGGCCAAATATCTTTTAAAAATACAGGCGTTCCTTTTTGGTCTGAACCTATGGGGGTGTTGGCAAAATCAATTAAGGTTGTGCCCGCTAAAGCATAAGCCACAACAAGAGGTGGGGAGGCCAGATAATTAGCCTTTACATGAGGATTAATGCGTCCTTCGAAATTTCGGTTGCCTGATAAAACGCCTGCAACCGTAAGATCCGATTTTTCAATGGCACTTGTTATTTCAGGGTCTAGGGGGCCTGAGTTTCCAATACATGTGGTGCACCCATAGCCAACCAAATTAAAGCCCAGCGCATTAAGGGGTTCTAAAAGTCCAGCTTTTTCTAAATAGCTGGTCACAACTTGAGAGCCAGGGGCTAGGGATGTTTTAACCCATGGCTGACGTTTTAGGCCGCGTTCATGGGCTTTTTTTGCCAAAAGACCAGCCCCAATCATAACCGAGGGGTTGGATGTGTTGGTACAACTTGTAATGGCTGCAATAACCACATGATGATTGTCCAGGGCATAGGGTTTACCATCCACAGGTGTTGGTTTTTTATCTGCCACTAAGGCTTTTGATGTGGCTGGCACATCTGACACAATCATTTTATCTTGTGGGCGTTTAGGGCCTGCCAAGGTTCCTTGAATAGTATTTAAATCCACAACCAATGTGTCATCAAAGCGCGGGGTGTCTTGGCTAAGCCATAGTCCTTGAGCTTTTGCATAAGCTTCTACCAAACGAATGCGGTCAGAAAGACGACCTGTTAGACGTAAGAAATTAATGGTTTCTTCGTCAATAGGGAAAAAGCCACAGGTTGCACCATATTCAGGGGCCATGTTGGCAATGGTAGCCCTATCAGCTAAGCTTAAGGACTTGACACCACTGCCATAAAATTCCACAAATTTGCCAACCACACCTTTTTTGCGTAGGCTGTGCGTAATGGTTAGGACAAGATCTGTGGCCGTAGCCCCTTCAGGTAAGGCGCCTTGAAGTTCTACCCCAACAACCTTTGGAATAACCATAGAAAGGGGCTGGCCCAACATGGCTGCCTCTGCCTCAATTCCCCCCACACCCCAGCCTAAAACAGATAGCCCGTTGACCATGGTTGTGTGGCTATCTGTGCCAACCAGTGTATCAGGGTAGGCCCATAGGTGGCCGTCTTTCTCTTGGGTCCAAACAACTTGGGCTAAATATTCCAAATTCACCTGGTGGCAAATTCCTGTTCCTGGGGGAACTACGCGAAAGTTTTGAAAGGCTTTTTGTCCCCACCGCAAAAAGGTGTACCGTTCTAGGTTGCGTTCATATTCAAGCTGAACATTCTTTTCAAAAGAATCTGGTTGGCCAAAGTGGTCCACCATAACCGAATGGTCAATCACTAAATCTACAGGAATAAGGGGGTTTACTTTTTGGGCATTCCCCCCACGTTTTAATGTGGCGTCACGCATGGCAGCTAGGTCTACAACGGCGGGCACACCTGTGAAATCTTGCATCAGAACACGGGCGGGGTAAAAGCACGTGTCTTGTTCAGACGATGTTTCATTCGGACTCAGAAGAGCCTTTATGTGATCCACAGTTACCCGTTTGCCATCAAGATGGCGGTACAAATTTTCAAGAATAATTTTTAGGGAAAAAGGAAGTCTGTTCACATCACCAAAAGATGCCAGATCATGAATGTTATAGTAAGAATAAGGTGTGGAACCAACCATCAAGGTAGATATCTTTTTCATAAAAATTCCCAAAAATTTTATTTTCCTATCTTTTAGGCTACAGCGCTTGAAATTAGATGACAAGAGAAAGTGTGATGTGGTTTTTATACGTCATGGATTTGCCCTATTTAAATAAAATTTATTTAAAATTTTATGGGACTTTTTTTTCCTTTTCATCACTTTAAAAACATGCCTAAAATTATTAATGCAAAAAATGCATGGCAGCTATGCTTAATAAATATGTATGTTTATCAGGAGGATTTCTGGATCATGTCTCGTGTAAAATTGTGGACGCAAGAAGAAATTGAAAAAATGAAAATTAATTTTCTTATGGGAAAACGTATAAAAGCGATGGCCCGTGAATTGGGAAGGACGCCATCAGCTTTAAATAAGGCCTTAAGCCGTTTTGGTATCCGTAAACAAAACAAAAAACAGCATCATGCTTTGGTGATGTCAAAGGCTTCGGTTTTTACCTCGTTAGAGCGCAAGGAAACCTTAAAAAAATCCCATGTTTTGTGGGTGAACTTTGTGAAAGTAATAGAGTACCTTTCTAAAAGTGGCTATATGGTAAAGTTGTGTGATAGTGGGCAGCCTATTTTAGACCATCAGCATACGTCTAAATCCTATCTTGTTATGTTGGCTAATAAGTTGCGTCAGCAAGAAAACAAACCAGCATTTATGGTGGAGGATGTTACATGGTAAGAAAGGGAGCTCATCAAACCATTTTAGAAATGTTATATGAAAGTGGGAAAATTTCCTTGCCTCACTTTCGCGCTGGAAAAAATCTACGTTCCATATATTACCTGTTTCGAAAAAAGATGGAGGGGCCAAGGCCCTTACGAAGTAGTTTATGCCATGTGGATTTTGAGGGCATGAGTTCCAACAGTCATTGTGATATGGGTATTTGCCACGAAACCCTATGGAAGTGTTTGTATGCCTTATTTCAAAGATGCATTCATGATGTTGTGTTGCTTCAAAAGGTGGTAGGGGCCATTGTGCGGGATGAACCGTTTCAAACAGAAAGGGAACGCTTGTTGACGGAATCTATCCAACGCATTCTTGAAGAAACGCGAAAGGGGGTTAGAAAGTATAAAAAACTATGCCTAAAAAATGCCTGAACGCCAGGTATCTTCGTCTTTTGTGAGGGGTGTGCAATACCATTCTAGGGCTGGTTTTAAACCAAATTCTGCTAGAAGTTGGTTTTTAACCTGGTCGTGGTGGCCTGATGTAATCAGAAGGCTTGCAACCCCCTGATTTTTAGATGAATCTGTAATTGCCTCAAGAAGTTTTTTCCCCACATGGTGCCATTCTTCTTCTTCATCAATACAAAAGTCATTTACCAAAATTGTAATGCCACCTGGGTCATAAATTCCCATAGAGTATATTTTTTTACCAATAACAAAGCCAATGACGTCTTTTTTTCGTTCAGCTACCAAAAATATATAGCTATTTTTGGACAATAGGCTTCTGAAAAAAATTTCTTCCAACACGTCTGCGTTACTGGCCTGTTTCCACAGGTGGGGAACCTCTTCTTCGTAATTGCGTCGTTTTTGAGAGGAAATCTCAACAACTGACTTAATATCGTCTGGTGTGGGCCGTCTAACCAAAATGGTGGACATAAGTTTTTTTACACAAAAGTATCTGCTTTTTACAGTGTGTACGAATAATTGTAAAAAAAAGGTAAATTTTTGAAAAAAACTTTCAAATATAGCGAGACTCCTATAATTTTGGCTTTCCATACCTTCTGCAACCACTGGTTCTGCTAGGCTGTTTTTAACAGCCATCTCGTTATAATAAATTACCTGAATTTCATTAAATACACACATATATATGACAAAACATTGAATAGGAGAACAACATGAAAAAAATAAAATTACTAACCAGGGCCCTTTTGTTAAGCTGCGCTACACAGATGGTTGCGCCCCTTATTTCTTCACTATGTGCCATGGAAGGTGGGGGTGTTGTGGGGGAAGATGCGATTAGGCTGGGTCGCATATCTACGTTTATCAAAGCTGAAAGGGCGGTGATACCCCCTGGTATAAATGATGAAGAAAATGAGAGTAGTCTTCGTTACTTATTAACACAAACTAAAAATGCTGTTGGTATGATTAATTTTATTGAAGAACAAAAATGGAGTGGTTTGGGGTTAGAAAGTATGTTGGATATGATTCATGGGCTTAAATATAAAGAATCTAATTGGTCTCTATTTGCTTTTTTGATAGAAAAAAATAGAGATTTGCTTAGTTCAGATAGAAAGAATTTGGGTAGTCTGATTGCTACATTTAGTTCGTATGTTTCTGCTGATGATTCATTAGAATTTCTTATTAATAGCATGTGTGGGATCATCAGAGATAATGGCTGGGCTTGTACAGATAGGATGAATGTGTCTACTCTTCTTGATATGCTTAGTTTTTTTGGAAAAGATTTTTTTGAATTTAGTGATGCTGGTAAAATGTGTTTTCCTGAGGAACTGAAGGGTTGGATCAACGAAAAACTACTTCGAGATGATGGTTCTAAAGCTCAAATTCATGGTGTTTTGAAGGGGTTTTTAGAAACGGATAGGGAACGGCGTTCGAGAATAATAAGGGTGATCGAAAATTTCAACCTATTGCGTGATGATAGGGAAAATGCTGCCTCTGTCGTTCAGGCGCTTAAAGCGATGACCGCCCATGAAGTCCCCATTTCTCTTTTTACGTTATTTTCTGTGATTGCAAATTTGGACTCTTTAAGAGATATACTGCCAAATAGTTGTATTCTGATGGGTGATTCTGGGCCTTTAACCTTAGTTGTTCCTATTAGAAAATGGCTTGGAGAGAATTATACTTTGAGTGCCGTGAACCTTGACGCCCTCTTCCCTCCCGTTGTTCCAGCTGAAGCTGCTGTGGCTGGAGCTGGTGAAACTCGAATATCTCCTCATCTTATTACTGGAGAGGGAATTCTAGATTATATGCGAAATTTCTTTCATGACCCAAAGAGATTTGCTGTATGTATGTTGGATTTTGCATCAAACATACGATTCAGGCTTAGTCTCCCAGAGGATTCCAAAGAAAGGTACGAACCTATCTATGGATTTTTACAAAAGGCTATGGATGATATATTTAGAGTGCGAATCGTAAGAGATGATGCTATGGAAAAATTATTTTTTCATAGAATAAATATTGAAGATTTTGTACGTAAACTTGAGGAAAGGGGATTTTCCTTTAATCGCCATGAAGCATAACAATCGTTATAAGGGGCAGTGCCATAAAAAGTGATTCCCAGAGTGGTTTTGCTATAGTTTTAGAAAATATTTTGTAGAGTTTTTTGAATTACGTACAAAAACGTAATTTGATGTCACTCCCGCGCAGGTGGTAATCTATAAGAAAACACATCAATAATGAATGATTTTTTTTGATTTTCTGGAACCCCGCCTGCGCGGGGGCCACATCACTTTTAAGTAATTATACAAGAAAGGCCAGGGGGAATAGCTGGATTCTAATCTTAGCCCCTGTTTTTTTCACAGTTATTTAATGGGAAGGTCAATAACCATACCTTGACGGGAAACAATGCACGTGGGGTCTAATATTTTGGCCTGCGCTTCAATGTTATGCATGGTTTCGTCGTTGCTGAGGGGGTCGTGGTGAAATAAAACTGTGTGTTTAACGCAGGCCATTTTCCCCAAACGCAAGGCTTCTTGCCATGTGGAATGGCCCCATCCTTTGCATTTTTCAAACCCCACATCGTCATAGCTGGCGTCGTAAATAAAAAGGTCTGTGCCCTTAATAAAATTAAGAAGTTCATGGTCCACAACACCTGGTGTGTGTTCATGGTCAGTGATGTAACAAACAGACATGCCTTTATGGTCAAAACGGTATCCAACGGCTCCATTAGGGTGGTTTAAAGAATGGGTTTCAATAAGAAAATTGTTAATTTTTACCCTGTCTCCAGGGGTAAAATCAGTAAAATGTGCATGAGATGCGAATCGTTCAAAGGGTACGGGGAATAAGGGTGGCCTAAAAGCTTTTGTAAGAAAAGATTTAACGCCACCCACATTATGAAAGGTTCCTGCGTATATGTTTAGGGTGTGGTTTTTGTCCCAGATGGGTTTAAAAAAGGGCAGACCCATAACGTGGTCTAAATGACCATGGGACAATAGGAGGTGACTTTCCTTTGGATACTTTTCCAAAACCATAGTGCTGGCATCAAAAATTCCTGAACCTGCATCGCAAATAAAAATTTGATTATCTATTTCAATAGTAACGCAGCTTGTGTGGCCACCATAAACCTGCATCTGTGGGCCAGAGCAAGGCGTGCTGCCCCGCACACCAAAAAAGGTGACCTTAATCATAAAAGCATTCCTTTGTCACAAGACTTCAGTTCAAAAAATAATTTCCTTAATTCAGTTGTACTCTAAAAGTTTGAAGAAAGTATTAATTTAGTGAATGGCGCACCCGAGAGGATTCGAACCTCTGGCCTTTGCCTCCGGAGGGCAACGCTCTATCCAGCTGAGCTACGGGTGCAGTCAGGTCACACTGTACCGTTTTTCCCCCACTTTTTCCAGAAGGTTTTTTTTTGAAGGCAATTGTCTAAAAAAACATAAAGCTTAACATTGCTGGTTGCATTTTACCTTCTGTTTAACGCATAATCTGGCTTGTAATAATTCAATAAAGCTTACTATTTTTTTATGAATGCACAAGATCTTGTGGATGTAATTCACCACCTCCTTGACGAAAAAAAGGCGGAAAATATTGTTACTATTCCCATGCCAAAGGAAACTTTGTTCGACTATATGGTTATTGCAACCGGTTCTTCCAGCCGTCAAATTGCAGCTATGGCTGAACACGTACATATGGACCTGAAAAAACGTGGAATTCAGGCTGTTCAAGAAGGCGCCCCAAACAGCGAATGGCTTTTAATTGATGCGGGTGATGTTATTGTCCATATGTTTAAACCCGACACACGGCAATTTTATAACCTGGAAAAAATGTGGTTAGAACACCCCTCCGCAGTTACAAATAAGGTGTTGGTTTAAATCATGTCTTTTCATACTAAACTTAACCGCCTATTAGAACGTCATGATGAATTGCGAGATTTGCTTTCTAATCATACCATGTCTGATCCTTCAGATTTTGCAAAATTATCAAAAGAATATGCTGACTTAACTGATGTAACTGACGCTATTCGGGCTTTGCGTCAGCTAGAAAAAACTATAGAGGAATCGGAAAGTATTTTAAAAGATCCCACCATGGATGGGGATATGAAGGACTTAGCCCAAGAAGAACTTCAAAGTGCAAAGCAAGCTTTGCCAGATGCTGAGCTGAAAATACGTGTTTTCCTTTTGCCGAAAGATGCAGATGACGACCGCGATGCCATTTTAGAAGTTCGCGCTGGCACAGGGGGCGAGGAGGCTGGACTATTCGCATCCAATCTATTGCGTATGTATCAGCGCTATGCTTCTGTGAAGGGATGGAAGTTTGAATTACTGAATGCCACGGAATCGGGCCTGGGTGCTATAAAAGAAGCCAGCGCATCTATTTCAGGTAAGGGCGTGTTTGCCCGTTTAAAGTACGAATCAGGCGTTCACCGTGTGCAACGTGTGCCAGAAACAGAAGCCAGTGGTCGTATTCACACCTCTGCTGCCACTGTGGCTGTGTTGCCTGAGGTGGAAGAGGTGGATATTCACATTGATGAAAAAGATTTGATTATTGATGTGTACCGCGCTTCGGGGGCAGGGGGGCAGCATGTGAATACAACAGACAGTGCTGTGCGCATTACCCATGTGCCAACAGGTGTTGTGGTTGCTCAACAAGATGAGCGTTCCCAGCACAAAAACAAGGCTAAGGCTATGAAAATCTTGCGCGCCCGTATTTATGAGGCTGAACGTCAACGCAAAGACGCAGAACGAGCCGCCAACCGCAAAAGCCAAGTGGGCAGCGGGGATCGGTCTGAACGTATTCGCACCTATAATTTCCCCCAGGGTCGTGTTAGCGACCACCGTATTAACCTAACGCTGTATAAGCTTCTTCAGGTTATGGAGGGGGAGGCCTTGGATGAACTGATAGATGCCCTTATTTCAGAAGATCAAGCGGAAAAAATGGCCCATATGGCTGAGGATTAACCAGAAAGTGACGCCATGGCCCGTTATGTTTTGAAATTTGGGGGAACCTCTGTTGCTAATATTAACCGTCTGCATCATGCGGCCCAAATCATAAAGAGGGATGTAGACGCAGGGCATGAGGTGGTGGTGGTGGTGTCAGCTATGGCGGGTGTAACCAATGAATTATGCGGTTATGCAAACAGTGCTAACCCTTCAGTTTTTACCTTAGAACGCGATGTTATTTTGGCTTCTGGAGAACAGGTAACTGCTGGATTAATGGCCTTGATTTTGGAAAAAAATGGCATTCAGTCACAGTCGTTTTTAGGGTGGCAGGTCCCTATTGTGACAGATTCCTGTGCTTCAATGGCCCGCATTTTAGATATTCCAACCACAAATTTAAACCTTTGCTTGGGAAAGGGCATAGTTCCTGTTATAGCTGGTTTTCAAGGCGTTGATGGAAATCATCGTATTACAACCCTGGGCAGAGGGGGGTCAGACACAACAGCTGTTGCTGTGGCAGCTGCCCTTAAGGCTGATAGATGTGATATTTATACAGATGTGGATGGTATTTATACAGCAGACCCCCGTTTTGTGGAAAAAGCAAAAAAAATAAAGCATATTTGTTATGCAGATATGTTTGAGCTTGCAGCCCAAGGGGCTAAGGTTTTGCAAGAACGATCTGTAGAATTAGCTATGAAACATGGGGTTTCTTTGCAAGTATTGTCAAGTTTTTCAGGGGAAGAAGGAACCTTCATCAACCAGCAAGAGGACGCAATGGAACAAACACACATATCTGGCATTGCCCATAATCAAAATGAAGTGAAAGTTGCTTTTATTGGGGTGCCTGATGAAATTGGGGTGGCAGCTAAAATTTTTGGCACCTTAGCGTCAAAACGTATTCATGCAGATATGATTACCAAGGGGTATACAAGTAATAGCCTAACCGATGTAACCTTTACGATCCAAGAAACAGACCTTGACCGCGCGTTCCCAGTGTTTGATGTTTTGCAGAAAGAGCTTGGGTTTTCTCATACAAAAGTAAATCGTCATACGGTGAAGGTATCCATTGTGGGGGTTGGTATGCGTAATAATTTAGAGGTTGCAAGTTCAGTATTTCGTGTGTTGGCGGAACAAAATATCCAAATTCTTTTGATTGCCACATCTGAAATTAAAATTAGTGTTATGATTGAACGTGAACATTTAGGAAAGGCCCTAAATGCTTTACATGCAGAATTTTTTAATGAGGTGGCCGCATGATAACCCCAAAGCTACAAGCCTTATGGCAAAAGGGATGTGAATTTTTAGGGGTTGAGGTGGCCATTTTAGGTGGCGCCATGACGTGGGTTTCAAATCATGCATTGGTTTCTGCCATATCGAATGCGGGTGGGTTTGGTATATTGGCGTGTGGTGCTATGACCCCTGATTTGTTGGAAAAAGAAATTGAGAAAACAAAAGCTCTCACATCTAAGCCTTTTGGCGTAAACCTTATTACCATGCATCCTCAGTTAGATGCTTTGATAGATGTGGTGGGAAAGGCTGCCATTACGCATGTGGTTTTGGCCGGTGGTTTACCCCAAGCATCATCCATAAAAAAATTAAAAGAATACGGGTGCAAGGTTATAGGTTTTGCCCCTGCCTACATTATTGCCCGCAAGCTTGAAAAAATGGGTATTGATGGTCTTATTATTGAAGGTCACGAGGCAGGTGGCCACATAGGGCCCGTTTCTACCAGTGTTTTGGCCCAGGAAATTTTGCCCCAGGTTAAGAACCTGCCTGTTTTTGTGGCAGGTGGCATTGGACGGGGGGAGGCTATTGTTTCTTACTTGCGTATGGGGGCGGCGGGGTGTCAGCTGGGAACCCGTTTTGTGTGTGCCCATGAATCGCCCGCTCATGAAAAGTTCAAGGAAGCCTTTATTCGTGCCCAGGCCCGTGACGCCGTTGTTTCTGTGCAGCTAGACCCACGGTTTCCTGTTATTCCTGTTCGTGCGTTGGCCAACGCGGCTACGCAAAAATTTATGCAGGTTCAAGCTCAGGTGATTCAACGATTTGAACAAGGGCAGGTAGATTTAAAAGAGGCCCAGTTGGAAATTGAGCATTATTGGGCTGGTGCTTTGCGCCGTGCTGTGGTGGATGGTGACTTGGACGGAGGGTCCTTAATGGCGGGCCAAAGTGTGGGTATGGTAAGCAGTTTGCAGTCTGTTGACGAAATTATTCAAGAGCTTGTGGAACAAGCTAGGGTCTTTTTGGCTTAGAATAGAGTTTGTGACTGGGAACCCTTATCCTTCAAACCTACGGATTGAAACTTGGAAAAAAGGTGGATACACTGAAGGTAAGGTCGGTTAAAAAAGTGTTAAATGTATGTCTGATTCTAAGCCTACGGGGCCAACCCGTCGTGATTTTCTGACGATAACAGCGGGCGCTGTTGGTGCTGTTGGGGTGTGTTCTGTGATTTTGCCCCTTGTTAACAGTATGAATCCCTCGGCTGATGTGTTAGCGCTGGCTTCGGTGGATGTGGACTTGAAGGACATTCCAGAGGGTCACACAAAAGTCATTATGTGGCGGGGAAAACCTGTTTTTGTACGCCATCGAACGCAGGATGAAATTAAGGTGGCTTCTGATGTAAGCTTAAAATCTCTGCCAGATCCGCAAACCGATGAAGAACGTTTTTCCAAAAACGCCAAGTGGTTGGTGGTCATAGGGGTGTGTACACATTTGGGGTGTGTTCCAAATGAACGAAAGTCTTTAGCCCAAGGGGCTGAGGGCGGCTGGCTGTGCGCATGTCATGGTTCTAAGTATGATGTTTCTGGTCGTATTGTCAGTGGCCCTGCGCCTAAGAACCTTGAAATTCCGTCCTATCAGTTTATTAATAACAATTCAGCTATTAGGATTGGGTAATGCAAAAAATTATTCATTGGATCGATCACCGCCTGCCTGTTTTTCATTTTTTGAAAAAGGAACTGAGGGATTACCCCACCCCTAAGAACCTGAACTATATGTGGAATTTTGGGTCTTTAGCGGGCATTACGTTAGTCATTATGATTTTAAGTGGCATATTTTTGGCCATGCATTACGTGCCCCATGTGGACAAAGCGTTTGACAGCGTGGAACGTATTATGCGTGACGTGAACAGTGGGTGGTTGATTCGGTATATCCACATGAACGGGGCGTCTATGTTTTTTATTGTGGTGTATTTGCATATGCTGCGGGGACTTTACTATGGTTCCTATAAGGAACCACGGGAATTATTGTGGATTTTGGGCGTGGTTATTTTACTCCTTATGATGGCAACGGCCTTTATGGGGTATGTTCTGCCCTGGGGGCAAATGAGTTTTTGGGGGGCAACGGTTATTACCAACCTGTTTTCCGCCTTTCCTTTTGGTGACTCTATTGTGCGGTGGTTATGGGGTGGGTTTTCAGTGGACAACCCAACCTTAAACCGCTTTTTTGCCCTTCATTACCTGTTACCTTTTGTTATTGTGGGCGTTACCATGCTCCATTTGGTGGCTTTGCATCGGTTTGGTTCTAATAACCCAAAGGGGGTTGTTGTTGAAAAAATTCCCTTCCACCCGTATTACACAATTAAAGATTTGTTTGGTTTGGGTGTTTATTTGTTGATCTATGCCACCTTTGTGTTCTTTGCTCCCAATTTTTTTGGGGAAGTAGACAACTACATTCCAGCTAATCCCTTAGTAACGCCTCCCCACATTGTGCCTGAATGGTATTTTTTGCCATTTTACGCTATTTTAAGGTCCATACCTGACAAGCTTGGGGGCGTTTTGTGTATGTTTGGCGCTGTTTTTGTGTTAGCTGTTACGCCATGGTTAGACCGCCACCCTGTGAAAAGTGGTGCCTATCGGCCTATTTTTAAGAAATTATTTTTTGTGTTTGTGGTGAATTGTTTAGTGTTAGGGTGGGTAGGGGCCAAGCCACCAGAGGGTTTATACCTTATTATTGGCAGGCTTGCCACCCTTTACTTTTTTGCGCACTTTTTAGTGTTTTTGCCCATACTAACGCGTTATGAAAAGTGCCCCCGTGCCCCCCATAACTAAACGAACACCCCCCATAGCCCGTTGTGTGGCAACGGTGTTTTATGTGGGGCACATACCCTTTGCCCCTGGAACTTTCGGGTCTTTGAGTGGGCTTTTTTTTCTGGCGCCTTGGTTTATGGCAGGTGGGTCTGTGCGGGTGTTGGTATTTATGTGTGTTTTGTGCTGTTTTATAGGCCTGTGGGCTACGGATAGATTTTTAAAACATATAAACTTTGAACATTCAGACCCCAAAGAAATTGTTATTGACGAAGTTTTGGGGCTGTGGCTTACAGTTTTACTAACGGCCTTTTGGGTTCCCATTACGTGGCAGATTCTGCTGATGAGCTTTGTCGCCTTTCGCATATTTGATATTGTCAAACCCTTCCCCATAGATTATGTGGATGAACAATTAGCCAAGTATCCAAAAACCGCCGCTTTAGGTGTTATGGCTGACGATTGCCTAGCTGCCCTGTTCGCTGCATTTTGGGTAGTGGTGGTGGTTGGTTAGTAGCGGTAGCGTGGTTCTTCTATAGCCCTCTGTAAGGTACTATTTTTGCTAAGGCATTTGCATAAACAGGCCACTCCATGAAGTCAGGCCTGAAAACTCTAAGATCATCAAAAATTGGATCATCTATTGGTAGGATAGAACCATAGGTTTTCCAATGAGCTTGAATTTTGCTTATGAGTTGGGAAAAATACTGCTGTATCCAATAAAAAAATGCCTTCTGAAGTTCTGTGTTTAATCCATTAACTTCATATATGCTGTCACTTGCTATCTTCTCTGCCTGCATCTTTTCTAGAACGATTTTTGTTCGATGAAAGCCTACCCCCAATTTTACAAAATCTGTATCTTGCTTTAAAAGCTTTATAGCTTTTTTAAATAATTCTGATACAGCCAAAAGTTGATCTAATAATAATTTTTCTTCTTCTAAAATTTGATCTAATAATAATCCTGTTTCTATTTTTGAAGAAATTTCCAATTGTTTTTCTTGACCTAATAATATGTTCAATAATTCTTTTATTTTTTCTAAATGTAATCCGCTAGGTGGGTTTGTTTTTAGGTTTTTATAGCCATATTTTACCTCATCATAGACTAAGTCAAACCCTGTATGCGTATGAACATAGTGGCTAAAAATTCCTTTTAAAAAGTAGTCTTTCAATTCATCGTCGCTCCACAGGTCTCCGTTAGTGTGTAGTGCGCGTATTTTGCCCTTCATCTCTTCGTAGTGAAAGTCGCTCCCCCCAAACTCTGCTTGCATATCTTTATCTGAAAGCGGTTTAAGGCGACTATTGTCTCTAGGGTTAATGATGTCTCTTGTTGTTACTGGTCTGACGCCAGCGCCAAGAGCGTGAACAGGAGGGGGTGCACCTGGCAAATGCCTTAAATACTTTGTAACTTTTGCCATGGCTTTGTTGTAATCTAACCCATTAAAGAGCCACAATCTTTCATCAATAACTTTTCCTGCTCCTCTTAACATAAACAAGGCTGTCATTTGGTAATGTTCTTTGTGTTGGATTGTTTTGGCTGAACGCATTTTACTTTCAAGCTCACTAATTTTTCGTTCAAGCTGGGGGGTTTTACCCAAGAAACGCCCAAGGTTCAGTAACTCTCGGGCAATAATGTTTTCTTCAGCTTCTGTACAGGGGCGGTTTTGAATACCTAAATCCCCACGTATAATGCTGAAAATTCCCTGACTTTGGGGGATTTTAAGGTAATCATGGTCATCATTAGGGGTATTTAAAATGCCACGGAAAAATGTGCCTATGGTTTCAAATATTGTTAAGGCAGTTATATTCTGTCCTGTTTTAGGGGCATTCCATTCATTATAATGGATATTCCATTGACTCCTGTTTGGTCTTGCAAAAAAATCTGTGTCTGCTTCCGCTCCCTTTATAAACTTTCGTGTAACATATGTTGCAAAATCCTCTGTTGCAAAATCCTCCACTTTTGCCCCTGCAGGGTTTAAAAGAATATTGTGAAACTTCTCTGTTATTCCGTCTGTTGAATATTCGGCGTAGGCATTTGTTAAGAATAGGAGGGACACAAGGATAACAATAAGTTTTTTCATGGCAATCTGTAATTTTAGAATTTTCATCTTGATATTAATATATTTCATAAAAATTAAGAAATATTTAATTTTAAAAACGGTTATTTCCTTCGACATTTTCAAACTTGAAGGGTGGCCAGTTTGAGAAAATATTTTTCATATAGCGCGCCCTTTATAAATTGGGTATGCGTCATTCGTCGCTCATGTACGCGTATGTACACTTCGTCTCCTCATTCCTGTACCCAAATTAAAAGTTCAGCGCTATAGAGTTTTTTGAAAGAGTGTGATGTTTTTACATGATGCTTGAAAATAATTTTTATTTTTTGAATTTTTTTAACCTCAATTAATCATTTTTTAACTAATTTTTTGTAAAAATAATGACGTATCCCCTGGGCGGCCGGGGGCCGGAGGTGGGAGATATAGCGAGACTCCTGTAATTTGGACCTCCATACCCCTCTCAAAACCATTGGGTTTGCTGGGCTTTTTTGAATACTCTATACTCAAAAAAGAGTCGTCTTGCTATATAGGCTAAAAGGTTAACAAAAAGTTAATTTTTGAATTCCAAATTCAAAAAAAATAAATAACGTAATTATACAATAAAAAGCCCAATGGTAATGGGGGGCAATTGTTTCTAATCTTCTTTTTCAGGCGCTAGGGTAGATTCTAACGTACGATTCAAAGCCAGAGCATTTTCAGAGGTTGTCTTGTTTTCCTGCAAAAGGCGTTCGTATATTTCTTCACGGAAAACCCGCACATTCTTTGGAAATGAAAATCCAAGTTTCACAGTTTTTCCATGAACCTCTAAAACTTTTATTTCTATATCGTCATTTACGCGGATAGATTGGCCAGGTTTACGTGTTAAAAAAAGCATAAAATTGTCTAAATTTTAGTTAAATATTAATCTTTTTGGATCATCTTAAAATTAGCAGGAGATGAACGGTATGTCTACAGCCATGTCAATTTTTAATAACTCTTTATCAACCATTATGGGCCAACGGTTACAATGGCTCAATAAACGGGGACAAATTATTACCAGCAATATTGCTAATGCAGAAATTCCATCTATGGCCAGAAAAGAATTACGCTCTTTCAAACAAATTGTCAAACGCCAAAATCAGATATCCCATAAAAATGCTGTTGATTATGCGCCCTTGACCATTACATCAGAGGATGTATTTAAGACAAAATCTGAAATTTCTCGTGAAGTTGAAACCCTAGAAATGGCCCACAACAATATAGAACACGATGCACTTATTAATATTGTGCGAAACCTGCATAAAATGATGCGTACAATTATTAGTCGTTCTCAATGAGGTATTTTATGAATAAACCATCCTTCTCACCCCTTTTAAGTGCTATGCATGTATCCACATCAGCTATGCAAACACAAAATCAGCGTATTTTGTTGATTTCCCAAAATCTGGCACATGCAGGCATGCGTTCCAACCCCAAAACCCCACCGTATCAGCGTCAAGTTCTTAGTTTTGAAAGTGTGTTTGATAAAAAGCTTCAAACGGAGGTGGTGCGGGTTAAAAAAATTGCAAAAGACCAAACCCCAGCTTCTCGTGTCTACAGCCCTGGAGACCCATCCGCAGATAAAGACGGTTATGTGTTAGAATCTAACGTAAAGTCTATGATTGAACTGGCCGACATGCGTGAAGCAGGTAGAAGTCACGAAGCAAACCTGCGCGCTTTTGAAAAAATTTTATCCATGATGCAAAATACAATTAGCCTATTGAAAAACTAGTAATTGATATGTAGGAGTGAAAAAAAGAATGAGAATTGATACAACACATATTTCATCAAAAGTAGCCCCTCAAGAAAAAAAGGGGGACACAAGCCACGCCCACTTGGCTGCTGGCAAATTTACAGAACTATTAAACCAAGTAGGGGAGGGAACAAAACCAGGAATCTATAAGGTTTCAGCGTTCCAAATGTCCTCATCCATGGGGGAAAATATCCAAAAAGATGAACGGGGAGGCATTCTTGTCTAATATAAAAATTAACCAATCATCCAGCAACTCTGTGTTAAAAGGGGCGGAGTCTTTTCATATTCAGACCCAAAATCAAGATTTTACAAAAATTTTAAACACAAACCATCAGGGGGGGGCCTTTGAAAAAGGCCTAACCGACTTGGCAAAAGGGCAGGTTGACCACTTTATCCAACAGGCCCATTTTGTAGAAGGAAAAGTTCAGGAATATGCACGCGGGGATGAAAACATTGAAAACGTCACACCCCTTGTGAGCCAGTTAGCTGTAGAGGTAGAAGCCTTCAAGTCCATTATTGACGCGTTAACAGGTGTTCCAAAAACCTTACTTAATATTCAGATATAGCGAGACGACTCTTTTTTGAGTATAAAGTATTCAAAAAAGCCTAACAAAACCAATGGTTATAGAGGATATGGAAGGCCCAAATTATAGGAGTCTCGCTATATAAAATTTTACGTATTCATAGACTGGAAAAAGTCAGCGTTACATTTGCTGTATTTCAGCTTGTCGTGCAAAAATTCCATGGCCTCAATAGTTCCCATGGGATTTAAAATACGACGCAACACCCACATTTTGGATAGCTCAGCCTTATCAGCCACCAACAATTCTTCCTTGCGGGTCCCTGACTTGTTAATGTCAATAGCAGGGAACACACGTTTATCAGAAAGCTTGCGGTCCATAACAATTTCCGCGTTACCCGTTCCCTTAAATTCTTCAAAAATAACTTCATCCATACGGGACCCTGTATCAATAAGGGCAGATGCAATAATGGTTAAAGATCCCCCTTCTTCAATATTACGAGCCGCACCAAAAAACCGTTTAGGCCGCTGAAGGGCGTTAGCGTCCACACCACCCGTTAAAACCTTGCCAGAAGAGGGGACAACCGTGTTGTAAGCACGGGCTAAACGGGTAATGGAGTCTAGTAAAATAACCACATCACGTTTTTGTTCAACCAAACGTTTGGCTTTTTCAATAACCATTTCTGCCACCTGCACATGGCGTGATGCGGGTTCGTCAAAGGTTGAGCTTACCACCTCTCCCTTTACAGAGCGGGCCATGTCGGTTACTTCTTCAGGTCGTTCATCAATTAGTAATACGATCAGGTAAACCTCAGGATGGTTGGCCGTAATAGAATGGGCAATATTTTGCAACATAACCGTTTTTCCCGTGCGGGGCGGTGCTACCAACAAAGCACGCTGACCTTTTCCAAGGGGCGATACTAAATCAATTACACGAGATGTAAAATCTTTTTGAGAACCACTGTGTTCACTTTCCAGCTCAAGACGCAACCGCTCATCAGGATATAGGGGGGTTAAGTTATCAAAATTAATGCGGTATTTAATATTTTCAGGTTCTTCAAAGTTAATTTTGTTCACTTTTAATAGGGCGAAATAGCGTTCACCGTCTTTGGGGGAACGAATTTGTCCCTCTACCGTATCTCCTGTGCGCAAAGCAAAACGACGCACCTGGTTTGGTGATACGTAAATATCGTCAGGACCTGGCAAATAGTTGGATTCTGGCGCTCGTAAAAAACCAAACCCATCTTGTAAAATTTCCACAACCCCCGAACCAAAAATAGGCACGTCTTGTTCGGCTAGCTTTTTTAAAATAGAAAACATCAGGTCTTGCTTACGCATGTTGCTGGCATTTTCAATTTGAAGCTCCTCCGCATAGGCTAATAAATCAGCGGGGGTTTTACGCTTAAGTTCCTGCAAGTTCATATGGATTCCTGAAAATTTAAAAGGTAGTTAGAAAGGTTTTACAATAACGCAAATGGTGATGATAATTAAAAGAAGGGTTGGTACTTCATTGATTACGCGAAAGAAACGAGACGACTTGGTGCACGTTCCATCCACAAACTGGCGTTGATAAACGCCTAAGACGTATTGAAACACAACCAAACATAAAACGCAAAGGATTTTTAAATGAACCCACCCCTGACTTAGGGTTCCTGGAACCATCAATAACAATCCACCAAACAGCAAGGAAGCATGCATGGCAGGTTTCATAATAAACTTATATAAGCGGCGCTCCATCACAGCTAATGTATGGCGTGTTTCTGCGTGATGAGATTCTGCATGATACACAAACAAACGGGGTAAATAAAATAAGCCAGCCATCCAAGCTGTCACCGAAATGACGTGGAATGCCTTAATCCACAAATATCCAGCTAAAACCCAATCTGTCATGAAGCTGGGGTGAGGCCTAAGACCTCTTCCATACCATACAAACCAGCAGGCTTTTCATACAGCCAGTAGGCGGCAGCAATGGCACCTTTTGCAAATAATTCACGAGAAATGGCCTTATGGGTTATTTCAATGCTTTCGTCGGCGCCATAAAACCCAACAGTGTGCTCACCAATAATGGCCCCACCCCGCAAACTGTGCAAACCAATTTGGCCAGGCGTTCGGGCCACACCTGAGCCTACACGGTTATAGGACGCAACGGCATCAAAAGAAACACCGCGGCCTTCAGCTGCAGCCTCACCCAGGGCGATAGCTGTTCCAGAAGGCGCATCGGTTTTTTTACGGTGATGGGCTTCAGAAATTTCAATATCGAATTCAACCCCCAAAATACGGGCCATATTCTGAACCATACCACGCACAAGTGTAACGCCAAGGCTTGTGTTTCGTGCATAAATAATGGGGATCTCTTTAGATGCTTCATGAATCATGCGCAGGTGTTCCTTGTGCAGGCCCGTTGTCCCAATAACCATAGCCACCTTATACCGGCGGGCGTAGGTTAGGTGTTTTAGCAAAGCCTCAGGCACTGTGAAGTCAAGAACCATTTCTGTACCCTCGAATAGGGCATGGGGGTCTACGCTTAGGAAAATATTGTTGGCAAATTCCTTGTCCAAATCCACATTGTTGGGAGAGGTCGTAGCTGCCACCAGTTTGAATCGACGGTCTTTAGAAATAAGCTTTGAAATAGCCCCTCCCATACGACCTGTGGCCCCTGCCACACCAATACGGATCATTGTATCTCTCCTAACTTAGACTTAAATTGAAGCTTGGGCCCCAAACGTTTGTGGGCCCTCATGGGTGCCTTATCTTCCCTAGAGTACTGCCAAATCGTGGCAGGGGGAATATTTAATAAAATATGCCCCAAACGTTTTTTCTTAAGGCCTAACTTTTTAACACATAAGGGGGACAAAGGACCATAGCTAAATTGTAAAATATGGCCAGATTCTTTGAGAACATTTAGAAAGCTTGCCACCATCAGTTTATGGTCACCCTTTGAAACATTGCGCATGGGGATACCTGAAATAATAGTCCCTACTTTTCCTTTCCACGATGAAGGTAAAAGTGTTTCAAGTTCAGTTGCATTGCCCTGTATGACTGTGACTTCTGGAAAGTTTCTTTTTAAGAAATCGCACATATCCGTATCAAGTTCCACAATCACTAGGTTTTTTGGATTTAACCCTGACCTGAGCAAAGCCTGGGTCAAACGCCCCGTACCAGCGCCAACCTCCACAATGAAATTATCACCCACAGGTACATGCTGGCATATGAAATCAGCCAGCTTGTAGGAACTGGGGGCCACAGCGCCCAGGGATCTGGGGTTTTTCATAAGCTGTTTCCAGAAAAGCAAATTTTCTTCGCTTTTGCTAATTTTGGGCGTCAGTGCTTTCATTCAACCGTTCTCATGTGATAGCGCCAAACAAAGGCTGGTGGCAAATTAAGCCATAGGGAGGCCACCCTTTCTTGCTGAAGTTCTGGCATGAAAGCCATAGGCGATTTTGGGTTATATGTGACATGAAATAGGGATTTTTCAGGCCTTAACATGTTTAAAGAACTGCGCACAATTTTTTCACGGGTACCTTCGTCTAAACACATGAAAGGAACTGTGGAAATAACAGTCGACGCACAGCCATGAATATGGGGGGGGAGGAGATCCTCAAGGCGGGCTGCATCCCCATGAATAATATGGGGCATTTCCTGAGAGCATTGGGGAAGGGCGCGTAAGCTTTCCCTCAAAAAGTTGCACAAATTAGCATCGAGTTCTACTATCCAAAGGTTTTTAGGCGCAACCCCCTTTTTTAGCAAGGCCCGTGTTAAACGACCTGTTCCAGCTCCCAACTCTATAACATAACCATCTGTATCCACAAACTCAGCAGCCCTTTGGGCCAAACGGTGCGTAATGGGAGCCACAGTTCCCATTTGAAGGGGCTGCTTTAAGCAGCGACTGAAAAACAGTTTGTTTTCAGTTTTTACAATATCTTCTTCGCAATCTAAGCGGCAATGTTGGTGCATGACGGATAATATTTGGAAAGCCTTTCACAAACTATACATCATGCATTTTTGATGTTCAACCGTGTTGACGCCGTTGTGTAAGTTCCTGCTGATGGCTTTGGCATAAATATAGCGAGACTCCTATAATTTGGGCCTTCCATACCTTCTGAAGCCATTGGTTTTGCTAGGCTTTTTTGACTACTTTATACTCAAAAAAGAGTCGTCTTGCTATATACCTGGAGAGTTAAAATAATTAAATAAATGCGTTTTTTTCATATTGTTGATTTGGTTTGCGAGGAATAATCAAACTAATATTTTGCCCTAACTTTTCTGTTGCAAGATCAAGCTCGTAGCGTTTTTGAATATTCATCCAAAAGCCAGCAGAAACACCAAGCCATTGTTCTAGGCGTAAGGCTGTGTCAGCTGTCATAGCCCGCTTTCCAGCAATTAATTGGTAAATTCTGTTTGCTGGAACATGGATTTCTTTAGCCAAATCGTTTGCAGATATTTTTAACGCGTCTAACTCATCTTTTAAAATAATTCCAGGATGAATTGGGTAAACAGGTCTTTTTTCTGTGTTGGTCATTTTTGTGTTTCCTTAATGGTAATCTACTCTCATCAACAACACAAATTTACGGCATACGTCAATCGTCATTTTTTTTGAGCTGTGGGTCAAAATTATGAGAAAAATTGGAAACTCCAATCTGTTGTATAAATTCATAATTTTACAAGGAAAAGGGTGCGTAGACAAAAAACAAGAAATGCCGTACATTATTACCGTGGCAAGACAGTCGTACGACTCGTTTGTTTCCGTAGCTCAGCAGGATAGAGCGCAAGATTCCTAATCTTGAGGCCGTGGGTTCGAATCCCGCCGGAAACGCCACCTAAAAATGTTGTCCTGTTAAATTTTTTGTTGGTTTTTTTTGAAAAATAGGACAGCATAGTTTGCATTATTATTTAGAAATTATGTCAAATTTTATGATTTTCCCCATTTTTTGGATTTTTTATGTTATATGCATAGCTGATTTTTCCTTTGCAGCTGAAGGGGATGATTTTTGTTTTATTCCCACACCCACCCATGGTGCTGTACCTAGTGGCGATAAACCTAGTCGTTCAGTCGTTATCAATCCCGATGGGTGTATGGGTGACCAAAGCGATGACGATGATATGAGCAACCAAAGCAATGATGATGTATGGGGTTACAATCATGATATATCGTTGTCTACCCCTCTGAGCCCTTTGTCAGAACAAGAGGTGATGGAACAAGTAGAGTATCTCGCGACAAGAAATTCCAATTTATTTTTGGGACGTTTTTTTGCAAATATGAATCGTTTTGTTAGGGATGTTGCTCAAGAGGCCCTAATACTTTCTATTAATGTTGATGATCTTGATCGTGGATTGGCGGTTCGTATTCTTGAGGTTCAGAAGGATCTGAGAAATCTAATTTTAAGAAAATTAGAACTGAGTGCAGAAGAAATGAAAAGATATTCACTTGCCATACTGTTGGGCTTGGTAGGTCAAGGCAAGCCATCCAAACCTTTGATTTTAGATACTCCTTCAGCTCCTAAACCTCCCACACCAATTCAAACACCTGTATTGGGTAGGGTTCATGTGGAGGCTGTGAATTTTCTTGATACAAAAGCAAATGACACATGTTTGTATTTTTGCATGCAAGCACAAGCTTTGTTTCTAGCTTTGGGAAGGCAATTTAGTATGCTAGAAATCGAATCCGCTGGCTTAAAATCTCCCGTTGATAAGCGTATGCATGAAGTGATTAAACGTATAGGAGAAAAATTTATGCCAGAAGTAGTGAGAATTTTGAATGAGCTTTCCAAAAGTCTTGCAGACAGTTTTATAGAAGAAGTTGGGGCCTTAAAAAGGGCAAATTTGCGTCTACGTCCATAAATTCCCTTACAAAAGAAAATTTACGAAATTCACTTTAAAGAAAAAAACCTGTTGAAAAAAACTATTTTTTGTGCGAAAAAATAGTAAAATTTTCCATAATTTTGCATTAATACAAAACATTTTTTGAAAATAGGTTCCTTTATATGAAGCATGTGGCAAGCACCTTTGTTTTTCTAATGTCCATCAGCGCAGTTATGGCTGCTAGTTCGTCACGGGATGGGGATGATGATGGTGGGCCTACACCGCCCCTTCCTCATCATCTTGTGCGGTCTAATGCTGTTCCGCCTCAGCCTTCGCTTACTCCACCACTACCTCCAGCTGCACCTGTATCTCAGCTAGCTGATGAGTTTGAAGAATGGCTTAAGGCTTTTGAAAAATGGTATGAGAAATATGGTTGTTCAGGCTATAGCGCTTCTCGTTCTAACTAAACCTGCAGAAATCCTGCGCTGTAATTTTTTCCGCCACAGCGGGGGAGCCTTTTAAAACGTAAATGTGGTCAGCAAAATGGGCCACATCGGCCTTGTCGTGGGAAATCATTAATAGGGTTTTGCCTTTTAATAAACGATGGGTTAATGAATATAATTCTTTTCGCGTTGTTACGTCTAAGGTTTCAAAGGGTTCATCTAACAAAATAATATCTGCAGGTTCCATAAAGGTTCGGGCCAACGCAACCCGTTTGCGCATGCCACTGGAAAGTTGATGGGGGAAGTGTCCTTCAAACCCCAAAAGGCCTACCTGTTTTAACATGTGAAGGCCCGCATCATAGGGAAGGGGGGAACCCCGAAGTTTTGCGCCCAAAAGCACATTGTCAAGAGCTGTGGCCCAGGGTAACAGAAGGTCACGCTGGGAGTGGTAGATAATTTTTAAACCCAGTGGACAATTAGACACAATGGAGTGAAATAAGGTTGATTTGCCAACCCCACTCGGCCCTACAAAAACTGTGCAGTGTGACTGTTGAATATGCAACACTTGTTTCTTTAAAACGTGGTGAGAATCAAAAGAAACAGATGGTATGGAAAAGGTGTAGAAAGACACAATCCCTCCGTCGGTACAAACCGAATCAGGTTCTAAGGGTTGGGGGATTTTCCCCCTCTCAGCTTTTCTATAGCGCGCCCTTTATAAATTGGGTATGCGTCATTCGTCGCTCATGTACGCGTATGTACACTTCGTCTCCTCATTCCTGTACCCAAATTAAAAGTTCAGCGCTATATAGCACCCCTTGTGTTTTATGAATTAAGACCTATTCAGCAGAGGCTGCGGCCTCTTTCGCTGCTGCAGCGGCTTCAGCTTCGGCCTTCATGCGTTCCTGGGCTTTTTTCTTAGGCGCTGCTTGCTTTGGATTATTTTTTTGTGCAGGTACGGGGCCTAAATTTGCAAGACCCATAAATTTTTGTACACGGTCTGTGGGTTGTGCGCCTACAGAAACCCAGTATTTAACACGTTCTGCGTTTAAAACTAAGCGATCTGCGTGACCTTGGGGCAGCAATGGGTTGTAAGACCCCAAACGCTCCACAAAACGACCATCGCGTGGGCTTGTAGCCTCTGCCACAACAATTCTATAAAATGGGCGCTTTTTTGCCCCCCCACGTGCCAAACGAATTTTTAATGCCATTTGAAAATTTTTCCTTTTATCATTTAACGCCCAAAAAGACTTCCCAAACCACTGCGAAGAATTCCTTTTTGGCCAAGTTTACCCATACGTTTCATCATTGTTTGCATTTGCTCGAACTGCTTGACAACCTTGTTCACATCCGAAACCATCTGCCCACACCCCGCTGCAATACGCTTGCGCCGTGATGCATTGAGAATGCTTGGGTTCTTCTTCTCCCGTTTTGTCATGGAGCGAATCACCGCAATTTGGCGACGCAACATTCTGTCGTCAACTCCAGCATTTTGCAATTGATCTTTTATTTTGCCAACACCTGGCAAATAGCTTAACAACCCAGACACACCACCCATTTTCAGCATTTGCTCTAGGTGTTTTGCCATATCGTCTAGATCAAAATGCCCTTTTTCAAACTTTTTTGCAAGCTTTTCTGCATCTTCATCTTGCATAACCTCTTGTGCACGCTCCACAAGGCGCACAATATCGCCCATATCTAAAATACGGTCTGCAATACGTTTGGGGTCAAATACATCAAGTTCCTGGGGTTTTTCACCCATGCCCATAAATTTAATGGGGCATCCTGTTACGGCACGCATGGATAGGGCAGCCCCACCCCGACTATCACCATCCACACGGGTCAAAATAAGCCCTGTCAGCTTCACATGTGCCTGAAACCCTGTGGCAATGCGTACAGCATCTTGGCCCGTCATGGCATCTGCTACCAAAAGGGTTTCCAATGGGTTTGCCAGTTTGTGAACCGCTGCCACTTCTTCCATTAGGTCGTTGTCAATATGCAGCCGACCTGCTGTGTCAAACAAAATCACATCTACGCCCAGTTTTTTGGCGTCTTGCAGGGCCCGTTTTGTAATGTCCAAGGGCAACTGACCCTCCACAATGGGAAGGGTTGGAATGTTAAGAGACTGACCTAAAACCGCCAGCTGATGCTGGGCTGCGGGGCGGTAAATATCAAGCGACACCATGAGGGGTTTTTTATGTTCTTTTTCAACAAGGTGTAGGGCCAGTTTTGCCGTACTTGTGGTTTTTCCTGACCCTTGCAACCCTACCATCATTATGGAAAAGGGGGATGGTGCCGAAAGGTTTAAAGCACATATGTCTCCCAATGTTTCCATAAGGTGGTCGTGCACAATTTTGACAACCATTTGGCCTGGGGAAATGCTATGCAGAACATCCTTACCTATGGCTTTCTTGCGTACATCTTCCACAAATTGCTTTACCACGGGCAAGGCTACGTCAGCCTCTAGCAGGGCAATGCGAATATCCCGCATGGCGGCGGTTACATCTTCCTCGCTCAGCAAACCACGACCCCGTAGTTTGTCAAAAACTTTAGTGAGTCTTTGTGTTAGGGTTTCAAACATAAGGGTTAGATCCTAAAACCAAATAGCATGCTTAGCTTAAGTCCCTTTTCGTTCTTTGCGGGTTTCCACAATCGTGATGTAAAAGGTGCTGGCAATAATAAACACAGCCCCACTAATGACCCAAAGGGTTGGAATTTGGGCAAAGAAAATAAACCCAAAAACGGCAGAAACAATAAATTCCACATATCGAAACGGTGCCAATGCTGATGCGTCAGTTGCAGAAAAAGCACGAAACAAACAAACCTGAATCATGTTTCCGCCAACGCCCAATAAGGCCAAAAAGCCAAGTTCCCATATGGTGGGCATTTCCCACACAAATAAAAGGGGGACAAAGGCCAACAAGGTTGTGCCAAGCCCAAAGTAAAACAAAAGGGTTAGGGGATGTTCATCCACAATCATTTTTTTGCACATAATACTGGATAGGGCAAACAAAATAGCGGCTGTAATGGGGACAAAGGCCACCAGGCGGAACGCTTCTGTGCCTGGACGTAAAATAATCATCAACCCCAAAAACCCCACCATGGTAGCCACCCAACGGGATGCATCCACCTTTTCCCGCAACAACCAAAAAGCCAAGGGCAGAAAAAATAGGGGTTCTGCAAACATAATGGTTGTGTTTTCGGAAAGGGGCATAATATTCACCGAATAACAACACAAGGCCAAAGCTGCCGCCCCTAAAATAGCGCGCAGAACATGCATTTTGGGTTGCTGGGTTTTAAACAAAAATGTCCCACGCATCAACAATAAAGGCAAAACCGATAGCATACTAAACAAAAAACGAAAGAAGGAAATTTCAACCACATGCAAACGTTCGCCCAAAAAACGCATCAAAACGTCGTTGGTAACGCTCACAACGCAAATCATGACAGCCCAAAACACACCTTGGGCGTACCCCTTGCTGACGAACCAACGCAAAAAAGAAACAGAATGCACAAAGGCGGAAAGTTTTTCAAACACACCGCCATGGGACATAGGGGAGGTTAGGGATGAGTTAGCCATAAAAAAATAACTTTGTTTAGTGAAATAACAGAAAAACACTAGCCCCTTACATACGAAAAGTCGAGAAAAAAACATGGATATTAATTTTTACTACTTAAATGAAACAGGAGAAAAAGATGACACCCACATCCCAATTTTTGAGCTTTCCATTTCCCAGAAGGAAGGGGAGGTTGCCTTGGCCAAACTTTTGGTTCCAACCACACATGCTTTTGCAGGAATTTGCAAAAAAGCCCTTATCGTGCAAAGCCAAGACGGTGTGGACAAGCCCCTGTTTATTGGACGACAAGTTAGTTTTCCAAGACGGGTGCAGGTAGACGTTTCAGAAATTGAACTGTGTGCTGCCCCTGATGATGCCCATGCTAAGCTTCACAGCCTTACTGAACAGTTGAAACTTTACGAACCTTACAACCCTTTATTTTTTAACGAGGAGGACACAAGCCCATCCAACTATTTAGAAGCCACCCCAAAACTATTTCATTGGAACAGGGTCACAGGCAATGTGACTGTTTCCAGCATTTTTGAAGGTTCTAAATGACTAGATTTATCAGAACATGTATGGGCAAATACCTTTAAAATGCAGTTAGGTGATATGCCGTATGATGGTATTCAGGTTAACTTAAGTGCCCAATGGACCCAACACTTAGATGGTGAGTTAGACGTTTTTCCCTTTATTGCCCGTCAGTTTCCAAAGGGAAAAATAAACACCCTAACCCCCCATTATGTACAGCATTACTGGCCTAAGGTTGGCGACCACGTGGGACAAGAAAAAACACGAAAACGCAGTGGTTACCAGGTGGTTCACAGCACGCTTCGGTGTGTTCCTCCCCCTCACACTGGGGGGTTAGATATTTACCCAACCCTAACCCCTGAATTGATTCCAAATAAACGCCTTCAACATTACTGGATGGATGGAAATTTACTGATATCCTTTCACTATCGGCAAAAACGGCGAGAGGTTGCGCGGTTTTTTGTGCCCCACCACCACCAACTAAAAGGTGGCATGGGGCGGATTAAAACCCTAAATTTAGAACTGCAAAAAACTCAGAGTGCCAGTACTTTTTTTAACACACCACAAGGTCAGCAGGCTTTAAATTATGCAAACCTTATGGCCCAAACCATTTTGGCCAATTCGGCCCGTTGTGTGGAGGTTGAATGTGAGGTTCCCCTAGAGGCTGCCATAGACATAAGCCTTGACCATTCTGTACGTCTTTCATCTGAACTTATTCCTGGTGGCAGCCTTGTGGGTAAGGTTGTTGCCTATAAAATTATAAAAACATTTGAATCAGAGGTTTGTTGGTTTCGATTGAGCGTATCTGCAGGTATTGGGACAGGTCAATGGGCACAGTTGGCCCCACTCAACCTTGTGGAAACAGAAAAACCACTGGAAGATTACGTGGCAGAAGATTTTGTAAAATCTGTCTCCGTTCAGTGGGATGGAGAACGGCAAACCCAATATTTACAAACTCAAGACCTTAAGGATGAGGACCAATTACAAACATGCCTAACTGAACGGGGCACCACAATTACTCTGAGCCTTTCAGATTTGCGCACACAAGATGTTATTACAAAAAACTTAGACTTAGTAACCATTTCCCCCTTTCAAGCCCCACAACACATTCGTTTGAGGAACCCCCATGAGACTTTCTAAAAACCTATTTCAAAAACGCCCCTACGCCCCAGGGTATATTCCTGAAGACACGGGCCACGTCAATACCATGGCTGGAATTTTACACATTGGTGGCCCCCCCATGCCTGAAAAAACCACATTTGTAACCTTTCCAAAAACCCTAATACTTGTAGCCCAATTGGTTCCATTGGCATCAGATAAGGCGTCACCCACAGCAACCCTTACCCATGATTTGCCCACATCTTTTCAAAAATGCCCTATTTATGACAGCTGGGGGGATTTGGGGGCCAACGGTTTTTACGATTGTGTGCAGGTTGTTGTTAAAAACATAAGGGGACCTTTGGACAGTGGATCGTTAGGCAATATAGATAGTTTGAAGGGGCGTGTGGTTTATGAAAAAACATTCAAACGCCAATCTGCCTCTGTGGTTATGAAAAAATGGGTAGAAGGTGGCCAGGTAATGATAAGCCCTCCAGGCCTAAAAGGGGGGGAGCCCTTGTGGCCTTACGGTGGTTATTATCGCCCTGGGTGCCCCTTAGAGAACATTGAGCAGGTTATTTTTACTGTTACCAATAGGGGGGAAAACACAACAATTTTCCCAACACGCCTGAGCCACTGGTTGTTAAAGGGTATTCACCCTTGGCGCTCCCCTAGCCCCAGTCAAACCACAATTTTCATGGAAACTATTGAGGAAAAAAATGCCAAACATTTAAAGGCCGACATAGAAAATGGGGCCATTATGCTGCCCATTGCCTATGGTATGGACCCAAAAGGACACAGTTTAGAGGTTATGTACCATTCAACCCATGCAACCCTTGTAGATGGTGTTCTTGGAACCGTTGAGATTACCTTAGAAAAAGGGGAGTTAGCTTAATGAACCACACAGAAATTTTAGCCCGCACCCTATACGGCGAAGCCAGAGGCGAATTTAAACGGGCAGGCATACAAGCCTTAGAAGCAATTGCCCATGTAGTTATGAACCGTTTAAACCAAAAAACATGGTTTGGTAAAACCGTAATGGAGGTGTGCTTAAAACCACAGCAGTTTTCGTGCTGGAATAAGTGTGATCCTAACTACCCACTTATTTCATCTCCAAAACTGAATAATAGTATTTTTGATGTCTGCAAATTTGTTGCTGATGAAGTGATGCTGGGTAAAAAAAGTGATATTACAAACGGGGCCGACCATTATCACAACCGTTTTTGCAGACCACCTTGGTCTGTTAAAAAAGACCCCATATGCATTATTGGAAACCACCTATTTTTTGATTTACGGAGAAAATCATGACCTTACCCATTTTTGCAGCGGCCATGGGGTTGGCAGAATTTGTGCCAAGTATTGCCAAATGGCTTGCAGGTGACCAAGGAAGTAGTATTGCAGAACAGGTTGTCACATTGGCCCGCAGCATAACTGGCGCATCTGAAACCATGGAAGCTATTGAAAAAATTCGACAAAACCCTGAATGTCTTGTTGAATTTCAAAAGGCCATGCTGAAGTTTGAGGCTGATCTCGAGCTTGGGTATCTACAAGACCGTCACAGTGCCCGACAACGGGACATGGCCTTATTTCAAGCTGGTCGTTCAAACCGCAGAGCTGATATTATGGTTGTGTCTGCCGCCCTTGGTTTGGTTATGTGTTTGGGGTCTTTGGCTTTATTTGGCCAAAGCTTGCCTGGCGAAGCTGTTGGCATTATTTCAACTATTGCAGGTATTTTTGGTGCCTGTTTGAAAGATGCTTATGCTTTTGAATTTGGTTCTTCTCGTGGAAGTAAGGATAAGGACTCTACCATGGCTGCCATGGTTCACTTTGGCGTTTGAAAATGATGGTTGATTTTTGTTTCATAGTTTGAAACCATAAGGTTAAGTCTTCTATTTTTTCTGTTAAGAAATGGTTGAAGAAGCTTAAAATACAAGGAAAAAAAACGATGGTACACAAAACAGTTTTCATTTTAGCAGCTTTAACAGGATGGGCTTTTTCTATGAGCCATAATGAGGCCATTCAGCGCTGTGAAACCCGTGTTAGTCTATTAAAAGGTCAATCAGAACGTCTTATGGATGACTCCTTTCGTGGCTCTTTAAAAAAAATTATGGATGACATGGCTCAAACCCTTCAAAAGTTGAGGGGGGCAAAGACAGCTCAGGAAATTTTTGCCCTGTCAAATGATTGCCATAATGGTGCACGTTCTGCAGAATGGATTGTGGAACGTTACGGAAAACAAACGCCTGCGGGGTTGCAAAATAGTGCGATACAAAAACCTTTGGATCCGGCTCCTCAGGTGGAATCTCTTCTAACTAACGCTGTTGTGGAAACACCAAAGCCCGCTGAAAAATCCCAAAAAGGTTTATCAAGAAAAGTTGGCGCTAAAAAGTCCTCCAACAAGCCCTCTAACAAATTCATGCGGGCAAAGCATAGGACCTCTAAACGGATAAAAGCAAAAGCCACAACACCTATGAGTGCGTAAAAGGAAAACTTTATGACCCCTATTTTTATTGAAGCAGCTAAACGAACCCCTATGGGGGCTTTTCAAGGTAGCTTATCACAGCTTAAGGCTTGGCAATTAGGTTCTGCCCTTATGCAGCATATGCCTGTTGAAAAAATTGAAGAGGTCTTTATGGGCTGTGTGCTTCAAGCAGGGCAGGGGCAGTCACCTGCGCGCCAGGCATCTTTGGCGGCGGGTATTCCCAATTATGTTCCATGTACAACCATCAATAAAGTATGCGGTTCTGGTATGCGGGCTATTATGATGGGGTGTGATCAGTTACTGTTAGGCTACCATACACAGGTTTTAGCGGGGGGAATGGAAAGCATGACCAATGCCCCTTATTTGTTGGATAAGGCCCGCGCAGGGGTGCGTTTTGGCCACGGTAAAGTTTTGGACCACATATTAACTGACGGTTTAGAGGATGCCTACACAAAAGGTCCTGATGGTTCCCCTGCTGTTATGGGTGTGTTGTCCGAATTGGTGGCAGAACGGTATGGCTTTACCCGTTATGATCAAGAAGCTTACGTTTCACAAACCTACGAAAATTGGCAGAAAGCCCAGAAATCTGCATACTTTAGCGGGGAAATAGCCCCCATATTTTTGGACGTGAAGGGCGAAAAGGTTCCTGTCAGTTGTGACGAACCTCCCCAAAAAGTATTCCCTGAAAAGTTTAAAAACCTAAAGCCTGCCTTTAAAAAGGATGGTTCTATTACAGCGGCCACCTCTTCCTCACTGGCAGATGGGGCTGCTGCTGTTGTTTTATGTTCAGAAAAAAATGCATCCGCCCCTTTGGCCCGTATTGTTGGATACACAAGTTTTGCACAAGACCCCCAGTGGTTTAGTTTATCACCCATTCACGCCATTCAAAATTTGTGTTCTCGCGTGGGGTGGACTGTGGGTGAGGTGGATCTATTTGAAATTAATGAGGCCTTTGCCGTGGTCCCCATGGCAGCCATGGTAGATTTGTCCATACCTCGCCAAAAAGTTAACATTCACGGAGGGGCTTGTGTCATGGGGCACCCCTTAGGGGCGTCGGGGGCACGGATTGTTGTCACATTGGCCCATGCCTTAAAAACCCATGGCCTTAAGCGCGGCATTGCAGCTGCGTGTATTGGTAGTGGTGAGGCAACGGCTATCGCCTTGGAATCTGTTTAATTTTTTCGTTAAACATTAGCCTCAACTTGCGTAATAATCTGCATAATATTTTGGTTTTCTCGGTACGTATGGGCTAACATGTCCTCCATATGGGCATGGTTTGTTTTTAACTCTTCCAGAATTTTTTCAAAATGCTGTGTGTGGGCTAGCAGGTTGTGTATCTCTGTTTTAATGCCGTGGGCAGATGCTGCTTGTTCCTCCACCGTTTGTGATGTGGTTTTTGATACTTGATTCATTTCCTCCATTACAATTTTAATATTTTGAATGGACTCAACTGTTTCTTGGGTTGCCTTTTGAATATTGTCTACGTGTTGGGCAATATCTTCTGTGGCTTTTGTTGTTTCATTAGCCAAATTCTTAACCTCTAAGGCCACAACGGAAAAACCTTTACCAGAATCCCCAGCACGGGCAGCTTCAATGGTGGCATTGAGGGCTAAAAGATGTGTTTGGCTGGCAATTTCTTGAATCAAGGAAATAACCTGGCTAATTTGGGTGGCTACTTGGGCAAGGTCTTGAACCCGACCATCTGTTTTTTCAACCACTTGTTTGGCTTTTGCGGCTATTTCTTGGCCTGCCGTAACGCTTTGGTGAATGGTTATCATAGAGTCAGACAAACCTTCGGAGGTTCCTGTCATGGTTTCTAAGGTTTCTTTTACATTTTGAGATAGGGAAAGGGCTTTGTTTGACTGTTCTGCCTGTTCTTGGGCTGTGCGCACCTGCATGTGGCTTTCTTCTTGCACAAGTAGGGTCACATCTTTCAATTTTTTTAAAAGCTCTTGAATTTTTTCCTGATTATGGGGTTCGGAAGGGGCATTTGATGATGCCATAACCTGAAGGCATTTATTTAACAGGTCTGTGTGCATGTGGGTTGTTTTATCTAATCCATAAATAGTGTCCCACATCATGCCAAGTATTTTGACAACACAATAAGCAATGGCACATAAGGCCCCCATGCCGCACAAAAGCGCGCTTCCTCCGCCCAAGGCAAAAACACTGCTGATGACAGTTGTGGTTGGTGGGTTTTGGTAAAAATAATAAAGCACGCCCATCAAACCTATTAAAGGCACTATGGCAAAAATAAGAAAAAGCGTGTTAATTCGTTTCTTTATGGCCTTTATATGGCCTTGATGGGTACTTAATGCATATTTCATGTGGCGTAAAAATTTTTTTTCTTCTATACCCTGACTATAATCTGAAAAAATTAAGAACTGTTTAATGACCAAAAATTTTTTAATTGAAAAAGCATGTTCTGTGTTAGAACAAGGGCAACTGGTGGTTATGCCCACAGAAACCGTATATGGCCTGGCAGCTGACGCAACAAATGATAGGGCTGTGGCAGGTATTTACACCCTAAAAAACAGGCCATCTTTTAACCCATTAATTGTGCACGTGGCAAGTGTTGGGCAGGCACAAAAGTTTGCCCATTTTTCAAAAGATGCATTTTTATTGGCAGAGCAGTTTTGGGGGACCACTGGGGGGCCCTTAACTTTGGTTCTTAAGCGAACCCCTGGTGTTTTGTCCCATCTGGTAACAGCTGGGTTGGAAACTGTTGGCGTGCGTGTGCCCTGCCATCCCGTGGCATTGGACCTATTGATGGCTTATAAACGCCCATTAGCAGCCCCCAGTGCCAACCGCTCTAACAGCATAAGCCCCACCTGTGCGGATGCTGTGCGCGATAGTTTTGGTAAGCATACGCCTTTTTTGTTAGAGGGTGGGTCTTGTTCTGTGGGGTTGGAATCTACTATTTTAGACCTTAGCCACCCAACGCCTGTTTTGTTGCGTCCAGGGGGCGCAAGTGTGGAGGCGTTAGAGGCTGTGTTGGGTAAAAAAATTTCATTGTATGAGGGGCATGCTATTCAGGCTCCAGGTATGACCAAACGGCATTATGCTCCACGTACGCCTATGCGCTTAAACGCTTTTGACAAAACCACCACAGAAGCTTTCTTAGGTTTTGGGGCAGGTACTGAAACCTTAGATACCTTAAACCTAAGCCCAAAAGGCGATTTGGTAGAGGCAGCTGCAAATTTATTTGCCATGGTGCGTTTTTTAGACGCCCAGAATTTTTCAAGAATTGCCGTGGCGCCCATTCCTTATACGGGTTTGGGGCTGGCCATTAACGACCGTTTGACCCGTGCTTCAAGCCCTGTTGCTTAGATTTATAACGTTACTCAAAAAATATTTTCTCCATTAACCATTTTTAAACCTGTCAGGCCTTGTTTCTTTATGTGAAGGCAGAAGCTTTCTATTGAACCCTTCACGTCATAAGGAGAACGGCTATGAGGAATTGGAAAGAAAATAACATATTTTTTAAAAGGTTATTGGTAACTACGGGCATTATTCTAGCGGGTGTGTTTTTTCTGTCAGTTCCTGTTTTGGCTGGTGATTCAGATGGGTCAGATGATGATAGGCCCTCATCTAAAAAGGTGAGAGTTCAATCTCCGCCCCCGTCAGCTTCCTCACTGAAGGGGGGCGATTATGCAGATGATGAAGGCAGTGAAAGTATAAGTACTGCCCTTACCATATCACGATCAGAAACCAAAGAGCCTATGTTAAGTGTTAGCCATATTTTTTCCGAATTAACGAAAAAAATTATAGGTGAGGATGATGGAATGCGGGCCCTTGCCACCTATTATTTCCGCCACATAATGGTTAATAAGCTTAATGAAGATCTTGAGGATCCTATTAAAAAAGTAAATTTACTAATTATGGGGCCCACAGGTTCTGGAAAAACCGCCAGTTTAAGGGTTCTTGCAGAAATTATGGGTGTGCCGTTTTTTGAAGCTGATGCCAGCACAATGACACGTTCTGGGTATGTGGGTGACAGTGTAAATGTGGCGCTGGAGGGGCTTTTGCGCGCTGCTGATTATAACAAACACCGTGCAGAGGAAGGTATTGTTCTGTTTGATGAAATCGATAAAATTGCAGCACGGGAAAGCAGCACTGGTCGTGATATTGCAGGTAAGGACGTGCAATCGGAGCTTTTAAAAATGCTGGAAGGCAAAAAAATTGAGGTCAAAATTCCCTCACCCTTGCGCGAACGAAAGGTTGTAATAGATACATCAAAAATTCTATTTATTGGTGCTGGGGCTTTTTCATCTCTGCCTAAAAAAAGTGAACCCTACACAATAGATGATCTTGTGGCAGCAGGTTTTATGCCTGAATTTATTGGGCGCTTTGGAAGGCTTATTCAGTTGAATGGAACAACAGAAGAAAAACTATTTCAAATTCTGACACATGAACATTCCTCCATTATGCGGGATAACTTTTTGTTGCTTGAGTCTCTTGGGATTGAAGCCAATTTTACAGAAGGGGCCGCCCGCCTTATCAGTAAGCGTGCCTTTCAAGATGGTACAGGCGTGCGGGGCTTAGAAACTTATGTGGCAAGAATAGTAGAGCCCTTAATTTCAGATCATGAAGCTCTTGCAGGAACGGAGGTTGTAATTGATGAAAACTACATTAACAAACATTTTCCTGTTGTTAAAAAGAAGAAAGAGCACGAACCGTGGATGAACATGTATAGTTAATGTGGGTGTGTTTGGATGTAGGGAATTGGGGCGTACAGCGGTTTTGGGTGAAATATTTCTTGTGGCTTTGAAAGATTTGCTAAATCAACGGGCTTGTGAAATAGAAATCCTTGGGCAAGGTGCGCCCCCAGCTCTCTCACAATCTCCAGCTGGTCCAACGTTTCAATGCCTTCACATATGACCTGTAAATTTAGGGTTTTTGCCAAATCAATCAGGGATTTTAATATAAGCCTTCCATACTGCTGACGGGGGGCATGGTGTACAAAAATTTTATCAATCTTGATGGCGTCCACTTCAAGCTGCACTAGATAATTCATGCTTGAAAAACCGCAGCCAAAGTCGTCAATCATAACGCGAATATGATTTTTCCTTAAACTTTGAATAGCCTGGTTCAGGGCCTTCATATTTTCTGGTTTATCAAATTCAGTAATTTCAATACTCAGTAAGTGTTTGGGAACATTATAATTTTTCAGGGTTTTTAATAAAAAATTACAAAAATCCTCATTCATGAGGGCAGGGGGCACATTCACAGATAAGGGAATTCTGTCATGAAGGGTAAGATAGGTGCAAACTTGTTTTATAATCAAGTGGGTAAGCGGCAGAATAAGGCCAGATTCCTGGGCTACAGTCACCCATTCTGACGTGGACAGGTGGAAGGTGTTTGGTTGGGGAATTCTTAACAAAACCTCAGCACCTTGAATTTTAAGCGTACGTAAGTTAATGAGGCGTTGGGCATATAATTTTACATGCTCTTTTTCAATACATTGGTCCAAGAAATGAGTATACTTTGAATTAAGAATGGATTTTGACATAATTTTTTTTAAAATTTTTTATATTTATGCTCTTTCCTACCACACACTTAAGATTCAAGCAAGAACTTCATTTTTCAGCGGTCTCAGGAGTGGGTTTTTTATGGACCCCCGCCTTCGCGGGGGTGACATCATTTTTCTGTTAGAACAAGAAATTTAACTCCCAAATCTGTGGTCATGCACTATTCTGCTGCTTCTTCTTCTTCGTCACGTTCTCCACGTGTCAGCAAACCTGTTTGGTTAAACCGCTGTTCTAGGGTTTCAAATGTGCTTGTTACCTCATCTTCTCCAGAATCGCTCCAACCTGCTATTGTTTTGATTCTTTGATCCATATCAATTCCATCAATAGTTGCTTTTGCAGCTAAAGCGCATAAAAATATGCATCTTTGGTGTTCTTTTGCCCAACTTCTTTTTTCTTGTTCAGAAACAATGCGTGAACGAATGTCAGATACCTCAAGGCCTAAAACAGAATTGTATAGGGCCTTAAAGGTCAAATTAAATTCTTCAGCTGTCATGGTGCGCTTTTGAATGCCATAAGATTTTCCACCCAAAGCGTCAAGAACGGCTTTTTGAGTGTTCGTTTTTTGTTCACTTTCTTCTATTTCGTTTAAGCTTCGGTTCATGATGTGAACAGCACGCAAGGCAAGGGGAAGGTTGGGAAGCTCTCTCATGAAAGCATTTTCTTTTTCAATAAGGGCTCTCATAAGGTGTGTGTCAAAAACATTACCGCCTACATGTGCCCACAAAATAAAGCCTTGAGAGGCATTAGTTATGGCTCCGTCATCATTTTGATAACTTGAGATGAAAAAATCCCTAAATGTATTAGGGGTGTGAGGCTGATGTGTGGTGCTTGAGGCTTCTCTTTCACTTTCTTCTGAACCAGCAGGAGCTCCAGCTCCAGTTTGAGGGGTGTGGGCGTGTTCTTCTGACGTTGAGAAATCATCAACTTGTACAAGGCCATATGTTTCGATCATTTGAGCCATAAAATCTTTTAACCTATCCATAGCTGACATTGGGTCTCTTGCAGCTGTCTTCATAAGTTTGCCTGCAAAAATGGGGGCAAGATGATTGAAAAAATTGTCTTTGTATGTATGGTTTTTTGAAAAAAAATCAATAAGACCCTGGTAAAATTCTAAACTAAAAATAAGATTAGTATATGCAGGTGGAAATTTGCTCTGATCGTCTTGATCAAACAAAGATTGTGGGTTTTCAAACATTATTCCAGAAAAAGTTTTAGGCTTATGATTAGGTTTAAGATTTTTAAAATATGCAAATAAGTCTACAGCTCCCCTTCGTCCAGGTGATCCATGCACATCTGTTCTTGCAGGGCTTGCAGTGGGTGTTCCTCGTTTAGGTGAAACAGTGGCAGTAGGACCTCCTCTTCCTCCTCTTCCCCTTCCCGAGGAGTGAGCTTCTGAGGACACAAAAGCTAAACAAACAAGAATTAAAAAGGTACGTGTAGTTTTAGACATAATTTCTTCCTAAACTTTATGATTTTTTTCTAGATAATAGATATGTTTCAAAAATATGCAAGTCGGTTTTATGTCCAGGTGTGATTTTTTTTAAGCATTAATTTAGCTAAAATTTGCTATTTAGATGAATAGTTATTCACAGTTTGTAATGAAACACATTTCAGAACCCTCAGGTTCTGGTTGGAAAAGGGCTCTGTGCCTCAATTTCCAAAGAAAACGTTGATAATCAACAGCATTTTTGGCGTGCCTAAAGTTTCAGCATCTCGTTCTCTGGCCAAGGTATGCCTTAATTTCCCCCTTTTAACCACATTCTTTTCACAAACTTATCCACAGTTTTGGTGGATAACTATTAACACTTTTTTAACTAATTTTTTCCTGTCCTATGGATTCTGCGCCAGTGGTTCCGCGCAAGGGGTTTCATTTGGCCCAATTACTGGTATCATAGGGTTATATGTATGGCATTTATCCTTGGGGTCCTTGCTATTGCATACACGATTATCTTTCATTTTTGTGTCTTTCATTTTTGACGAAAGAATTTTTAACGAGAGAGCTTATGAAGTCCATGCTTACTGTTTTTATGAATGTTACCTTTTTCTTTCTGTGGGCCATGAGCCTAGGATGCCTGGCATTTTTTGCTGATAATACGGTTCAGTGGGGTGGCATTTTAAGTTTGGCTTTATTGTCTATTGTTACAGGGGGTGTTTTTTGGCGATTAAACCAAAAAATGGCTCACCTTAAAAGTCAGCTCACCCTTGCGCGGGCTATTACGCAGGGAATTTCTCAAAATCACGAATTGGTGGCATTTAATGAACAGGGTCAGACTGTGTATTCAACCCATCCCCATTTATACCCTACCCAAAAGGAATTTTTGCGAAAGTTAATGGCGCGTGTGAACCCCTGCAGTGAAGCGTTGGTTTATAAGCAATGGTTAGAAGAACATCACAAAGGGGAAGTTCTGGTTATGGGGGGTGGCAACGGCCTTGGCCTTCAGCAGCGGTGGTGGTTGGCTAACACCATTCCTTTGGATCCTGTGTTGTTAGGCGGGGCAGATTATCAGATGGCCATTCTAACTGAGGTTACCCGCTATTTAGATGGCTATCATCAGTTAAAACAAAACTATACCCAAATTGAAACTTTTTTAGATTACGCCCCCTTTGGTTTATTTTATTTAAATCGTACCCATCATATTGTGGGTGTAAATGGCACATTTGCTAAATGGATGTGCATGGACCGTGAAAAACTTATGGGCAATGTGTTTTTGGAATTTGTGGAGGGTGCAGACCCTGGCATTTTAACAGCACACTTAATGCGGGTTGTAACCATAAAGCCCTTAAAAAGCCCAGCCTTTAAGGCCTTGTGGATTCCCCCGCAGGATTCTTCTAAAGTTCAGGCCTCTTTGTTGGTTCGTCTGGACAGCATTAACCTGTCTTTAGCTCCGTCTAAAGAAGATTACCTAAGTGAGCCTAGCTTTATTCAGGCCGCCATTCCAGCTGTTGTTATTGAAAAAAGCGGTAAGATTTTGGCTTTTAACCCCTCTTTCGGGGCCACTATGGGTGACTCAGCAACCTTTGAACAGGGACGCTTTAAAATTGGTGATTCCCTGTTTGATATGATTCATAGCTCCATTCGTTCAGAAGTGGTTCCGCGCCTTGAACGCATGGCAGATAAGCAGGCGCCCATTGCCCCTTTTGAGTTTTGCTTTGAAGGCGGAAAAACCTTCACAACAGCCTTTGTCAGTCGTCTGGAGTCGCCTTTAGAACCTGTGGAAACAGCGCCACTTATGATTCAGTTTATTGATATTTCAGAACAAAAGCGTTTAGAACAACAGTTTATTCAGTCACAAAAAATGCAGGCTGTGGGCCAGCTGGCAGGGGGAATCGCCCATGACTTCAACAACTTACTAACGGCTATGATTGGGTTTTGTGATTTATTACTGCAGCGTTTTATGCCCAATGACCCATCCTATACAGATATTGTTCAAATTAAACAAAACGCTAACCGTGCGGCCAACTTGGTGCGCCAGTTGTTGGCTTTTTCCCGTCAGCAGAATTTGCAACCTAAGGTGGTTAGTGTGACAGATACATTGGCTGAACTTTCTGCCTTACTGCGTCGCCTAATTGGTGCTGGTATTGAATTGCAGGTTGTTCATGGCCGTGATCTATGGCCTGTTAAGGTAGACCCAGGGCAGCTTGAACAGGTGATTATTAACCTAGCCGTCAATGCACGAGATGCCATGAATACAGGGGGAGCCCTGGTAATTCGCACAGGTCATTATCAGTGTCATCGTCAACATCGTGTGGGGCATGACATGATGCCCCCTGGGGATTATGTGTTGATTGAAGTCATAGACACAGGCCACGGCATTGACCCTAGGCATATTGAACATATTTTTGAACCTTTCTTTTCCACAAAAGAAATTGGGTCAGGTACGGGCCTTGGGTTGTCAACAGTTTACGGCATTGTGAAGCAAACAGGTGGGTTTGTAAGTGTGGAAAGTGAACTGTCAAAGGGAACCACATTTAAGATATTTTTACCCCGTTACGTGGGGTCAGAACCTGTGTTTACAACCCACACAGACCTACCTGCAGGCGACCTAACGGGCGTGGAAACAATTTTGTTAGTAGAGGACGAGGACCCTGTGCGTTTATTCAGCGCCCGTGCCTTAAGGGAAAAGGGGTACCAGGTTTTGGAAGCCAACAGTGGCGAAGCTGCCTTAGATATTATCAAAGACTTAGTGGCTAAAGACGAGGACACCCTGGACCTACTGGTAACAGACGTGGTCATGCCTAAAATGGATGGACCGACCTTAAGTAAAAAGGTCCGCGATTTAATGCCAGGCCTTAAAACCATTTTTATTTCAGGCTATACAGAAGATACCTTCCGTCGCAACCTAGACGACGACTCTCACATCCATTTTCTGGCCAAGCCATTTACCCTGAAAGATTTGGCAGCTAAGGTTAAGGAAGTTCTACAAAATACGAATAAGGAACAGGGAGGGTAGGGGTGGTCGTACCTTATGCAGATTTTAAAATTATGATGACAAGGGGGCAGGCAATTGGATACAACTAAGGGAGAACTTAATACGTAAAAGGTTTTGTATGCGTCTTTCTCAGTATTTTTTGCCGACCCTTAAGGAAACACCATCTGAGGCCCAGATTGCCTCTCATCGCCTTATGTTACGGGCAGGTATGATCAACCAAACAGCGGCGGGTATTTATTCTTGGCTTCCCTTGGGGTTGCGGGTTTTACAAAACATTGAACGCATTGTGGCTGAAGAACAAGACCGCATTGGTTGCCATCGTGTTTTGATGCCAACTCTACAGCCTGCAACGCTTTGGCAGGAAAGCGGCCGTTATGAAGATTATGGCAAAGAAATGTTGCGTTTTAAGGACCGTCATGAACGGGAAATGCTATATGGCCCCACGAATGAGGAGGTCATTACCGACATTGTGCGCCAATACATTCAAAGTTACCGCCAGCTGCCCCAAGTTTTGTACCAAATTGGCTGGAAGTTTCGTGACGAAATTCGCCCCCGTTTTGGCGTTATGCGGGGCCGTGAATTTTTTATGAAAGATGGTTATTCCTTTGACCTTACTTACGATGCTGCCAAAGAAACCTATAAGCGCGTTTATGAAAGTTACTTAGTTACCTTTAAGCGTATGGGGTTAATGGCCATACCCGTTCGTGCTGATTCAGGGGCCATTGGGGGCGATTTAAGCCATGAATTCCAAATTGTGGCACCTACAGGGGAAAGCACCATTTATTATGATGCCAGGTATGATACGCTGGCCCCCCATGAAATGACCTTTGACCATATGCAGCATTTGTATGCTGCTGCTGATGAAAAGCATGACCCAAACACCTGCCCCAAAGGGGATAGTTTAAAAACTGCCCGTGGTATAGAGGTTGGGCATATTTTTTATTTTGGCACCAAATATTCAAAGTCTATGAACCTGTCCGTCACAGGGCCAAAGGGCGAATCTATTGTGCCTGAGATGGGGTCTTATGGTATTGGCGTGTCTCGTTTAGTGGGGGCTATTATTGAAGCTAACCACGACGAACATGGCATTATATGGCCAGAGGCTGTGGCCCCTTTTCATGTGGGTTTAATGAATGCAAAAGCAGGAGATGAGCAGGCTGACGCACTGACAGAAACCTGTTACCAAAAATTGCGTCAAGCAGGTATTGACACTTTGTATGACGACCGTTTAGAACGGCCTGGCGTTAAGTTTTCCCATATGGATTTGGTTGGTTTGCCCTGGCACATTATTGTGGGCGCCAAAAGCCTGGAATCAGGTATTTTGGAAGTAAAAAATCGCCGCACGAATGAACGGGTTAATATGCATATTGACCAGTTTATTGCATCACATGGCCATGCAGCCCGCAATTTTGTGCCATGATGTTTTCACGTTTTGAACGGCTTGTGGCCTACAGGTATTTGCGCTCTCCCCGTCAGGAGGGTTTTGTGTCTGTTATTGCAGGCTTTTCCTTTTTGGGCATTGCTTTGGGGGTTGCCACCCTTATTATTGTTATGTCTGTTATGAATGGGTTTCGGGCTGAACTGTTAACGCGCATTATTGGAATGCGTGGGCATATTTTAGTGCACGGTGTGGGGCCCAGCATCAGCAATTACGAATCTATGGAAAAAACCATTTCTGCCGTTCCTGGTGTTACGGGGGTTTACCCAGTTATTGACCGTCAGGTAGTTTTAAGTGTGAAGTCTCAGGCACGGGGTGTGGGCGTTGTTGGCATTAGTCGTGAAAGCCTAGAAAATCGTGCAATTATTCGTGATAGCCTTAATAAAGATGCGCTGCATACCTTTCAAGGAGACCATGTTTTGGTAGGCCGTCGTTTGGCAGATCACATGGGCGTAAAGGTGGGCGACCGTCTTTTATTAATGACGCCTGAGGGCACAGATACAGCTTTTGGTCAGGTTCCACGGCAAAAAGCCTTTGTGGTAGGGGGCATTTTTGAGGTAGGCATGCATGATTTTGATAAAAACATTCTGTTTATGCCACTGGACACGGCCCAAAGTTTATTTAAGATGACTGGACACATTAGCCATATGGAGGTGTTCACATCCCACGCCGAATTGGCGCCTCATTTGGCACACGTTCTTCAACAAGCCCTAGCCCAAGAAGCCCGGGTTTTAGATTGGCAGCATGGAGATTCGCAAATTTTTCACGCAGTGCAGGTTGAAAGGAATGTTATGTTTTTGATTTTAACACTCATTATTCTTATCGCCTCTTTTAATATTATTTCCAGCCTCATTATGTTGGTAAAAGACAAAACCCGTCATATTGCTATTTTGCGCACTATGGGGGCCAGCCGTTTGTCGTTGATGCGTATTTTCTTTTTAACGGGGGCCTCTATTGGGGTTGTTGGAACTGTTTTGGGCGTGGGCCTAGGTTTAGGGTTTGCCCTCAATATTGAAGCCATTCGCCAGTTTTTGCAGGGCTTAACGGGTACGGAATTATTTAGTGCGGAAATTTATTTTCTATCTCAATTACCTGCCAAGGTAGACTGGGCAGAGGTTGGGACCGTTGTAACCATGGCTCTTGCTTTGTCATTTTTGGCAACCCTGTACCCAGCTTGGCGTGCGGCCCGTCTTGACCCTGTGGAGGCCTTGCGGGGCTGACGCTGTCCCGAAGGATAAACGAGTTTGGCATAACCTGGGGAAATTCTTATCCCAGTTGAATTTTTCATCAGCAAGTTGAAAAAATAACTTTTTTTCAACTCGATTTTTGTGAGCTCTTTTCGGTACCCTGTGGGTGTAAAATGTACAACCAATGAGGGAATCATGAAATCAGTTAAATCAATGGGCGCGGTTTTTTTATTAACAGCAGCCTTAACGGCCAATTGTTTTGGGGCTGAGGCAAACCCCATATCTGACCCAATGGGTATGCGGGATGCCCGCCTTAGCATATGGAATTCACGAACTTTGGAGTCTGAACGATCACGTGAAAAGAATGTGGATTGGCGGCTGGCAGAATCTTGGCGGGGGGCTGGCCTTGAGAGGGACCATTTAGAGCTTGAAGTTGCAACAATGGGGTATTTTATTTCAAACCTGCCAGATGGGGACAATGCCTATTACGTTTTAGCGTCGGCTATTTATGATGGGTTGTGGGAACGGTATGGTGACAAGTTAGACCTTCTTTTAGCTGACTTAAGGGGCCTTCCTGAGGGGGGGCGGAATATACCATACCCATATGGTAAAACATTGGACGAAACTGTTCGGTCTATTATGACAAGTGGCCCCGTTAAGGAGGACGTTTTGGAAAAAATGAAAACCAATGTGTTTGAGGTATGTTCCCCGTGTGACCCTATTCTTTCCGCACTTTCTAGTCGAGATAGTGGGTTTCATGAATCCCCCTTGTTGACCCATGATGGTAAGGCTTTAGAAAGCCCTGCCCATGCGGTTGCGGAAAAATTAACATCAAAAAACGTGTATTTTCCGTCTAAAAAGGGCAGCGGAGATGGGCGCAGGCGTATTAGTTTGCATGATTGGGAGTCTAAGGTCAAACAGCGCGTCAGTTTGTTTTTTGGCGAAGGGGCCACCTGTCGAGAGCTGAGTGTTCAAGTGGGGTTGTATGGTCGTATTAAGGAGGCCCGCCAAAAGGTTCGGGAATGGAATGTGGGCGAAAGGTTGGCCACAGATGGGGGAGTTAGAGAAAGCATAGCCCCTACCTATTATGGTGTAACAGAGGACGGTGACCTAGCCCATCATGTGGGTGATTTGTTACAAAAATGGAATGGGGTTCATGTGGGCCATCCTCTCACACCTCTCCATGCCATCACAAATGCTTCTGTCCCACCCTTGTGGCTGGGCTTTTTGGAAGATGGTTTTTATATAAGCCCCCAAACCTTGCAAGGCTTTTTAAGCATTCCAAGTAGGGATGACCCATATTATAAGGCCGCTGCCAAAATTCTGTTGTGGGTTTTTAACCAAAATTGGCCAGAAATTATGACACATTCGGCCCATTTCACCGTGCCATACCCAGATGGCATAACCTTAAGCCACTTTGCAGTTCAACAACCCCCAAGCTTTGTTGCCGAAGGACTTATTGAAAGTTTCCTAAAAAATGCCGTCCATAAGGGCCACATTCCAGATAGATACCTAAAACCCATAGAAACCCTAAAGGCTGAAACCATCCAAGCCATGCTACCAACCTCCATAGGCACAAAAGAAGAGATTTATAGAAACATTCTGGAATTAAACGCAAGAGAGGATTTAACAACAAGAGAGTCAGAAAGAGGTGAGGGGGGAGGGAGCCATGTGGTACTAACGGGGGGGGATATTTATTCTATGTAACGATGTTTTCTGCTTATGAGAAGAACTCCTCACATAATAAAAAACCAGGGGAGTTAGTCCCCTGGTTTTTTTTGTTCATTAAAAATTTACATAGCAAAAGGATCATGAGCAACTGAACTGCCAGAAGCAGTGCTAGTGCCATCACCTTGAGAGCCATTCCCAGATCCTAAAATCAAAGAGTTCAGAGGAGTCTCAAATGTAGCACCACCAGCACCAGCTTTGCCGCCAGGGGCAGGATGGGCGCCAGTAATGGACGCTTTAAGAGTAGCTAATTCTTCTTTGACTTGTCTCAGTTCTGCAGAAACACCAGCCAGTTGAATAGATTTACTCCTCCATTCTTTAATAGTGCTGGTGTCAAAAGCCACTCCAGATCTAACACCAACGTTAGCACGAAGTCTGGCAAAAAAATCGTCTTCAGAGGATGTAGAAGCAAGTCGCCGTGTCAGTTCAGCAACCTTCATTTTCTCTGTATCTAATTGTGACTGAACTGCCGCGACAGATACAGCTGTTGAGGCTTTTTGAGCGTTGTATTTGTCTATATACAATGGCAAACGTGCTTTACTATATTGAGGGTCTAGCAGAGCCTCCTCTCTTTTAATGCCAGCAGCGCCAGCTCTTATTTGAGCAGCTGAAACTACATCAAGAATGGGCTTGTGTGGTTTTGTAGCGTTCTTTGATCTTACGACCAAATCGTCAGAAGCGTCTAAAGTTTGTGTTCCATCGCTCAACGCATCAAATGACAGAGGAGAATAATCCGAGGAGCCATGCTTTCTAACTAAGATCCTGTCACGAAAACGAGCAGAAGGATTCTTAAAAGCCTGAAGCCTACTGTCTAACGTATATGGTGCTTTCAGAGTGGTCCAAATAGTAGTATCAGCCTTCAAACGAGAAAGTATTTCTCCCGATATAGAATCGAAATAATCCCCAAGAAGTGCATCATAAGCATCAGAATTGTCTAGTTTAACAGAAAATTCCTTTTTTATTGCATCAGCAAAGGAAACATCATCTCTTCCAGTTTCTTTTTGGATCAGGCTATACAACTGGACAAGTTTAGCTGCCTCTGCACTTGAAGACTCTTCTGCAGCAGCCTTCTCATAAAACCTTCCGCCAAGATTAAGTTCTTTTGTCGAATCATCAAAAAAGCTTATAGCAGCAGCAGCAGCAGCACCTGCACCAGCAGCACCACCACCCGCTCTAGGAGCAGTAAGAGAAAGGCTAGACACACCATCATCCGCTCTATGAGTAGGAGACCGCATAGCAGCAGCATCAGCCTCAACAGCAGCACCCGACGCCATCACAGCAGGTGCAGCTACAGCGGAAACCAGAAGGGCCGCTGTTAAATTTTTAAATACGTTCATAATTTTTCCTCCAAAATTTTAAAATCATACGAATTCTAGGGCGTTCTTGGCCCTTACATTTATGATCTTAACGTTTAGTTATTAACAAAAAGTTAAAAAAACTGCTTTTTTTCAAGTTTTTTTCAACTATTACATCCCGTATAGCAAAGTTTTTTTCACAAGGCAACATGTTTTGCAAAAACTCCTGCTGTTTTTCCTTTTTGTAGTGTTACTTGAGGTTATGGCATCTACAGGCTTCTTGGTAATACCCACATAGTATTTTTTTATGGATTCCCGCCTTCGCGGGAATGACATCAAATTGCGTTTTTATGGTAATATCAAATTTCTATAATTACTTAAAAACGATGTCGCCCCCGCGCAGGCGGGGGTCCAGGAAACCAAAAAAGAGTCGTCTCGCTATATTTTTCCGTACAGGCCTTCTTGGGAAATTCGGATGTTGTTAACCAAAATTTTAATTAAGGCCTTGATAAAAGGTGGGCAGGCTTCAATATTTTCGCTCAGTTTATTTTGGGAAACACGCAAACACACAACTTGTTCAATAGCCGTAACCGTGGCATAACGCGGGGAGTTGTCAATTAAAGCCATTTCACCAAAAATACGGCCTGGCCCCAATTTTGTAACAACTTTCTTTTCGCCACCCACACGCTTCCAAACCTCCACATGTCCTTTTTCAATAATAAAGAGATGGAGCCCTTCCTGCCCCTCCATAATAATATCGTCTCCGTTGTTAAATATTTGCCGATCAAGAAGTTCTGTTGTCATTGTCTTAAAACTATTGTAGGTTTCTTAATTATAATCGTACAATGCAATGGTTAAAAAACTGTAAATGTGGGTTGAGTTTGTAGGCTTCTTAGCGGGTATTTTAACAACTGTTTCTTTTATTCCTCAGGTTATGCATGTGGTTCGCACAAAATCTGTTCAAGATATTTCGCCCCTCATGTACAGTCTTTTTTGTGTTGGTGTGCTTTTTTGGTTCATCTATGGCATACTTTTAGGTGCCCTTGCTGCTATTGTGGCTAATAGTATTACACTGGTTTTGTCGGCAATTATTTTGTTTTACACCATTAAATATAGAAAATAATCCGCAAACTGCCTACTTCAGCGATTCCCGCTGGGGGGTTTTTCTATAATTACTTAAAAATGATGTGCCGCCTACGCAGGCGGGGGTCCAGCGCGGGAATGACATGGAGTTACATTTTTATACGCAACCTTCAAAAAAGCCTCTGGGAATTGCTGTCCCTACTTAAACCACCCCATTTCGAAATCTGTGTACCCAAAGTGATGGCCCATTTCATGAAGCATGACGTGATGAACCAGGACCTCTAAGGACTCATTATTTTCTCGGGAATAACGAATCAAGGGGCAGCGGTACAAAAAAATAACATCAGGTAAGGTTAAGTTTGGTTGTAATGCTTTTACAGGAACGGGCACCCCACGATACAGCCCTAAAAGATCATATTTATCTTTTATGTTTAAGCTAGTTAGGGTTTCCTGATCGGCAAAATTTTCAACCTTTACTGTTAGGTTACAAGCAAGAGCTTTGAAATTTTCGGGTAACCCCTCTATGCTGTCTTGGGCATAACGGCTTAATAAAGCCAAATCAGGCAGGTTTGCCGTCACATGCGGATAGTTTTTAAGTGCTACATAATTTTTATTCATTCATATGCCCTTGTTGTACTAAGATGGTTGCATCTAAAATAAAGTTTGTTCATAGCTATAATTTAAGGCGAAAAGGTTAACAAATGGTCGAGATGGAAGAAAAAAAATGCACTTTTTACAATTTTTTTTTCGCAAAATCTTTTTTGTTTTTTTTAGGTCTTCTTTTGTCTGGGTGCGCCTCAGACGTAGTTATGTCATCTATTAAGTCAGTTCTTGGGTTTCAACCTGCCAAGGTTTGGCTTGAAAAAGTTCATTTTAAAGCCGCAGACAATGTAAACGATTCATCGCCTGTAACGGTGCACATTCTGATTCCTTATACGGCTGACCTATTAAAAGACCTTATGAAAATAGATGCGGATGCTTATTTCCAAAAGGCCAACCAAATAAAGATCGACAACGCAGGGAACCTTGATGTATTTTCATGGGACATCATCCGTGGTCAACGGCTTAATGATGTGGCTATTACACCATCTAAATTATCAGGAGAGGGCATTGTTGTGTTTGCCCGCTATGGTACGCCAGGGCCCCACCGCGCTGCCATTGCCGATGACCGGGAAGTGGTGATTAGTCTAGAACGGGCAGATTTTAAAGTGCTTCCTGTTAAACAATAAACTTTTGTGAGCTAAATGAGTTATCCATTACCAACATCTCTTGACACCTTGCAAACTTACTGGCTTGCCATTTGTCATAAAATGGAAAAAGAACTAGGCGAGGCCGCCTTTAAAAGCTGGCTAAAACCCCTAGAGCTTGTAAGTATGGAGGATGGGTGTGTGTTTTTTCGGGTTCCAAGCCACTTCATGCGTGACTGGGTTCAAAACAACTATAGCGAAAAAATTAGAAATCATTGGGCTGAAATTTTTCCTAACATCAATAGTGTTGATATTTCCGTAAGTTCGCCAAATGCAACCCCCATACCCCCTGAAGCAATGATTCATTCCCTAGATGAAGAGGGGGAAGACGATAATGCAGACGTAAGTGCAGCCCTTGACAGCCGTTTTACCTTTGAAAATTTTGTGGTTGGCAAACCTAACGAATTAGCCTATGCCGCAGCGTTACGGGTGGCTGAAGCTGACCACCCCCTATTTAACCCCCTATTTTTATATGGGGGGGTTGGCCTTGGTAAAACTCACCTTATGCATGCCATTGCCTGGCAAATTAAAAAAAGCCATCCACAGCGCAAGGTTATTTACATGTCGGCTGAAAAGTTCATGTACCAGTTTATACGGGCCCTTCGGTTTAAGGACACAGTAGCTTTTAAGGACCGTTTCCGTAGCGTTGATGTTTTGATGATTGACGATGTACAATTTATTGGTGGCAAGGAAACAACCCAAGAAGAATTTTTTCATACCTTTAATGCATTGGTGGATAACAACCGGCAGGTTATTATTTCTGCTGACAAATCTCCAGCTGACTTGCAGCAAATGGAAGAACGTCTTAAATCACGCCTGGGGTGGGGGTTGGTTGCGGATATTCACCCCACAACCTACGAATTGCGTTTGGGAATTTTGCAAGCAAAGGCAGAGGCCATGAGTGTGAAAATTCCCAAAGAAGTTATGGAATTTTTGGCCCTTAAAATTTCATCTAACATCCGCGAGCTTGAGGGTGCCTTAAACCGCATTGTGGCCCACGTAACTTTAGTAGGTCGCAGTGTAACCCTAGACACAACCCAAGAAGTTCTGCGTGATTTATTGCGTTCTAACGATAGACGCATTACGGTGGAAGACATTCAGAAAAAGGTATGTGAATTTTATAACATAAAGATGTCAGACTTGTTATCAGGCAGACGGCAGCAAACCATTGCACGCCCACGGCAAGTGGCCATGTATTTTGCAAAAACCCTGACGACAAAATCCTTACCAGAAATTGGCCGAAAATTTGGCGGTAAGGATCACACAACGGTGCTTCACGCTGTACGTAAGGTGCAGGAGTATTGCACCCAAGATGTGGAATTTTCAGCAGACGTAGATATTTTGCGGCGCCTTTTGGAAAGCTAAAAATACTTTTGTTATGGGAAAAAATCATTCATGATTATAAATAATTTGTTAATGTTCAAAATTTGGTTTTAAGCAGAAAAAGATGGAGACAACCATAACACCTTTTCTTTTAAGTGACACAGAAGGTACGGAAAAAAACGGTACTATTCAAAAGACCTATCGCTATTGGCGCATTCGGATTATGTATTCCATGATGATGGGATATGCGGCCTTTTATCTGATTCGCCAAAACTTCACCATGGCCATTCCTGCCATGCAATCGGAGTTGGGGTACAGTAAGACCCAAATTGGTCTTGTTTTAACTGTTGCAGCCATGGTGTATGGGTTAGGCAAGGGCCTAAGCGGGTTGCTAAGCGACCGCAGTAATGCCCGCTATTTCATGACCTTTGGTTTGCTCATGTCAGCTATCATGAATTTATTTATGGGCTTTAGTTCAAGTCTTGCTTGCTTCATGATTTTCTGGACCCTTAATTCCTGTTTTCAATCTATGGGGTGGCCCCCTTGCGCACGCCTATTGACCCACTGGTATAGTCCCCGAGAAATTGCTACAAAATGGGCCCTTTGGAATACGTCCCAGCAAATTGGTGGCGCTGCCATTTTGGTGGCAGGGGGGTTTTTGATTGAACATTATGGTTGGCGGTATGTTTTTTTCGTACCCAGTATTGTGTGTTGTTTGCTGGCCTTTGTTTTGTTCAATCGTTTGCGTGATACGCCCCAATCTTTAGGCCTTCCTCCCATTGAGGAACATCATGGTTTTGTCCGCAGCGCTGAATGCCTTGAGGAAGAAAATATGTCCATGCGTCAAATTTTGTTTGAACGGGTTTTGCGCAATAAACTGGTTTGGTACGTGTGTATGGCTAACTTTTTTGTTTATATTGTTCGTATGTCTGTGTTTAGCTGGGGCCCTACGTTCCTAAAGGAATTTAAGGGCAGCACCCTGCATTTGGCGGGCTGGCAAACAGCTGCGTACGATATTGCAGGTATGTTTGGCGGCATTGTGGCGGGCTATTTATCTGATAAAGTGTTTCACGGACACCGGGGCCGGGTAGGCGCCATTTTTATGATTATTTTAGGGGTGTGTGTGGCCTTTTTGTGGTTGGCGCCTGTTGGGTATACGGCCTTGCATTTTTTGGGCATGATGTCCATTGGGTTTTTGGTATCGGGTCCCCAAATTCTTGTTGGGGTGGCGGCCACGGATTTTGCATCTAAAAAAGCTGCAGGTGCGGCGTCTGGCCTAACAGGTACGGTGGGTTATATTGGCACAGCTGTAACAGGTGTTGGCATTGGCGCTATTGTGGACTATTACGGTTGGGATTATGCCTTTATGTTTGTGACTGCCTCTGCGTTTCTAAGTGCTTTATTTTTTGCCCTTACGTGGAACCATCGTTCAAAAGTACTAGATGCGGCGGCTGAGTGTTCCAGCACCCTGTAGACCAGTCTATTTGTCTTCATGTGGATGGCTTTCGGCACCCACATGTGGCGTGTTCACTAAACGCGCACCTGTCTTTTTCTGTGCCATTTGGACAAGCCTTGTGGGTTCAAGGTGCCAATGGTGCAGGAAAAACAACGCTGCTTATGTGTTTGGTTGGCATATGCACAAACTTTTATGGCAGCATTCATGGCCCTTCTGCCTTTTACTGTGGCCACCTGAATGGACTGAAAGACGACCAAACGGTTTTTAAAAATCTAAAATTTCGGGCCCAATTCATGGGGGGTGACTTTGAGACCATAGATAAGGCGTTAGGTGCTTTTGACAGTATCCACCTAAAACACCTTCTTGTTGGTCAATTATCCCAAGGGCAAAAACGTAAAATAGCCCTATGCTCTGCTTTGTTAAGCCCTCACAAACTGTGGGTTTTAGACGAACCTCTTACAAATTTGGATAAAACAGGTGTGGGCCAATTTCAGGCCATTGGCCAAGACCACCTAAATAGAGGCGGGGCCATTGTGCTGGCGTCTCACCATAATCCTTTTGAAAAAGGGGAGGGGAAGGGAAGGCTTGCTACCCCTCCGCTTCAGCCTCTATTTTTGCCACCCGTAAAATATTAGTGCCGCCTGACAGGCCAAAGGGAATGCCTGCTGTTACAATAATATTGTCTCCAGTTTGGACAAATTCAGAATGGCGAACGGCTGTGCAGGCTGTTTCCACCATTTGGGAAAAGCTGAATACATCCTCAGTTAGTTGAGCATGAGCGCCCCACACAACACCCAAAAAACGCGCTGTAACAATGTTGGGTGTTAGGGCCACAATAGGGGCTTCTGGCCGTTCTCGGGCTGCACGTAAGGTGGTTGATCCTGATTCAGAAAAGGTCACAATGGCATTTGCCTTAATGCTATTAGCCACATGGCGGGCAGCTGCTGTAATTGCGTAGGCTACTGTGTCCACGCTTTCTGGTCGGCTGTCATCCAGCATTTGTTTATAAACGGGGTCTTGTTCTGTGCGGGTAATGATGCGGTTCATCATTTCCACAGCTTCTACAGGGTATTGGCCCGCTGCTGATTCGGCAGACAACATGACCGCATCTACCCCATCGTAAATGGCTGTAGCCACGTCTGATGCCTCCGCCCGCGTAGGTGAAGGGCTGTGTACCATGGAGTCTAACATCTGGGTGGCCACAACAACAGGCTTGCCCTGCTGACGACAGCAGCGGATAATTTGTTTTTGAATAGATGGCACATCTTCTGGTGGCATTTCTACCCCCAAATCTCCGCGGGCCACCATAACACCGTCAGCTAAGGTCACAATTTTTTCCAAATGCTGAATGGCCATTGGTTTTTCAAGCTTGGCCATAAGTTTGGACTTGTTTTGAATCAGGGCCTGTGCTTCTTCAATATCTTGTGGTTTTTGCACAAAAGATAAGGCCACCCAGTCTATGTTTAAGGTAAGGGCAAAGGCCAGGTCTGCACGATCCTTTTCCGTCAAGGCCGATATGGGCAGCATAACACCTGGCACATTTACACCCTTGCGGTTGGAAAGTTCTCCTCCTGTTATGACCGTAGTTTTTGCACCTTCAGTAGTGCAAGATTCTACCCGCAACCGCAAACGGCCGTCATCCAACAACAAATCTGTTTGGGGCGTAAGGGCTGCAAAAATTTCTGGATGAGGCAGGCAAACGCGTTTATGGTCACCAGGTTCGCTTTTTAAATCAAGATTAAACGTATCGCCTGCGCGCAAACTAATTTTACCATCCAAAAAAGTACCCACGCGCAACTTGGGCCCTTGCAAGTCTATTAAAATGGTTATGGGACGTTTATATTTTTCCTCAGCATAACGAATCATGCGCACCGATTGTTCATGGTCAGCATGGGAACCATGGGAAAAGTTAAGGCGGAAAACATCTGCACCCGCCAAAAATAAAGATTCAATCACGTCCTGCGTTTTACTGGCGGGGCCCAGCGTTGCAACTATTTTTGCTTTTCGAAATCGTCGCATAATTCTTTTTAGTTAATTTTTCCTAAAATTAATTGTGGCAACAGCTTAAGCCCTTGTCCAGCGTATTTTTTGAACCCTGCTGAATTTGTGATTGACTTTGTGTATTTCTAAGGCAAACTGTGTTCAGGAATTTTCAAAGGTTATGAATTTTTATGTCTTTTTCATTTCGGCTTACATGGTGCATTCCCGCCATTTTTTTGGTTGCATGCTACCCAACGATAGACAGTCGTGGTTATAATCCTGAGGTTATGGATATTCAAAAAATTCAAGAAAATATAGATACAGAAACCACAATTTTGGAAAAGTTTGGTTCACCTTCTACTGTTTCTACATTTAAAAATGCTGATGGTACCCATACCTGGTACTACATTTCTAAGCGTACATCTACCACATCGTTTTATAGGCCTGAAACACTAGACCAGCAGGCTGTTTCTATCTATTTTGATGATGCTGGTGTTGTGCGTTCTGTGGTTGTTGAAAAAGGGGAAACGCCTGTAAAACCTGTGGCTAGGAAAACAGAAACAACGGGTTATGAAACATCTGTCATGCGTGATATTTTTGGAAATTTCGGACGCTATAGCCAAAAACCTGCCCAGAAAAACTAGGTTTTTGTTGTGCGTCTGTCTCCTGCTGTTATTCTGGTTCAAACCCAGCTGCCAGAAAATTTGGGTTCTGTTGCACGCGCTATGGGTAATTTTGCCTTGCAGGATTTGCGGCTTGTCGCCCCCTTGGTTTCAAAAGACGACCCAAAAGCCATAGCTACGGCCGTTTCAGCAGCCCCTATTTTGGAAAAAGCGCAGGTTTACCCAAACCTGATTGAGGCCTGCCAGGGCCTTACCCATGTATTTGCCACAACGGCCTGTGAACGGCAGATGATTAAGCCCTATTATACTCCCAGGCAATTTGTTCAATATGTACAAAAAAATTCCTTAAACCCCACGCACCTAGGCCTCATGTTCGGGCCAGAGCGCACAGGCCTATCTAACGAAGACCTGGTTTTGGCACATGGCATTATTACCATACCTGTTTGTAAAAGCCTTCCATCCCTTAACCTGAGCCACGCTGTTTCTATTATGGCCTATGAGTGCTTTCAAGGGGAAAGTGACTCCCAAAATGAAACGCACTTTCTCCATTTAGGCGAAACAATGCACTGTACAGTTGAAAACTTAGCAAATTTTCTCATTTTTTTAGAAAAAAAATTGGATGATGTTAACTTTTGGCGTATTCCCCAAAAAAAGGAGGTCATGTGGCGCAATATCCGCAATATTTTCACGCGCCACACCTTGACCCAGCAAGATATCCAAACCCTCTACGGACTTATAGAAACCCTAAACTCACCCAGAAAATAAGCTTAACGTGTTAGGGAGCTTGTCCAGAAACCCTCAAGTTTTCTAAGAATTTGGCAGAACTCTGTCATTTCCTTAGCGCCCACAATATCTAACGTCAGATGACTTGCCTGGCTTCCAAGAAGGCTGTCAAACGTATGATACAGTTCTAGGCCTTTTTCAGATAACTTTACGTGGCTTGAACGGCGGTCATGGGAAGAAGGAATTTGTTCCACATACCCATTTTGCACCATTTTCCGTAAGTTATAAGACACGTTAGACCCCAAATAGTACCCACGATTGGTAAGTTCCCCAACAGTTAGTTGGTTTTCACCGATGTTGTACAGAACAAGGGCTTGAACGTTGTTGATGTCACGCCTTTGCATGCGATCAAGCTCAAGCTTTACAAGCTCTAAAAAAAGCCTGTGAAGACGTTCAATCATTACAACTGCTTCAAAATATGATTCTTTCATAATACGATTCCTCATGAATTGTTAACTTAACTTTAAACTACAATAGAATTGTTAATAATGATTTAATTCTAATAATATTATTTTCAATATATAAAAAATATTTTTCTTATTTTTATGACACTTTTTTTTACTTTCTTGTGAATTTTTAGTTTTATTTTTAACAATACCCCCTTAAAGCCGGTCAATAATAATTTGCGGTATATAGATGCTTTTTATTTTTCCTTTTCCAAGAACCCCTTCACAAACCCTGTATATTCTTTCTTTGATGGCTTCGCTTGTGGGGTCAACGGTCACAGACCACAAGTTAGACATGGCAACATACAAATCTGAAAAAATTCTGTCAACTAGGCGGGGCAACAAAAATTTTGCCAAATCAAAGCTTTGGTGAGAATTTGCCTCCATTTCGATTTTGAGGTGAAAATAGGCAAACAGCTTTCCCTGCCGAATAATGGGAATGCGGAAAGTCGGAAGGCGGAAAAAGGGCGGCTCTAAAAAATACAACTGCTCTTCAGACGGTTTATAAGCTTCTGTTCCTGAGGATCCATGGCTGTCAACAGGAACGCTTTTGGGAACTTGGATTTCCTTGCTAGTGCTGCTTTTATCTTCGCTTAAGAAAAAGAAAAAATAGGCCGCACCACCACCTCCCAATAAAACCACAAGAAGGGCTATAAGAACCAGCTTATTTTTTAAAAGTCCAGCCTTTTTCTGTTTTGGGGCATGGTTTTCGTCTGCAGTTGCCATGAATGAAACATATTAATTCCTAACTTTCTTAGCTATTGCATCAAGTATGCCATTTACGAAAGAAACGTCCCGATCTTGGAAAAAATCCTTGGCAATTTCAATATATTCATTAAGAACCACAGGCGTTGGTACTAGGGGTTCGTACATCAATTCATAGGTTCCTGCCCGCAATAAACTGCGCATAACAGAGGGCAAACGCTCCATGCGCCAGTTTTCCTGCAAACAGCTTTGAACAACTGGGTCTATAAGGGCTATGTTTGTATGGACACCTTCCACAAGACCCTTAAAGAAATTCACATCTGGGGGTGTTGCAAACATTCCCTCGCTTTCTGTAAAATGATGATTGGTAAAATCGCGCACGACAGAAGGCGCATCTTGCCCCATTTGTTCTGCCTGATACAAAGCCTGAATACCTGCCATACGGGACCCATGACGTGCACGACCAGATTTTTCCTTCACAATCTTCTCTCCATAAGGTTCTGCAACTGAATTTTCACGCTGTCGTTGCTGCTGTTTTCTTTTTAAAAGGTTGGCCCGCAAGGCCTTTCCTAGGCGTTCTTGGCGAATATTTTTATCTGATACCATAAATTTGTAAACGGCGATCTATTTCCAAAAGTTAAAACTAAAGTGGGATAAAACCCCGTTTAAAGATGGTCAGAAACCCTTTTCACTCATCATAAACAGAACATAAACCACACGAAAATCAACATACACTAATTTGGTATACGTCGCTACTTGTTCCTATGGAAATGACAGCAGTCTCTGAGATAAAAAATTATGTATAATTACGTGATTAATTTTTTTTGATTTTGAGCTCAAAAATTAACCTTTTGTTAACCTTTTAAGCTATATCTCCCGCCTCCGGCCCCCGGCCGCCCAGGGGATATATCATTATTTTTTACAAAAAATTGGTTAAAAAATCCTTAATTTAAGTTAAAAAATTTCAAGAAATAGGAATTATTTTTAAATATGATGCGCAAATATCACGCTTGTTTAAAAAAGCCTAACAAAATCAATGGTTGCAGAAGATTTTGAAGGCCCAAATTATAGGGGTCTCGCTATATTTTTTTTAAAAAATTACTTAAAGCAATGTCGCCCCCGCGCAGGCGGGGGTCCAGAAAATTAAAATAAACTATTCACTATCAATGTTTTTTTTATGGATTCCCGTCTGCACGGGAATGACATCGATTTGCGTTTCTATACGTAATATCAAAAAAAACTCTACGAAATATGGTTTTTCAACCGATATAGCGAGATGACTGTTTTTTGAGCATAAAGTAGCAAAAAAAGCCTAACAAAATCAATGGTTGCAGAAGATATGGAAGGCCCAAATTATAGGGGTCTCGCTATATGGGAAAAGTATCTAAATTTTTTCAGAAATCCAAATGGCACCTTGGGTTATTTTTCGAATTAAGCTGCACAAAATAGGCATGGAGTCTCCACCTTCTTGTTGGGCTATTTCTTTGTGTGCCAGCTCGTCTTGTCGGAAGGTTTCAATGGTTTTGGCAAGTCCTTCCCAATTGGGATCATGCCTTAATTTTTCTATTTGTTTTTCATAGTGTTGGTCAATAACGGTTTCTACAGCAACTGTGCAAGCGTGGGCTCCTTTACGTCCCAAAAGGGCCGTTGCGGCCCCCAGGGCAAAGGCCCCCACATGCCATAGTGGTTGAAAAATAGTGGGGCGTACGTGGTTTTCAATGGCAAGTTGGTTGAAGGTATGCAGGTGAACCTGCTCTTGCTCGGCCATATGTTCAATGTGGGAATCTTTGCCAAGAATAAATAACTGGCCTTCGTAAATGCGCTTCGCACCATACTCCCCCGCTTGATTAACGCGAATCATGCCCTCAATTATTCTTTTTTCCACCATACCCCCAATGTTGTTAGTAAAATAGCAAGGGTTAGAGTATTCCAAAATGTGGCGGAAAGGCCCAAAATACGCCAAGCCACTTGGTCACATAGAACAACTTTTTTCTTCATTTGACTTTTTATTTTTTCTAAGCGCTCTAATAAGGGTTCGTCCGTTGTGTGGTCTTGGGGCTTACGTGTACACGAGTGGGGTCCGCTCCACCAATGGCTTTCCACACCCAAATGATAGCTACTTATGGAAAATGCAAAAAAGACAGTTATAACCTGTATGCCCTTTACCCATGAGGTTCGTTGGGTGTGAGCCCATAAGGATACCCCGATCATTCCAACAAACATATGGCGCAAATATAAACATAAGGAACACGGAAGAATATGGTACAGTTTTTCAGCGCCAAAGGCCACAGCCAGGCCCGCACACCCATACAAAGCTGTTATGATAAAGCGGTAGTAGGTGAGTGAACGCAAAAGCTACCCCAAAAATTTAACAACAAAAAACCCTAATACAATTATGGCAAGGGACGCTGTTAATAACAAGCCCAGATACTTATCAATTAAATCCTTCGCCCAAGGACCAAAAAACCACAAAAGCCCCGCCAACAAATAAAAACGGAAGGCACGGGCAATAATGGATGCGGCAATGAATTGAAGAAAGTCAAACCGCACAACCCCACTTGAAATGGTTACAAGTTTGTAGGGTATGGGGGTTAGTCCCTTAAGGGCGATAATCCAAAATCCATAGGCATCAAAACTTTTTTGAAATGTGCTAAAGGCATTGCCTAGGTGATAGGTTTCAATAATCCAAAGGCCTATGGTTTCAAATAGGTAATACCCAATGGCGTACCCTACAACTCCACCAATAACAGAAAATACGGTTCCCCAAAAGGCTAACGCCCAGGCACGAGAACGGTCTGCCAAAATCATAGGAATCATCATGAGATCTGGCGGCAGAGGAAAGAAGGAACTTTCAGCAAAGCAAACCAAACAATACACCAAAAATGACCGTGGATGGTGGGCCATTTCAAGGGTAAATTGGTACATTTTTCGAACGAAGTTCGTTTGTGTGCAGGTTGTCATGACGCTTACTGAAAGTAGAAGATGGAAGTGGCGTCCCCAACGGGATTCGAACCCGTGTTGCCGCCTTGAAAGGGCGATGTCCTAGGCCTCTAGACGATGGGGACTTTCATTACAAAGAAATAAGTTTTTTGCGGCACAAAGTCAATTATTTTATTTATTTTTTTTAAATATTTTTTCCAAACTGGCTCCTTAGCTGGGGTTGAAAGCGCTCTTGGAATGGCTGTCAGAAACATGTTTTTTAAAATCAGCAGTTTCTTCCAGAACGCTGGCCACATCAAATAACCGTTGTTCAGAAAGCTTAGGGCCAATTAACTGCAATCCCAAGGGCAACCCATCAGCATTTAGGCCCGCAGGTACGGAAATGGCAGGAAGCTCTGCTAAATTCACAGTTACGGTGTAAATGTCATTCAAATACATGGTTATTGGGTCTTCTGGTTTGTCTTCCAAACCAAAAGCGGCCGTTGGAGTTGTGGGGGTTAGAAGAACATCCACGTGCTGAAAGGCCTGATCAAAGTCCTTGCTTATGAGCTTTTTCACTTTTTGAGCATGAACATAGTACGCATCATAATAACCTGCTGATAATACATAGGTTCCAATAAATAGGCGTCGGCGCACTTCGTCACCAAAATAGGTGCGGCGTGTGTTTTCGTAAAGTTCATCTAATGTTTGGCCCTCAGCCCGCATGCCATAGCGAACGCCGTCATAACGGGCTAAGTTGGCGGAAGCTTCGGCTGGAGCTAGAATATAGTAAGCGGGCAGGGCGTATGGTGTGGTTTTTAAGCTGACCTCATGGAAAGTTGCCCCTGCTTGCCTTAGCCAATCTATCCCTTTTTCAAGTAGGTGGGTCATTTCCTTGTTTAGGTTTGCCATATATTCCTTCACAATGCCAACCCGTAAGCCCTTGGCATTTGCTTGAACTGCGTCTGCGTAGTTTGGAATAGAAACATTTAAGGATGTGGCGTCTTTGGCATCATAGCTGGCCATAACCTGCAGCATGAGGGCTGCGTCTTTTACGGTATGGGCCACAGGGCCTGCTTGGTCAAGGGATGAAGCAAAGGCCACCATACCCCAGCGAGAACACAAACCATAGGTGGGTTTAATGCCCACAAGACCACAAAAAGCGGCTGGCTGACGAATGGACCCCCCTGTATCAGAAGCCGTGGCAGCCAAAGCCATTTTTCCAGCCACTGCAGCTACGGACCCTCCCGAAGACCCGCCTGGAACTAATTTTTTGCCAGGGTCTTTTTGAGATGTCCATGGGTTAATGCATGCTCCGTAAGCACTGGTCAAGTTGGCAGACCCCATGGCAAATTCATCCATGTTGGTTTTGCCCAAAAATACAGCCCCAGCGTTTAAAAGGTTTTGGGTAACTGTGGATTCATAGGGCGGAATAAACCCATCTAAAATTTTCGAACCTGCTGTTGTGCGCACGCCCTTTGTGCAGAATAAGTCCTTAATGCCCAAGGGCAAACCCTCTAAGGGGCGGGCCGTGCCTTTGGCTAGGTTTGCATCTGCTTCTTTTGCTTGAGCAAGGGCAAGCTCTGGCGTTTCTGTAATGTAGGCATTCAAATTGCGTTTGCTTTCCATGCATTGGATAAAAGCCTGGGTTAGCTCCACAGCGCTACATTCTTTTTTTAAAAGGGCTTCTTTTGCCTGGGTCAAGGTTAAGTTTGTAAGAGACATAAGATTTAGAACCTGCATTCTTGATTGAGTTATTTAAAGAAAAGAAGGTGGAAAAAATAATCAGTTTAGGAAAAAAAGGATGAAATTTCGTTGGTTTTTTTAGAATCCATACCCCTTTTTTAGAAGGCTATATGTGATTTGTCAAACACTATTGACCAGACCCTGTTGACCAGGGTTCTATTCTATTTTATGACCCAATTTTATGGGAAAAGTTGCCTTACTGACACGGTTGGAAAAACATTTGTATTTTCTGCCGTTTTCGGCTATATGTACAGGTAAAGAATTTATTTTTCAATTTAGGGAATTTCATGGCAAACCATAAGTCAGCAGAGAAAAGCATTCGTAAAATAGAACGTCGTACGGCGGTTAACCGCAATCGTTTAAGCCGTGTGCGTACGTTTGTAAAGAAGGCTGAGTTGCTTCTTTCTGTCAGCAAAGACAAATTTAACGCAGAAGAGGCTAAAATTGCTTTGGTTCAGGCCGAAAGTGAATTAATGAGCGGTGCAAGCAAAGGCGTTATTCACAAAAATACGGCGGCCCGCAAGGTTTCCCGCTTAGTAAAGCGCTTTAAAGGTTTGGTTGCCTAAGGCTTTTTGTTCTTTTTGTAACCTTTGGGGCGTTGTTGTTCGCCCCTTTTTTTTACTTTATTAGAATAGGGTTATGATGCATTCCACAGATGTTGTGATTATTGGCGCTGGGCCTGTGGGTCTTTTTTCTATTTTTGAATGTGGCATGGTACGTTTGTCATGCCATGTGTTTGATGCCCTAGACCGTGTGGGGGGGCAGTGCGCTGCTTTGTACCCTGAAAAACCCATTTACGATATTCCAGCCCATCCCCATATTTTTGGGGCTGATTTGGTTGCAAACCTCAGTGCTCAGGCTGACCCTTTCAAGCCTGCTTATCACCTGAGCGAACAGGTGGCATGCATAGAAAAAAAAGGGGACTTTTGGTTGGTTGTGGGGTCAAAGGGCACACAGGTTTCCTGTCGGGCCATTATTATTGCAGCAGGTGTGGGGGCTTTTGGGCCTAACCGTCCTCCTTTAGAAAATATTGAGGCTTTTGAGGGGACCTCTGTCCACTATTATGTCAATCAACGAGAAAGCTATGCTGGCAAACGGGTTGTTATTGCAGGGGGTGGGGATTCAGCTGTGGATTGGGCTATTTCTTTAGCAGAGGTGGCAAAACGTGTTTCTGTTGTGCACCGTCGCTCAAAATTTCGCGCGGCCCCTGAAAGTGAGGCACGTTTGAAGGCTTTGGCTGAATCAGGCGTCATTGACCTTGTGGTTCCTTACCAATTGTCTGCTCTTGAGGGTCGGGATGGCCTGCTATCTTCTGTTGTTGTTGAGTCTTTAGAAGGGGACAAAAAGCATATAGAAGCAGATGTTTTGCTGCCTTTTTTTGGTTTGTCTATGAATTTAGGTCCTATTGCTGAATGGGGATTGGGCCTTGAAAAAAACCATATTGTGGTTCAGCCTAGCACAATGCAAACCACAACGTCTGGGATTTATGCCATTGGGGACGTGGCGTCTTACCCGGGAAAGCTAAAGCTAATTTTAACGGGGTTTGCTGAAGGTGCTTTGGCAGCGCATGCCATACGTCAGTATTTATACCCTCATGAAATTTTGCATTTTGAATATTCCACCACAAAAGGTGTACCCTAAGGGAGAGTTATTATGAACGATACATCTTTCAAACCTGAAACTTCTGAAGACCATATTGCTGAGGTATCTTTGCTGCCTGAAGAAGCGCCGTCTTTAGAACAGCAGGTGTCAGACATGCGGGAAAATTGGTTGCGCGCTTTGGCGGATGCGGAAAATTTGCGTCGTCGTTCCCAAAAGGAACGGGAGGATGCTTATAAATATGGCGCCGTTTCTTTTGCACGTGACATTGTGGGCGTGGCAGATAACATGGACCGCGCCCTTCAAAACTGTCCCCATGACAATGGTTTGCCAGGAAATGTGCAGGCTTTGATAACAGGTGTGGAAATGATTTCGAAGGAAATTTCCACCATATTTGAACGCCATCATATTCAGAAAATATCGCCCTTGGGGGAACGGTTTGACCCGAATCGTCATCAGGCTATGTTTGAGGTTGAAACAACAGAGTACGCCCCAGGTATGGTTGTTCAGGTTTTGCAAGATGGCTATATTTTGCATGACCGTTTATTGCGTGCTGCTATGGTGGGGGTTTCTAAAGCTCCTTTGCAAGGGTCTTAGGGGAATTTCTACGTGGAGCTTCCCCTTATTCGTTTATCAAAAGCCACAGTAGGAGCTGAGGAGGTTCAAGCCCTTACCCGTGTTATAGAAGATGGGTATTTAGGAATGGCTAAGGAAGTTCAGGCTCTGGAGGTGGAACTGCAAGAATTTATAGGCTCCAAGCCCCATGTTGTTTGTGTGAATACGGGCACGTCTGCCCTTCATTTAGCCTTGCAGGCTTGTGGTATTGGTCCTGGAGACGAGGTTTTAGTTCCCACTCTAACTTATTTAGCTTCTTTTCAGGCTGTTTCTGCTACAGGTGCCAAACCTGTAGCCTGTGACGTAGACTCTGAAACAGGATTTTTAGATGGGGAGGACGCAAAAAAGCGTATAACACCTCGGACTAAAGCTATTATGCCTGTGCATTATGCCAGTAACCTTTATGGCCTTGATTCCATTTATGACCTATCTAAAAGCCAGGGGTTGCGAGTTATTGAGGATGCTGCCCATTCGTTCGGGGGGCGCCATGGTACAGGCGAACGGGTAGGTTCCAGGGGTGATGTGGTGTGTTTTAGTTTTGACAGTATTAAAAACATAACCTGTGGGGAAGGGGGGGCTGTCATAACCCAGGATATTGCCGTTGCAAACCATGTTCGTGATGCCCGCTTGTTGGGCGTGGAAAAGGATACGGAAAAACGGTTTTCAGGTCAGCGTAGTTGGGATTTTGATACTACCCACCAGGGGTGGCGTTACCATATGAGCGATGTTATGGCTGCCATTGGCCGGTGTCAGTTGAAAAAAGTGGATGGGTTTGTAGAAAAGCGTCAGCAGTTGGCTCAGCAATACCAGGACTTTTTTCAGAATGATTCTTGTGTGCGAACTTTTCCTTTTGATTATACAACTATTGCCCCCCATATTTTTCCCATATTTTTAAAATATGGTTGCCGGGACAATTTACGGGCTTTTCTGTTGCAGCATAATATTCAAACGGGGCTCCATTATAAATTGAACCATACCCTTAGTTTATTTAAAACGTCCTATGCCTTGCCTAAGGCTGAAAGTTTATTTGCGGGCCTTCTCACTTTGCCTTTGCACCCAACCTTAAGTTCTGCGGATGTGGCACGTGTATGTGAAACCATTTGTTTGTGGAAAAAGTCTCTATAGTGGCTCAAAAATAGGGCAGGGATAATAGGTCCCATCTTACAAATTTAAGAAAAATATAGTTTTTCTAACATAATCCCGCTTTTAAAAAATTTTCATGCGTAGACCCTGGAGGTTCAGCCATTCCCCATGGGTGGAAATTTTCCGCAATTACGTGAATCTATACAAAGCTTTCCTACAAGTAGGAATTGATCATCATTTTTTTTCTGGCCATCCATTTTCATCATAATATGCCTTCATTTTTCCAAAATAATAATTAATGGTTGCCTCAACATTATTGTCTTTTAAAAATGTATCAAAGTCTCCGAACTCTGTGTTTTCTTCAAAAAGTTGTCTGAAGGGGATTTCTTTTATCTGAACACCGTCTCTTATAGTATCTCCTAAATCCGAATGATATTCAGCATCTTCTGCTTTTGTATATGAAACGTGATAATATTTTAAATAATCGTCTGAGTTATTATTAACAATATTATTCATAAAAAAATCTGCTGTTATTTGTGGGTTTCTAGACATATAAATTAAGGCAGCACACACTAAGTTGTGTAAAATTTCGTGTTTTTTTCTTTGAACTGTAAACATAAATGGGTGGAGGAGAAATCTGATATTATACACATACTGAAGTTCTTTAATTTTTTCAAAGAAAATAGGCAACTCCCTTTCTGTAATAGGGGCTTGCCGAATTCCCCCCAAACCTTCCCCTGTACACAGGGCAATTTGGGCATCAAAATACAGTTCTTTTCTAATCATTTCATCAATGCCAGTTACCCAATTTACAGGCAGTACTTTTGGAAAGGGGGTTGCAATAAATGGAGTCGATTTTAAAATTCTAAAATCTAATAAAAACGGGTAATAATCTTTTCTGTTGGCTTTTTGAATTAAAAATCCGCACTCTTTTATATCATCACGATAAAATTTAGACATATGTGGTTTTTGTATTATTGGTATATTAGAATACAAACCAAACCGATAAGAAACAGCACCAGAGTTGCCAAAAGAATTTTCATAATGGGGCTTCATGAAATCAGTGGTATTAAAATCGTTCTCAGTAAAAAGATCATCTAACTGTTGGGCTAATTGATAAGCCTTTTCATCCCCTATGGGATAAATGGTAATAAGCTTTCCTTTTTGAGCTTTATCACCTCCAAGAATAATTTGGTATGAAGTTTTAGAATTTGCAATTTTGAAATAAACTTTTTGTTGAAGCAAAAAGGGAACTGCTAGCTTTAAAACACGTAATTCTTGGCCATAGGCTGCAGAAACGTGCAATTTCCAGCCTTGATATTTTTGGGATGTTTCTAATAGATTTTTCCTATATGATGAATCAACTTTATTAACCTCATCAACAAAATTTCGGTTAACATCAGAAAATGCATCTGGGTCAGAAGTACTATGTATAACAACAAATGTCCCTTTTATAGCCTTAACTACATCTTCAATAGAATTTGCTGCACTAATTCTTTGTATGGCAGTTTCTATCCCTCTCTCATCCACACTTGAGGCGGCATGGCTTTGTGAAAAAAGGCCCATTACAAGGGCAAAAACAAAGAAAAAATGCATGCGTGTTTACCTAACAAAAAAGACAAAATAGTATCTTAATTAAAATATAGACTAAACACGTTAATAAAAAATTAAAATTTAAACCAAATTTTTAATGCCTAAGTCTAAATTAAAAGTTCTTCCCTATCGTGCCTTTTGAACTTATTAAAAGGCCAAAATAAACGGATGAACCTAAAAAAATAAGGGTTAGGATAAGGGCAATTTTGTGCCACAAATAAAATGGGCTGGGCATATGGGGCCACAGGTAAAAAAGGGTGGTTTTTAGTACAAAAAACATAACACACGACGCCGCTAAAATTTTAAAAAGAAGAATTTTAAGAGATGTGGAAATATGCAAGGCCCCCTTGCGTTGCAACATAGCCCCCAGCAAAAACATGTTTAACCAAGCTGAGGCAGATGTGGCTAAGGCCAACCCCACATGTTGCCAATACTGCATAAAAATAAGATTTAACACAAGGTTCACCCCCACACATACGGCAGCTATTTTTACAGGAGTTTTTGTGTCTAATTGCGCAAAGAAACTGGTGGCAAAAATTTTAGACGCCACGTAGGCTGGCAGACCTAAGGCAAATGCTTCTAATGCTTTTGCTGTTTGGTTGACATTTTCGGTCGTAAACTTTCCATGGCCAAAAATAACATCAATTAAAATGTGGGATAGGCACACCAGCCCCACAGCTGCTGGCATGGTAAATTGCATGGCCAAGCTTAGGGCATGATTTTGTGTTTTTAGGGCCTGCACTTCATCTTTTTGACGCCATAATTTGGATAAGGGAGGCAGCAAAACCGTTCCCATACCAATACCAAAAATAGACAAGGGAAGTTGATTCAGGCGGTCAGCGTAATATAGGTAAGACATGGAACCTATGGGTAAAAAAGACGCTAAAACCATATCAATTAAAATATTAATTTGCATAACACCAGCCCCTAAGGCCCCTGGAATCATAAGGCGAAAGACACGGTTCACCTTCTCATCACATTGAAAGGTTGGTTTTATAAAAAATGACATTCCCAGACGTTTGCAGGCCCACAGCATCCAAATAAATTGCATAATTCCCGCCACAAACACAGACCAAGCTAAAGCATACCCAGGCGACACGTGCATATATTCATAAAGCAAAAGGGCGGCAATCATAACCACATTCAGCAAAATAGGCGCTGATGCAGCTGCAGCATAGCGGTTTAAAGAATTCAAAACCCCCGCACACAAGGCACATAAGGATATGAAAAAAATGTAAGGAAACGTAATACGTGTAAAATGGGTGGCTAATTCTAAACGCTCAACTGTACTAGAAAATCCAGGCGCAATAAGGGGCATAAGAAGGGGGGTGAAAATTTCCACAAAAAAAACAAAGGCCATCAAAAAAAAGGCCATGATGAAAAAAACACGTTGGGCTAACTGTTGGGCCTTATGTGGGCCTTCCATCGCTAAGGTGCCAGCAAACTGGGGAACAAAGGCCGCATTAAAGGCGCCCTCTGCAAAAAAACGGCGAAAGAAATTTGGGAATTTAAATGCCACAATAAAAGCGTCTGCAACCAGACTGGCTCCTAAAACATGGGACATAAGAATTTCCCGTACTAACCCAAAAACGCGACTAAGACCTGTGTAAAGGCCAACAATTGCTCCGTGACGTAGTAAAGACATTAAGGTGTCAACGTATGTTCAAGTTCATCAATTAAATTTTCAATCATGGCTAAGCCCTTATGCCAAAAATCGGGGCTTTTTGCATCCAACCCAAAGGGGGCCAGCAGCTCTGGGTACCGCTTACTGCCGCCAGCGCGCAACATGTCTAAATATTTTTCTTCAAACCCATCTTTTTCAGATTCATACACGGCATACAAAGAATTCACCAGGCAGTCACCAAAGGCGTAGGCATAAACATAAAAAGGCGCATGAATAAAATGGGAAATATAGGCCCAAAAAACACCCACCGCTTCATCCACATGGACTGAAGGGCCCAAGGCCTCTCGTTGTATGGTTAAAAACAGGTCTGATAAGTCTTCAGATGAAAGTTCCCGTTTTTTACGTGCGCTGTGGACCTGTTGTTCAAAATCATAAAAGGCAATTTGTCGGACAACTGTGTTTAACATATCTTCAATTTTTGAAGCCAACAGTTGACGCCGCGCTGCAGGGGATGCTTCTTTAGCCAATAAACTTCGAAATGTTAGCATTTCCCCAAAAACAGAGGCTGTTTCGGCGATTGTTAGGGGGGTGTCCGTTTGCAAGTACCCTTGACGGGCTGATAAAACCTGATGAATTCCATGACCCAGTTCATGGGCTAGGGTCATCACATCCCGTTGTTTGCCCAAATAATTCAAAAGAATATAGGGGTGAACAGACGGCACCGTGGGGTGAGCAAATGCACCAGATGTTTTACCATCCTGCACAGGCGCATCAATCCAACCATTGTCAAAAAACCGTTCTCCTATACTGGCCATTTTGGGGCTAAACTGTTCATAGGCGTTTAAAACAATGGCCTGCGCCTGGAGCCACGAAATATGGGTATCTTCCATATAAGGCAAAGGGGCGTTGCGGTCCCAATACTCAATGGTTTTTTGGTTTAAAATTTTTGCCTTTAGCCCATAATAGCGGTGTGATAATTTCGGGTAACTTTCCTTAACAGCAGAAAACAAAGCATCAACAACTTCAGGCTCTACCTGGTTCCATAAGTGACGTTCACTGGTGGGAAAGGGGTATTTACGCCACCTATCCTCAATATCTTTATCTTTGGATAGTGTATTTGTAATCATGGTAAATAGGGGCAAACGTTCTTTTAATCCCTCGGCTAGGGCTAGGGCGCCTGCACGTCTTTTTGCTGGATTTACATGGCTCATAAGGTCAGTTACTGAAGAAATATTTAGAGTCTCACCATCTACCTGAAACCTTAAGGATGCCAAGGTTTCATCGTATAAACGGTTCCACGCCCGCAACGATGTGATGGACTTTTCTAAAAATACTTTTTCCAAGTCTTGAGACAATTGGTGGGGGCGAAACAAACGGGTTTGACGCAGCCATGCAGCATATTTCTGAAGATCTTTTGATGTGGTCAGCATAGCTTCTAAGGCCGCATCATCTATAGCATTAATGGCCAGGGGGAAAAAAACAAAATGGGTAGAAATATCCGTTAATACCTCTTGGATTCTTTGGTGAAATTGCTGGACATGGCCATCATCCACATATTTACTAGACAAAAGGGATGCAAAAGCAGACAGACGACCCATGGTTTCACTAATACGTTCATACAAACTAATGGCTTCAAAAAAGTCTTTTTCTGTGCACCACTCAGTTTTAAACAAGGGTTCGTATTTCTTCTGAAAATCAATGGCTTGTTGAGTGCACCATTGAATATCTCCCTCAATCTTTGGCGAATCTAAAGCGGGGTACAGGTCTGCTAAATTCCACTCCGGCAAAGAATCAACTAAGGTTAGGTTTTGTGCATCCATTGGATTTTCCTAAAAAAAACAATTTCTGCATTATACCCCATTTGTAAAGAAACTAGCCATTATAAAAATGGATGAACTTATACACTATTTTTTTCATACACAGTTTTTGAAAAAAATGGTAGTAATAGAAAGAAATTTTATGCGTAGGCCTGAATTCCATGCCCCTAAGCGTTGCAGAACTAAGCGAACGTTCCTTACAGATTTTTCGTGAACTCGTAGATACCTATGTAGAAACGGGCGAACCTGTTGGGTCACGCACCTTATCAAGGCGCTTAAAAATGCCCCTATCGCCTGCAACCATTCGCAATGTTATGGCTGATTTGGAAGAGGCTGGCCTACTGTATGCTCCACACACATCCGCAGGGCGCTTACCTACAGACGAAGGTTTACGTTTTTTTGTACATGGCCTTTTGGAGGTAGGGGACCTTTCCCCCCAAGAACGTGACCATATTGGCGCCTTATGCGATAAATCTGGAAAAAGCCTGGATAATGTGCTGCAAGAGGCCAGCTCCATGCTGTCGGGCTTATCCAAATGTGCAGGGTTAGTTATGGCGCCAAAAATTGATGCCCCCTTACGCCATATGGAGTTTGTTTATTTAGGTCCAGGACGATGTTTGGCCGTTTTAATTTCCCAAGATGGCATGGTGGAAAATAGAATTATTGAACTGCCTGCGGGAATTAACCCGTCTATTTTAAACGAAGCATCTAACTATTTATCATCCCGCCTTGAAGGGCGCACCCTTAAACAAGCTAAGGGAGTTGTGGATGAGGAAATTATTCATCACCAAACCCATTTGGATGAACTGACAAGAAAAGTTGTGTCCACAGGCATGGCCATTTGGGGGGGCGGCGATGAAAATAGACCTTTAATCGTTAAAGGCCAGTCAAATTTACTTCAGGGCGTTTCTGGTGCCGAAGAGTTGGACCAAATTCGTGACCTGTTTCAAATGCTGGACACACAAGAGGTTCTAAAACAGCTACTAGATGCTTCTATCCAAGCAGAAGGTGTGCAAATATTTATTGGATCTGAAAATAACCTATTTAAAGCATCTGGCTGTTCTCTTGTGGTTTCCCCCTACCATAATTCACGAGAAGAAATTATTGGCGCCATCGGCGTTATTGGACCTGCGCGTATGAATTATGGAAAAATTATCCCCCTTGTAGACTACACAGCAAAAATGGTGTCACGCCTTTTGGGAGCCCAAGGGGTTTTATAAGCATAACTTCCTTCCACAAAATAGAGGGGAACGGTGTATTGCCCCCCCCCACTAGGCTGTTTTGAATACTTTATACTCAAAACAGTTAATAAATTGTTAAAAAACAAACTTTTTTCAAAAGGTTTTTCAAAAAAATACAGGGTAAAAAGCTTATCCTTTAGCGGCCCGTTCTGCCTTTTTCCGTTCATGTGGGCACAAAACAGCCTTGCGAATTCGAATGGATTTTGGCGTTACCTCCACCCGTTCATCATCTTCCACATAAGCAATAGCTTGTTCTAATGTCATAAGTTTCGGTGGTGTTAGCTTAATAGCCTCGTCCTTGCCTGATGCCCGTACGTTCGTTAGCTGTTTGGCTTTTAAGGGGTTTACCTCTAGGTCATTATCACGGCTATTTTCACCGATAATCATACCCTGATAAACTTGGGCACCTGGAACGATAAACATGATGCCTCGCTCTTCTAGGTTCCATAAGGCATAGGCCACAGCTTCGCCATCACCGTTGGAAATCAAAACACCATTGCGGCGGCCTTCTAAGGCGCCTTTATAAGGGCCGTAGGAGTGGAAAACTCGGCTCATAATGCCTGTGCCTCGTGTTTCCGTTAGAAATGGTCCGTGGTAACCAATAAGTCCACGAGAGGGGGCTATAAATAAAATACGGGTTTTACCACCACCTGAAGGACGCATGTCTGTCATTTCGGCTTTGCGTAGGCTCATAGATTCCACAACAACGCCTACGTAGTCATCATCCACGTCAATTTGTACTTCTTCCATAGGTTCTTGCCGTTCACCTGTTTCTGCGTTTCGGAATAAAACGCGGGGGCGACTAATGGACAGTTCAAACCCTTCTCGACGCATGGTTTCAATCAATACACCTAACTGCAATTCACCGCGGCCTGCCACTTCAAAAGCGTCCTTGTCCTCGGTTTCGGTTACCCGAATGGCCACATTTCCTTCAGCTTCGCGCATTAAACGATCACGGAGCACGCGGGACGTTAGTTTGCTTCCTTCACGACCTGCTAGTGGAGAGTCATTAATAGAAAAAGTCATAGCCAAGGTTGGGGGATCAATAGGCTGAGCGGGCAGGGGGGTGTTGACCTCCTGAACTGTAATGGTTTCAGATACGTTGGCTTTTTCAAGACCTGCAAGGGCGATAATGTCACCTGCTTTTGCAAATTCAATGGGCACACGTTCTAACCCCTTGAATGATAACAACTTACTAACACGGCCTGTTTCCACAAGGGCGCCGTCACGATTTAATACCTTTAGGGGCATGTTGGGTTTAATTGTGCCGCTATGGACCAACCCTGTCAAAACGCGACCTAAATAGGAATCGTATTCACGGGTTGTTACCAACATGGAAAAGGGAGCGTCTGCGTCTACCTGGGGAGGCTTCACATACTCAACAATGGTTTCAAATAGGGGGGTTATATCTTTGCGTTCTTCTTTTAAGTCGCGCACAGCCCAACCGCCACGGCCAGATGCATACAAAACGGGGAAATCTAATTGTTCATCATTGGCTTCCAGTGCTAAGAACAGGTCGAAAATTTCTTCTAATACCTCATTATGGCGTTCATCAGACCGGTCAATTTTATTGATGACCACAATAGGTTTTAGACCCAGCTTTAAGGCTTTGCCCAACACAAATTTCGTTTGGGGCATGGGGCCTTCAGCCGCATCTACCAACAACACAACACCGTTAACCATGCTTAAAATACGCTCTACTTCGCCGCCAAAGTCAGCGTGGCCTGGTGTGTCAACAATATTAATGTGCACATCATTCCAGTCTAAGGAGGTGCATTTGGCTAAAATAGTAATGCCCCGTTCCCGTTCTAAATCGTTAGAATCCATGGCACGTTCGGCCACATTTTGGTTAGCGCGGAACGTACCGCTTTGTTTTAACATGGTGTCAACAAGGGTTGTTTTCCCATGGTCAACGTGGGCAATAATGGCAATATTGCGAAGAGCCTGCATTTTAAAAAACCTTACGAGTTATACGTTTTAAGTGTTAGATAGGTATAATACTTAAAAAAGACAATAAAAAAAATGGCGCGTCCTAGAGGATTCGAACCTCTGACCTACGGCTTAGAAGGCCGCCGCTCTATCCAGCTGAGCTAAGGACGCTAAATATACCTGATTATACCCGTATAGACCTATTTTTTCAAGGATGACGTGTTTTGTAAAAATACGTAATTTTGACTGCAAAACTCACATGTAATTGTGATGGCGCCGTTTTGTGCCATATGGTCACGATCTTCAGCGCTAAATTGCCCTAGCATTCCTTCAATACGTTCGTATGAACATGAACATTTGAACGTAATAGGGGTTGGTTCTTGGGCGTGAAGGGTCCGTTCGTGGAATAGGCGATATAAAATGGTTGTGGCTTCAAGGTTGGGGTTTAGAAATTCTTCTGTTCCAAGTGTGCCCAAAAGACTGAGGTCTGTTAACCAGTCATCTGCTTCTTGTTCTAGTTCATGAGCAGAAATAGGGGAGGGGGGAGCCAGTTTTTGCAGCATTAAAATCCCCCCCATATATCCTTGAGACTTCAAATCATTAACCAAAACAACTGCGCTTTGGACTTGGTCTGACTGTCGGAAATAATGGTGAATGCAGTCGCTTAGGGTTTTCCCAGACAATTCCACAATGGCTTGGTATTTATCTTTTTGATGCTCGAAATCCGCACTAAAAACCATACATCCTCCCTCGAAGGCATGGGGAACAGAAAGTGTGGGAGATGTTTCTAATGCTTTTTCAAGCATTTGCTGATCCCATTTAGCGCAAGCCCTTACATGACCAAGGCTGTTAATGTCTACAACCATGAGGGTTATTATTTTTCCCCCTGTAATTTGCAGGGTTAGGCTGCCATTATGTTTCATATCTGCACCTAAGGCAGCTGCTAAGGCTATAAGTTCCACAAGGTACTGATTAACCGAGTGTGGGTACATGTGCTGATCGATAAGCGTTTCCACCTCTTTTCCAAGGCGCACTAGTTTTCCCTTTACCTTTCCCTGATCTAGATAAAAGGAAATAACTTCGTCAGCGGGGCGTTCTAGTTTGCCCATAAAAGCAACCAGGCGGACAAGGGCGCTATCCACAAACTTATTTTAAGAAGCTTTTTGATAAGGTCTTTCCTTGGCATGGCGTTATCATTTGCTGCCCGAAATATGCCAACATTTGCTTTGTATTCAAAGGGTTTTTGTTGCATTTGCTCATCCTCTTTTATCCATGGGAATGAATTCACGTTCTGCATCTCCTATATAAAGTTGTCGGGGACGCCCTATTTTTTGAAAGGGGTCCTCTATCATTTCATTCCACTGTGCAACCCAGCCTACCGTACGGGCAATGGCAAACAAAACGGTGAACATGCTGGTTGGTATGCCCATGGCTCTGAAAATAATTCCTGAATAGAAATCTACATTAGGATACAACTTTTTTTCTATAAAATAATCATCTTGTAGGGCTATTTTTTCAAGCTCCATGGCTAACTCTAGAAGGGGATCATTTTTAATGCCTAACTCTTCTAAAACCTCATGACAGGTTTGGCGCATAATTTTTGCCCGGGGATCGTAATTTTTGTATACCCGGTGTCCAAACCCCATAAGGCGGAAAGTGTCATTTTTATCTTTGGCTCGTCGAATATAGTCTGGAATATGGTCTTTGTGACCAATGGTTTGCAGCATATTTAAGACAGCTTCGTTTGCCCCTCCGTGGGCTGGTCCCCAAAGGGCTGCAATGCCAGAGGCAATACAAGCAAATGGATTAGCCCCACTGGACCCTGCTAGGCGCACCGTAGATGTGGATGCATTTTGTTCGTGGTCCGCATGCAGAATTAAAATGCGGTCCATAGCTTTCACAAGGGTTGGGTTAATTAAATATTCTTCTGTTGGAACGGCAAACATCATGCGCAAGAAATTTGCGGCGTAACTTAAGCGGTTTTTGGGATAAATAAAAGGTTGCCCTAAGGAATATTTGAATGCCATAGCTGCCAAAGTTGGCATTTTTGCAATAAGACGGATGGATGAAATTTCCCGTTGTTTGGGGTCATGAATATCTAAGCTGTCGTGATAAAAGGCAGAGAGGGCACCCACAACACCCACCATAATGGCCATGGGGTGGGCATCACGACGAAAGCCACGGTAAAAGTTGCTCATTTGTTCATGGACCATGGTGTGGTGGGCTACCTGGTCTACAAAAAGGTCCTTTTGTGATTTACTGGGAAGTCCGCCCTTAATAAGAAGGTAGGAAACCTCCAAAAAGTCACATTTTTCCACAAGAGATTGTATGGGGTAGCCTCGATAAAGGAGCCGACCCTCATCGCCATCAATAAAGGTAATTTTTGAATAACAACTGGCTGTTCCCATAAAACCAGGGTCAAAGGTAAAAATTCCCAATTCCTTATGAAGGGTGGAAATATCCGCCACTTCTGGGCCGTCACTTCCTTGTAAAACGGGAAAAGAACAGGTTTTCCCATCGTAAGTGATATTTACAAACTTTTTTTCAGACATGGTTTTTTCGCCCCTATTATGCATAAGCTTTCAAGTCACATGTAAAAGCATATACGAATTTAAAAAAATCTTTAATATGTTTATATAATAAATTTTATAAAAAAATAGTTAATTTCAAGAATATTTTTGTCGAATTGGCAAACTCAAGGAATAACAGCCTTGTCTGCGTAGAAAATGGAACGTCGTACATTTTTCCTGGAGGCTCCTTCAGAGGCATGGTTGGTTTTTGAAATTTTGATTTCCAAAACTCCCGATTCTGATGCACTGCCTTTGGAAAAACTAATTTTTCGGTATGCTGTATGGCCTTTTCTGGGAATTAAATAATGGGAGCTTGAGCAGTCACAAACCTCAAGCGTTGCGCGTAATGGCGATGCATTTCCTAAAACCATTACTTTAGGCACATCTATAGTGGCGCCTCGTTCATCAAATTCATAAAAATTACCGTCTGCCAAGGTAAGACATATTTTAAGTTTTGGGTCTTTGTTCTTGCTAATTTTTCCTCTTTTTGTAAATTCTATTGGTAAAGAAATAGGGCTAATGTGAAGTTTGAAAAAATCATCATCACCATCTGAAGATGAACTGGCATCAACGCTAGGTATTGATTTTTCTTCCACGTCTGTTTGTTCAAAGGCTTTTTCGAATATACCTTTGTGCAGCTCTTGCTTTCTTCTTCCAATTTCCCGGGCGTTACAACGTTTTTCATAACACGATCTGTTAACATCTTTTCCTGTTGGAAGGTCTGAATCACTGTCCCACATGGCCTGGAGAGGACATGAAAACAATGTAACGAATGCGAGAATGGTGTGTGTTTTAAAGGTCATAGCAGTCCCATTTAATTTAATGTTATTCCCACCTAAATTCTTGCACAAATACGTTAATTTTATGTTAATTTTTTTGCTTTTTTCAATAAGGTTTCTTGCTAAAGAAATAACAATTTTACTTTCCATAATATTTATTATACAAAGTTTTGATACTGCAAAAAAAAATCTCAATTTAAACTTTTTGTTAATAATTATGTTGTAATTTGATAATAGATAATTTTTTTAAAGTGTTTAAAAAATGAAAGAAATATATATAATTATATCCAGCGCCCTTTTATACACCGCTGTATGCGCTTCTGATGAAGCAGAAAATGATGACGGCAGTAATAATGGCAGTGTGCCTACGGAAACAGTTTCAGCCCATATGTCTGCTGAATCACCCTCCTCCCCTGAGTCAGATATGCAATTAAGCCCAGAAATGCAAGAAGCCTTTAATAATTTTTGCCGTGGCCTAACAGAAAATGATAAAACAACCCTGCAACAAAGCGATTCTTTTGCAAAGCTTGAGGCACCTGAGAACGCAGCAGATGATTACTGGTTAAAGTTTTACCAAAACCTTTCTGCCCTAGTTCGAGACGGAATGAACGTAGAACAGCGCATAAAACTAGCAACTATGTGGTATGCAGTTCAAGATGCTGGTGACGAAATGATGTCGGAGTACAAAACCGCATCAGAAGGCTTAAGCGATGATGATATTATTTCCGCATTAAATAAGACAAGAAGCGCAAACCGTTTTGGTTTTTCAACTTTTGTAGCGTATGTCAAGACTGCAAAAGAAAAACATGAGGAAAATATAAAAAAAGAATTAGCTGCAAAAGCTGCCCAGGCAAAAAGGCGTAACCCATTTGCACGTTTGGCATCTGCAGAACCTGCCACATCAGATAAAGACAGTGAAAGCATGGTAAAAAGCACATCTCCAAAAAGGAAACGGAGTAAGGGATCCCCTGCCCCACTAGAGGTTTCACCAGAAGAATCTTTAGTCAAAGCTCCAGCTATGGGTGAAAATTTGAAGAAACCAAGTAAGCTTAAGCCAAAATCTGAACCTAGTGCAAAAAGAAGGAAACTAAAATAGGCTGCGCTTAAAAGGAGGCCCTCTCCACAAGCAAAAAAAGGCTCAGTAATTTTTGAAAGGGGTCCAAATGGGCGGTTTCTGATTCTTTTATAAAGGTCAAAACCTCCTTATATGCATATGCGTATTTTTTATCTTGAGGGTGGTGTACAGCCCAGGTATGCAGTAAGGGGCACAGAATTTTAAGAATGGATTCATAATGAAGGGGACTTTTGGCGTATTCTTCTGAAAACTTTTGGCATAACAACATATTTTTGTCAAAGGCGCTAAAAACAGAAGATTCTAGCTTTTTCAGAAATTCAGGGCCTCCCGCCTCCATAAGTTTAGCGTAAAGGCCCATACTGCCATTACACAGGGAAAAAACCTGACTATTTATATCTTCCCCAAAAACTTTTTCATAAAGATCTATGGAAACAGGGCGAAAAAGAAGGCGCTGACACCTTGAACGAATGGTTGGAGGAGTTTTTCCTAAAGAATGACATACCAATAACATAATGGTTTTTTGAGGGGGTTCTTCTAAAATTTTCAATAAAGCATTAGCTGCAAAACGATTGAGCATGTCCACAGAGTCAACCACTACAACACGCCATCCAGGAATGGTTGGGGATTGGCGCAGAAAAACCAAAGACTTACGCACATCATCAATACGAATTTCTTTTGTTGGCTTTCCATCTTCATCTGCACTGGGTTCTAGAACATAAATGTTAGGGTAACTGCCGATAGATATTTGATGGGCCACAACTGTGTCTTGAAAACCACAGGGGTTTTGGGGATTTTGCGACAAAACTTTTCTTGCAAACGCGTAGGAAAAAGTGGCCTTCCCTACCCCTTGAGGCCCCACCAGCAGCCAACATGGGGAAATTTTACCCTGTTCAAACAAAGCCCAAAGTTGGGAAAAATTTTCTGCATGCCCCACAAGCTGAGTCTGCTGTCTTGGAAAATTGGAGAAATTTATCATTTTTTTACTGCTTTTTAAAATAGGGACCCTTATAATTCTTTTATAGAATGTCCGTAGCCAAAGATCGATGCAATATGCTTTTGAGTAGCACGGAAAAAGTTGTTAACAGGAGCATATATGAACAAGAAATTATACGTCAGCAATTTGTCATTTTCAATGAATGACAGCGGGCTAGAAAATGTTTTTTCCGCGGCTGGCGCCGTTACATCCGCACGGGTGATTATGGATCGTCAATCTGGACGCAGCAAAGGCTTTGGCTTTGTGGAAATGTCCACAGAAGAAGAAGCTTCAAGAGCTGTTGAGCAGTTTAACGGTAAAGAAGTGGATGGCCGCGTTATTCGCGTTGCTGAAGCTTTGCCTGAAGAACCCCGAGGCCAAGGTGGCCCCCGTCGTAGCCCTGGTGGCTTTGGTGGTGGTAATGGCGGCGGTGGTTTTTCAAGAAATCGCGCACCACGCTAAATTTTTTAGAAGGGCTCAACAGTATTTGTTGGGCCTTTTTCTCAACTCTCTCCATATTCCTGCATAATTCGTATTTTGAAAGACAAAACGCATGCCGCACGAACTGTTTGTTACAAAGTTAGTCGTGGCAAAGATTTGCCATGATCTGGCAACTCCCTTAAACGCCCTATCTTTAGGGCTTGAAATGAGCGAAGATGCTTCTTTCTCAAAAGATACCATAGATTTAATTCAGCAAAGCGCTGAAACTATGAAGTCTCGTCTCAAACTATTTCGCTCCCTATGGAGTGCCAGCCCCAATGCGCCTACATTCCAAGAGGCAAGGGAAATTCTTACCGAATGTGCGCTCAAAAGCAAGGTGGAGATACACTGGGCCTTGTCGCCCCATATGGTGGAATCACCTGTGAGTTCATCGCTACGCCTCTTACTCGGCCTTGGATTTATGGCATTAGAAGGTCTCCCCCGCGGTGGAACCGTGACTGTTTCCTTAAGTAATGAAGGAGATATCTCCATAGCTGCTGAAGGCACCATAGCCCAACTACGCCCAGGCTATGAAGAGGTTCTTTTGTCAGACCAAAGATTGGAGGACCAAACATCTCGAACCATTTTGCCTTTCTATATACGTCTTCTTTCCCATGTGTGCGGAAAAAGCGTATCTTACAAATCTCAGTCTACCGGCAGTTTTGAAATTCTAGCTACAACTGCCAGCCCCCCTTCATGAAAATTTTATAAAAAATACTGTGAAAACTTGCAGAGATGGGGATGCAAAGCCGTTTGTCTGGTTTTTTTGGGGAGATTGCCGTATTAGGCGAATTTTTGTAAGATTTCTACCAGATACAGCCGCCCCTTCGGGATGGGGCCTCCGTTCGACCCAACCCAGTGCCTTGGCCTCCGCCTCCACCACCACGAAACGCATATCTCTACCGCCTCTGTGGAAAACCTTTAAAAAAAGTTAACATCCAGAGTTCTGCCCGAGAGGGGGCAGCGAACCGTTCCTTCAAACATGTCTAGAACATGCACCAAAAAAACGTAACGACAGTTCCTAAGGACCCCAGGAAAAAAACTCTCCAAAATTAGAAAGCTCAGATATACGTCCACAGACCGCACTCAGTCCATGACCACCACTTGGTCCTTAACATATTTTTACCATAGAAACACTTAACAAAAAGTTAACGGAATAAAGTTTTTTCACATTTTTTTGAAAAAAAATGAATTCCCTACTCTGCCCCATTGGCCCTTTCGCTTCCTTATTCCTGTACCCAAATTAAAAGCTCTAGAGAGTTATAAGGAATCCGCCACATTTAAGAAAGAAGCTATAATTTTCTTAGTTCCACCGTGTTCAAAGTTCACATCTACCCGTTCACCATCCACGCGAACCACTGAACCGTAGCCAAATTTTTCGTGAAACACCCGTTGGCCTTTTTTAAAAGAAATCTTTTTTTGGGTAAAGGGGTTAGCCCCTAAGGAACCATGAGAAATAGCCAGAGGTGTTGGCGCATCGAACGTTTCCATTTCCGTACCATTGGGGCTAATATATAGGCAATGATCTTTAGGTAATTCCTTCAAAAAACGAGACGGACGAGACGGCTGCCACCCCTGATAATTGCGGCGTTTCAAAGCGTAGGTTATGATGGCTTTTTTCTTAGCCCGACTAATGCCTACATAGCCCAAACGACGTTCTTCCTCCAGCCCCTTTAGACCTGAATCGCCTAAGGAACGAGCATGTGGAAAAATCCCCTCCTCCCAACCTGCTAGGAAAACATGGTCAAATTCCAACCCTTTTGCAGCGTGCAAAGTCATCACATTTACCATGTCTTTTTGGTCTTTTTGGTTATTATCCATAACCAAACTTACATGGTCTAGAAACCCTGGAAGATATTGAAATTCCTCGATAGCATTCACAAGTTCCTTTAGGTTTTCCAAACGGCCTGGAGAATCAGGTGATGGGTCATCTTGCCACATTTGTGTATAGCCAGACTCATCCAACATTTTTTTCACAACCTCCACATGGGGTTCAGTTTCTAAATCACGGCGCCAACGTTCAAGGTTATAAAAAAAAGTACGCAAAGCGTTGCAGGCCATACTTTTAGATGAACTATGAGAAAACAGCAAAGCCGCCTGAGGTAAGGAAATATCCTGTTCACGGGCCACCATGTGGAGATTTTGAATGGTTGTTTGCCCAATGCCACGTTTGGGTGTGTTTACAATACGTTCAAAAGCAAGACCATCGTTAGGCTGCACAAGCAAGCGAATATAGGCAATGGCATCCTTAATTTCAGAACGTTCATAAAAACGGGCACCACCCACCACGCGGTAAGGAATGCCAAGTTTTAACAAACGTTCTTCAAACTCACGGGTCTGAAACCCTGCACGCACTAAAATGGCGCACTCTCCCAATTGTTCTCCTTGACGCTGGTAAGTTTCAATTTCTTCGGCAACAAAGCGAGCCTCCACCTCTGAATCCCACGTTCCTCGTACTAAAACGTTCTCTCCTTCATCACCGTCAGTCCAAAGGGTTTTTCCAAGACGGTCTTCGTTATGGGCAATAAGCCCACTGGCCGCCCCCAAAATATGAGAGGTAGAGCGGTAGTTTTGCTCTAATCGCACAACAACTGTGCCTGGAAAATCCTTTTCAAATTTTAGGATATTCCCAACCTCAGCTCCCCGCCATCCATAAATAGATTGGTCATCATCACCCACACAACAAATATTACCACTACCCTGCGCCAACAGTCGTAGCCACAGATACTGCGCCACGTTGGTATCTTGGTATTCGTCCACAAGAAGGTAACGAAATTTGTCTTGGTATTGCTTTAGAACGGATGGGTCTTTTTTAAATAAGGTCAAACAATGAAGAATCAAATCACCAAAATCCGCAGCATTCAAAACCCGCAACCGTTCTTGGTATTGTTCATACAGTTTGGCAATAACAGGGTTTTCACCATACAAAGTGCGTGATGGCAACAAGGCACGATCTTTCCAACGGCCAATAACAGCCTGAACCAAACGGGGCGGATATTTGCGATCATCCAGGTTTTCAGCCTTTATAAGCTGCTTTAATAAGCGCTGTTGATCATCGCTGTCTAAAATAGTGAAGTTAGTTTCCAAGTCCACAAGCTCTGCATGACGACGCAAAATACGCACACACAAGGAATGAAAGGTACCAAGCCAAACGCCCTCAATAGGGCGGCTTAGAATTTTTTGAACCCGCTCTCGCATCTCTGAGGCGGCCTTATTGGTAAAGGTTACAGAAAGAATTTCAGACGGGTACGCCAAACCCGATGAAACCATATGGGCAATACGGGCTGTTAAAACACGCGTTTTCCCTGTCCCTGCCCCTGCCAAAACCAAAACAGGGCCGTCAATGCACTCAACAGCCCTTTTTTGTTCAGAGTTTAAACCTTCTAAATAGAAAGAATGAGGACCACGCGTCATTTCGTCCATAGGTGGTAACACAGGTATGGCCCCATCTTTTTTAAAGGTGAACTACTTTCCCAAACCAAAATTCTGGTAACGTTTGCTAAATTTGCTGAGCTGACCGACGGAATCATTCAGCTTATGACCAGCCCCCGTCCATGCAGGATGAGACTTGGGATCAATATCCAGCTGCATGGTATCGCCCGCTTTACCCCATGTGGTGCGAGTTTTAAAGGATGTACCATCCGTCATAACAACATTAATTTCGTGATAGGTGGGGTGAATATCTTTCTTCATAAATTAAAAACCCATAGTGAATAGTTACTGTATTTTTAACCCATCTGACCTAAAAAATGCAACCATAATCCGCAAGGCATTCCAGGAATCAGGAGTCAGGGGTTGGAAAAATACAGTGCTTAGCCCCAAAAATTTATAGCTAGAACAAAATATTGGAATTTGTTCTGGAATTTTGGTATAGACAATATAATACTCTCAGGTGGTTTTTTTCATGTCCATAGGGTTTCTTCCCCAGCTGTTACGAACCAAACGTGGCCCACGTCGTCATATGATTCACTATGGTGCTTCAAAAATTGTTTACAACGGCCCAAACCCGGGTACGTATGTTTTGTGTTTTAAAGATGACATCGACGCTGAAAATCCGCCCATACAGGGCCGTGGCGCCATCAATAACCGCTTAAGCGAATTATTTATGACGCGGTTTGGTGAAATTGGAATCCCCAACCATTTTATTAAACGGTTAAATATGCATGAACAGCTTGTAAGGGTTGCTGACCCCCTGCCCTTCCATGTGTTGGTTCATAATGTGGCCCTTGGCAACTTTGCAAAACGCATGGGGTTAGAAGAAGGGACGTTGTTACAAGACTTTATCCCTGAATTTCACACACCCCTTGTGGAAGGGCAATCCCTTTTGTCTGATCGTCACATGACAACTTTAGGTTGGGTAGGGTTGGAAGAGTTGGATTTTCTGTACCAAACCCTTCAGCGTATTCATGATTTTCTAAACGGCCAGTTTTTGGTTCTTGGCATACGACTTTTGAATTATCGCCTTAAATTTGGCCGTGTGTATTTATCCGATCTGTCAGAGGAAAGTCAGCTTATCCTCATTGATGAAATATCCCAGGAAACCTGCCAGTTAATGGACATTCGCACAGGAAAACGGCTGGACATAAATAACCCGTATATTGATAGAACAATGGCCCACACCCTATACCAAGAAATGGCCGCCCGCTTTGGTATACTGGAACCAGGGGGACCTGCGGACCTGATTGAATAAGCTGGTTACACACCTTTCAAAATCAAGTATATTTCTTTTTCAAAAGGTAGTATCATCAGATTCGTGTTTTTTAAATGTATGTTTGTTAAGTAAGGGTTTATTGAATGAGTTCAGATTTTTTCCAGATTAAACGCCAAGAAATAGAATGGGCGGGACGGAAGCTTGTGTTAGAAACAGGAAAAGTGGCACGCCAAGCCACAGGTGCTGTTATGGCAACCTACGGTGAGACCACAGTTTTATGTACGGTTGTTGGTGCGAAAGAGGCAAAATCTGATGCTGATTTTTTCCCCTTGTCTGTTCACTATCAGGAAAAAGCCTTTGCTGTGGGCCGCATACCAGGTGGATTTTTCAAGCGTGAAACCAAGCCTTCTGAAAAAGAAGTTCTAACATCTCGGTTAATTGATAGGCCCATTCGTCCCCTTTTTCCTGAAGGTTTTTTTAATGAAGTTCAGGTTATTTGTACGGTTCTAAGTTATGATCATGAAAATGACCCTGATATTGTGGCGCTTGTAGGTGCTTCTGCAGCTTTAGCCATTTCAGGCATTCCTTTCATGGGGCCTGTGGGTGCGTGCCGAGTGGGCTATAAAGATGGTCAGTACTTATTGAACGCCACACCTGCAGAAATGTCAGACAGCCAGCTTGACCTTGTTGTTGCTGGAACAAAAGAGGGCGTTTTGATGGTGGAGTCAGAGGCTTTTGAACTGTCTGAAGACATTATGTTGAATGCGGTTGTATTTGGGCACAAAGGATTTCAACCTGTTTTACAGGCTATTGAGGCTTTGAAAAAAGATGTGAATCAAAATCCTTGGCTTGTAACAGAAAGTGCCTTGAATAATGAGTCTTTAAAACAACGGGTTGCCAGTGTTTGTGAGGCAGACCTGCGTGCAGCTTACAGCCTTAAGGTAAAACAAGAACGTTATGCAGCCATTGATGCGGCAAAAGCTAAGGCCAAGGAAATTTTATTACCAGAGCTTACGGATGAAAAGCTTGTAGATGCCTTACTTGAATCTGTTCAGTCCAATATTTTACGGGGTGATATTTTAACAAACAAAACCCGTATTGATGGCCGTGGGTTAGAGGACATTCGTCCCATTGTATGTGAAGTTGGTATTCTGCCCCGCGCTCATGGCAGCGCCTTGTTTACCCGTGGAGAAACACAGGCTTTGGTCGTTACAACCCTTGGAACGGGTCAAGATGAACAAATTATGGATAGCATTGAGGGCGAATATAAAGAACGCTTTTTGTTACATTATAACTTCCCCCCTTATTCTGTTGGGGAAGCTGGTCGCATGGGGGCTCCAGGTCGTCGTGAAATTGGCCATGGCAAGCTTGCCTGGCGCGCTATTCACCCCCTTGTGCCAACAAAGGAATCTTTTCCCTACACCTTGCGTACGGTTTCTGAGGTTACAGAATCTAATGGTTCTTCATCTATGGCAACGGTGTGTGGTTCGTCCTTAGCCTTAATGGATGCAGGTGTTCCCCTTCCAAGACCTATTGCGGGCATTGCTATGGGGCTTATTAAGGAAGGGAATGATTTTGCTGTTTTATCCGACATTTTAGGCGATGAAGATCACCTAGGGGACATGGATTTTAAGGTAGCTGGTACAGAACAGGGAATTACAGCCCTTCAAATGGACATTAAAATTACCAGTATTACTCCCGAAATCATGAAGGTAGCTTTAGAGCAGGCTATGAAGGGACGTATGCATATTTTGTCCCAAATGTCGAAAGCTTTAGATCGTTCTAAAAACGAAGTTAGCGCCCACGCACCTCGCATTGCTCATATGAAAATTAACCGTGACAAAATTCGCGAAGTTATTGGGTCAGGGGGCAAGGTTATTCGGGAAATTTGCGAAACCAGTGGTGCCAAAATTGACATTGATGACGACGGCAACATTACCATTGCAGGGTACGACCAAAAGTCTATTGATATTGCAATGAATGCTATTACATCAATTGCATGTGAACCTGAAATTGGGGCCATTTACACAGGTAAGGTTGTGAAAATTGCTGAATTTGGTGCATTCGTCAACTTTATGGGAAGTCGTGATGGTTTAGTTCATGTCAGTGAAATGGCGCCCCACCGTGTGGAAAAAGTATCTGACATTGTGAAGGTTGGCGACCAAGTAACCGTTAAGGTTATGGGAGTTGATGACCGTGGCAAAGTGAAACTGAGCATGAAGGCCGTTCAGGCTTCTTAAAGGGTATTTGGAACACTATAGGGTGATTGCAAACTGTCCAAAATTGGGTCATGTGTAAAATAACACGGACCCTTCACCTTATAGCAGTTCCACTTTTACAAACTTATTTTTAACGATTGAATTATGTTCCTACATGTTAAAAAATTATTCGTATTATTACTTGTGTGCGTTGGGGGATTGTCCTATTTTTCCCTCAGCTCACAGAATGTAGGAACCCCTAAAAGCGTCTTCTTTTTAGTGCATACAGAACCTATGGGGGGTAAAGGCGTTTATGAAATTTATAGGGAAATGAAGGCATTGGGCCATAAGGTTAAAATTGTTGCCATTCCTTACTTTTATTCAGGCAAGTTAGCTGCAGATATTGACCTGGATTTTATGAAAAAATTTGACGATGGTGATGTTTTGTATCCCTGTGGCAAGCAGGCACCTTATACAAAAAAGTGCGAATCTATAGAACACCACAAACCAGATTATATTTTTACCCAAAACCCATACAACGCCTTTAAAGATTCAGTTCTTGACCCTGTTTTTGTGGATGATTCACTGAAGAAAACAGCCAAGAAAGTTATGTACATCCCCTATGGCCCCCATATTTTTCACCAGGGATGGATTAGTGACCCCAACCTTTCTAAGCAGGTTCATACTGTATTTGTAGATTCCAAAAGCACCCAAGGAATTTATAGAGATGGCTACAAGTTTGCCAAAAGCCGTGCTGTTGTGTCAGGATATCAGACGTATAAAACTGTGCGTGATATGATGGGCAAAGAACGAAATAAGAAGTTCAAAGAAACTATTTTATGGTTACCCAGGTGGAGCTTATCATTTCGCGGGCGTCACATGCATGAAAGTGGCTCCACATTTTTGGTATATTACCATTTCTTCTACAACTACGCGGTTCAAAACCCTGATGTGCAGTTGATCATTCGTCCCCATGTTTCTCTGTTTCCAAGGGCTATAGAAAATCAACACCTAAGCCAAGATGACGTGAATGAAATTATTGGTAAGTTCACACGTTTGGACAATGTGGTTTATTCTCAGCACATCAGCAAGTCTTTGGTTGAGGATATTATGGAATCTGATATTGTCATTGCTGATGGAACATCCGCCTTGGCTGAGGTGGTTGTTGCGGATAAACCCATTATATACCTTAGCAATGGGCTGAACCTAGAATTTGACAGTGTGCCCTTATCACAGGAATTTAAAAAATACCTCTACATGGCTTATGACCCAAGAGATATCATAGCCTTCTTGGATGAAATACGTAAAAATCAATACGCTCCCTTTCAAGAAACACTGTGCACAACAGGTTGGGCATGCAAAATTCAGAAACTAAAGAATAAGATGCTTGGCGTAACCTCAAGCCGTTCAGATTTTAAAAAGATGTTGGACCCCGTGGAAAACCCCGCCAAATTTATAGCGGAGTACATATGGCACGATACGTTATAGCGCGCCTTTTAATGATTGGCCTTGTCCGTAGGTGTTTTTACCTGGTATCTTGGTTAAAACGTTAAAAACTCAGGAGGGAAAGTTAGTCTATGCCCAAACCATCTACCCAAATACAGAAAAACCAAGGAAGTATTTCCCAAGTCATTGGCGCCGTTGTAGACGTAGCCTTTTACGGTAAAATGCCTGCTATCTATAATGCTTTAAAGGTTATTGTACGGGAAGAAAATGGCACAGAACGCCCCTTGTTTCTTGAGGTAGCGCAACATTTAGGCGAGGGCATGGTGCGCACCATTGCCATGGATGCCACCAACGGTTTAAAGCGTGGAGATACGGTGGTAGATACGGGCCATTGTATCCAAGTTCCTGTAGGGCCTGGAACTTTAGGCCGTATTATGAATGTGGTAGGCCACCCCGTAGATGAACGAGGCCCCATTCAAGCTGCAGATTATTATCCAATCCACCGAGACGCACCTGAGTTTGTTGACCAATCACCCGTTACGGAAATTTTGGTCACAGGCATTAAGGTTATCGACCTTTTGACCCCCTATCCCCGTGGGGGAAAAATTGGCCTATTTGGTGGTGCAGGTGTGGGAAAAACCGTTTTGATTATGGAGCTTATTAATAACATTGCAAAAGCCCATGGTGGATATTCTGTTTTTGCAGGTGTGGGTGAACGCACGCGTGAGGGAAACGACTTGTATCATGAAATGATTGAATCAGGCGTCAACACCCTTGAAGGAGATGGGTCTAAAGCAGCCCTTGTTTATGGCCAGATGAACGAACCCCCTGGGGCCCGTGCGCGGGTGGCCTTGAGTGGGCTAACAGTGGCTGAATACTTCCGCGATGTGGAAGGAAAAGACGTTCTATTTTTCGTAGATAATATTTTTAGGTTTACCCAAGCAGGCGCAGAAGTTTCTGCTTTATTGGGGAGAATTCCTTCAGCGGTTGGGTACCAACCCACCCTATCTACAGAAATGGGAAGCTTGCAAGAACGCATTACGTCTACCCTTAAGGGCTCTATCACCAGTGTGCAGGCCATTTATGTTCCAGCTGACGACTTAACAGACCCAGCACCTGCTGCATCTTTTGCTCACTTAGACGCTACAACAGTTTTAAGCCGCCAGATTGCAGAACTTGGTATTTACCCAGCCGTTGACCCGCTAGATTCTACGTCTCGTATTTTAGACCCTGTTATTGTGGGCGATGAACATTATCAAGTGGCACGGTCTGTTCAAGAGATGCTGCAGACCTATAAATCTCTTCAAGATATTATTGCCATCCTTGGGATGGATGAACTGTCAGAAGAAGATAAACTGGTTGTATCACGGGCGCGCAAAATTCAACGCTTTTTGTCTCAACCTTTTCATGTGGCAGAGGTTTTCACAGGAACTCCTGGGGCATTTGTGGACCTAAAAGATACCATCGAAGGCTTTAAGGGCATTGTGGCGGGTGAATATGACCACATTCCCGAATCTGCCTTCTACATGAGTAGTAATATGGATGAGGTTCTTAAAAAAATCTGAATGGGACATTTTAGTTTGTGAAAATTGACCTTATTTATGGTACAAAAAATATAGGCTGGTCTTACGTATAAGAACTCAAAATGTTCTTACTAAGGTCAGTTGTGAGGTGTGCCCAAGAATTTTACAATATCTTTAGCTAAAAAAATAACCCACTTAACTTCCCCTTAACTCTTTCCCTCTAGACTTAATTCTAGAGGGGATTTTTTTAAGGGAGGAAGTTTATGAGATTTATTGTCTTAGCGCTCGTATGTTTATGGAGTCATAAAAGTTACTCTGCTGATAACTATGATGCTGATTCTGATATCATTTATGTCCCTATTTTTGAGCAACGAACGCCAAGCCAAACCGCCATGTTAGAGTACGCAGATTCTTTGTCTTTCGGGGAAGGTCAGAGGTATAAAGAGATTTTGAATAGAAAAGCGCAAGAAATTGTGGCAAGTGAGGTTTCAAACTATCTTGCAAACAATGGATATGGTGATTTGAGGCATTTTTATAGAGAGATTCGCAATGGAAAAGCTCAAGAAAACCTAGATACAGTTCACAGTATTGCCACTTATTTAAGGACAAAAATGGAGGAAAATAAAAGAAAAAGATATGCATTGCCAGTTGGTCAGGTTCCAACCTTTCAACAAAATTTACACTCCGAATCATTCAATAGCATATATGATGCGTGGCTTGATAGTTTCTCTGATTGGGGATCCCTCTTTATATTTTCAAGAAACTACGCACCCTACCCTACCTTTCAAGCGGCTTTAGATGGTATTGCTATCCAAGAAGGAAAAACACCAGAAGAGGTGAAGGATGATGTTCGTGAATACCACCCAATGGCTTTAGAGGAACCTTAATATTAAAAAAATTCACATGGGACATTTTAGAATTCGAAAATTGACCTTATTTATGGTACAAAAAATATAGGCTTGTCTTACGTATAAGAACTCAAAATGTTCTTGCTAAGGTCAGTTGTGAGGTATGCCCAAGAATTTTACAATATCTTTAGCTAAAAAAATAACCCACTTAACTTCCCCTTAACTCTTTCCCTCTAGACTTAATTCTAGAGGGGATTTTTTTAAGGGAGAAAGTTTATGAAATTTATTGTCTTAGCGCTCGTATGTTTATGGAGTCATAAAAGCTACTCTGCTGATAACTATGATGATGGTTATTGTACGTATATCGGTTATGGCCCTATTTCTCAGCAACTAACGTCAAGCCAAGCTGCTATGTTAGAGTATGCAAATTCTTTACCTTTGGAGGAAGGTCAGCGTTATAGACAGATTTTGAATGAAAAAGCAAAAGAAATTGTGGAAAGTGAATTCTCAGACTATCGTGCATGCAACGAATATGGTGATTTTGAATATTTTTATAAAAATATTCGAGAGGGAAACGCTCAAGAAAATTTAGATGCAGTTTATAAAATTTTCGGCTATTTACGTGAGAAACTTCATAAAAACAAACTAGCAAGATACACACTTACACTTGGCCAGATGCCAACTCTTAAAGAAGATGTATTATCTGAATCATTCTATGCAATATATGACAACTGGTGGAATAATTTTTCTGCGTGGTCAGAACTTATGACTTTTTCAAGAGACTGCACAGGTTATGCTACCTTTCAAGCGGCCTTAGAAGGGATTGCCGCTAAAGAAGGAAAAACACTAGAAGAGGTGAAGGATGATGTTCGTAAATACCACCCACTGGCTTTAGAGGAACATTCAGATTAAAAAAATCTGAATGGGACATTTTAGTTTGTGAAAATTGACCTTATTTATGGTACAAAAAATATAGGCTGGGCTTACGTATAAAAAACCGAACCCATGCTTTTCTTAAGCTCTGCAAAGGCACCCCTTCGTGGGTGCTTTTTTTATTTCCAACACAACATAAGGATTTTTAACATGACAGCTTTCATGAATAGATGGCGCATGCCTTTTTTAAAGGCAGAGAGCATGCTGCAAAAGGCAAGTTCTGCAGCCCCTTTGGCCAGTTATCATATGATTGGCCAACCAATTTGGACCCCACAAAATTATACACACCTAACAGAGGAGGGATACACGCGTAACGCCATTGTGTACCGTTGCGTGAACCTAATTGCCCGTGGTGTATCGGGTGTTCCCCTATTGCTATACAAACATGCCAAGGGTAAACGACACGAGGTAGAAAACCATCCATTTCTAAACTTATTGCAATGCCCAAGCCCGCGTCAGGCTGGATCAGCTTTTATTGAGGCTGTTGTTGGGTATTTGTTGTTGTCTGGTAATACGTATTTGGAAGCTGTCAGTGGTATGGATGGCCCTTGTGAATTGTACACCTTACGTCCTGACCGCATGCGCATTGTTCCTGGCAAACATGGTACTCCTCAGGCTTATGAATATACGGTGGGTGGGCAAAAGAAGGTTATTCCTGTGAATGAATCCACAGGCCAAAGCAGTATTCTTCACCTAAAAACATTTAACCCTTTGAATGACTGGTATGGTATGAGCGCTATTGAAGCTGCCAGCCGATCTATTGACCAACATAACGCAGTGGGTGGGCATAACCTGGCCTTGCTGCAGAACGGTGGCAGACCGTCAGGTGCTTTGCTGGTGAAGCCTGGCCCTTATGGCCAAACTCTAACTCAAGAACAGCGGCAAAGTTTACGCAGTGACTTACGTAAATTGTATGAAGGTGGTCACAATGCTGGAAAAATAATGGTATTAGAGGGAGATTGTGACTGGAAAGAAATGGGCCTGTCGCCTAAAGATCTTGACTTTATTGAGGGTAAGAATGTGTCAGCGCGAGAGATTGCCCAGGCCTTTGGCGTACCGCCTATGCTTGTTGGGGTTCCAGGGGATGCAACCTTTGCCAACTATAAAGAGGCGCGGTTTCACCTGTGGGAAGATACAATTTTACCCCTTGTTGAGTTTTTAGTGACCGAACTGAACCTGTGGCTTTCCCCTTACTTTGGTCATAATTTACGGTTGGGGTATGACCTGGACTCTATTCCTGCCTTAGCTCCACGACGGGAAGCCACCTGGGCGAAAATCATGAGTGCCAATTTTTTAACCATTAACGAAAAACGTGAAGCCCTTGGATACACCCCCCTATCTAATGGCGATACTTTAGCAGTGTAAAGGAGAACACAATGCACACCCACACCCAAAAACTAACCCTGAAAAATTTTACAGAAGATGGTGTTTTTTCAGGCTACGCCAGCGTTTTTAACCACAAAGACCAACACGGTGATGTGGTTTTAAAGGGCGCATTTGAAAAAAGCCTTCACAACTGGAAGCAAAGTGGTCAGTTGCCAAAAATGCTGTGGCAGCATGATGCCAGTTGCCCTATCGGATTTTGGACAGACATTTATGAAGATTCCTATGGCTTATTTGTGAAGGGCCAGCTGCTGCTGGATATTCAAAAAGGGTCAGAGGCTTATTGTTTGCTTAAAACAGGAGTTATTGATGGCCTGTCTATTGGCTTTCATCTAGTTAAATCAAGCCATGGAGCCCACGGCCGACTGATTCAAGACGTGGATTTACAAGAAATTTCATTGGTAACCTTTGCTGCCAATGAACAAGCGCGGGTTCGTGATGTTAAACACAGACCTCCGCTTCAGGTAGAAAGTTGGTTGCAGCGATTGCTGGAACTGCAAGGGGTTTTAACCAACCCATCTGCCTAAACTAAAAAACCCAACGGGGGGCCATTTTGGCCCCCTTTTTTTTGTCCCAGAAAGGAAAAAAACATGTCCGTTTATGAAAAGATTGAAACTGCACTGAGCAACCTAGAAACCTCTTTCCAGAAATTTCAGGAAAGAAATAAATATTTGGAGAAAAAATTTATGGAAACCCAACGTCCCACATTTGAATACAAAGACATGGAAACAGACCACAAGCCTTTTATTGATTACCTAAAGACAGGTGATGGAGGGCGCTATCAAAAATCCCTCAGCAGTGGTACGGAAACTGGTAGTTTGCTTATGCCATCACCTGTTCGGGATATGATGTTTCAAAGCCTTGAAGAATTATCGCCCGTACGCCGCCTTGCCAGGGTAACAACAATTACAACAGACACATTGGAAATTTTGACGGAAAAGGATAAACCTCAGGTGGGGTGGGCCAGTGAAACATCTGAGCTTGCGGAAACACAAACGCCAGAGCTGAACCACATTCGTATACCTGTGCATTATGTGTACGCCAAACCAAAAGTGAGTCAAAAACTGTTGGATGATAGCGCCATTCAGCTCGATAATTGGCTTGTGCAAAAAATTAGCCACATCATGGCCGTTACAGAAGAAGAGGCATTCATTCGAGGCGATGGTGATAATAAACCCAAGGGGTTTTTAACCTATCCGCTTGCACCTGTTGGGTCAGGTAGTTTTGGAAAAATAGAGGCTATTTACACAGGTAACAAAGGGCAAATTGTAAGCCCTGAGGTTTTGTTTGAAACAATGACAAGCCTGAAGAGTCAGTATTTGAATGGGGCCACTTGGCTTATGTCACGGAGCGCTTTAGCAGCAATTCGTCAAATGAAGGACCCATCTACAGGACATTTTCTATGGCAACCTGGCTTAATGGATAAGGCACCTGGCACCTTGCTTGGCTACCCTGTTGTTGTGTGCGACCACATGCCAGCCCTCACAACAGGTTTGGCATCCACACCTATTGCTTTTGGTAATTTCTCTCAAAGCTACCAAATTGTGGACCGTCAGGGGGTTCAAATTTTGCGTGATCCGTACAGTGCGAAACCTTATGTGGAGTTTTATGTAACTAAGCGTGTGGGCGGAGACGTGGTGAACTTTGACGCCATAAAGCTTATTTCTTGTGATGAGGCCTAAGAATGACTGTAACCCTCATAAAACCTGAAGAGCTTGATTTGCTGGGGTTAGACGAAGTCAAACACCACCTGCGTATTGAGCATGAGCACGAGGATGAATACCTTAAGGCATTAATTCGTGCAGCCACCCACGTGGTTGAAGAATACCTGGGGCGGGCCTTGCTTATGAAAACTTGGTGCTTAACTTGGCGTGTGCGGGGAAACGGAGGGGTGGAAGAAATTCCACTCCCCAAACCACCCCTTGTAGATGTTATCAAGGTTAGCGCCCTGTTTCCCAACCAAACACGTGTTCCCATAAGGCGTTATAGTTTAGATACATCCCTAATGCCCGTTCTAAGCTGTTTTCCCAAAGGACCTGTTGTGGAAGTCGTTTACCAAAGTGGGTATAGCGACTTTCCAAAACATGTGCCCATGGCTATTCGCCAGGCAACAACCTTGGCTGTGGCTGACTTGTATGAAAACCGTGTAAATACAAGGGTTCACGGCAATTCAATTTTTCAAGCTCTTTTACAACCTTATATGATTCGAACCCTGGAGTAGGAATGATGCACGTTAATTGCCTTAGAAATAAAATAACTTTATTAGAAATAAAAAAAACAGAAAACGACGAAGGATTTGTAAAAGAACAAATTTTGGAAAGGGAAAATTCATGGGCTTACATTGAGGAAATGTTCATAAAAGACAGGAAAAACTTTGGTTTTCTTGGAAATTATAACTTTTCAAAAGTTTTAGGAGTGTACAAAATAGCTATGCGAAAAAATTTTAACAGAAATGCTAGACATGCATATCATAACGCGCTACGCTGGAATCATAAAATTTTAAGTATTGTTAATTCATTTCAAGAAGACCCCTCTGGCCGCTGGTTACAGGCTGTGGCGGTTGACTGTGGGAAGGAGGCATCCTGATGGTAGATTTTGGTGTATTAAAGACCCTAAAAGATTTAATTGCGGGAAATAGTCAGGTACAAAACTATGGTTATGATGATGTTGTGTGTACAACATCTCCTACAGGGAAGGCATTTCCTATGATTTTATTGGAATTAGAGGAAGTTTGGACGTCTATGAAGCTTGGAAATGACACGGCAAGTACACGCTTGAAGTTGAAGGCATCCATTGTTGGAAAAAGTGCTGCATCACGGGAACCCATTACGGTTGCAGACACATTGCGCAGTGTTATGGATGGAACGATTTTAGACCTACAAGAGGGAAAGCGTGGCATTGTGCGCCTTTCTAATAGCGTTATTGATCTTCCCAACGCCAACCGTCCCCGCATGGTACAACAGTTTTACGAGGTTTTAATTCGAGGATGATAGAACATACACACAACAAAAAGGACGAAGAGCCAGAGCTTCATACGGTTGTTGAGGATAGTTTTGTGGATATGGGGCGAGAGACTGCTCGTGGTCGTATACATGATCTTCCACGATGGGCTGAATAGGTGATGCATGGAAACAGAGTTGATTTTAAGCATTGGGGGGTTTCCCCCCTTGTCTGCCCGTGGGTGCGAGCAAAGCCTTACGCCCATTCAGCAGAAAATTTTTAAACGAACCTTAAATGGTGACCTTGTGGCTGTGGGGCAGCCTATTTTAAAGTATGAAACTACCATTTCTTGCCAGGATAAAACAGCACTGGCTACGGAAGGGTTATGCCCAGGCATGCGGGTAGATGTGGGGTGCATTCAGCGTTTATGGCAAAAAACTGAAGCATCCCCTACGGAAAAAGACATATTATTGGAAAGAAAGCCTGTGGATGGGTCTATTTCTGTTGTCAACGAAAAGGGGCACAACCTTATGTTTCACATGCTTTCTGAGCGTACAATTCGTGTGCCCGCCACTGATGGGCCCTGCTTTATCACCTATCGCCCTTGGCTTTCTATGAAATTACTTACATTCCAGCTGACCAGCAATGAATGGGGCATGACAGCGGGGTGGAGCCTACAATTGCAAGAAGCCTAGATCTTCATACTTAAAAGGCGCCTTATGGCGCCTTATTCTTTGTAATATTGGCATTTTATATCATATGACTAGGGTTGATGGCCTTATCAAAAGCTTCCTCATCTAACAGACCTAGGCCTAAGGCTGCTTCTTTCAAGGAAATATCCTCCGCCAGGGCCTTTTTTGCAATCTGGGCTGCGTTGTCATAACCAACCAAGGGGTTTAGGGCCGTTACTAACATAAGGCATTTATCCAGGTTTTGCTGTAGCTGTCGTTGATTAACACTAAGGCCTTCAATGCAGTTTTCTGTAAAGCTTAAGCAGGCAGACGCAAGCAAGTCAATGGACTGCAAAACATTGTAAATAATAACAGGTTTAAACACGTTTAATTCAAAATTCCCCTGGCTTCCAGCCATACTTACGGTTACATGGTTTCCCATAACCTGACAACACACCATGGTCATGGCTTCTGACTGAGTTGGGTTTACTTTCCCTGGCATAATGGAGGAGCCTGGTTCGTTTTCTGGCAGGTGAAGTTCCCCGAGCCCACACCGAGGTCCTGACCCAAGCCATCGCACATCGTTGGCAATTTTCATACAGCTGGCGGCTAAAACGTTTAAGGCCCCTGAAATTTCCACCATCGTATCATGGCATGCCAAGGCCTCAAACTTATTGGGGGCAGTTATAAAGGGTTGGCCTGTTATGCGGCTTATCTCTTTTGCAAAAAACTCAGGAAAATTTTTTGGGCAGTTAAGGCCCGTTCCTACGGCAGTTCCTCCTTGAGCCAACAGATACAAATGAGGTAAACAGTTTTGAATGCGCTGAATATTCATATGAATTTGGGCAGCGTACCCTGAAAATTCCTGCCCTAGGGTTACAGGCGTTGCGTCTTGAAGATGGGTGCGGCCTACTTTTATAAATCCATCAAAGGCCTGGGCTTTGTTTAACAGGGCCTTATGAAATAATTGCAGGACTGGAATAAGCTTTTGATTCAACTCCAAAACAACGGCTATATGCATGGCTGTTGGGAAACTATCGTTGGAAGATTGACCATAGTTCACGTGGTCGTTGGGGTGAAGTGGTTTTTTTGCCCCTAAGGGAGAGCCCAAAAGTTCGTTCGCACGGTTGGCAATAACCTCATTCACGTTCATGTTGGTTTGCGTACCTGAACCTGTTTGCCACACAACAAGGGGGAATTCCTGGTCAAGCTTACCATTAACTATATCGTCACACGCTTGCACAATAGCATCTGCATGCTTGTTGGCTAAAATGCCCAAGGCAGCGTTTGTGGTGGCTGCTGCCCTTTTCAATAAGGCAAAAGCATGAATCAAAGGTAGAGGCATACGTTCTGTGCCAATTTTGAAATTTTGACGAGACCGTTCCGTTTGCGCACCCCAATAACAATTATCTGGCACACTCATGGTCCCCATGGAGTCTGTTTCAATACGCATAAGAATTTTTCCTCAAAATTATCTATTAAGTTGGCTTGTTAATTTTTGCATAAAAACACTTAATAAACCGTTAATGTTTGAGCTCTATAGAATTTATAAAGAAATTCCCAGAGTATTTTCTAAGGCAAGGATAGGAACAGTTTTGAAAAATATTTTTCGCAGAGTTTTTCTGAATGAGCGTGATATTTTTGCATCATGCTTGAAAATAGTTTTTATTTTTTAAAATTTTTTAAGCTCAATTAATTATTTTTTTAACTAATTTTTTGTAAAAATAATGACATATCCCCTGGGCGGCCGGGGGCCGGAGGCGGGAGATATAGCTTAAAATGTTAACAAAAGGTTGATTTTTGAGCCTCAAACTCAAAAAAAAATTTAAGTATTCATACAAAAATCCGATCTCTAGGAATAGCTATAATTTGTAAATTATTCTTGGTTTTTTCTGAGTAATACGCTACTGTGAATTCTGTTCGGGAAGTAGCGCAGCCTGGTAGCGCGCCAGTTTTGGGTACTGGATGTCGGAGGTTCAAATCCTCTCTTCCCGACCATTATTTATTAATGATCTTTTCGGCATCTCTTGCCGCTTTTTCCAGTTCCTCACGAACGGATGCCTGCCTTAAAAGCATATTTTCAATACTATCTAAAATACGTTCACGAGCCTGTGCATAGTTGTTCAAACGCAGTCCGTTGGGTAGCCTTATTTTGCCCCGCTCAATAACCTGTTTAACGCCCGCATAAGCCACTGGATTGGTTTCATAGAAGCCACTTTTTTTTGTAGCGTCATAAGCACCAAGGGTTGGGGGAATGTAATTGGTGCGTTGGTGCCAATAAATTTGCGCTTCTTCGCTAGCCAAATAGGTTAGGAAATCTTGAGCGCCCTCATAGTTTTCATGACCTGCCAATACCCAAATAGATGTGCCACACACATTCATAGCATAGGGACCATCTGGCAAAAGTTTCTTCCAGTAAGGATAGGTTCCAACACCAATATCAAACCCTTTGCCTTGGATAAAGGCCAAACGGTTTGCACCTTGCAACAGCATGGCACATTCTTGTCTTGCAAAGGCCTGCTCTGAATCCTCTGAACGGCGCCCTGTATAGGTATAATACCCTTTTTGTTTCCATTCCTGGATTTTTTCAAGGTGCATAACAAACACATCACCATCAATAAGCAACTGGGGTTTTCCCCCTTCAAATCCATTGACCTGTGTTGAATACGGAATGTCATGCACAACGGAAAAATGTTCCAGCATGTAGCCAGCAGGCCAGGCTGTTGTGAACCCCACAATTCCTTTTTCACTTAACTTTTGACATGCATGCTCCACATCCTCCCAGGTTTCAGGGGCACAGTCTGGTAGGCCTGCTTGGGCAAAAAGATTTTTATTATAAAATAATACAGCCGTTGAACAGTTAAAGGGCAAAGAATACAAAACAGGCAAAGAATTTTCATTTTCATGGAATGAATACATTGACTGAGCACCAGGCACAAAACGAGCATTTGGAACGTTAATAAGTTTATAAATAGGAATATATTCGTCTTTTCGGTGGTACATGCTGTTGGTGTTATATTCAGCAACCATTAACATATGGGGACGCTTTTTCAGATCAGACTCAGAAAATGTATTGGTATAGCTTGTGGAATAGTCTCCACCATATTCAAGGACCACTTTGTACTTTTTCTGGCCTTCATTGTATTTTTTAACAAGTCCTTGTAATTCTTCTGCCAACATGCCCGTTAATGAAAAACGGAAACGCACCACATCAGGCTTGGTCTGAACAGAAAAAGCAAGAAGCAGAAACAAGAAGCTGCCTCCCAGTACCCCATATACCAATTTTTTAACCATATACTATGCAGCCTCTTTATCGCTTATTTGGACAGGGTTCACAGGTGCATTTAGGGGTTGTGTCTCTTTTTTGCTCCAGGTAATCCAGCCGTAAATATTAAAGGATATGAAAACAGCGTATAAAGCTGCTTGGGCCCAAATACCCCGGCTTGCATCAATAAGCATCCATGCCACATTACATGTTCCCCAAACAAGAAACCCCATTTTTTTCTGACGACTGTTTAAAAGTGTGCCATAAATTGTAATAGCTGTTAAAAACCAAGTAAAAATCTCAAAATTGCTCATCCTAAAAAATCCCCAAAACAAATTAAACGCTTTTTTTTATTCATAGCGTCATACGCCCAACATCTCAAGGGCAAATTTTTACTTATTGTCGAATTGATTTAACGGCGCTGATTTTAACCTTGATTGTTCACATGAAGGGGGCTACAAAGATAGGGAAATAGTCAAACATCTCTCCCCTTGAGTCAATAACATGTGCGGTTTCGTAGGCCTTGTGGGCCCAGAGGCAAAAAAAGTCCCCCACCCTGTTTTTCAAAAAATGCTACATGCCCTACAGCACCGTGGCCCTGAGGACGAAGGCGTTTGGACGCAAGAAAAAGCGAACGTTCTTTTGGGTTTTCGGCGCCTAGCCTTTTCTGACCTAAGCCCCTCAGGTGCTCAACCCATGGTTTCTAACAATGGACGTTATGTTGTGGTATACAACGGTGAAACCTACACACCAGAGCTGCGCACCCTATTAGAAGAAAAGGGCATTCCCTTTCGTGGTCATTCGGACACAGAAATTCTTTTAGAAACATGTGCTTTTTTTGGCCTTGAGGACGGTGTAAAAAAGCTCAACGGCATGTTTGCCTTCGCCCTATACGACACACAAGAAAACAGCATACACCTGGTACGTGACCGTCTTGGCATTAAACCTTTGTACTGGACAAAGTATGGGGAAAGCCTAATTTTTGCATCGGAATTGAAAGCTTTTTGGCCACTATTACAAAAGAAACCAGACATAGACCAAAAGGCCCTAAGCGCTTATTTAACCTATGGCTATGTGCCAGCCCCTTTAAGCATATTTCAAGGCATTCAGAAGTTAGAGCCAGGAACTATTTTGACCTTCAAGAATGGGCACATAAGCCAGCACACTTATTGGTCTATGAATTCCGTGTGTGAGAGTGATAAATATAAGGGCGTTTACGAAGACTATGAAGAGGAACTTCACCTCCTCCTCAAAGATTCTATTAGTCGGTGTATGGTAGCCGATGTGCCTGTTGGGTCTTTTCTTTCAGGGGGGATTGACTCCTCTTTAGTAACAGCTTTAATGCCCAACCGAGCAGCAGTTTCCACCTTCACCATCGGTTTTCATGACAAAACCTATAACGAAGCCCAACATGCAAAAGCCATAGCCCAGCATCTGGGAACTCAGCACCATGAATGGTACATCACGCCAAAAGAAGCCCAAGACGTTATCCCCCTTCTTTCCAATATTTATGACGAGCCTTTTGCAGACCCTTCTGCCATTCCCACCTACTTAGTTTCCAAACTGGCTAGATGCCACCTAAAGACAGTTTTATCTGGAGATGGGGGAGATGAATTATTCGCAGGCTACAAGCGTTATGTTTTTTTGAATAGCTTATGGGCTTTAAAAAACCATGTACCTTTTATTCATTTACTGACTCCTCTCATCCTTCAAGTCCCGCCCCACGTGTGGGCTCAAATGGCCCGCCTACTGCCAAAAGCCATGCGCGTACAAAACTTCGGCCAGCGGCTGCACACACTTGCTAATCTTTTGGGGAAAACATCTGTCCCTAACGCATACCAGGCATTCATAAGGTTATGGGAAGATACGAACCTTTTGCTAAAAAACTCTTACTCCCCACTCCCTTTGGTTAATCATTATAATTTGCCCCCCTTAGAGTATATGCAGTGGGTTGATACAAAAACCTACTTACCTGATGATATCCTAACCAAACTGGACAGAGCCACCATGGCTGTTAGTTTAGAAGGGCGCGTCCCTCTTTTGGATCATCGAATTGTTGAAATGGCTTGGCAAGCGCCTATGGATTGGAAAATTCACCAGAAAAAAGGAAAGAATCCCTTACGACGTATTTTAGGTAAGTATGTGCCCCCTGCCCTGTTCGAACGGCCCAAAATGGGTTTTAGCGTTCCTATTCACACCTGGCTTAGAACGGATTTAAAGTCCTTTGCTGAGGATTTGCTTTATGACCCATCCCTAGCAGACCTGCTTCACACACCAACCATTCATAAAATTTGGCAAAGCCACAAAAAAGGATACACCAATGAACAAGCTCGGCTGTGGCCTATTTTAATGCTGCAACAGTGGCGGCAAGAAAACCATACATAAGGAAACTCTTAGAACCTGTTTTCACAAATTAAATAAGATCTGATAAAGACTGGCTGTCAGTGGCGTTTTTTGCCTGAAGAATATCCTCCATGGAAAAGCGTTTACAGTTTTTATATGCGAAAGACAAAACGGAATTTGGGAGAAAATGATGAGGGATCTTGTTTAAAAACTGCGAATCCATTTTCCTCTATGTTGTATTTTTGTGGTAAATTCATGGACCTGCCTCGTTTTTAAGTGTATTTGATAAGGGAAACAGAAATGTTTGCCAAAGTTTTGCATACGCTGTTCCCTGAGAGTCTCCGCCGTTATGATTTTTATGGGCTAGGTGCAGTAGGCGCACCTGCTCTAAACTTTCTATGGATTTTTGTGAACTTTTTAAAAAAGTAGGCGGGGTGGCTTTGATGTAGTTTATCCAATAATTCAAGAGGTTTACGTAACCATCAATTTTTCCTTTTAGAGGAAATGGTAACGCTGTTTTTAAAATTTCCTCCGTTTTCTTTTGACATGTCCACATGCCAAATGGTTGGGGTTGGATGGGGGGTATTTTAGGGGGTATGTAATTTTTTCCCCGCCAGCGTGTAACCATAGCAAAGCGATGGTGGATTCCCTGGTTTTTTTCACTACCATGCCAAAGACGAGAATCAAATAAAATGATCTGACCTTGTTTTACAGGAAGGGGTTTATAGTTCATATCTTTTGAAAAATCTTTTTGTACAAAGGTTGGACACCAAAAATCCACAGCAGGTTCAATGGCACCCGTATGGCTTGCCTCTAAAATTGCTACAGGCCCTGATGCTAAGGGCACGTCTGTCAAGGCAAGCCAAGCAGAGAGCTCATAAGGTGCTTCGGGAGAGTAGGATATATCCTGGTGAAATGGGGTGGGATCTGGTGACATGGGTGTTTTTGAAATAACATTCAGTTTAACGAGCTCTGGTCCATCTATAAAATCTCTTAGAATTTCCTGCAAATAAGTTAAGGAAAATTTTTCCAAACCCTCAGTAATAGGTGACGGTGCTACCCACCGACTCACTGTACTTAGGTACTCCTGGTAAGAACAACATAAGTCTTGTGCACATACTCTCAAACGTTCTTGAATTTTTGCACATAGATTTTCCACCTCTTCTACTCTTAACCTTGATGGAAAAAGTAAATAACCATTTTTGTCAAACGCCTCTCGTAGATGACTGCTCATGCTTTCTTCACTTTCAAAACACTAAGAGATAGGGAAACATGGTTTACACTTTCAAGCTTCAGACCACAAAATGAAAAAATAAGCTCCCATTCTTTAAGGGTGCGTACTTTTCCCCCTGTTTCAACGAACATATTCAAATCAAATAGCCCTCCTGCTGGAGATTTGTCATCAAGAAGCATTTCCATAATGTAAAGAATTCCTCTATTGTCCAGGCTTTTGATCATTTTCTGCAGAATGTGGCATACCATGTTATCTGGAAAATAATGTAGAAAACGGGGGCAAACCATGGCATCTACTTTTGATGGATAAAAACGATCCTTTGAAAGAAGAGGGGTCTCTAAAGCCTCCCCTTTCAGGTGTGGGTATTTTTTTAGAAGAGTTTTTATAAATGAAACAGAGGTGCGTCCAAAACCTAGAATAGAGTCGTGATTTTTCCAGCAAGGCAAAAAACTGAGAGGCGTTAAATCTTTCAGGCTGTAGCCATCTAATGCCTTATTATAAATATTCGCCCAGACTTTATTTGTCTCCAGCTCTTTGAAGGATGGATGATATGTGCTTTCAGGCTGTTGAATAAGGTGAGGAAGCTTTTCCCAGGCTTTATTAACCTGAGTCCACATTTGCGCAGCAGATGCTAAAAAAGCGGACTGTGTTGGCGAGAGAAATTTACCTTTTTCAGTCAGCTTCCACCTGTTATTGGCAAGTGGTTCTGTAAGCCCAAGTTCCCAAAGCCCTTTAAGAAGGCGTTGGAGATTTTGGACAGATGAACCAGTTTCTTGCGCTATTTTTTCTAAACTATTAGGAAGAAGATCTGGAATTTTTAAGGTTACAGCAGTTGCTATAGTCCAGGTTTTCCAAAATCCAACCATATCTGACGACAGGTTATCCTGTTCATCTTTTAAAGGGCTCTGACGAACAAAGCGAATAGTTTCGCCTTGTTCATTAATGACCAGAAGATGACCTGAAAAAGTCTCTACGTATGACAAACCATTGTAGAAAGGTTCAATGGATGCATAACGTTGGGTGTAAATAAAGTCTCCATTTTTATCCACATGTGCCCAACCACGCGCATCTTTAGCTGGTGCATAATTTTTATGGAAAACGTCTGCTTTAAAAAACCAACGCAGGTGAATAAAGTTGCCACGCGTATCGATGTGTGTGTGAAGGCCAGTATCTCGGCAAGTAACAACAGCTATACCGTCTTTAAAATCTCCCACGTAAGCATATTGTTCTGGATAGAGGGGGGTGCCGTCTGTGTTTATGTGAAAATAAACAGGATTACATGAAACTGGGCATTTTTTTTCTTGGAAATTACCACACCAGCTGTACCTTTCTTTGTATAAAGATGTGCCATCCAGTTTTATGTGAAACCAACCATCATTACTTTCTACAGCTGCATAGCCATCATAAAAGCCAAAGGTTTGCTGAAAACGTTCTCCATACAGAGGATTTCCAAGAATATCAATATGGTAAGCACCTGTGTGGTCAACCACAGGTGCCACACCTGGGACATGATACTTTAAAACCCTTACAAACCTTTTGCTGTAAAGGGGTTGGCCATTTTTTAGGTGGTGCGTTCCACAAGGTGAAACAGTAATATTTTCAAGGATAGATGTCATGTGTCAGATTTTCTCATATTACAGCCCACACATAAGGGGTGTGTTTTGTAGTTTTTCTGTAAGCTTTCGTAAAGGGGGCTTGTCCAAATATGGTCTAAATTTGTTTCATAAAGATTGCCAAAATCCCCCAGTTGCTGCCGCTGTTTATCAGGTGCGCAGCAGGGGCCAAATCGGCCTTCAGCACTAACCCAAGCCTCTTTTCCTAAAAAAGGACACGTGGCTTTTGGGTCTAAATCAAATTGGGCAGTACTGTCCAAAAAATTAATGTTTTCCAATAAAATATGTTTCCCATTGGGCAGCAAAAACTCTTTGGCTACGGCTTGAGCCCGATAGACAGCTTGGTTCCATCGGTCAATAGACGCATCACTGCTACGCATGGATAGATGTTTAATTTCGTCAAAGTGTGCCCACAAATGATGGCCTTTAACGCGGTTAACCCCTAGGTCTATGGCAAGTTTAACAATATCTGCAAGTTCATCCACATTCGTCTTTAAAAAAGTAAGTTGAAATGTGAGGGTGCAATAATTTTTTCCCTCACGGGCGTAATTATCACGTACACCAATAAATGTTTTAATATTGGTTAAAACCTTTTCCCAATTTGTCCCAATCATTATTTTTTCTTGGGTTTCTTTGGTGGCACCATTCCAGGAAATTTTCACATCAGACGTAATGGACACCAACTCCTTTGCCCATGTTTCTGCTCCTTTTCCAGGGAAAGTACCATTGGTAGTGAGGTTTAGCTTGATGCCATATTGGTGACACATCTGAACAATTTCATCAAAATGTTTATACAAAAGGGGTTCACCCATGGTAGATGGGATGATTTCCCTCAAACCCGTTTCTCTAGCGGTTTCTAAAATTTGACGAATAAGATTAATATCCATGCGTCGTCTTGGTAGGCCCGCCTCCATGCGGTCTTTTCGAACAGTGCTATGGGGTGAAAAACCCTCACACATAATACACTGCAAATTGCAATCATCAGGGTTGGTGTCAAAGGTTATGCGCCAGGGACCAGGCTTTGTCATGCTACGCTCCGTTTTAAAAGGGTTTTGTAGATTGTCTCTATCTGTTCCACATGGTGATCTATGAAAACTACATCTCCTGTTTTTGAGTAGAGATAGCGTTTTTGCCCTAAGTCTTTCGCCCATTTTGGGTTGTCCACCAGTTGTTGCATGTGGTGTCTTAAGCTTTCTGAGTTACGAAAGTCAAACAAAAGACCATTTTTGTTGTGATGCACAAATTCTTTCATCCCCCCAACGTTGGCCGTAATTACAGGCACACCCACTTGTTGGGCTTCATGTATAACAAGGGGAGAGTTCTCAACCCAAATAGACGGAACCACAATGCAGTC
>JBIKLN010000049.1:0-3060 GCA_044359765.1 Patescibacteria group bacterium | reverse complement strand
AGTCTACCTGATTAAAAATCTCCATAATCTCTTCATTATTATATTCAGGATACCACTCTATTTTCCTTTGCACATCCACAGGCAATGTTGATGCCATTTGTTGAAGGGCCCCAGTAATCTCTGAACGAAAACGGCCCCAAATGCGTAAACGCCAGGAACCTTTTAGATTTTCCAAAGCATTTAAAAGAACGTGTATTCCTTTTTGAGGGGTATGGGTACCAATATAGCCAAAAACAAAATGCTCCTCAGGTTCACGCTTTCGGTTTTGTAGACGTTTTGTGTCAAATCCATAATCAAGGTATATAATTTTCCCTTGAACAAGAGGCAGTTCTTTTTCAAATCGCTCTAACAGATAACGAGATGGGGCAATAAAAACATCTACACGCTCAAGCACTTTTTTCAGGTGCTCTTGTCGGCGCCTAACCCACCCAGTCCAATAGTTCGTATCCTCCTCACGTTCTTTTTCATCCCCTGAAAAATAGCCCGCGTAACATCTTTCAGCACATTTACGGTTTTCCTGTCCGTCACAGTTTTTCCAAACTTCTTGAGGGTTTTCAGGGTTTCTTTGAATAAACTGTCCACGTGGGCACAAAAGCCAGTAATCATGGAGTGTAAAAACAACAGGGATCGTATTTACCCTATCAAGCAAGGATGTAGAAAGATGGTTCAAATGACCTATGTGAATAATATGGGGATTAATGGTTTGAATTAGGTTGCTGAAAGCATCATCAACTACGTTATGTTGATAGCGGTATCGTTGACGTAGAAGCGGAATATTAATCAAATGTTTCGTAACGCTCCCCTGTATTTTACGCACAGTATAGTCAGGCAAAAATGGGTTTTCTTCTCGGGTAAAAACATGAACTTCGTGTCGTTTAGACAAGGTTTCACACACAGTTTGGCTATAAACTTCCGATCCAGCATTATAAGCAGGTGGATAACCATGAATAACTTTTACTATTTTCATGAAGCCACCTTATTTAAAAATAATCCCTCCCTTTCTAATTGCTTTTGTACTAAGGGCAGGAAAGTCTCAATAGCCGTCTCAAAAGAAAAAGATGCCTGCCACCCCAGTAGGTCTTTCGCCCGTTTTGGGTTGCCATAAAAATGGGCCACGTCAAAAGAACGAGACGGTTTTTCAACCAATGCAGACTTACTGTTAGCTTGGTTTTTTATAATGTGGGCCGCTTCTTCTAAGGTTATACCTCGTCCTGTTGTTAAGTGAATGGAGGAAAAGTTTTGAGGGGACTCAAGAAGACTATGAATCATCCTATGAATGCCCTCAACCACATCGTCTACAAAAGTGAAATCGAACATGTTCTTGCTGCCCTCTACATATAATGGCCTTTCAAGTAAGGCAGCTCGACAAAAAGCAGGAATAACACGGTCTGCATGGTCAAAAGGACTGCCAAAAACGTTGGAAAAGCGCAAAACGTTCGTACACAATCCCCTTTCTCTAGCTTCTCGCATTTTAGTTTCAGCAGCTACCTTAGAATAGGCGTACACATTCATAGGGGTTGGTGTTGCATCCTCTTCTACGGGGAGGGTTTTTTGCTGTCCGTATATTTCGCGGCTACTGGCGTAAATAATCCATGGCTTTAAGGGGCTTTTAAGGGCAGCATTAATAACATTTTGTGTGCCGTCTATGTTATTTTTCAAACAGGTCAGTGGGAATCTTTCAGCAGTAACAACCCGTGATGTTCCCGCCAAGTGTACAATACCAACACAACCCTCAATGCTTTTTTCCAAAGCCTTTCCATCCAAAATTGTTTGATATGGATGGTTTTTGACGTCAAACCCCCAAACTTTTATACCAAAAACTGCTAAACGTTTTTCTAACGCATAGCCTATAAGCCCCTTTGAGCCTGTTATTAAAATATTCATACACAGCTTTCTACGTGAATTTTTGTGTACATAATTATTATTTGATTAGAAAATTTTTTGCAATCTAGTAAAAATAGAAAAATATTTTTTTTCGTTATATCGATTGAATTTCATCGATGGGCTTATTTCTGGCGTTTTCTAAAATCTGATGGGGGTATTTTTTATCATCCCATGACAAAGACTTGAAATGTCCTTCTTACTGAACAAACCATCCAGGATGACATAAAAAATAATTAATCAAAATTTAAAACAAAATGTGCAATTTGGAATGAGAGGGAGGTGTAAACGTGAATCATATTCAAATTCATAACAGTTTGTTTTGTTATTCATGCAAACCTCTGTGTTAACTAGATAATCAAAATTATCTCCGACATCGTGACTGCCAAAGGTCCAGAAATATCCAATGGGACTTTCCCATTGACTCATAATGCTACGAAACTGGGGGGCGGTTGCCCCTAAAAACTTGGGGCATATCCACATCTCCACTTTATCTCTATTGTCTGGAATAATGTATTCTTTATACCCTGTGCGAATGCTAAAGTGGTTTTTTATGTCTCCAAAATCTGACAGGTCAAAGGTTCCTTCTAATGGGCTGTCTAAACTGCTGATTGGAATCTCTATCTTCCCAACATCGCTGCCTGGCGTTGGTTGATACACTAATACGCCACGCATGAAGCGTTCATAGTCGGCCCCCCAATAAGAACCTTCTTCTGCACCCAAAGCGCTCCCTATAGGACTAAATGCATATAAACACACCGCAACACAGAATCTAAGAGCTTTTATCATTTTTTTCACCTTATGGTTGTTTTTCTTTAACTATTAATATCATTAAGGGAAAAAATCAACCTGTTCTAGAAATAAAGCCCTTAAAAAGATTAAGACGAGTGGATTTTTTGGCAGTGAACGAAATTTATGCGCGTATAAAATAAGATTTTTTTTAATAGGTACGGATCAGGAAGGGGCACAATAAGCGTGTCTAAGCGCCCCAAAACCATTTACTAAAGGAGGTGGTGGCGCTTTGATTCATGATGCACACTTTAAAATCCTTACAATTTTTCAATGACAGATTCGCTTAGGCCTGTAGATAGGGCAATGATGGAAGAGGCCACACCCTGTTGTTTTAAAATGCGTGCTGCATGAAGGGTGGCTTTTTCTATACCAATTTTCTCCCCTTCT
>JBIKLN010000027.1:0-22842 GCA_044359765.1 Patescibacteria group bacterium | reverse complement strand
TTGGCTTACGGCTCTGGATAAAGATTGGGCTATTCCTGATGCATCTCTTAAAAAAGCAAGAAAACTTCGAGATCAGCTTTTAAAAACGGCTGAACCAGCTGTTTTGCTTCATGGCGATCTGCATCACGATAACATTTTGCAAAATGGTTATGACTGGCTGGTGATCGATCCCAAAGGGGTTATTGGTGAGCCAGTCTATGAAGTGGCGGCTTTTGTCAGAAATCCAATCCCAGAATTACTGCATCACGCTGATGCTACCACTATTATTCATAATCGCATCACTCTATTTTCTGAGCTCCTTGGTATACCAGCTAAACGAATTCTTGATTGGTGTTTTGTGCAGGCAGTGCTTGCATGGGTATGGGCCCTAGAGGATAGTTGTTATACTACTTATTTAGAGCAACTAATAAAGGTTTTTGATAAGAAAAATATCACGATAATCAATAAATAATTATTGAAATTCGATGCTTCCTTTGGTAATGTTAGCCATATTGAATGAGTCACAACTGAGGTAAAAATGAGCAGAATTCAAAAGATAAGTTCCCATTTATTGGTGGTTTTTAATATTTTAATCGTGATGATTCCCCTGTTTTTGATTGTGCAGTGGATTTTTATTTCGCTTAAAACAACTGACGTATGGAGTGTTATTAATTTTTTTGGAATGCTAGAAAGGACAATTCAAACACCCGAAGGATATGTTAGCCTTAGCAATATTTCTTGGACCCCACTGCTACAGCTGCTGGGCTTCTGCGCAGATTTGATTGGGGATTTACCATTCTTCATTAGCTTATTTTTTCTCAAAAGACTGTTCGTGAATTATAGAGATGGTGAAATTTTTAACGAAAGAAATGCCTTTCTTTATCGAAAGCTCGGGGTGTTGTATTTAATTGATGCGCTGCTCATGAAGTCCTTGAGCCAGACGTTGATGATTTTAGCGGTAACGATGACAAATCCTCCTGGGTCTAGATATTTATCCATTTCCTTTGGTACGCCCAATTTATCTTCGTTATTTTATGGGGCGCTTGTAATTATTGTATCTTGGGTAATGTGTGAGGCGAGCCGACTTCATGATGAAAATAAATTCACAATATAGGCTAGGAGGTGGATGATGGGCATTATTGTAAATTTGGATATCATGCTGGCTAAGCGAAAAATGAAGCTGCAAGACTTGAGTGATCGTATTGGTATTACGGTACAAAACTTATCGATCCTCAAAACAGGAAAAGCAAAAGCCATACGATTTTCAACTCTTGAAAGCATTTGCGAATGCTTGGGGTGTCAGCCAGGGGATATTTTAGAATTTAAAAAGGAAGCGTTATGAAAATAATCACGAGATTCCTATAATTTTGGCCTTCCATACCTTCTGCAACCATTGATTTTTCTAGGCTTTTTTGAATACTTTATATTCAAAAAAGAGTAGTCTTGCTATATAATGTGGGAAATTATTTTTCCAGCACACAATTGTAAAGCTGTTCAGAGGGTAGAAAAGTATGAAGTTAAGTTTAGAAAAATCCCCTTTTTTAAAGGCCCTGTCTCATGGTCAAAGCGTTGTAGAAAAGCGCACCACATCACCTATTTTAAGCCATGTATTGCTGTCGGCTAACTCGTCAGGGTTGTTACTTACCACAACCGATATGGACATGGCGCTTATTGAAACCATTCCAGCCCAAGTGGAACAGGCTGGAACCGTATGCGTGTCAGCCCATTTGTTGTATGAAATTGTTCGAAAGTTGCCTGATACGTCTCAGGTGGTTTTAACGCTGCAGCCTGAAAGTTCCCAACTGCTTGTCACATCCAATCGTTCACGGTTTGAACTGCCTTGCTTACCCTCAGAAGACTTTCCCCAACTTACCCATACGGACCTTAGCCATCACTTTCAGTTGCCTGCTGCCGTTCTTAAGGGCCTTATTGACACAACACGTTTTGCCATGTCCACAGAGGAAACCCGTTTCCATTTGAATGGGATCCACTTTCACACACTAACCACGGACGATGGCGCATTCGTCTTACGTGCTGTGGCTACAGACATGCACCGTTTGGCCTGCGTAGAATGCGAGGCCCCCGAACAGGCCATCCAAATACCAGAAGTTATTATGGGACGAAAAGTTATTCAAGAGGTGCGAAAGCTGTTGGATGAAGCAGACCAACCTATTAGCATTGGCCTATCTAATAGCCGTGTGGAATTTGCAGTGGAAAGTGCCACATCGCGGGCTGTTCTGAGCTCTCGCCTTGTGGATGGAAACTTTCCAGACTACCAAATGGTTTTAGACATCCACAACGATAAGCGCCTGATTGTGCCCACAAAACCCTTTGCAGAAGCTATTGACCGTGTAGGCACCATTGTAAGCGATAAAGTACGGGGTATTAAGCTGCATATGGTTTCAAACACCCTAACCCTATCAGCTATCAGTTCAGAATTTGGCAGCGCCCAAGACGAAATGGACGTAGATTTTCCTTACCAAAACCCTATCGAAATTTGCTTTAACGTGCGGTATTTAATGGACATGGTCAATCAAATCTCTGCTGATGAAATTCAAATGAATTTAGAAGATGGGGATTCATCCGTTCTTGTTTCCCCCATGAACCAGCCAGAAACAAAGTTTGTTCTTATGCCCATGCGGTTGTAAGCATCCTAACAAAAAGTTTTTCTGAAAAGCTATTTTTCTTCATACACAAAAAAGCCACGGCCTGACTTTCGACCCAGGTGCCCTGCCTCCACCAACTCTTGGAACGCAGGGCATGGCGTGTATTTTGAGTTCTGCAATCGTTCTTCCAGAGTTTTTAAAATAGACAGGCATGTGTCCAGCCCAACAAAATCTGCCAAACTGAGGGGACCCATGGGCATATTGGTTCCAAGACGCATGGCAAGGTCAATATCTTCCGCAGTGGCTACCGACTCGTACAAGGCAAAAGCCGCTTCGTTAATCATGGGAAACAAAATTCGGTTCACAATAAACCCTGGGGTGTCCTGACTTATAACCACTGTTTTTCCAAGACTTTTTGCAAACTCTTTGGCAGTTTGAACCACATCTTGCTGCACATGGTGGGTTGGGATAATTTCCACCAAAGGCAGCTGAGGAACGGGATTAAAGAAATGAATGCCCAAAAAATGACTTTTGTGCTTTACCTGTTCTGCCAGTACACCAATAGGAATAGACGATGTATTGCTGGCCACAATCGTACCGCTATGAATATGGTCGTTTACGGCTGCAAAAACAGTTTTTTTAATTTGCAGGTCCTCTGGCACAGCCTCCAGAACCAGGGAAACCTTAGAAAGATGATGCCAATCTTGAGTGGTTGTTAAGCCTTTCAAAGCCAATTCTTGCTGAACCTGGCTAATTTTCCCCTTTTCCAAGTATTTAGCCAGAGATTTTTCCATATTTTTCTGCGCATGTTCCAGGGGTGGTTGGTGCAAGTCGTACAAAAACACACGATAGCCCGCCATAAGGCTTACAAGGGCAATGCCTGTTCCCATTTGGCCCGCGCCAATAATAGCAATGGGTGAAGTTTGGTGAATCATCTGTTTTCCCCTGGAATCCAAAGTACATCATCTTGCTTTTCTAAACAGTGATTCACATATCGTGCCAAAACAAACAGAAGGTCTGATAATCGGTTTATGTACTGAATCAAGAATGGGTTAATCTTTTCTTGTCGGTGCAGAGATGTGATAGCCCGTTCAGCCCGCCTTGCAACCGTGCGGGCAACATGTAATGCCGTAGCTAAAGGTGCGCCACCTGGCAAAACAAAAGACGATAAGGGCGGCAGATGGGCGTTATAATGGTCAATTTGGCCCTCTATATAAAAAACTTGTTTTTCGCTAACACGCAAAACATTAGGAGTGCTTGTTTCCTCAGGCATGCACAAATCAGCCCCCACATCAAACAAATCATTTTGGATACGCACCAATAAGGCATGAATATCCCCCTCAGAACTATTAGAAGCCGCTGCCACAAAGGCGTTGGCTTCGTCCACTGCCCCAATGGCTTCAAATCTTGCTTCGTCCTTATATAAGCGTTGACCTGTACCTAAAGAACTTTTTCCAGAATCGCCACTTTTTGTGTAAATGCGTGTTAATTGAACCATAATGCCCCCAAAGCTTTTAATTTTTTTTCTAACGTAACCACATGATAAGGGAAAAAAATAAAAGCGCAAGGAACTGAAACAAAACACGCCAACGCATGCTGGCATTTGCCAAAACTCCGTTAGGCATGGGGCGGAAAAAATTTAAAATCCCCACAAGCAAAGAAATAACAGTTCCCATGATTGACAAAAAAAATAGAACATTTATAACATTAATCATTTTTTATACTCCAAAAAAGAAATTTAATTACAAAAAACAAAAAAATAAGATTTTTTAGTTATTTTTGCTTGATCAACACGGGGTAAATAATGCTAAACTTAAAAAGTTAAAAAATTGTTAAAAAAATAGATGGGGTACCCCGTCATTAAATTGTACTGACTTTTTCTGAAGAGGCCAACAGATCTTATGAAAGTTGCAAAAATGGAAAGTATATCAAACCTAGAAAAAGCACACTCTTTAGTAACACCTTATGCGAAGGACTCTGCTCGGTCGTGGGCTGTTCTTGTGTGTGCGTGGTCTTTTTATTTATATGAATATGTTTTACGTGTGTCACCCAGCGTAATGACAAATCACTTAATGTTGGACTTTGGGGTAACCTCCACAGCCCTTGGCGTTCTCATTTCTTTTTATTACTTTTCTTACGTAGCCCTTCAAATTCCCTGCGGTGTTATTGTTGACTGGTTAGGCCCTAGGAAAGTCATTACGTTTTCGGCCTTTCTGTGCGTTATTGGCAGCATTCTTTTTTCCCAAAGTACAACCTTGCTGGGCGCCCAGGTGGGACGCTTTTTCATAGGTGCAGGGTCTGCTTGCGCTTATCTTAGTTGTGCTAAGGTTGGTGCAGAGTGGTTTAGGCCTGAACGCTTCGCTGTTATTGCAGGAATGACCATGATGATGGGAACGGTTGGTGGTATATTTGGTGGCAGACCTTTTGCCATTCTTGTTAACGCCTACGGGTGGCGCTTGTCTATGTTAATTGCATCCCTTGTGGGTGTGGCGATTGCTTTAACAGCTTGGCTAGTTGTGCGGGATAAACCATCAACGAATAAAGATTTATCAGAAACCCATGGAGCTAATGAGTCTTTATTGGATGGGTTAAAAATTGTGGCCACAAACCCACAAAATTGGCTTATTGGACTGTATGGATGTATGATGTATTTGCCCTTATCCGCTTTTGCTGAACTGTGGGGAGTGCCTTTCCTAATGCAGCTTTACAACATCAACAATGAAACGGCTTCCATTGGTAGTATTATGGTGTTTTTGGGAATGGCCACAGGGTGCCCCTTAGGCGCCATGCTTTCTAATCGGTACAAAAGCCGAATCAAAATTATGTCTTGGTCAGCTGTTGGAACCTTGATGGCCTTTTTGGTTGTATTTTACGTGCCCAACATCCCCCTTAATTCCATGTTTGTCTTGTTGTTTGTTGGTGGTTTGTTTTCGGGTGGGCAAATTTTATATTTTGCAGCGGCGAAAGAAATCAGCCCCAATGAAACCAGCGGAACAACTATTGGGTTTACGAACTGTATTATCATGTTAAGTGGCTTTATTTTCCAACCCCTTTTGGGCATGTTGCTTGACTTTGCCTGGGATGGAAAAATGACCTTCGACGGCACACCAGAATATTCGGTTTTAACCTATCAAATTTCCTTCTCGGCGGTTGCTGTAAGCTTATTATTTGGTTGGTTCATCATTCAGTTTGTCAAAGAAACCTACCCAAGAAATTAACATGCATTCAGACAAAAACCTTACGGTTGATTCTAGAACTTCCTGGATTGTGTGGGGGGTGGCTGCCATTTTTTACCTATATGAAATGGTTTTGCGGGCATCCCCAAGTGTTATGACAGAACAGCTAATGGCTGATTTTCACGTAACCTCCACGTCCCTTGGTATTCTTGTATCTATGTACTATTATGCCTACGTTTCCTTACAGGTTCCTTGTGGCCTTCTTGTGGATAAGATGGGCCCTAGGGCCATTGTAACTCTGTCTGCCCTTTTATGTACTTTGGGTACTTTTTTGTTTGCCACCACAAGCAGCCTCGGCATGGCACAGTTGGGTCGTTTTTTAATTGGGGCAGGTTCTGCATGTGCTTTTATCAGCTGCTTAAAAATTACGGTAGAATGGTTTACCCCTGGGCGTTTTGTGCTTATTGCTGGCTTAACCAATATGATGGGAACACTTGGGGGTACTTTTGCGGGTAAACCTATGGCTGTTTTGGTTAATAATTTTGGGTGGCGGCAAGCAACGGTTTTTGCAGGTATTGTGGGGGCTTTTGTCACCCTTATATCCTGGATATTTATTAAAGATTCCCCACACCAGATTCAAAAAAATGACGCCCTGTCTTCAAACACCTTCTTAAATAGCCTGAAATTCGTCATAGGACTTCCCCAGGTTTGGTTGGCGGGAATTATTGGTGGTTTTATGTACTTGCCTATTTCCGCCTTTACTGAACTGTGGGCTGTGCCATTTTTAATGACCAGCTATGGGGTTTCCAACGAAGTTGCCTCTACTGCCAATATCATGCTGTATATTGGTATGGCTTTGGGGGGAGTTCTAACAGCATGGCTTACAAAAAAAATGGGTACGGTAGTTGGGGTTATGAAACTTTCAGCCCTAATTACAGGGTGCTTATTTGCGGTGGTTGCCTTTGCTGACCACTATTCACTGACTGTTATGTTTTGCCTTCTATTCATGGCGGGTCTGACCGTGGGGGGGCAGATTTTATGCTTTACCTGCGCAAAAGAACATGCAGCGCCAGAAATAAGCGCCACAACTGTTGCCTTCACTAACGCCCTTGTTATGTTTAGTGGCATTATTTTTCAGCCCTTATTGGGGTATATTTTAGATTTTGTGTGGGATGGTACCATGTGTGCACGAGGAATGGTGCGGGTCTATAATCATTCTTGCTATCAAATGGCTATTTTAACCATCCCCTTTTGCCTGATCGCCAGTTTTTTCCTTCTTTTTTGGGTACGTGACGTAAAACAAACGGAGGAAGTGTGAAAAACAAACGCTTAGGTGTTGGCATTATGCTTATAAATTCAGACAAAAAAGTATTTGTAGGTAAACGTGTGGATACCCCATTTTTTCAAGGAAACACTATGGGGTGGCAAATGCCACAAGGTGGTATTGATCTTGGCGAAACGCCACAGCAGGCAGCCATGCGCGAACTGAAAGAAGAGGTCGGAACCGATAAGGCAGAAATACTGGCTGAAACAAAAGACTGGCTTGAATATGATTTGCCAGAAGAGTTACAAAAAAAGCTGTGGAGCGGTCACTACGATTCTGTAAAACAAAAATGGTTTCTCATGCATTTTTTGGGAACTGACTCAGATATTAATATTAATGAAACGAATCACCCAGAATTTTCAGCCTGGCGATGGGCCGAACCAGAAACCCTTGTTGACTTAATTATCGATTTCAAAAAAGATACCTACGAAAAGGTGTTAAGAGAGTTTGTGCCATTTCTTTACTAGGCTTTTTTGAATACTCTGTAGTCAAAAAAAGTCGTCTTGCTATATCGTTATATTTTTTCAAATTGCTCTAAACATTGTGGGTTGGCTAGAACAGAAATGTTTTTTACGGGTAGGCCGTTAATGCAATTGCGCACAGCCCCTTCGGCAAGTTTCCCATTTTTTGTTTTTGGTAGGTCACTTACTTGAATAATATGGGCTGGAACGTGGCGTGGGGTTGTGTTTTTTCGAATTTGATTTTTAATGGCTTGTTGTTTTTCCTCATCCAAATCTATGTTGTTTTTCAAAACAACGCATAAAATAATTTCTTCATCGTTGTCTTTTTTTCTACCCACAGCTACGCATTCTGTCACAAAATCAAGTTGTTCCACTTGGTTGTAAATTTCAGCTGTTCCAATACGTACTCCGCCTGGGTTAAGAACTGAATCTGATCTGCCTAAAACAATAAAACCACCTTCTGGCGTTTTTTCAACGAAATCACCATGGTGCCAAACACCAGGAAAGGTTTCGAAGTAGGCTTGTGTGTATTTTTCTTGATTTGTATCATTCCAAAAGCCAAGGGGACGGCTTGGAAAGGCTGATAGGCAAACAAGTTCGCCAGCTTCATTTACTGTGGGTTGACCATTTTCATTAAAAACTTGCACATCCATGCCTAAACCAGGCGCCTGTAGTTGGCCAGCCCAAACAGGACCATTAGGGTTGCCAAGCATAAAACAAGAAATAATGTCCGTACCGCCTGATAGGGAAATAAGCTGCACATTTTTTTTCACATTTTTATAAACATATTCAAATGTGTCAGGCGCTAAAGGAGATCCCGTAGACCCAATAGCTCGCAAGTCTTTTAATTCATTTGTTTTGAACTTTTCCTTTTGCAGTGTGCTTAAATATTTAGCCGACGTTCCAAAAAAAGTTACCCCAAATTTTTCAGCCATATGAAATAACAAGCCACTATCTTGGTACAAGGGGGCTCCTTCGAATAATACAATGCGGGCTTGGCATGCCAAACAGCTGACCAGCCAATTCCACATCATCCATCCGCAGGTGGTAAAGTAAAATACCACATCGTCTTTTTGAATATTGCAGTGCAGTTGATGTTCCTTCATATGCTGCAGTAAGGCGCCACCAGTTGTGTGAATAATGCATTTGGGCATGCCCGTTGTGCCAGAAGAATAGAGAATGCACAAAGGGTGGTCAAAGGGAAGATGTTCAAACTGAATGGGGCGTTCGTCTTCTTCCTCTAGGCAGGTGTGCCAAAGGGTGTAAGAACTTTCGATAAAATGATGGGCCTCCAGGCCCAAATAAGGCACCACAACCACATGTTCAATAGATGGGATAGCTTCTAAAATATCTGGTAACCGTTCCAAACAGTTAATTACTTTACCATTGTAATGGTACCCATCAGCCATAATAAGGGCTTTGGGGGTAATTTGAGAAAAACGATCAATCAGTCCCTTGGTGCCAAAGTCTGGCGAGCTTGAGGACCAAATGGCACCAAAGCTTGTGGTAGCCAACATGGCCACAACTGTTTCGGGTAAGTTTGGCATATAGCCTGCCACGCGGTCATGAATACGGATGCCTAAGCTTTGCAAATATTGGGCAAATTTTGATGTTTGGGCGTATAATTCAGCGTAACTTAAATGGCGTTCTTCTTTTGTTTCGCTGTAAAAAGAAATGGCGATGGCATTATCGCGGCGACGCAGTAGGTTTTCTGCGTAGTTAAGCCGTGCCTCTGGGAAAAAGCGGGTGTTACGAATGCCGCTGCCTTCTGTAATTTTAGTGCCTTTTTTACTGGCTAGAATGGGGGCGAAATCCCAAAAAGTTTCCCAAAAAAGATCAGGCGATGAAATAGATAGCGTGTGCAAATCTTCAAAGCTTGAGCACCCCAACTGCTTTTGAAACTTGGTCAGCAGCGTTCCTTGCACCCATGCCTTAGATGGTGTCCAAAGGGGTTTTCCCCCTGGGGGCCTGGTGAGAGGAGGGTTTTTTTTCACTAATATATAAAATTTTATTAAAACTATATGTTTAGGATGACAAATAACTATCCCATAGTCAATTTACAAATTCTAAAATGAGAACTTTAAATAAGGCTCCCATTTCAGCTGATGACGTAAGACGGGCAGCTGCCAGGGTTAGGTCCTTGGCTGTGAAGGGGTCTGCTTTATTGCATAGGTATTGCGTGCGTTCCAGGAAACCTATGTTTTTTAGAAACTGCCCTTGGTTGATTAAGGTGCGTCGTACGGTTTTGGACACAAGGCTTTGTAGGGTATAAAAATCTACATGATGGGTTAAATCTGCTAACCCAACATGGGTTAGGGGGTGAACTTTTTTGTGTTTGTGAATGGCTTGAAGCGTATCTCCCAAACGGGGTGGGGGGGTGAAATCCCCGTAATCAATAATGAGTGCAGAACCTTGCGTTGGGGCTAGCTTCTTTTCAATCTCTGCCATAATGGGTTTGTATAGGGGGCATGTTTCGTAAATGGGGCCATCTTGTGGCGTGAAATGTAATTTTTCGTCATGGGTTAGTTGAATATGGCGTTGTATTTTTTCATCACTCACAATTACGTATTGTTCGATGGGAAGGGCGTCAAAAAATTCGTGCGCTAAAAGAATGCTAAACCCGTGAATAATTTCAGGTACTGTGTCTAATGTTTTATACCAGAATACATGGTGGTTAATGGCTTCCCTTTGTTTTTCTAAAAAGAAATGACTGTGTTCTACCAGGTGAATGTGAAGGGAATTAATGAATAGGGGAAATTGCCTAAAAACCCTGAGCATATCTTTCATCAATGTTCCAAGGCCTGGGCCTAATTCTATCAGGTGAATGGGTGTTTTTTGGCCCTGTTGCTGCCATTGATGAACAAACCAGGCTGCCATAACTTCACCAAAGGCCTGGGTCATTTGTGGGCTGGTTACATAGTCACCCAAGGGGCCAAGAACGGGGCTGTTGGCATAATACCCTTCGTTGGGGTGGTATAAAACATGGTTCATAAAGTCATGAACGCTTATGGGGTTTTGTTTTAGACGTTGTTTAAGCTGTGGGCAATTCATTTCTATTCACGATGGTAGGGGTGGTTGTTTTGTATTTGTTGTACCCTATAAATTTGTTCCACGAGCATGGCCCGCACCAACATGTGGGGCCAGGTCATTTTCCCAAAATTTATGATTGTGTGGCTTTTGGCCCGTATGGTTTCAAAAATTCCATCAGCGCCGCCAATAATAAAAGTGCACTGTTTGTAAAAAGGCATTACTTTGTTGGTTAGAAGATTGGAAAACTCAAGGGTTGTGAGGGACTTTCCACGTTCATCCAGGGCAATAATATACGTATCTGGCCGTAAGAGTTTTTGAAAATTATGGGCTTCAAGTTCAGGCCCTTCTTGTTTAATTTCCTTAATATCTATAGGCATGCTTAACCGGTTTTGGTAGCGTAACAGCAGTTCTTTTTCAGGGCTGTGTTTCATATGGCCTGCTGCCAGAATGGTAAGCCTCATGGTAAAGCCTTAGGACATTTTTGTGTGCAAATCATTTTTAAACTGTATAAATTTTTCCAGGTCTTTGCCTTTTAAATTCGTAGCGGGCATATGTTTTACATGTAGTGGATTCACGTGCACGTTATTGTGGATGACCTCGTAATGTAAATGAGGGCCTGTGGCTAAGCCCGTAGACCCAACGGCACCAATAATATCGCGCTGGCGTACGTAGGCGCCAACCCGCACTGTGTCGTTGATTTTGCTGAGGTGAGCGTACGCTGTTTGGTATCCACCTGTGTGCTGAATGCGAATATATTTTCCATAATCGCCAAAATACCCTGCCTTTACAACAACGCCATCTGCAGAAGCCATAACAGCTGTGCCTGTGGGGGCGCCAAAGTCTACTCCTTGGTGGTCTCGACGATAGCCCTTTAGGGGGTGCATGCGGCCTTTTTGAAAATGAGACGTGACCCTCATTTTACGGGGGTCAATGGGGGTTTGTAGTAAGCCTCTTTGAACACATTCCCCCTTTTGGTTGTAGTAATTAAAACTTTTTCCGTTAGATGCATAACGATACAACTGGTGATGTTTTCCGCTTGCAGTCAGTGAAACGTAAAGAACGGAGCCTATTTTAACCGTTTGGTTGCTTTGGTCTTGAAATTCTTCATATAGAATTTCAAAGGGGTCGCCCCGTTTAAGGCCATGTTGCATGTTAACGATATAAGCAAGGGCGGCGATGGCTTCCTTTGCAATTTTAGGGGGCACATTCAAACGCAGGGCCGTTTTATAAAAGCCTGATTCAACCTGACCACTAATGCGCCTTAAATTTTTTGTTAGGGGAATTACTTTTTTTTCAGCCACAAACCCCTTTTCTGTTCGTGTTACAATAACTTCTTCTTCAAAGCTGGGCTTAATTTTCAGACTTTCCAATAAAAAGCCTGAAGTGGCAGGGTCTTGAATGGTTTTAATCCACAAAGCTTGGCCCACTTTTAAGTCATTCAGTCGAAAGTGCTTTTTGAGGGCTTTTGCTGCCTCTTGCACGTCTTTTGCGATAACATTTAAGGTGTTGAGAATGGAGGCAAGCGTTTGCCCTTTTTGCACATAAATGATTTTTTCTTCTATTGTGGGGGTTTTTGCTTTTTCAAACAGGCTGGCTGTGTCTGATTTTTCCTTAAGTTTGGCTTCTACGTCAAAGTCTAACTTTTCGGAGGTTTCTTCCCCCAAAGGTTGGGGTTCTGACGGGGTTGTTAACAGCTTTTCAATTTCAGAATTAAGGGACGACTGTAGCTGATAGCCCACATAGTATTCCCGTGCGGCTGTAAAGAAGGCCACAAGCATAAGGGCCATGCTGATAATGTGTAGATGTTTTTTCAACGAGGCGAAAACCCTTTAGAAAAAAATACAATCATTCTTGTATCCCCAATGCAATAATAGCGCTGCGTGCTAGAAGATCAGCCCGTTCATTACCCTCACGGCCTGCGTGGCCTGGAACCCATTCCCAAGATATTTTATGTTTTTTACACAAAAGGTCTATTTGTTGCCACAGGTCTTGATTTTTGACGGGCTTTTTATCTGTGGTTTGCCAGTTGCGCAGTTTCCAGTTTTTAATCCACAACGTTATGCCGTCTTTTAGATATTTGCTGTCTGTAAATAAGGTGACGGTGCAGCCCTGTGGCAATGCTTCTAAGGCTTTTATGGCTCCCAGTATTTCCATGCGATTATTGGTTGTTTGTGCTTCATAGCCTGAGAACTCTCCATTTAACTCTTTCTGATAGAAAACAGCTCCCCATCCGCCTGGGCCTGGATTTCCGCGACACGCACCATCTGTATAAATATGGATAGGCGTTGTGAAACAGGCGCTTTGCAAAAATGTTTGGAGGGAATTCATTTATATACCTTATGCCTTATAAAAATACAACTTAGACATATGATAGGCCATTGGACGCAAAAATGGAAGAGAAGCAGGTCCAACGCAGAAAAACTTTCTTGAAAGAGGGCGTGGATGCTGCTTTTTTTGCCCATTTCAACAAACTAATTTTTTTTGAAAAAAACTTTTTTGCGTTAACTTTTTGTTAAGGGTTTCTATGGTAAAAATATATCAAGGACCAAGTGGTGGTCATGGACTGAGTGCGGTCTGTGGACGTATATCTGAGCTTTTTCTTCGTTATGAAGATGAGAGTTTTTTTTCTGGGGTCCTTAGGAACTGTCGTTACGTTTTTTTGATGCATGTTCTAGACATGTGTGAAGAAACGGTTCGCTGCCCCCTCTCGGGCAGAACTCTGGATGTTAACTTTTTTTAAAGGTTTTCCACAGAGGCGGTAGAGATATGCGTTTCGTGGTGGTGGAGGCGGAGGCCAAGGCACTGGGTTGGGTCGAACGGAGGCCCCATCCCGAAGGGGCGGCTTTATCTGGTAGAAACAATCCACAAATTATCGCAATACGAGAATATAGCAACACAACTCTTTTTTGAATCTATAGCGAGAAGACTCTTTTTTTGAATCTATAGCAAGACGACTCTTTTTTGAATATAGAGTATTCAAAAAAGCCCAGCAAACCCAATGGCTTTGAGAGTGGTGTGGAGGTCCAGATTGCAGGAGTCTTGCTATAGAGTATTCAAAAAAGCCTAGCAGAACCAATGGTTTTGAGAGGGGTGTGGAGGTCCAAATTGCAGGAGTCTTGCTATATTCCCCCCATCAACACATTTCACAACTGTCCTATTTTGTTGGCAGCCTCTCACTCATGGGACCGCCAGCTTATGATCACCCCGTGGAAAACCATTTAAAAAATTGAAACCTTGCATCAGCCAGTTGAAAAATAAAAAATTTTTCAATTAAAAATAGAATGTTTTTTAAAAAAATACATCTTATCATCGATGAACGATTTAAGTTCAGTTTGAAGCCATTATTTTTATGAAAAGTTTTTTAAACAGGTGCGCCGCTGTTGTTTTTTGCATTGTTTGCCTTATGCAAAGTGTTGACGTGTTTGCCAGTGTCTCTCCTTTGCTGGTGGGTGGACGTTCAGTTTCACAAGACAGTGATGATGGGGAACATAGCCTTGTCCCCATTCGTGTTGTTATTGGTGATGCTGAGGATGGCCTGCTTGCGCCAGTTGACCCCACGCCTGCAGAAAATGAAATGAACAAAATTATCCATTTTCTTACCTATCAAAGAAATCCAGATACCAGGCCTCAGCTTGTCTCTTATTACGAAACACAGCGTGTTTCTGAAGAGGAGCTGCCAAATCATTTGCTGGAAGAGGCCTGGACTGCCGCCACAGATGGCCCCTTAAGTAGTTACCTTGGTGATTTGCTGGATAAAACGGAACAGCTGCAAGAACACCTAAAGACACTTAAGGAAGGTATTGGAAGCACCGCGGAATCTCACGCTTCAGACATGAAAGCTCTAAGGGAAGAAAACGGCCTTTTAACGCGAAATGTGCGCACGTTAACAAGGAAAAATAAATATATGCGCATTGCCATCGTATCCCTGTCAACTTTTTCAACATTTTTGGCGGGCGTTATTATTTGGAAATTTATCGATAGTAAATAAACAATAAACTAAAGGAAAGAAATATGAGAAAAAATACAACTTACGCCATTCTTTTAACGGCTGCACTTTATAATGGTTGTGCCATTGCCGCTGATGCTGACCTTATGTCACCAGCAACTAAGCGTGTTGGTGAACTGCAGCAAGAAATGTCAACAATCCCTTCAACGCCTGATATGGAGGCCAAGGCCCGTGATAAATTTTCCTTTGCTTCACCGACCACAGCTGGTTTTTATGCACAGCTTGACATTGCTGAGCAAAGAATGCAGCGGGACAAAAAACAACGTGAATTGGAAGAAAAAATTGAACAGGTTCAATTACAAAAAAAATTGGTTCATGAAAATGCTGACATTGAAAAAAGAAGTAGGCAGGAATTGCAGCAGCTTGAAGAAGAACTTCGCAAGCTTGTTTTAAAATTGCAGAAAAACCGGGAAAAAGAGGCTGCGGTTGAAGCCCAGAAAAATGACCTAGATGCCAAAATTGCAGAAGTGGAAGCCCGCGCTGCAAGTATTGAGAGGGAGCTAAGCGCAAAAGTTATTGATGCAGAAACCCGTGTTTCTGCCGTTTCAGAGGAACTTGCTAAGGAAACTGAGGCCAGAAAAAAGGCCATGGGCCTTTCAACGGGGATGGTTCAAAGTTTAAGTGAACAGCTTAAGACAAGTCGTTCTGAAATTGCGGCTTTGAGGGCTCAGCGTGACGCCCTTACCATAGATAAGGAACTGGGCGTTGCTAAGCAAAAGGCGTTGGATGAAAAAATAAGTCTGTATGACCAAAGGTTTAAAGAGGTGTTGGGGTCCCTAGAGTCGCCTGTTCGTTCGGGCGCAGGTGGTGGTGCAGCGCCAGTTTCTGTTGGAACGGTTGTTGATGATGCTCCTCCATCAGTGGAGCCAACTGGTGCGGCAGAGGCAGGCGTTGGTGAACCTGTTGCTCCTCCATCTGTTCCTGTTACGCCAGCTAAGCTGGTGCCATCCACACCAGATGCCTCTTCAGCTATGGGCACAGGTTCGTCAGCTGGAACGGGGGCCTCTACGAATCCAGGCCTTGCTGGAATTCCCCAGGCTAACTTTAGAAAAACAAAATAGTCTAAACGTTTCTGATACTTGGTTCGTTTATGCAAATTAGGGAGGGTAAGATGAGACGGGTGTGTTTGTGTTCCTTTTTACCCTTCCTTGTTCTTTTTTCTGAAACTGCATTAGCAGACCAAAAGCATGACTCTGCCCATTTTACCCTTGTTCGTTATCGTTTTGGTTTTGGTGTGGCAGCAGAATGCATGAGCGCCCAGGCAAACTTGAAAGTTCGCCCTGAACGGGACCTTGGTAATATATCTTCCACCCAACAGCAGGCTGGAAGAAAAATTCAGTTGGCACCAAGCATAGAGTTTGGCGCCACAATGTGGGATGACTATTATTTGGGGCTTTTTCTGAGTTGGCGTAATTCAAGCTCTAAGACCAGTTCACATTCTTCCATTAAGGGAACGCAGGCCCATTTTTCCCATAGGTTTAAAATTAAGTCTTACCTAAATATTTTTGCAAAAATGGGGTATAAACTTACGCCACGTTCTATGGTTTATGGGCTTGTGGGGCCATCTGTTGCCAGTTGGCGTCATATAACGGAACAGCTTTCCATAGCGCCAGCCACTCAAGTTTCTCATGTTGTAGATACCTTTAAAATGCGTGGTAATACGGTTGGGTTAGGTATGGGAATTGGCCTGGAACATATGATTCGTGGAAAATACGCCCTAAGCTTTGATTATGTGTACCACTTCCATCGTTCCAAAAAACAAAGCTATGCCATGACGTACGATGATGTGAGCCTAAGGGGTCTTTGGCCCCGCTCTGGAAACCTTATCAAAATAGTTCAACCTTCTTATTCCACCCTTGCCTTGCGCCTAACATTTTTTATGTAGGGGAAAGGCGTGACTAAAACATCATTACAAAAAAAACAATAGACCCCCGCGCAAAGCAGGGGTCATAAAAAACCGTTTTTGTGTTAACGAAGATTATTAAGACTGTTCGAATCTAAAGAGGTTAGAAATGCTCGTACATTGATATCCTCTCTTCTAAGTATTGAATACTGTTTCGATAGATTGGTTAAAATATCTGCTGTTTCCCTATCAATTTCCATATGACTTTTTTCTAATCTACTTATAATTTCCCCAACACCATTTTTTAATGACCCAAGAAATATAGCAGGTGTTTCAATGTCATCTTGATCAAAATCATTGTAACCAAAAGCATACAAAAGACGAGCCAAAGAATTTATGCATTTTTTGTGCGTAATAGAGCGATCATCTCCTGTAGCCTCAGAAAATAAGTTGTTAGATTGCGTGAAAGATATTTCTTTTAAATTAAAACCAAGATCATGGTTATAAGAGGGAGCCACAATTTTTTTCAACGTCTGAAGTATAACGTTAAATTCATAATCATTAGCTTTTTCTTCCCTTAACCCATATTGAGAATCACCAGATAGATATTTATAAGCCATTGGCTTGATTCTTCCCTCATCAGCTCCTGCTTTTGCTAAAAGTTCTGCAGCGCGAAGGGCTTTGGGATAGGTGATGGGGCTTCTTTGCTTTTCAAAAAAATGAAAATCTCGCATAACAATTTGGTCAACAATAGAGTGTTCTATTGTTTTTCTATGTAGTTTTAACAATTCACTTACAAAAAAAAGTACATTTTCAGAACGCGGTGCAGTGCCTGTGAAGCCTGAATAAAGTTCGCTAAAATAAGTTTCATTAACATAGATGGTGTGATTTCCTAGCCTTTGAAGAAAGAGACCTGTTGTAATCTTGTCAGAAATAGACTTCATATCATCTGATAATAAGCCTTTTAAGAAAAAATCTCGTTCTCTTTCCTCTTGTTCTCGTTTTTTTGCTGCTTTTTCTTTCTCTATTCTTTCTTCTTCTTTTGCCGCGGATTCTATTGTTTCTAATAAAGTCGTTGAAGTAGATTTTGCACGATCTTGAAGTTGAGTATGTTGTGATTTGACGATTTCATCAGCATAAGATACTGATGAAAAATTTTGAATTATATAACTGAGCTCACTGGCTGATAAATATTTAGTGCCGTATGCATAAGTTGTTCCAATAAAATAATAAAGTTTATTGAAAAATTCTTGTTTTTCTTCATAAGAGATCCTATTGTCTTCCATTATTTTTTTTATTAAGTGATTTATATATAATGAAACTGATTCTTTTCTATTTTTGATAACTATTTCTTCTCCATAATCATTAAAAATAGGGCGCCCAATTTTGTGACCTAATGTTACTATGAAATTAAAAATTTCTTCTGATGTACCAGGAAAGCCGTTTATACCCTGATCTTCGAAATGTCTTTGAATTTTGTCTAAACTATCTAAACTACGGAAGTCGATTTCCGTTCTTACTCGACCAGCTCCCACTCCCGCTGAGCCATAGGCAGGTAAAAGCCCAAAAGACAGGGCTGCGCACAGAACTATAAATATTTTTTGCATGTTAATAATCCTTTCAAGTTTTTCTTTTATATTTATACTGCACAATTGGTTAATGCAAGGTAAAGATTTACAAAATCATTGCAGCTATGGTGACTTTTTTATGGAAGACATGACCCGCATTAAGGCAACAGCTGCCATAAGGGTGAATAGGGCCCCACCCCAAAATGCACCAACCGTACTTCCCAAAGCCCCAAAACCTGACACAGTATCTGACAAATAACCAGCTATTGTATTGCCAATTAAAACGGCCGTACCACTGGTTAAGTAATATAGGGCAAAGGCTGTTCCACGTAGGTGGGGCAGCGTATTTTCAGCAACCAAAGCTGCAATCAGGCCTTGAGTCATGCCCATATGAAGGCCTGCCATCAGCATACCTATTAAAACTCCCCAATGGTTTGGGACGGCAATAATCCAAAAATTGGCTAGCGTAAGGACTAAAATCCCCCAAAAAAGAATTTTCTGGCGGTTATACCCATCAGCTAATTTTCCAATGGGGGCAGCAATGAGGGCATTAACAATGTCATAGCCCACCATCAATAAGGGCAAGGCAGCTAAAGACCACCCCACATCTTTTGCATGAAGGGTTAAAAATGCCTCGCTAAACCGTGCTAACATTAACAGGAAGGTAACCCCTAACAGTTGCCAAAAAACAGAGGGCAGTTTTTTTGCATCGCGCCAGTGCCAGGGGGTGTGTTTAAGAAAAATCGTATCTGCGGGTGGCTTTACAACCATGACCAAAACCACCAGTGCCAAAGACGCAGGAATTAAGGAACACCAAAAAACAAGACGATAATCATGAAATGCGTGCATAAGAAGGGCGGCTGTCCCCCCTCCACATACAGCGCCAAGGGTATAAAGGGTATAGCGAATGCCATAGCTAGTCCCTTCTTGTTGGGGAGGAGACAAATCTGCAATAAGGGCGTCTGTTGGGGCAGAACGAACCCCCTTGCTGAGACGGTCAAGGGAACGGGCCACAAAAATCCACCATATGCTGGTGGCTAAGGCAAACATAATTTTAATCAGAATGCTCATGACCGTCCCCACCAGAATGAGGGGTTTTCGTGCCCTTAAATAATCGCTCAGAACTCCTGAAAAAACCTTGGCCAAAAAAGCTAAGAAAATGGCCACCCCCTCAATCATGCCTACCTTTGTTTTGGAAGCTCCCAGAACTTCTGTCAAAAAGGTGGGTAACAGGGTGAATACCATAACGGAGGCCGTGCTCCAAAAAAAGCTCATCCACCCAATGCCCCACAAGCTTCGGTTATTCTGCACATTGGCAGACATGGTGAAGAAGCGCCGTAGGGCCATAGGGAAGGGCCCTAGAGCATGCTGTAGGGGTTTTCCACGTATTCCTTAAACACCTTAAGAAATTGAGCCCCCACAGCCCCATCTACAGCACGATGGTCAAGAGACAAGGTGCACCCCATAACGGTTGCGACTGAAAGCTGATCGTTCTTTACAACGGGTTGTTTTACCCCCGCACCCACAGCCAAGATGCAGGCCTGAGGGGGGTTAATGATGGCCGAAAAGTTCTTAATGCCAAACATCCCCAGATTTGATAAAGAAAAAGTGCCCCCTTGATAAGCTTCAGGCGCCAGCTTTCCTGCCCGAGCCGTTTCAGCCAAAGCCTTCATTTCTTCAGAAATATGGCGCACCGATTTTAAATGAGCCCTTCGAATAACTGGCGTAACCAACCCACCATCAATGGCAACAGCCACAGACACATCTGCGCTGTCATAATACCGCAAAGCCGTTTCTTGCCAAGATGCGTTAGCTTCAGGCACGTCCATTAAGGACAAGGCGCATGCCCGAATAATAAAGTCATTCACAGACAATTTAGATGGAACCTTGCCAGCATTCATATGCTGACGGAGGGTTAACAGATCATCAATCTCACAGTCAACGGTTAGGTAAAAATGGGGCACAGTGGTCTTAGATTCTGTGAGCCTTTGGGCAATAACTTTGCGCATGCCTGTAAGCTTCACATCCCTATATCCACCAAGGGCTGGTTCTATGGCAGTGGGGGACGGTTTAGAACTTAAGGCCTTTTCCACATCCACCTTTACAATACGGCCATGAGGGCCCGTTCCTTGAAGGGTGCTGACAGGAACATTTCCCTGTTCTGCCATACGTTTAGCCAAAGGCGTTATAAACACACGGGTAGAATTATCAGAAACGGTTGGTGCGGGGTTTTCTGGTTTTATGTTTTTGGATTCTTTTTCCGTTTCAGTAGAGGCCAAAGAAGGTGTGGCAGGCGAAGAGGGGGGAGGTGTAAAAGTTTCTAAGGCACTGGCGTCTTCCCCGTCTTCTAGCAAAAGGGCAATTACCGAATTGACCTTCACATTATCTGTGCCCTCAGCCACCAAAATCTTACCAAGGGTGCCCTCATCCACGGCTTCTACTTCCATGGTGGCCTTATCTGTTTCAATTTCCGCCAATAATTGGCCTGATTTCACAACATCCCCCTCTTTTTTGTGCCACTTCACAAGGTTTCCCTCAGTCATGGTGGGGCTTAAGGCGGGCATTAAAATTTGAACAGGCATAATAAATTCCTTTTAACGATAGCAAACGGCTTTTGCTGCACGCACAATTTTTTCCACACTGGGCAGGGCCAGCTTTTCTAAATTAGCGGCATACGGTAATGGTACATCTTCTGCTGTCACACGTACAGGCTGGGCATCCAAATAATCAAAGGCATTTTCACATACCAACGCTGCAATTTCAGACCCCACACCTGCGAAAGGCCAGCCTTCCTCCACACTCACAATACGGTTTGTTTTTTTAACCGATTCTAAAATGGTGTGGGTATCTAAGGGGCGAATGGTGCGCAGGTCTATAACCTCTGCCTCAATGCCTTCACTCTTCAGCTGTTCAGCGGCCTCTAAAGCGAAGCCCACAGTTATGGAAAAGGCCGTAATGGTTACGTGCTGACCTGTTCGAACTATGTTAGCTTGACCAAGGGGAACTAGATGATCTTCATCTGCTAGGCCTTCAAAACTGCGGCCATACAATAATTCATTTTCTAGAAACACAACGGGGTTTGGGTCTCGAATGGCAGACTTTAACAACCCCTTAGCATCCATAGCTGAATAGGGGGAAACCACTTTTAGCCCTGGACAATGGGCATACCAGCTGGCAAAACATTGGGAATGTTGGGCACCAACGCGAGATGCAGCACCATTTGGCCCCCGAAACACAATGGGGCATCCCATTTGGCCCCCAGACATATACAGGGTTTTAGCAGCCGAATTGATGATATGGTCAATGGCTTGCATGGAAAAATTGAATGTCATAAATTCTACAACAGGTTTCAAGCCCAAAAAGGCAGCGCCCACACCTAAGCCTGCAAACCCGTGTTCTGTAATAGGGGTATCTACAACTCTTGTGGCGCCAAATTCCTGCAATAAGCCTTGGGTTACCTTATAGGCCCCTTGGTATTCTGCCACTTCTTCTCCCATTACGAAAACAGAAGGGTCACGGCGCATTTCTTCAGCCATAGCATCGCGCAAAGCTTCACGAACAGTAATTGTTTGTGTCATTGAAATTTCCTTAAAAATTAATCAAAACATCGGTGTATAGCTCAGACGAATCTGGCTCGGGGGATGTTTGGGCAAATTCAACAGTTTCAGCCATAATGGCCTTAATGGTTTGGTCTATTTCTTTCAGGTCGCCCTCTGTTGCCAGTTTTTCACTTAGCAATAGGGAGCGTATTTTTTCGATGGGGTCGTGGTTTTCTTTCATAGCCTCTACCTCTTCCTTTGATCTGTATTTACCAGGGTCAGACATGGAATGGCCACGATATCTGTATGTTTTTACGTGCAATAAAACAGGACCTTGGCCTGATCGGGCATGACCAATGGCAAAGTCACCGGCGTCTTTTACGTCTAATAAATTCATACCATCTACCACACGACCAGGAATACCGTAGGGTTCGCCACGTTTGTAAAAATCAGCATTGGCAGAGGCCCTTTGAACGGAAGTTCCCATACCATATTGATTGTCTTCCACCACAAAAACAACGGGTAGTTTCCAAAGGGCTGCCATATTAAAGGCTTCGTATACTTGGCCTTGATTTACAGCTCCATCGCCGAAATAGGTTAGGCAAACGCCATTGTCTTTTTTGTATTTATGGGCAAAGGCCATGCCAGCCCCAATGGGAACCTGAGCTGCCACAATGCCATGACCGCCAAAAAAACCCTTTTCGCGGCTAAACATATGCATGGAGCCCCCCTTGCCCTTGGAATACCCCCCTGCGCGGCCTGTAAGTTCGGCCATAACACCTTTGGGGTCCATATCGCAGGCTAACATATGGCCATGGTCACGATAACTGGTAATAACCGTATCTTGGGGCTCCATGGCTGCCTGTAAGCCTACAACCACAGCTTCCTGACCAATGTACAGGTGACAAAAACCCGCAATTTGGCCCATACCATACAACTGGCCTGCTTTTTCTTCAAAGCGGCGAATTAATACCATTTGATAATAAGCCTTTAAAAGACCATCTTTAGTAAATGAGCCCAAAGGCTTAGAATTCTTTGCCATAACTACCGTTTTCCGTTTTAAAGTTTTTTACAAAGGATACTACTTTGGTACAGATATTTTAGCCATATTGCAATGATTTTTGCCCGATGTATAAGTTCATCTTATTAAAAATGGGGTTGTCAGTTTTTTTATTGTTCAGAGATATAGCAAGACTCCTATAATTTGGGCCTTCCATACCCTCTCAAACCACTATTCTATAGTTAAAAAATATTAAAAGGAAACCAGAGGCAGGAATTCGCATTGAAAATCAATGAATTTTTTTTCAAAA
>JBIKLN010000042.1:0-6984 GCA_044359765.1 Patescibacteria group bacterium | reverse complement strand
CTCGTTTGCTCTGGGTCGGGCCTTGCCTGAATTAGGGTAAGAACGAGAGGGATAAGGAGGCGTTTTGTCGAGGTTGTGTGGCGGGGTGGGCCCCACATGATTTTCGGGGCTCAGGTGGGCCCCAAAGGGGCGGATTTTAACTATTTCTTAACTTTTTGTCCAAAAGATGGGCGCTTAGGGTCGAGTTTTTAAAATCCTTCCAAAATTATCAGGAATTAAAATTTAATTTCTTAAAAAAGTTGAAAATTCAAAATCTTTTCAACTGTCAGTTGACAGTTTCAACTATTCTGATAATACTTTTTTAAAAAAGTGGCAGTTTTGTTGGATTTTATTTCTAAGTAATTTTGTTTTTTTAAGTTTGGAAAATTTTTTTCAACTTTTAATAAACAGATATTTTGATAAAATCTCAGGCGTGTACAAAAACTTAGAGGAAATCATGAAAAATATTAGACTATTTATATTCTTGCTAGCCGTAGCCCATATTTCTGCAGTGTGCTCTTTTGGCGAAGAGCCAGAATCAAGAGAGCCAGAATCAAGGAAGAGGGTGAGGACTGCTGAACCTGTTGCTGGTTCTGGAGAAGCTGTTCCAGGAAGTGCAGCCTTTTTCCGATCATCCAATTAAACGCTGGTAGGTACTCGGTTAAATATTACCAAAATCCTGAACTTATTGCCGTGAAAAGCGAGCATGAGGGGGAAGGCGTAAAGCTTGATAGCTTAATGGGGCTAAAGGCAGCTAATTTTTCAGATGCAAACATCCACCTTGCAGGATTTACCATTCTTCGTTACAAAGATTCAGCTCCTCTTGACGATGTTTTTAGGGAGGTGAAGACACATGCTGTAGAGACTGGAAACATTGTGGCTCGTGTCTTTCATACATCACCTGATGACCGTACGCCTTTTGTGCCCACAGGAAGAATTCATTTAAAATTCGAAGAGGGCACAGCTCCCGCTGTTTGTACGTCCCTAATTTCAGAAAACGGCTTAATGATGGATAAGGTTATTGGGGAATTAGAATTTATTGTGACAGTTTCCAAGACAACCCCTGATGATCCAGTTTTGATTTCTCATAGGTTGCAAGGTTTGCCTAATGTAATTCATGCTGTACCCGACTGTGCGACCCCAGCAAAACTGTCTGTTTTTATGCTTCCAACCGACCTAAGAATGGCAGATCAATGGCATTTGAGAAATACAGGGCATCACAGGGGCACATCTGTGTCTTTAAAATCTGGTGCTGATGCGCGGGTTATAGATGCCTGGGAAGCCATGGAAAGCTTGGGTTCTTCGGAGATTAAAATAGCTGTTATTGATGATGGTTTTGATATGGAACATCCAGATATGGCTGGAGTTGATCCAACTAAGATTGTTTCCCCTCAAGACTTTGGGCGAGGTGGAGATAGGCCAGAGCCCGGGCATAAGGAATGGCACGGAACAGCAGTGGCAGGCGTTGCCACAGGCATAGATGGCGGTGGGGAAATTATAGGGGCAGCCACAAAGGCAAAGCTTATTCCCATTCGTTGGAGTGGTATTTTGGATGACGATCATGTAGACTGCTGGTTTCGTTGGGCTGAAGATAGGGGTGCTGATGTAACTAACTGTAGTTGGTCAGCAGAAGCCAAGTTTTATCAACTAACACCCTTCATTGAGAAGTTGATTACTCGTATTGCAACAACGGGTGGCAGGGGCGGTAAGGGGTGTGTCATTGTTTTTGCGGCTGGAAATGAAAATAGAGATATTGTTGATCTGACAGCGGGAACTTTTAATGGTTTTGCAGCTCACCCACATGTCATTTCTGTTTCTGCCTCCACAAGTGTAGATACGCGGTCTGATTACTCTAATTTTGGCAAGAATGTATCCATATGCGCACCATCTAGTGGCGTGGGTGGAATGGGAATTCTAACAAGTGATGTTCGAAGGCCAAGAGGGTATAATAGCAGAGGAGATTATTACGAAAGTTTTGGGGGAACATCAAGCTCTGCCCCTTTGGTTTCTGGTGTTGCTGCCCTTGTTTTGTCTGTAAACCCTGATCTTACAGGTATGCAGGTGAAGGAAATTTTGCAAGCCACAGCTAGAAAAATAGGGGATGTAACTGAGTACGATGAACATGGACACTCTGTAAAATTTGGCTACGGGTGTGTAAATGCTCATGCTGCAGTATTAGAGGCAAAAAGACGTAAAGATCTGGACAGCCATAAATAAATATGAGATAACTATAGATATTAGGTTTTTACCTTGGAGTTAAAAATATGAAAAAATATAAACTATGTTCTGCTTTTTTATTTACGTCCCTGTTAGCTGGATCTGTTTTTGGGGCAACGGCTTTGTGGCCAGATTACATCCCCCCCAAACGTATAACTCGTATAACTGTAGAATTAGGTGAGGGTGTTTCTTCAGACATTCTACCCGGTTTTGGTTTGCATGATATCAAATCTCGTGGAGTAGAGGGCTTTTATGGTGCATCTGTTGTAGACTCAGATCCCTCGAGCATTTTAGCTAGGTTAAATTCTATACCTGGTGTTAATGCCTATTTTGTTGAGTCGGTGGCAGGGAAACTTTATGCCCCTAGGGATGAGCTGGCCGCAGCTGCTGGTGCACACGGAATGGATAGAGAGTTACAACGTGTGGCTAGTCTTCGGGGAAGAATAGCTCCTGCTGCGCCTCTTCTAAGATGAAGTGCAAAACACGCTGAATACCTGCCAAGTCAGTATAGGTTTCAATAAGGCGAAAGCTGTAAGACTTGGCGATGGCTTCTACCTTTGCCTCTTGACCACGGCCTATTTCCAGGAAAATTTGGGTTTTTGCATGGCACAAAATGCCTATACTGCTCAACAACTGGTCATAGGCTTTCAGGCCTCCATCTTCTGCAAATAGGGCCAGGGGAGGGTCATACAAGCGCACAGAGTGGTCTAATGCTTCATGAATTCCAATATAGGGTGGGTTGCTGATAATAAGGTCATAAGGTCCTACACACCCGTCCCCCCAGTTGGCTTTAACAAAAACAGAACGATCCAGCATTTTTAAGTTTTCAGCATTTTCTTGAGCAACCCTTAGGGCATCAAAGCTTAAGTCGACCCCCACACCAAAGGCTGCGGGGTATTCGTGCAACAAGCTGAGCAACAAACACCCCGTACCCGTTCCAAAGTCAATAATAGATAGGGGTAATTTTTTATCAGGGTACTTTTTTAAAACAGCAGCCACCAAAGTTTCACTGTCGGGTCGGGGGTCTAGGGTATGGCGTGTTACCTTAAAGTTAAGTCCCCAAAATTCCCGTTTTTCCAAGATTTTTGACAGGGGTTCGTGGTTTAACCGTCGCTGCATCAGGGGCTCTATCACATCCATCTGCTGAGGGGTTAGGGTGTAAGTGTTGTCAAACAGCAAACTTTCATACGAACACCCAACCCCGTGGCACACTAATAGGCGTGCTTCACGGGGGGCGTTATGAATACCTGCTGCCTGTAGACGCTCTGTCAGCTGTTTTAGGGAACTCACCTTAGGCCTTCTTAGCCCTTACTTTTTTGGTAGGCGCCGCCTTTTTTTTTACCACCTTTTTGGACGGTCGAGCGGGCTTATTTTTCTTTTGCGTTACAAGCTCTGCCGCTCGTTCTATGGTGATATGAAAAAAAGAATCTGTTTTTGGAATGGAAACAAATAGGTCTTCATGCTTTATGTAGGGGCCAAATCGGCCAATTCCAATCTTCATGTCCTGCCCTGTTTCAGGATGCAAACCAATACTTTTTGGAAGGTCCTTCAAAAGCATGGCCTGATCTAAAGTTATATGGGTAATGTCCATACCTGGCGCTAAGCTTACCCGTTTTGGCTTTGGTGCCTGGGCTTTTTTCTTTTTTCCTTTTTTGGGTTCTTCCTCCACAACAACAGGGGTGGTCTGTTCTTCCCCATCCCACTGCAAGTAAGGGCCATAAGGGCCCGAACGCACCGTAATGGTTGCCCCGCTTATGGGGTCTTGGCCTAAAACGGTGGGTTCGTTAGATTCCTGTTGTCCACCTTCTGTGGCAGATATGGGGCGTGTATATTTGCACGTGGGGTAATTGGAACACCCTAAAAATGCACCAAATTTTCCTAATTTTAAGCTTAGCTGGCCTTCTTTACAGAGTGGACAATGACGCTGATCTTTAGGTGCGCCGTGAAATAGGTATGCCCCCAGGTCTTCTTCCAATTTTTCAATAACTTCCGTAATGCGCACAGGGCCCATATGTTCTACAGTTTCATAAAAATCCTTCCAAAAATTTTCCAAAACTGTTTGCCAGGGCAGATGACCTGAAGAAATTTCGTCCAGCTGTTCTTCCAAGTTGGCGGTAAAATCGTATTCCACATATTTTTTAAAAAAATGGCTTAAAAACGACGTAACCAAACGTCCACGATCTTCAGGAATAAACTGTTTTTTTTCCAGGCGCACATAGTCACGGTCTTGCAAAACCTGAATAAGGGACGCATAAGTGGACGGCCTGCCAATACCCAATTCTTCCATTTTTTTCACAAGGCTTGCCTCCGTATATCGGGGCGGCGGTTGGGTGAAATGCTGTGTTGGTGTAATATCTTGCGTTTCAAGAGGGTCATTCACATTCATTAGAGGCAAAATACCTTCTGAATCATCTGTTTCGTCATCTGTACCTTCTTGATAAACGCGTAAAAACCCGTCAAACACCTGGGTAGACCCTGTGGCCCGTAGGGTGGCCGTTTTGTCTTGACTGTGAATGTCTACAGCCACCTGGTCAAACAAAGCGCTTTCCATTTGGCATGCCACAGTACGTTTCCAAATAAGGTCGTATAGCTTTAGCTGGGAATCATCCAAGTATTTGGCCACATCTTGGGGTTTTTTGTAAACATCGGTAGGGCGAATGGCTTCGTGGGCTTCTTGGGCATTTTTGGCTTTACTTTTGTAGGTGCGGGGACTTGAGGGCACATACGATGCACCATATGCCTTATCTAAATAAGCACGCGTGGCATGAATGGCATCGTTAGATAGGGTTACGCTGTCCGTTCTCATATACGTAATAAGACCCGTGGTTTCGCCCCCTATGTCAACCCCTTCATACAATTTTTGGGCTACTTGCATGGTGCGGCTGGCTGTAAAACCCAGTTTGCGCGCAGCCTCCTGCTGCAAAGTAGACGTAATAAAGGGGGCCGCAGGGTGACGTTTTACCTGTTTTTTTTCCATATCTGCCACATGAAAAGCCTGGGCTTTAAGCCATGTGACCATTTTATTGGCATCTTCAGCACAGGAAATGGCTAGCTTATCAAGTTTTTTACTGTGATAGCTGGTTAACCGTGCTGTGAACGGTTGGTGTTTGGGGGTGTGGAATAGGCCCTCAATGCTCCAGTATTCTTGGTTTTTAAAAGCTTCTATTTCTTGTTCCCGCTCCACAATCATGCGTAAGGCGACAGACTGCACGCGGCCAGCTGAACGAGAGCCTGGCAACTTGCGCCACAAAACAGGCGACAAGGTAAACCCAACCAAATAATCCAGGGCACGACGGGCCAAATAAGCCTGAACCAAATCACTATTTACCCTGCGTGGTGTTTTTAAGGCCTGTTGAACAGCTGTTTGTGTAATTTCGTGGAAAACAATACGATGGATAGCCTTGTCTTTAAGGACTCCTCGTTCTTTGAGAACCTCCTGCACATGCCAAGAAATAGCTTCCCCTTCTCTGTCAGGGTCCGTTGCTAGGTAAAGGGTTTCAGCACCCTCTAAAGCCTGCTGAATATCTTTCAGCTGTTTTTCTGAACGGGAATCTACCTGCCAGGTCATGGAAAAATTTTCATTGGGCAAAACAGAACCGTCTTTGGCGGGTAAATCACGAATATGACCATAGCTGGCCAACACGGTGAAATCATTTCCTAAATAGCGATTGATTGTTTTTGCCTTAGCGGGTGATTCAACAATTACAAGTTTTTTTGACAATATGAAAGTCCCTACTGATGAATGTTTTTTATTTTTTGGTACCAAAAATTAAGTTTAATTTAGACTAAAAACTTTTAAAGCAAAAAAATCAAGGATAAAGCGATGAGGGCATGAAGATTGAGCTTATCTGAGCTACTATAAAGTGCCTTCATCATTTAAGGCCTTAAGGCGGTTCAATGCGGCTTCGTCTACTAACTCTACCTCAAACACGACCTGAGCGCCGCAAGGAATGCATAAAGAAAGCATGTCCAAAATAGATGAGGCACAACAACGGCTGCCATTGTAAACAAGGTAAGCGGGCTTTTGACAAGCTTCCACAATGGATACAACCTTGCTAAGAGGCCGAGCATGGAGGCCTGATGGGTTTTGAACAACAATTTCTAATCTACGCAACGGGTGCAATGGTTGGCCCTAAAGACGCTTCTGTGCGTAAAATGGAAGAAGGGACATGGATGGACTGCTGGGCAGATTCTTTGGCTTTAGAAACGGCTTCTTTCAAGCTTAGCCCTCGACAGGAAGTAAGTTTGAGCAGCATGGGCAAACTCATGCCTGCGATCACCTCAACATTTTGAAGACTAAGAAAGGAAATGGCCAAATTAGAAGGGGTGCCACCAAATAAATCTGTTACTAAAATAACACCTTGCCCCCCATCCACTGACTTGATCTTTTCCTCAATCTTTAGGGTTTGGGCCTCTAGGTCTTTTTCAGCCTCAAAACTTACGGTTGCAATATTTTCCAAGGGCCCCACGATTGTTTGCAATACATTTAAAAACTCATCACCAAGACGACCATGAGCGAGAAGAACCAAACCAATCATTTAAGTACATAAAACCTTCGAAAAACGCTTGAAAAACTCTAATAAAAAATTTTAATAAAATCAACTTAATTGCGTGTAGTCCTTCAAACCCTTCGTATTTCATATAAATGTTTCAGTTTCTGACGACAGATTTTTTTTTTCAAAAAATGTGAAAAAACTTTATTCCGTTAACTTTTTGTTAAGTGTTTCTATGGTAAAAATATGTTAAGGACCAAGTGGTGGTCATGGACTGAGTGCGGTCTGTGGACGT
>JBIKLN010000041.1:0-7254 GCA_044359765.1 Patescibacteria group bacterium | reverse complement strand
ATAAAAATGTTATCCACAATTTCACAAGCTCAACAACAACAAAATCTAAGCAGAAAAATATGAAAAAGAAAACAAAACTCTCCTTAAATTTAGCTGCTTAGTGTTCTTGACAATGGGGGGCAGTATACAAATTAGGACATTTCTAATTTGCTTAAGCGGACATTATCAATTTGCTCTTACATACAAGTCAGACCCTACGAATGAATTAATTTTAGGTAAATTTTCATCATAGAAGCGGCCACAGAAGGTTTCGAGAATCGTCTTTGGATTGTTTTTAGGGATGTTGTTTTGGGTTGTTGAGCTTGGATAACGTAGAAAATATTTGTGGCTATTTTCTTAACAAGATTCATGTTTTCGGCAGCGTGAGAAGATCTGATGCAAGATTTGTACTCGTTAAATCGTACATCCAGGACCCAGTGCACATTATTTTCAACTTCCCAATGGTTAGTAATGCATCGCTCTAGTTTTGACGGGGTTTGTGAAAGACTCGAAATATAAAAACGCTTTTCCCGAGATGTTTTATGGCCCTTCGTTAATATTTTTTCAAGTTGGATCACAGAACGAATATCCTTCCATCCTCCATGGGCTTGTTTCAAAAAATCCACATCTTCACACACTGTTGTGCGTGTTTCATGGACCCAACCCCGCTTTTTATCCACAGACAGGGTTTGCTTCTTTTCAGATTCACAATCCTGAAAAAACAGCTGGATGGTCTCAAGCAGAGCAGGGTGATTTTTCTTCACTTGCAACACATAATCCCCTCCCTTTGCAATGACTTTTTCCGTAATCTCTTTCTGGCACCCCAACGCGTCGGTGGTCACAATATGACCCTCAATATCCAAACAGTCTAAAATATCTTTAATTCCCTTAATTTCTGTTCCTTTGCCGCCTGTTTTTTGATGTCCGATAATAAGCCGATTCTCACAACTCCAAGCACTCACAATATGAAGCGGGCTCAAACCACTGTTGCAGATTGTCTTCCCATCAATGGCAATCGTATCTTGACCTTCTTTAATACGCATCCCTTTTAAGAGTTCTTGAAATAAGTTTAAAAAATCCCCCGGATTAATACGATCAAATATCAAACGAATCGTGTCATGAGAGGCAATCCCATCAATATTAAAATAAGTCCTAAGATCCTCTCCATGAAGATGTCCAAACTCCTCTATGCCAGTATAGCTCGTCTCGCCACTTAATATGGCAACCAAGGATAAACCTATAATGTCGTATAATCGGTAAATCTTCTGACGCTTACTTCGGGGATCTTCTATATATCTTTCTATCAGCTTTTCTAGCATTTTGAAACCTCTCCAAAATGCCACAATATACTAAACTTTAACTAAAATTAATTCATTCGTAGGGTCTGACGTACAAGTAGAAAATATTAGACTTTACAACTAAAAAAATATTATGCTATATTTTTTTTCAGTTGGATAGAATTCCAGGTGAAAGTCATGTTGCGTGCATGGAGCGAATTATATAATTCGTTTCTTTGTGCAGATGCGTCGCCTGTTCCTCTTCTAACTGTATTTTAACTTAAAAAAAAGGACGTATAAAATGTATAAAAAAATTACCCGTGTATTAAGTTTATTTGAGGCTGGATCAGAGGCAGTTAAACTTGGTCAGACTGACCAGGTAAAGCAGTTAGAAAAACTCCAGGCTCTTGAGATTCCGGCAAGTCAAGCAACCCGAGGACATCTCAGAGGTTATAGAGAAGGGACGACTGTACAACGGCCTACCCACTACAACTAAGTTGTTGGGAGCAAAGATCTACTGCTTATGATAGCAAGAGGGGCCAACTTAACAGGTTTTAAAAAAGCCCCTCAAAAACTCGTTTTTTTTTGGGATTCAAGACAGTGTCGCTCCCTCTTTTTTAGGTTTTCAAAATCCATTTTCTTGTGAAAAAATTGTTGAGCTGTAAGCTTTTTTGCTAGACAGCATTAGAGGTTGGAGGTTAAGTATCTTGCCATTCGAAAGTTACCATCTTTGTGAGCATGTGTACGCATCGCAGTTTAGAGACGAGCTTATTTTGTTAGATGCGAAACGAGATAAGTATATAATTTGTTCCAAGCAGCTTTCGGAATTGCTGTTAGGGCTTGTTGGTGTGTCATATTCGAAAAGTTCTTTCTCTCCAACTTCTGATAATAAGACAGATTTAGAAATGCTTATTAGCGACGGTATTATTGAAAAAAAAGTGGAACTTTATCCCTATTGTATTGATCAGAAAAGTGACTCTCAGGGTGTTTCAAACGTGGACTGGCGGTTACCATTAGATGGCAAGAAAGCAAAATTAAATTTGCTCGTATTGGAAGCTTTGATAACTCTTGTAAAAGTGCATTTCTGTATACAGATCAGAGGCTTTTATCGAGCAATTCAATTAATCAAAAAAGCACATAAAATTCAATCAAACTATATAATTCCCACTACACCAGAACTAGATGACCTTGCCAGAATAGTCAACAAAGCGTGCCTTATTTATCCCAGAAGAACAAAGTGCTTGGAGTGGGCTATGACGTTTGTTTTTCTGGCTCTCAAGAGAAAATGGAAGTGCAACCTTGAGGTTGGTGTTCAAAATTACCCTTTTATGGCTCACGCTTGGGTCGAATGTGATGGAAAAGTGATCATGGATTCACAGGATTTAAGGGAGGGGTTGGCTATTATTTTAAACGAACCCTTCAGAAAGTTTAAAATATGATTTATGCTGGTATCTTTGATTTTTGTGGAGTTGATGGTATTACTGATACAATCAGCTCTATCATTGCATCCTACACATTTCCAGCGATAATCAAGAAAGGTCCTTTGATCCTTTGTTACGGAAAGCGATCAAATAGACAAGATATGGATGTCGTTTTGGAAAACGAATTCGCTATTATTATGGGGCGTGTTTTTGACAAAGACAAACCCTGTACCTTTGATCAGGAGGATTTTCAAAGTTTATCTCTTGCAAGTAAGGAAGATTTATTAAAAAAAATATGGGGAAATTACGTCTATATTAATAATCATGATGATCAATGTGATGTTGTAGTTGATTTAGCGGGTAAACTTCCATTTTTTTACCATGTTTTTCCCAATGGTAATGTTCTATTCTCGTCCGATATTGAGCTTATTTTTAAAATTTTACAGAAGAAAGCAGAGTATAACTGGATATATTTGTGCTCGTATTTGCTTTACGGTAATAGTAGTGCTACGATGACTTCCTTTATGGGGATTTACGAACTGCCACCTGGATGCTGTTTAAAAATTGGAAAAAATGGGAGGAGAACTGAGCCTTTTTGGGATCCTCTTCGTTCTTATGAAAAAGCTTTTCCTCGCAAAGAAGCAGGAGCTGTAGGTGTTATGCAGACAACTCTAAAACCACTTATTGAGCCTTACAAAAATATATGCGTGAGTCTTTCTGGTGGTCTTGACTCCTCCTCTCTTCTATATTGCCTCAACTCTATTAAAAATAAAGATCAGATATTAACTGCTCAAAATTATTTTCATGCGAACATTAAATCATCTAACGAACTCGTTTATGCTCGAAAAGTTTGCCAAGAAACTGGAGTTGAGCTTATGGAAGTGGATGTTTCTAACCCACTTCCTTTTAGCGTTGCTTATAAAAATCCGTTCCTTAAACCAAATAAACCACTTTCTGGGTTAATCACTTTAGGACTAGCAGAGAAAATATCCGACTATATTCCGTCAGATGGTTCTTGTATTTTTCTAAGTGGTCATGGTAGTGACCATATTTTTATGTGTCCTCCTACTCGAAAATCTGTAGCTGATTATATTTTAGAAAGAGGATTAATAGGTTTTAAAGCGAAACTGGATGATATAACATATTTTTATAGAGACTCCTTTTCCCCTACTCTTGGAAATAACATAGCAAGTTTATATTCTTATTTTTTATCTAGACGCTTGGACAAGAGGCATGCCAAGGATTCTCAATATGAAAATCCAAAGTGGGTTAAACAAGATTTAATCAAACAATCTTCCTCAGATTTCAAACACCCCATTTACGAGTATTTACCGTCTCGAATTCTTCCTGGAAAATATGACCAGATAGACGCACTTTATGAAGGTCTTGCCTCTATTCATGCAGAGATAGATCCAATAAATCCAACTTACTACCCTTTTCTTTATGAGCCTGTTGTCGAGTTTGCTCTTTCTTTTCCAACTTACGAGCTTTTTAATAAAGGATATGACCGATACCCTCTGCGCCAGTCTGTCGGTGAGCGTTTCAATACTGAAACTGTTTGGAGGCGGGATAAAGGCCAAACAACAGGAATTTTTCAATTGGGGGTTAAAGAAAACTTAGATTTTGTTCTTGGGCTTTGCTTAGAGGGAAAATTAGTAAAACAAGGCTTTGTTGATAAAGATGATCTGCACAAAACGATTTTATTAATTAGCAATGGTGATATTAAACATATAGAGCCCTTCGCAAATCTAGCTTCAATTGAGCTATTTCTTAATTATTGGGATGAAGAATGAAACAGGAAATAAACCCTAAACATTATATACATTGCCTTAAAGAAATTCTTTCTGTTACGTTTAGCGACACTAGAATGCGGTGGAGTTTTTTCTTCTCTCTGTTCGCGTTAGTTATTGGAATTTTGTCTAACTTATCGGTCCCTCTTCTTCTTAAGAGAATAGTAGACTCCTTTTCTTTTCAGAGCCACCTTTCAATCGCTTTGATTTTACTTTCTTACGGCTTAGTTTGGATGATTAGTCAAGCTTCCCATGATCTGCGCGCCCTTCTAGTTTGTAAAATTGAACAACGCATGACTTTTGTTTTAGGTATAAAAGTTTTGTCTCATTTTTACAGCCTTTCTCATAGCTATTTTCTTAACCAAAAACCAGGAGCTTTAACTAACATTATAAGAAGGTCTCAGAAAGATATGCCTAGCATTGTTCTTGGATTGTTCTTTCATGTTGTTCCAACAATTTTAGAGTTCTTATTTGTTATTATTTTAATATATAAATTTTATCCCTTTTTATATAGCCTCTTAATGGCAGGAATATTGGCAATTTTTTTTATCTTTACGTGTTTCTTTATGAAGGGTAACTTAAAGGAGCGTGAGAAAGCTAATGATATCGATCAAAGCGTTGATGGTGTCATTACAGATTGGATTTCAAATTATGAAGCGATTAAGGTTTTTGGAAAACGTGAATTAGCCATTCAAACATGTGAGAAGGAACTAAAAAAACGTGAAGTTGCTGAAATCACTTTTCTTACAAAATATTATCTTTCTCATGTAGCACAATCTTTAATTTTAGGGATTGGATTCTCTTTTCTTACGTATCTTACTGGTCAAGGTGTTTTGAAGGGATCTTTAACCGTTGGGGATTTTATTTTATTTAACGGATACATTTTGCAATTTATTATTCCCATTGGCATATTAGGCCAAGTTATCCAAAATATAAAAAAGGCACTTCTTGATATAAAGGGGGTAATTGAACTGCTTTTGACACCAAATGAAATCAAAGAAATAAAAAATCCTATCCTCTTGAATGGATCGAGTTTCTCAGTACGTTTTGAAAACGTCTCTTTTAGATATAACAACAGGAATATATTACAAAATATATCTTTTAAAATAAAAGAAGGTGAAACTGCTTTGATTGTAGGCTCAACAGGAGTTGGAAAATCAACCATAGCAAAATTGCTTCTGAGATTATATGACCCAACAGCAGGAAAAATTCTTGTCGGTGGAATCAATATAAAACAGCTATCTTTGGAATCTCTTTATGAGACAGTCAGTTGGGTTTCTCAAGAAAGCTACTTATTGAATGATACGATCTATGCAAATATTCAATTTGTACGTCCTGAAGCGTCTCTTACTGAAATTGAAAATGCCTTAGATAATGCGCATCTTCTTGATTTTGTCAAAAAGCTTCCTTCTGGGCTTAATACAATTGTTGGAGATCGGGGGTTAAAGTTATCTGGAGGAGAAAAACAAAGATTATCTCTTGCACGTTTTTTTCTTAGAAAACCTAAAATTTGTATTTTTGATGAAAGCACTGCATCGTTAGATAACGAAACAGAGTCTATTATCCAAAATAATATCCAAAAGTTTTTTCCTGAAATGACAAAAATTATTATTACACATCGCCCCTACGCAGCCCACTCGGTTGATCAAATCATAAGCATCCAGAGAACATACTAAAAAATGTTTAGTACCGCTCCTTCCAGATCACACTATATACTACCTCCCCACTTCTTAAAAGTGAGGAGTAGTTTGGGATCGTCTATTTTTTTCATTGATTAAAATTTAAAATAAAACAAAATTAGAGGAGGGCGATAGCCGCGCACATATCCAAAGGAACGATGTGCGTATTTTTCATAATTATTTAATTCATTATTCATACAAAATTCTGTCTTGAGTAAGTAATCAAAATTATCAGTAGCAACATCGTGACTGCCACAGGTCCAGAAATAGGCAATGGGACTTTCCCATTGCCTCATAATGTGGCGAAACTGGGGAGCAATTGCCCCTAAAAAATGAGGACATACCCAAATTTCCACTTTATCTGAATTGGCGGCAATTTTGCATTTTTTATAGCCTGTGTGAATTCTGAGGTGGCGGCTTGTATCACCAAAGGTGGACAGGTCAAAGGTACCGTCAAGTGGGTTTCCAAGACTGCTGATTGGAACCTCCACCATGCCTCTGCCATCGATGTTGGGTTTATACACAAGCTTGCCTCTTATGAATCGCTCATAAAGCTCCTCATGGCCTCGGGCTATATCTGGTATGGCAGAGAGCACAGGTCGAGCCACGGGGGCAGCTCCTGATCTACCGCCTCCCCCAACAGAATAACCACCCCTTCCATCCCCTTCCCCTGTTCTTGAAGGAGCGGTCCTAAGGGCGACAAGATCTCGTTCTAAAGCATCGAGCCGACCTGTGAGAGGTCTTAAGGCAGACAATTCCAGTTCCTGGGCTTCCAGGCGTGCAGATAACACATCAAGATAGCTGGAAAAATGATACCGCACAATTTCTTGTTCTTGGGGGTCCGTATAAGAAGCTGAGGCAGTGGGCCCAAGGTCCCTCAGTGATTCCTTAACTTTTGCCTCTGCTTCTCTTTCAAGGTTGGAAACACGCTCCTCTCTCCACTTTGCTAAGGTTCGTATGTGGGCCTGACGCTTTACCTCTTTTTCTCTCTCAAAAGACCTGAGGGCTTCGTTGTATTGGTCAATACAAAAATCCTTCAATAAGCCAATAGATGGATTGCGGTCACACATAGACTGCCCAAATAGACCCCAAAAAGCTTGGGACTCGT
>JBIKLN010000026.1:0-26018 GCA_044359765.1 Patescibacteria group bacterium | reverse complement strand
CCCTTCGGGATGGGGCCTCCGTTCGACCCAACCCAGTGCCTTGGCCTCCGCCTCCACCACCACGAAACGCATATCTCTACCGCCTCTGTAGAAAACCTTTAAAAAAAGTTAACATCTAGAGTTCTGCCCGAGAGGGGGCAGCGAACCGTTCCTTCACACATGTCTAGAACATGCACCAAAAAAACGTAACGACAGTTCCTAAGGACCCCAGGAAAAAAACTCTCATCTTCATAACGAAGAAAAAGCTCAGATATACGTCCACAGACCGCACTCAGTCCATGACCACCACTTGGTCCTTGATACCTTTTTACCATAGAAACCCTTAACAAAAAGTTAACGGAATAAAGTTTTTTCATGTTTTTTTGAAAAAAAATTGCATAACCAACCCCCGCCTTACTCACCTTCTCTATTGAGCATTCCTCCATTATCATCACCCAGTTTTTTCTGTTTTTCGCCCATGGGAAGATGGCAAGAAACCTGAGAACCTTCTTGTGTTGTGTCAACCCGAAGAGTGCCTCCATGAAGTTTTACAAGCTTTTGAACCAAGGCAAAACCTAAATCTGCCGTACGATATTTATTTTGCGCCACAGAACTATCGCCACTTGTGTCTTCCACAGTCATTTTAAAAAAACGTTCATCATCTGCACACGTTTGAACCTTAAGCGTAATACGACCACCACTGGGCGTAAATTTAATAGCCGTACTTAATACATTAAATAGGGAGTGCTTTAGGCGCCGAGAATCAATAAAAACAGTACGTTGAGTACAGGTATTTTCAACCCTTATTTCCAATCCCTGGTCATTAGCGCGGTTATGAACCAATGCAAGAACACTGGTTAGGAATTTTTCTAGGGAAATCTCCTGACATTGCAGGTTAAAAGTTCCAGCCTCAATACTGGCTAGGTCAATCATATCATTAATCAAACTAATCAACTGCTCAGATGACTCCCGAATGCCACCACAGTAATCTAACTGTCGTTCATTAAGAGGGCCAAAATACTGGTTCATCAAAATTTCACTGAACCCTGATATGGTATTTAATGGCGAACGTAACTCATAAGAAACGTGGGAAATAAAATTAGACTTTAAGTGATCAGCCTGCTCTAACGCTGCTGTGCGATCCTTTAAAGACTGTTCAAAACGCCAACGGTCAGAAGCATCAACAAAGCTCATCATATGGGAACCATCAGGCAAGGGCACGTACGTATAGTCAATAACCTGGTCATTTCTGAGGGAAAAACTACCCTTTTGAGGTTTACGCAGGCTAACAATTTCAGTCATGCGTTTGCGCCACACCTTACTTTCGGCCTGCTCATGAAACAAATGACTCACATCCTTAAGAACATCGTTAATATGGCGCCCCATTTCCCGCTTTTCATCACTTAGGTGCCAAATTCTACCCATGGCTGGGTTGCTAAGGCGTAGGCGATTATCAGAACCAAATACCAAAACCCCTTCATACAAATGATCCAAAGTTTCGCGCTGCACTGCCATAAGGGTGTTGTATCCCCGCTCTAGAGTCAGCTTATCCGTAATATCATCAAAAATATATAATAGCCCCCCCAATGGATAAGGCGTAATCATGATGCGTAAAGTACGACCATCCGGCTGATCAATGGTTTCATGAATGGGATGGAATAAATTTTTAAATAAACTCAGCCGCTCCCTTTTGTGGGCTGGAAAATCACGATACTCCTGCAAATGGCGCCGCGCACGCAAATCCTCCAGAACTTCGCTGAGTGTAGGTTGGCTGTATAAGAAAGATTCATCAAATTCAAACAATTTAACATACGATTGGTTAAAAAATGTAAGCCGCGTATCAGCTGCGTAAATAGCAATAGGTGTTGAAATTTGGTCCAAAACCTCATGAAAGGCCTTGCGGTGGTTTAGAAAATCGTCTTCCACCTCCTCCACCTCTGTTACATCTAGGGCGTACCCAATGGTGCATCGCTCTGGCAAAGGAATTTCAGAAATCTCCATAAGACGCCGCTGGCCTGCAATAACAGTGTGCGTCCGAACCACCTGAGACTGGCCTGTGTCAATGGCTTGCTGAAAAAGAGCATAGGTATTGTGCTTAGCGTTATTTTCAACAAGTTCCCTATTTTCTGCAATCACCCGATGAGCTGTTGTCTCCAAAGCATTGGCATACACACTGTTACAGTATTGAATACGGCCCTTAGCATCCCTGTACCACAAAGCCATAGGAACAGAATTCATAATTGCGCGCAAAAGCTCTAGCTCTACATACCTTTCTTTTTGCTGTGTTTGCTGGGCCAGCTTTTCTTGCGCACTCATGGTAACATCATTAAAAATAAGAACAATAATACGACGATGGGGGGACCCTTGATCAAGAGATGGATCATCTTCAAAGGCATATCCATCCGAAGGAACCCGTAGGCACTGACCGTGAATCTCTATAACCGTAGTGGCATTTTTCAACATACTCTGCAGGGTAAATTCACCACCATAGTCTATAAGGTGATTTAATGCCCGCTGAAAAGATTCAAAAGGCGACTCCCCAAACAACCCCAACACATCATGCACATGAACAGACGCCATAGGGTCAAGCTGAAAAAGTTCCTTGAACTTCTGGGAACTTTGAACGAAAGAGTCCCCCTCATACCAATAACACCAACAACAGCTCATGTTTGCATATAAAAAGCTGGCCATACTATGTTCAAGCTGCAGCTTACGATTTACAGCCCTTAGCTTGCGAACATAACGAACACCCAAAACACACGCAGAAACAGCAAAACTAATTAAGCAGGTGTAGAAAAGGTAAAAAAGCATGCTTTATGATAATTTTATTAAAAGTGTAATTATTATGGCATAAAAATAGCCCCATGCCATATCCAAGATTAAAGGGTAACAAAGCCAATGCTCAACAGCTATTCCCAGCACCAAGTGATTGGAGTAGTATTTTTCTTAAAAAAGAAGTACAAAAGATAAAAAAACAGTTTTTTAGTTTTATATGCGTATTCTTTTAACAAACGATGATGGCGTTCACGGCGAAGGCCTTAGTGTTCTAAAAAAAATTGCCCAGACCATAAGTGATGATGTTTGGGTTGTGGCACCGCAAGTTGACCAAAGTGGCGCCAGTCATTCCATCACTTTGCAAAAACCCTTGCGTATCAACAAAATCCAGGAAAAAACTTTTGGGATTACAGGCACCCCAACAGATTGTGTTTTGGTGGCTGTGCATCATCTTATGAAGGGAATGCGACCTGATTTAGTATTGTCTGGCATAAATTATGGCGGCAACAGCGCTGAAGACGTGACCTATTCAGGAACAGTAGCAGCCGCCATGGAGGCAACCCTTTTAGGCATTCCATCTATCGCCCTAAGTCAGGTGACTAGCCGCCCTGAGCCTGCTAAGTGGTCCACAGCTGAAAATCACGCCTGTGATATTATCAAAAAAATACAAGCAGCAGGCATTCCTCATAAGGTTTTAATGAATGTGAATTTTCCTAACGTTATCAGTGAAAAAGTTAAGGGTGTTCGCATAACGTGTCTTGGAAATCGGAAAATATTAGACAATCTTGTATCGTGTGTAGACCCACGGGGGAAGCCTTATTACTGGATTGGTTCTGCAGAAGAACGATACGAAGACTGTGCCATCCCCAAGGCAGGAAGTGACCTAGAGGCAATTATGGATGGATATATATCCGTAACACCCTTATGCTTAGACTTAACCCATTCACCAACTTTTAATGTATTGCAGGGAGTTTTTAATCCATGACGTACAATCGTTCAATTATTATTTTGGCATCTGTCCTTCTTTTGGGAACATCGTGTTCTCGTAAGGAAGAGGCCCCACCCGCCCCTGCGGAAATTGTTTATGCACGGCGTGCAAGCCCTTACCACATTGTGAAAAGGGGCGACACCGTAGACAGTATTTCTAAGCTTTATGCTATGAAAGATGGCGAGCTTATTCGCCTTAACCGTCTCAGGGAGCCGTATAATTTAATCATTGGCCAGCGGCTTTTAGTAAGCGTAAAAAATCAGGAAGGGTCCTCATCAACTGAATCTTCTGAAATTACGGTGAAGCCCTTAGATGATGCTTCCTCTGCATCTCCAGATTCTTTAGAAAAACTGCCAAATGCTGATGGGGTCACCGACACACTAGCAGATGGTAGTCAGACAACCGGTGCTCAGGCCGTCAATCCCACAAACACAACGTCTACGCCCGCTACAGAAACTGTGCGTGGTGCAACCCATGCCGTTACGTACGAATGGCCCGTCAAAGGGGATGTTATCCAGAATTTTGGCCAAAAATTGCCCGACGGCAGCATTAGCGAAGGAATTAACATTAAGGTTCCAGCCAACATTCCTGTAAGATCCACAGCAGAAGGCACAGTAAAGGTTGTAAAAGCCTCAGGCGCCCACCCAACTGCTTATGGCAACATGGTGGTTTTAAAGCATCCTGACGGAAAAATGTCCATTTATGCCCACCTCAGTGAAGCATCCGTAAAAACAGGTGATGTGGTTCAAAGGGCTGGTGTTTTAGGGCGCACAGGAAAAACAGGTGCGGTGAAAGAAACCCAGTTGTATTTCCAAATTCGTGACCAAAACTTAAAACCCCTGGACCCCATTACAGTTTTACCGTAAAAAAGTTATTATTAAGTTATTAGGAGATAGAGAAATGAATCCAGCTTTCGACATTATGGGCTTTGCGCCAATTATTATTATTTTTGTGATTTTTTATTTTTTGATTTTGCGCCCTCAGCAAAAGAAGGCAAAAGAACATCAACAAACACTGAATGCTTTGCGTCGCGGAGACCGTGTTGCAACCGTAGGCGGCCTTATGGGCACCATTACAAAAATCGTCAGTGACCAAGAAGTTCAGCTAGAAATTGATGACAGTGTAAAAGTACGTTTGTTGCGAGCTGCCATTACAGAGGTTTTGTCCAAAACTGAACCTGTGAGTGCTGAACCCCTTGTAAGCAGCACCGAGACTGCAGAAGAAAAGCCCGCCAAGAAAACGGCTACTGCAAAAAAGACAAAGGGAACAACAGCTTCAAAAGCTAAGAAGAAATAGGGGGTTTTTATGTTAACCACTTCCCGTTGGAAAGTATGGTGTGTTTTGGGGGTTTGCTTTTTGGGCCTCCTTTTTTCAGCACCTAATGTTTTGTCACCTCAAACAGTTCAGACTTTGCCCTTTTGGCTTCAAAAAACCATTAATTTGGGGCTAGAGCTTCGTGGGGGGTCACATCTTCAGTTGGAAGTGGACCTAAAAACCGTATCGAAAGATTATTTGTCAAATCTTTTAGATGAAACACGCAGTCGTTTACGGACCCAACAAATAGGCTACGCAGGACTGTTGGTTGATGCAAAGGGCGCCCGCCCCTTGCTTACCTTCACCCTAAGGTCAGCTGATGATTTGGAAAAAGCTAGAAAAATTTTGCAAGAAGCAGACAAGGGTTTGGATATTCGTATGGATGGCCTTCAGGTAACGGCTTCCATTTCCGAAGAAACGGCCGAACTGCGCACAAAGCAGATTATTGACCAGTCTATAGAGGTAGTACGTCGTCGTGTGGATGAATCTGGCACAAAGGAACCCACCATTCAGCGTCAAGGAACAGACCGCATTATTTTGCAACTTCCTGGAGTTGAAGACCCAGGGGAAGTCAAACGTTTAATTGGAAAAACGGCAAAGATGAGTTTTCGTTTGGTCGATGCCAGCGTTCCCCCCATTCCAGGCACTTTAGACAGTCCTCCCCGTGTGACCCCCCCGCCTGGCAGCGATTACTTAGCAGAGGTCATGCGCGATGGTCAAGTTGTATATATTGCTGTAAAAAAACAGGTTATGGTGTCAGGCGAAACCCTTATTGACGCCCAGGCAACCTTTGGTGAATATGGCCAAACAGCTGTCAGCTTAAAATTCAATTCATTGGGAGCCAAAAAATTTGCAGACATGTCCCGTGACTATTTAAAAAAACAATTTGCCATTGTTTTAGATGACAAGGTTATTAGCGCCCCTGTGTTTCAAAGCGTTATTCCCGATGGAAGTGGCCAAATCACAGGAAGTTTTACCGTAAAAGAAGCCAATGAATTAGCCACCATTTTGCGTGCGGGTGCCTTGCCTGCGCCTTTGAAGGTAATTGAGGAAAGAACCGTAGGGCCAAGCCTTGGGGCAGACTCTATTCGGGATGGGCAGAAGGCAACCATACTAGCCTTCATTATGGTTTCTGTGTTTATGATTGCGTCTTATGCAACTTTTGGCTTATTTGCAGATATTGCCCTTATTTTCAACCTCATATTATTGTTTGCAGGTTTGTCTGTTTTGCAGGCAACCTTAACCCTGCCAGGTATTGCAGGTATTGCCCTAACCATTGGTATGGCTGTAGACGCTAATGTGTTGATTTATGAACGAATCAAGGAAGAAATTCGCGCAGGCATGAAGCCCATTAATGCTATTGATTCAGGCTACAAGCGGGCCATGACCACCATTCTAGATTCTAACTTTACAACCCTCTTAGGGGCTGCTGTTTTGTTTGAATTTGGAACAGGACCCATTCGTGGATTTGCTGTTACCTTGGCTTTGGGTATTTTAATATCCCTATTCACAGCCTTATCCCTAACCCGTTTGATTATTATGTTCTGGTTGGGACGTCGCAAAATTACAACGCTTCCCATTTAAATTTTGAGGTTTTTATTTATGAAACGCTTACAAATTGTTCCCCACAACACCAACGTTAATTTTGTTGGGTTTCGTTTTGTCACCTTTCTTATTGCAGGATTTATTGCGATTTCGTCTTTTCTGGGTATGACAGTAAAAGGCTTAAATTATGGTATTGATTTTCGGGGGGGCTATATTTTTGAAGTACGGGTTCCTGAAACACCCAACCTGACCCAATTGCGGGACAGCCTGTCGGCCTTAAAACTAGGCGAAGTGGCTATTCAGCAGTTTGGCGGAGATCGCGACTTATTAATAAAAGTAGAACGGCAAGAAGGTGACGACACAGCACAGCAGCATGCCATGGATGCGGTTAAGAACACACTAGGCCCTAATGTAGAATACCGAAAAATTGAAACTGTGGGACCTAAGGTAGGCGGTGAACTGGTACGTAATGGCCTAAAGGCCGTAGCTTTTTCCCTAATCGCCATGTTGATTTACATTGCAGTTCGATTTGAATGGCAGTTTGCCGTATGTGCTATTTTGGCTCTAACACACGACTGTGTGGCCATTTTGGGTCTATTTTCCCTATTTCCCTTAGAATTCAATGAAACAGCAATTATTGCCATTTTGATTACGGCGGGTTATTCCATCAATGACACCATTGTTATTTTTGACCGCATTCGGGAAAACATTCGCCGTTACCGCAAAATGGACCTGCGGGATTTAATTAATAAAAGCGTGAATGAAACCCTGTCACGTACAACAATGACCGCCACAACCACCCTTATTGCCCTATTGGCACTGTATTTTTTTGGTGGTAAAGTTATTTCAAGCTTCAGCTTACCCATTATTGTGGGCATTGTGGTGGGGTCTTTCTCCTCCATTTGCTTGGCAGCACCTTTGCTGTTATATCTGAACATCAAACGGGCTGATGGGGCGGTTGAGCAAGCTTAAGGTCCAGTCGAAAATCAATCCATTTTTTTCTAGCGAGGTTTTGTGGTCCCTTATTTTTTTGTATTTATTCTTTTAGCTTGTTTTTGTTGGAATAAGTCAATGGGGATGGATGATGAAAGAGGACCGCCCTTTTTAGACAAAGAAACCCGCGATCGTCTAATGGCTTTAGCAACAAGAACAGAAGAAAGGCAAAAATACCTAGAAGAACTCGGTAAAACTCCAGGATTTAGAAACCACCCTCTCTCAGATGGCAGAGAAAGTACAAAACGACATAGAGGAGTGCCTACTGGAGAAGAGGGAAAAGAAGGAAAAGAGGCTGAAGAAGAAGGCGTAGGAATAGTTGCAAAAGGCCTGGGAGATTTACAAATAGAAGGAACCCCACCTAATGTGACTTTTTCTCAGGGATCGCCCGTTACACTGGGAGGTCACAGAGATACAGGTGGATTCAGCAGAGAAGAAGGGCCCCCATGTATGCCTCCCTTTAAATTCGGGCCTTAATTGCATATGCCCACCCATTTTAACTATTATTTTCCCTGTTAATTATTTTTTAACTTTCTCCATGTTATGGTTTTCATAAGAGGGGGCCTAAAGGTCCCATTTTTATGGAGATTATTCTATGAAGTTACTTGGGTTGTATTTCGCACTGTCTGCTGTTGCATTTTCAAACGCTTATGGACGTATACCCTTAGAAGAGATGGACGATTCAGCAAGAAACGCCCCCCTTGTGTCATCAGACCAATATGTGGAAACAGCACGTGAAAGGGGGTTGGCTCTTATTCCTATCAGGCACAAGGCTCAGCTTATTTCTCCCCGTTTGTTGATGAGCGCTGGAGACGTAACATCCGTATCCCTATCGTCACCTCAAGACAATGCCTCAATAGAAAATATAACAGGTGAAATTTTGGCAGCGGAGGACGGAACGCATGCTATTCCATCTGAAAATTCAGCAGCTGTGTTAATTATAGCGCAGAACTTTTAATTTGGGTACAGGAGTGAGGAGACGAAGTGTACATACGCGTACATGAGCGACGAATGACGCATACCCAATTTATAAAGGGCGCGCTATAAAACAGGTGGTTAGGATGTTTGGTTATCAAGTCGAGACAACCAAAAAGTAGCCAGCATAATAACCGCTGCCCCTATATATGTGTTAATTTCTGGGATTTCAGCAAAAAAGTAAACGCCCACAGGAATGGCAAAAACAAGGCGCGTATATTCAAAGGAAGAAACCAAAGAGGCGGGTGACTGTTTAAGCGCTTGCATATAAGAAAGCTGTGACAAAACACCACAAAAGCTTACCCCCAACATAATAAATATATCACGATTAGAAGGCCACGGAAAACCTTTCAACAGAAACAGTCCTGAAATTAGCATGCCCCCTAAATTTGAGTAAAACAACATGCTTGCAGAGGTTTCTGTTTTTGACAAAATACGGGTGCAAATAATCATAAGGCTGACCATTATAACAACGCCAAAGAAAACATATACAGGGGTTGTAAAAACAAAACTTTCTGGCTGGGCAATTATAAAAACACCAAAATAACCAAGGCCTACGCATAACCAGTGCTTCCAGGAAACCTTTTCTTTCAAAATAAGGACAGCAAGACATGTGGTTACCAAAGGCCCTGTAAAGCTGATGGCACACCCAACAGCTAGGGGTATGTGACGGTAGGCGAAATAGCTCCCCATCATAGCAAAGCAGGCAAGAACAACCCGTAAAATCATCAAAGGCCTATTGGTAACCTGCACGCTTAAAGGAAGGGTCTTCAAAACTAAGGGCATGACAAACAAAAGACCAAAGAAACAGCGCAAAAATACCAAAATACTTTCACCAAACTGGGGACTTAACAATTTTGACAGAGAAGCAGCTGCTGTAAAACTAACGGACCATCCAATCATCCAAAGGATGCTTTCTTGATGTGCTATTTTTTCCAAATTATTTCAATATCTTTTGACGTACTCTTGGCTGACTATAAACATCTTAAGCGGTTTTGGGCAAACGCATTTGAACACCGTTTAAAAAAATATGTTTTCTCTGACTAAAAAAAATGTTTTGGTAATGATTTTTTAACTTTTTTTCGCCACAATAAGGATGTCTTAGATATTAAAGACTGTAAATACGGCAGCGTTTGCAGTGTTTTTTGTGTTTGAATTTAACAAAATTTTAGGAGATTGATATGAAAAAACTATTACTTGGCTTATCCCTTTTAGCCTTTTCCCCTGCTTTGTATGCTGACTCAGAAGAGGATGCTCAAAATAATCATCATGAACATGAACAAGGAACGGGAGAAGCTGTAGCTGAGGGACAGCACGGAGAGAAAGCGGCCCCTAAAAAGCACAAGAAGCACAAGAAAAAACATCACCATAATGAAGATCACCATAATGAAGAAAGTGACGAGCACCATGGTGAGGAACAACACGCTGATGAGAATGCAGAGCATCATGAAGATGGCGACCATCAGGAACAAAAACACGCTGATGAGAATGCAGAGCATGATGGTGAGAAACAACACGCTGATGAGAATGCAGAGCATCATGAGGAAGGCAACGAGCATCATGGTAAGAAACAAGACGCTGATGAGAATGCAGAGCATCATGAGGAAGGCAACGAGCATGATGGTGAGGAACAACATGCCGAAGAAGGTGGCAACCATCACCAAGAAGATGCAAAACATCATGATGAAAAAGAACATCATGAAGGTGGCAACCATCAGGATCATCAACAAGAAGAAGCTAGTGAATAGACCTTTCTTCGAACAACTAATTATTAAGGGGTGGCCTTTGGGCCCCCTTTTTTTTGCTTAAAGTACCTGTTGCCTATGTACAAACGGGTGCAAAAAAATTAAAGTTTTACATAAAATGATTTTTCCTGAGGATTTTATTTTTCATTATGTCTAAACGAATTGGCGTTTTAACAAGCGGTGGTGATTGTGCAGGTTTGAACGCTGCTATTCGTGCTGTGGTACACCATTCCATAATAACCTATGGGTGGCAGGTATATGGTATTCATCAAGGAACGACAGGTCTTATTAGGCGGCCTGTAGATTTTCAAGAAATGACATTAGCCATGTGTGATGCCGCTTTTTTGCGCTGTGGCGGAACTTTTTTAGGCAGCACCAATAAGGACGATCCCTTTTCCTTTCCCAATGCAGATGGTACGCGGTCAGATCGTTCAAATGATTTGATATGGGGGTATAAGGAACTTGGCCTAGATGCCTTAATTGCCGTAGGCGGAGATGGCAGTATGCGTATTCTCAGCAAATTAGCCCAAAAAGGGGGTATGAACCTAGTTACCATTCCAAAAACAATTGATAACGACCTTGCCCATACAGAACTTGCCATTGGCCACACAACAGCCTTAGACATTGCAACTGAAGCTTTAGACCGCCTACACACAACAGCAACCAGTCATAGACGCGTTATGGTGTTAGAAGTCATGGGGCGTGACGCTGGTCATATTGCCCTAAGCGCGGGTGTTGCGGGGGGCGCTCATGTTATTTTGATTCCAGAAATCCCTTATAGCCTTCAAAATGTATGCAGCATCATAGAAAAATTAAAAAATCAGGGACACAAATCTGTCATCATTGTGGTGGCTGAATCTGTGAAAAAAGAAAACGGAGACGCCGCGACCATTCCTGACGAAACCACAGGCCGTCCCCGTTATGGTGGTATAGGCGCCTATTTGGGTGAAAAAATTCAAAAACTTACAGGCATTGAAACCCGTGTAACCGTTTTGGGACACGTGCAGCGGGGTGGCCAGCCCAATGCCTACGATCGCATGATAGCCTCTGCCTTTGGCGTGAAGGCTGTGGATTTGGTGGCCCAAGGTCTATTTAACCGCATGGTGGCCTGGCAAAACGGCCAGGTAGACCACGTTTCTATAGAGGACGCCATTAACCACTACCAGTCGGTGGAAACAGGTGGAACCATGGTAAAAACGGCCAAAGCCCTAGGCATTTACGTAGGAGACATGCCCTGACACCTTTTTTAGCCATTGGCTTAATGAGCGGCACATCTATGGATGGCATAGATGCCGCCTTATTAAGGACAGATGGGGACAAGGTTATTGACAGTTTAGGCTGGGTTTCTGTGCCTTATGAGGACACTTTTAAAATTGCCTTAAAAGATGGGGAGCGCGCTGTGCGCCAAGCCCAAGGGATTATGGAACATGCCAACAGAATCTATTCGCCTTTAGAAAAGGTAATAAAACAATCAACCCACCTGCACGCCCAAGCTGTCCATACCTTGCTTGAAAAAACGGGCCACACCCCCCAAGAAATTCAGGTGGTTGGGTACCACGGGCAAACGCTGTACCATGAACCCAGTGAAGGCATTTCTGTTATTGTGGGATGCGGAAACCACCTAGCCAACCTTACTGGCATTTCTGTTGTGAATAATTTTCGGGGTGAGGATATGAAATTGGGTGGCCAAGGGGCCCCCCTTGCCCCCATTTATCATTTAGCCTTGGCCAGGCGTTTTGGACGAATTCCTGCGCTGGTTATAAATTTGGGGGGCATTGCCAACGTTACAATTATGCCATCTTCTGAACCACAAGATATGATAGCGTTTGACACAGGCCCAGCCAACGCCTTGGTTGACAGGCTTGTGCGCCAACGAACCAACAATTCCCAGTGTATGGATGTGGGGGGCCGTTATGGTTCTTGTGGAACGGTGCACCAACCTGTTTTAGAAAAACTGTTTGAAAAAGCTGTTTTCAGAGATGGGAAAAATTATTTTTCTTTGCCTACCCCAAAGTCCCTCGACACAAGTCATTTACACCTTATTCCAGAACTAGACTCCCTAAGCCTAGAGGACGCATGCGCTACCTTAGAAGCCTTTACAGCCAAAAGTCTTGTACAAAGCGTAGCATCCCTAAACATGCCCATTCCCAATCAATGGATTGCAGCAGGTGGCGGGGTGAAAAACCCTGTGATTTTCACACATCTTAAAGCTTATGCCACCCAAACCTTTGGGCCTGAATTAGAAATTTTTTCAGCCGAAGATGTGGGGTGGCAATCCCAAGCCATAGAAGCCCAACTGTTTGCCTATCTTGCCGTGCGTCATTTGCGTAAGCTGCCGTTTAGTTTTCCAAAAACCACAGGGGTTTCCTTGGCCACATGTGGTGGAGACTGCTTTCAACGGTAGACCTGCTGCACACTTTGTATGGAATCTGCAGGTTATTTTCTTTTAGCAACTCCGTTTTTTTCAGCATATACTTTTAGGTACTCACGGGCAGATTGAAGCTGTTTCATAAAATAAGGTGGAACTTTATCCGTTATTCTTGCAACAGTCAAAGCACCGCCCTCACCATCAAAACCAAAGAAGTCTAAGTTAATTCCACGTTCTAAACCTGGAAGAATGATCATTTCATGAGACCCCTTGCCCCTGTCTGACAAGTGTGTGCAACCCATAGCCTCAAAATACGTGAAGAGTTGGTCCCTTCTAACACTCCGATCGCCTTCTGTTGACCTTAAGGTTTTTGCACCCAAAATTCTTGCGTCTTACTGAATGATTCAATAGTATTCCCTTAAGTTTATTATTACCAAAAAAATTTATGGCTATTCTCAGACTCAACCAGGTAACACGTACATACCAACAGGGCCAGGAAGAATTGCATATTCTAAAGGGTATTGATTTGTCAATTGAACCAGGGGAAGTTGTGGCCCTGGTTGGGTCCAGCGGTTCTGGTAAAACAACGCTGCTGCAAATTGCGGGGCTTTTAGAAGGGCCATCTTCAGGGGATGTGTGGATTCATTCCAAAAACTGTTCCCATTTATCTGAATACGAACGTACCCTAACACGACGTAAAACTTTGGGGTTTGTGTATCAATTCCACCACTTGCTACCTGAATTCACGGCCCTTGAAAATGTTATGATGCCGGGTTTTATTGCTGGAATTACAAAAAAACAGGCTGTGCAAGACGCAACCACCCTTCTAGAAAGACTGGGGCTTAGCCATCGCCTAAAACATAAACCCAAAGAACTATCAGGCGGAGAACAACAACGGGTTGCCATTGCCCGCGCCCTCATGAATAGCCCCTCCCTAATTTTAGCCGACGAACCCACAGGCAACCTTGATGGGGACACAGCAAAAACTGTGTTTGATGAACTTCTGAATTTGGTAAAAGAAACCAGGCTGTCAGCCTTGGTTGCCACCCATGACTTGGTGTTGGCGGAAAAAATGACCCGTATTGTTCGTATTCAAAATGGTTTTTTGAAGGAAGAATAAGCCATGTCCCATGAACTTAGGCCCTATAAAACAATTCATCGTCGCCCGTGTCGTAAAATTTATGTTGGAATGGTTCCCGTAGGTGGTGACGCACCAATTGCAGTGCAGTCTATGACCAACACACTAACGAAAGACGTGAAAGCCACAATTGCTCAGATCCAGCGCCTAGAGGCAGTGGGGGCAGATATTGTGCGTGTTTCTTGCCCAGATGAAGAATCAACTCAAGCCCTTGCCACAATTGTAAAAAACGTAAAGGTTCCTATTGTGGCGGATATCCATTTTCACTACAAACGTGCAATTGAAGCAGCCAAATCTGGAGCTGCTTGTTTGCGCATCAACCCAGGCAACATAGGTTCCAACGACAGAGTACGTGACGTTGTACAAGCAGCAAAAGACCACAACTGCTCCATCCGCATTGGCGTAAATGGGGGAAGTCTTGAGAAATATCTGCAGGAAAAATACGGAGAACCCTGCCCCGAAGCCATGGTAGAAAGCGCCCTCAACCATGCCAAAATTCTAGAAGATCATGACTTTTTTAACTTTAAAATTAGTGTTAAAGCCTCCGATGTAATGATGGCCGTTAGTGCTTATAGGCAATTGGCAGAAAAATGTGATTATCCCCTTCACTTAGGTGTGACAGAAGCAGGTGGCCTGCGCATAGGCACAGTCAAATCTGCCATTGGTATTGGCAATTTGCTGATGCAGGGCATTGGCGACACCATTCGTATTTCCTTGTCAACAGAACCTGAAGAAGAAATTAAGGTGGGATTTGACATATTAAAGTCCTTAGGTCTGCGGCATCGGGGTGTTAATATTATTTCGTGCCCATCATGTGCACGGCAGCAGTTCAACGTAATTGAAACCGTGGAAAAACTAGAGGCCCGCTTAGGCCACATAACGGACCCCCTTACCGTTTCTATTATTGGGTGTGTGGTCAATGGTCCAGGCGAAGCTAAATCTACCCATATTGGCTTAACAGGTGGGGGGCAAAACACCCACCAGGTATACATAGATGGTAAAACACACCACCGCTTGCAAAATGAAGATATTGTAGAACACATTGCTAAGCTTGTGGAAGAAAGGGCTGGCAATAGTGACAAAGGTATTTGAGAATCAATTTTCCCTTCCACAGGTTCAAGGTCGATATGGTTTTGATCAGCCCCTAGCCTCATCAACCTGGTTTCGGGTAGGTGGCCCTGCACAGGTTGTGTTTAAACCCAAAGACAGGGCTGACTTACAGAATTTCATGAAGAATAAGCCTAAGGACCTAAATCTTTTGTGCATTGGGGCAGGTTCTAACATCTTGGTGCGTGATGGCGGGGTTGAGGGGTGTGTGGTACGCTTAGGCAGTGGCTTTTCCCAAATAGAAAAAGAAAACACCACCGTCATAGTAGGGGCTGGGTGTTTAGACCGAACAGTTGCCTTGCACTGCCAACAATGGGGGTTAACGGGTTTAGAGTTTTTAGTTGGCATTCCAGGCTCCATTGGCGGTGCTGTAGCCATGAATGCGGGGGCTTATGGCGGCGAGGTAAAAGACTTTTTGCAATGGGTGGACCTTGTTGATCAAGACGGCCATATGCACCGTTTAACCCCAGATGACCTAAAAATGGATTATCGTGAAGGAAATGTGCCAAAGGGATGTTTTGTAACGCGTGCAGCTTTTAGTTGTGAAACAAGAAACCCCGCAGAAATTCAGGCAACGCTTGATGATTTTTTAAAACGGCGGGAAGATACCCAACCCGTTCGGGGACGCACAGGGGGCAGCACGTTCAAGAACCCTCCCTCACATAAGGCTTGGGAATTAATAGACGCAGCAGGATGTCGGGGATTACAAATTGGCGATGCCCAGGTTTCTGAAAAGCACTGCAATTTTTTGTTAAACCTAAATAAGGCCACGGCCCAAGACCTAGAAACCCTAGGTGAAACAGTGCGCCAACGGGTTCTAACGGCAACAGGTGTGGCCCTTGAATGGGAAATTATGCGCCTAGGACGGGGGTAAGTCAGGGGGCAAAATATTTACTTTCACAAAAGCCTTTAATTTTTGCTACTCTATGGAAAAGAATTGAAAGGAATTAAGTATGTTAGATCGTGGTGACAAAACAAAGGCGTTAGATGCGGCCTTGTCTCAAATTGAACGGGCTTTTGGAAAAGGTTCGGTTATGCGGTTGGGTCAAAAAGATAGCGCTGTAGAAACAGAGGTTATTTCCACAGGCTCTTTAGGCCTGGATATTGCCCTAGGAATTGGCGGCCTTCCCAAGGGACGTATTATTGAAATTTATGGCCCAGAATCTTCTGGTAAAACAACCCTGGCCCTTCACGTAGTTGCAGAAGCCCAAAAAGTGGGCGGTACTTGTGCGTTTGTGGATGCTGAACATGCCTTGGACCCAAGCTATGCAAAAAAGCTGGGGGTTAATTTAGATGAACTTATCATTTCCCAACCTGACACGGGTGAACAAGCTTTGGAAATTGCCGATACGTTAGTACGCAGCGGTGCTGTGGATGTGTTGGTTGTAGACAGCGTGGCAGCCCTGGTTCCAAAGGCCGAATTGGAAGGCGATATGGGCGACTCTCATATGGGACTTCAAGCCCGATTGATGAGCCAGGCTTTGCGAAAACTAACAGGGTCCATTTCTAAAACGGGCTGCATGGTGATTTTCATCAACCAAATTCGTCAGAAAATTGGTGTGATGTTTGGAAACCCTGAAACCACAACAGGGGGGAATGCGCTAAAATTTTACGCATCCATTCGTTTAGATATTCGCCGTGTTGGTGCCATTAAAGACAAAGACCAGGTCATTGGCAACCAAACCCGCGTGAAAGTTGTTAAAAACAAAATGGCCCCCCCCTTCAAGGTAGTAGACTTTGACATTATGTATGGCGAAGGGGTTTCTAAAACAGGTGAACTAATAGACCTGGGAGTCAAGGCAGGTGCCATTGATAAGTCTGGTTCTTGGTATTCCTATGGCACCCAGCGCATTGGCCAAGGTCGCGAGGCTACCCGCGTTTTCTTAAAGGAAAACCCAGATGTGGCCGCCCAAGTTGAACGGTCTGTTCGTGACAATTCGGGTGCTGTGGCCGATGCTATGATTGGTGGCGGTGCAAGCGATCCAACGTCTGAGTAAGAACCTCAGCTTCATTTCTATCCCCTCGAAAGAGGGGAACCGCTATTAGACTTAGAACCTGTAGAAATTGTTGTGTCTTGATAAGACCAAGTGGTGCGGTCGAGAAGACTCGAACTTCCAAGGGCTTTCACCCACAGCGACCTCAACGCTGCGCGTATACCAATTCCGCCACGACCGCAATAAGAAGAACTTAGCAAAATAAAGTTCCCAAATCAAATGTTATAGAGCATTGTGTGATACCGCATTGAATATGGTTGTTGCTATAGGAGAGTTTTTAATTAAATTTGAGAGGTCTCCAGGAATAGCTAAAATTAATAGTCTTCCTCAAAAATTCCCAGTGATCGAATGGAATAATAGGACCCCTTGCCAATAACCACATGGTCTAAAAGTGAAATTCCCATGTGTTGGGTTGCAAGGATAATTTGTCGGGTCATTTCTACGTCCAGGAAAGAAGGCGTTGGGTCACCTGTTGGGTGATTATGAACCAGAATCAACCCCGAAGCCCCCCAATCAAGGGCACGCTTCAAAATTTCACGCACATAAAAGGGGACCTGATCAACAGTTCCAACCTGACTGACCTCATCGTGAATAAGACGATGTTTTTTATCGAGGAACAAAAGGCGAAGTTCTTCCCGTACGATGTTTGCCATGCAGGCATCACAATAGGCTATAATTTCCTTCCAGCTTGACAATGCGGGCCTGTTCATAATTTTTCCCTGTAGGTGACGCTGCATCATGGCCTGGTATACTTTTAGGGCATGACTAATGGAGGGCCCCACACCTGGAACTTCCTGCATTAGTTTTTCATCTGCTTGCACTAAGGCATCAAAAGTACCAAACTTTTTAAGCAATGCCTTTGCAATGGGTTTGGTGTCGCCCCTTGGAATAACCAAATATAGGAACATTTCCAAAATTTCATAGTCTGCCAAAGCATCGCTACCCACATTCTTAAACCGCTCTCGCAAACGACTTCGATGACCAAAATAATGTTCTGTTGTCAAAAAAAGCTCCCTTCTTTTTCATTGTAATTTACTTTTTGTTAACTTTTAAAGGGTAGAGTTGGCTTTAGGAAAACCATGAAAGGATTTAAAAATGCAACACGAACAGGTACACGAAATCATAGAACACAGCGATGGGGCACATGAAATGCTGCACCATGCGGCAACACATGAAATGGGCACACTCAACGGCAAAATTCTACTCATCACGCTTTTGTGTTCATTTATTATTATGGCCATTCACTTTTTTGCGCCAAAAATTCGAAAAATAGAGGAAATTAACACAGGTATTTTAAACTCCATTGGTGGTGGTTTAACCTTAGGGTATGTTTTCTTACACGCCCTTCCCTCTTTAATTTTGGATATTTCTAACGTGCAGGGCATGGCGCACTCACGTTTCCTGCAAGAACCCAAAAACATGTTGTTTGTCATTTTCTTGTTTGCGCTGGGTGGCTTTTTCGTAGCCTATGTTCTTGAAAAATTGGCCCACGAAAGCACACGAAAAGGTCAAGAAGCTAACCGTTTTATTTACTACAGCCATATTATGGTACTTGCCTTCTTAAGCTTTTCTGTTGCCATTATTATGCCCATTATTGCCCAAGAAAGCCTTATGAGCTTAGGAATTTTTACAGTTGTTATGGCATTCCACTTTTTATTAGACGACCACGCCATATCGCACCACTTCCCCGCACGGTTTAGCAATCGGGGGCGTTATATTGTTATGGGCGGAACCTTATTAGGTGTGATTATTGTTACGTTTGTTATGCGTCACAATATTACAGTTGCCTCTGTTTTCTGCAATGCCTTTTTGCTAGGTGCCATGATTTTGGTAACAAATAAAACGGAGTTTTCCCTTTTGGAAGGACGCTCTCACTTTCCCACATTTGTTTCCAGCTTGTTCATCAAGGCTGTTGTTGTTTTCATTATGGTTTTGCTTGAAAGCGCCAATTAGTTGAAATTTTAAATTATTTTTAAAAGGAGGTGTTTATGTTACGAGAAGGAAACAAACTGGAGTCTTTTCTTAATAGCGACAAGGCTCATAATTTTCTAGCTATTTTGCTTGTTTTCAATGCTATTTTGTTGGGTGTTGAAACCTCTCAAACCCTTATGGCACAATATGGGCCGTATGTAAAAAATTTGGACACCTTAATTCTCCAGGTTTTCATATGGGAAATTGCCTTGCGTATTTTTGCAGGCGGCTTCCGGTTTTTTAAGTGTAGTTGGAATATTTTTGATGTTTTTGTTATTGGAACATCTTGTCTGGTTGGAAACACCGCCATATCTGCATTACGAGCATTGCGGTTACTGCGTATTATTTCCCTGTTTCCAAGAATGCGCTTTTTAGTTTCATCCTTAGGACAAGCGCTTCCAGGTATTTTTAGTGTGGCAGTTATTTTGGTTTCCATGTTTTATATTGCCTCAGTCGTTGCGTGTCAAAGTTTTGGAGGTGACAACCCATTGTTTGCCTCCCTAACAGGAAGCATGTATACCCTATTTCAGTTAATGCTGGCCGATGATTTTAGCGCAGTAACACGCAAAGTTCTTGAAACCCATCCCCATGCCTACATGTTTTTTATTCCCTTCATCGTGGTTATGACATTTACAGTTTTAAACCTATTTTTTGGTTTGATTGTAAATTCCATGCAAAACGCTGCTGAAGAAGAAAACACAAAAGCCCTTGCAGAACATGCGGGGGTAGAGCATGAACCCGATATGACCCAAAATAAACTTTTAATGAACGAACTACGGGACCTTAAAAAAGAAATTTCCAGCTTAAAAAAAGCCTTAGCTAAAAAAGGGGAGTAAGTGCCTCAAAAAATGGCCTCTGCCTGGAGGAGATCATCCATAAGGGTGGAGGCTTTTTTGCACACCTCCTCCACTGTCATGTCTGTTGTGTCCATAATATGGGCATCTTGTGCTGGCATAAGGGGAGCTGTGGAACGATGTGTGTCCCGTTCATCCCGTCCATCAATGGCGTCAAAAATTTGGCCTTCCATGCCACTATTTCCCATTTCCAAACCACGCCGTTTCGCCCGAACTGAAGGGCTTGCTGTAATAAACAGCTTAAGAGATGCATTTGGAAACACAACCGTCCCAATATCCCTTCCATCTAAAATAACACCAACATAAGGGGAAGCCACAGCATGGGCAAACTCCACAATATTGGCATTAATGACAGAACGTACCAAGGGGTGCACCGCGATTTGAGATGCAACAGAAGCCGTACTTTCAAGACGCAACTGCGGCAACGACTGAGGGCATAACAAAGCAGAAAAATCACAGAGAGAGCATAAGCGGGCCATAGCATCTTCGTCCGTAGGGTCCAAATTAGCCTCCATAGCACGCAAGGCCACATAACGATACAAAAGCCCCGTATCCAAGTGTTTCAGCTTATAGCGGTCCGCTAGGTACCTAGAAACCGTCCCCTTACCTGAACCTGCAGGGCCATCTACAGCAACAACAATCATACCACTTTCAACCGGCACCCAAACTCAGGCCTATATCAAAGACTATTAAAATGGTGGGCCCGGTAGGACTCGAACCTACGACAACTCCGTTATGAGCGGAGGGTTCTAACCAACTGAACTACAGGCCCAGAGAAAAACACCATATTTTCACTATAAGTTTCCACAAAACACGTCTAAGGTCAAGAGTTGCTTTTGAACAACTTCCGTAATTTGAGCATATATAGCGAGACGACTCTTTTTTGAGTATAAAACAGTCAAAAAAGCCTAGAAAAACCAGTGGTCTTAGAAGAGTTTGAAAGCCCAAATTACAGGAGTCTCGCCATATTCGACAGCTTCACTCATCTTGCTAATCTTCTGAGCCTGCCCCCACTCCTGCCCCCGCACCTGCACCTGTCTTATGTGAAGAGTCTGTTTTTTCATCATCAAGAATTGCCCTAACATTTTCAATGAGTCTCTGCAAAAGAAGTATATGCTCATGCATTGAAATTGTATGCCCAGTAAATATGTGAGAAAGATATGGTTTTGCTTTTACTAGCTGTAGCGTACCTTTTATGGATTCTTTCACTTCTTTTGAAAATGCGTTCTCTTCTGCTTGAGCCATTTCTGTGAGATAAAGTGCATAGAATCGTTTTTTTTCATCTTGGGACAACCTGTAAAAAAGTTCTGAAAAAATCAACTCAAGATTCATAATTTTTTTAACACCATCACGAAAATTTAATTCTGGGGAATAAGCTTCTTCAGCTGCACTAAGAACCATCTTTACCTTTATAAGCTTCATGTCTTCTTTATATGAATCTCTTAAAAACCTAAAAGAGCCCTCATACAAATCGACAAGATCTTGAATCCCTGATGCTTTTAGGTATAGACTTAATTCAGTTTTTTTAAAGAATGTACAAAGTCCTTCTTTCAGAAAGCCATTCTCATCTATATATTGGCGTATAAAATTTATACCGACGAAGGCTCTGTCCAAGCACGTAGCTTCCGTGGCTAAAAACGCACGCAAATTAAGGTGAAGGTGTTCAATTTTATCAAAAACATCCATTGATTTATCATTAAGAAACAATCCAAGACATATAAATTTTCTCATATAGAAATCTGCGCCTTCAGCACTGCTCTCATCTCTCTTCAACTCTCTGTAAAAATCAAAACGTTTTTTAAGAATACGTACAGCAAGATCAACATACTCGTAAGGAGGTAACTGCAGGGCTTCTGGAACACTGCCTTGATGCAAACCCCCATCAATGACGCAAAGTGGCACTGCCCTCCCTGAAGGGGGTTCCTGTGACGTTCCATCCTCCATAACGCAAACGGAAAGATAACCATTTCCATGAAGAGGTAACTGCGGGGCTTCTGGAACACTGCCTTGATTCAAAACTCCATCAATGACGCAAAGTGGCACTACCCTCCCTGAATAAGGTGGTTCCTGTGGCGTGCCATCGTCCATAGCGTAAAGTGATTTAGCAACTAAAAAAACAAAAAACCTCAAAAATCTTATCATCTATAAAACCATATTTTTCGTATTAGAATTTTCATATACATTCTTATAATTATTGATATTCTAAAAATCAATATTTTGATTTATAAAATAAATAAAAAATAATTTACGCTTAGAACCTTGCGGCAAACAGTGAATTTGTTTACCATGACACTAGTTTATTTTTTACTATTCTAGTGTGTTATGCTGCAATCTTTTCGGGAAAATTCTGGCAAGTGGTTTGTTAAAGTTTTATTTGGCGCCATTGTTTTAAGCTTTGTTGTTTTTGGCATTGGTGATGTGGTTCGCAACTACAATGCATCTAAGCCTGTGGCAAAGGTGGGGAGCCTGTCCGTTTCTTATGAAGAATTCGCACACGCCTTCCAAAAGGAAGTTTCCCACATGCAGCAAATAGTTAAGGGCCACATTAGCCCAGAGCAGCTTCAAAAAATGGGCCTGCACACCCATGTTTTAAACCGCTTAATTAATGCTGCCTTGTTGGACCTAGAAACAAAAGACAGAAATATTGTTGTGGCTGATTCTTTGGTGCGCCAAATTATTCACGCCATGCCCGCCTTCCAACAAGATGGACACTTTAAGAAAGAATTGTTCCATGAACTGCTGCGTCACAATGGTTTTAACGAAGCCATGTTTATCAAAGAATTAAAACGTGACATGCAGTCGCGCCAGCTTCTTTCCCTAGGCGCCAATATCCAACTGCCAGCCATGTACAAACAGCTTTTGTACACCACGCTGAACCAGAAAAAAGTGTTTGCAACAGTTTCTATTCCTTTAGAAAAAATAAAGCTTGAAAAACCCCTATCTGAGGAAGAAATAACCCTTTACTTCCATAAAAATAAGGAAGCGTATAAACAACCAGAGTATCGGACTATTTCGCTGGTTACCTTAAATGCAAAAGACTTACTTAAAAACGTCAGCGTTACTGAAGATGAACTTCAGGCCGAATATGACCGCCGTTTGCCTGAGTTTACCCAAGCAGAAAAAAGAACCATACGGGTTTTGACATACCCAACCCAAGCTTTGGCGGCTGATGCTGCAGGCGCCCTTAAAAAGGGCAGCCCAGCTACGGCTGTGGCCCGTAATATCAAAGGGGGTTCGTATAAGGAAGCCACTGTTGAAGTCAATGACCTTCCAAGCGATGTGGCCTACGGTGTTTTCCAACTTTCTGCAGGGCAAAACACCCACGTGATTGAATCGGATGGCGCTTATTCTATTTACCAAGTTGTCAAGATTATCCCTGAAGCAAAAAAAACCTTGCCCCAGGTGGCTGAACAGTTAAAAGAAGATATTCGCCTTCATAAATCAGCAGAGTTTTTGCAAGAATTCAAAAATAAAATAGAGGATTCCCTTGCCGCAGGAACGGACCTTTCTAAAGTGGCTGAAGATCATAAGCTACCCATTGAGGTTTTGACCCTAGATGATCAAGGAAAAGACAGCGGCAAATCCTTTGAAAAATTAAGCCCAGAAATTCGTAAAATCATTTTAGAAAATGCCTTTGCCCTTTCTGAAGGCAAGGAAACGCCTATTTTGGATGTGGATGGACACACTTCCCTTATTGTGCGTGTTGACAAGGTAACACAAGCCTTTGTGCCTGAGCTTCAAACCATACGCAGTCGCGTTCTGCAAGATGCAACAGACGAACAAAAGCAAGAAAATGCCCATAAATTGGCCCTTAAAATTGCCAAGGAAGCGAAAAATTTGGCAGAGTTGGCACGTCTTGCCAACACCCATAACTTGCCCCTTGTTTCCGACCACACAATCAGTTTAATGGACATGGAAAAAGAGGAAGGGAAAAATACCTTACGGGAACTTGTAACCCCTGATTTGCAAGACAAAGCATTCCAATTGGCCGTTGATCAGGCGACCCAAGGCCCACATCCCAGTGGCAAGGGGATGGTTGTGGTTATGTTGCAGAAAATTATTCCAACAGCTTTTGACGAAAAAGGGTTCGCAACTTTCGAAAAAGCCTTAACCCAAATGATAGAAAAAGAGGCGGCCTCCATGTTGATGGAAATATTGCGCAAAAAATACCCTGTTGTTATTGATGAAAAAGTGCTAAACCACCTTCTGAAGAACGATTAACCCCTTATGTTTAGTATGTAGATTTTATGAATAGCACAGATATGTTCCAAAACGCCAAGGCCTGGCCCTTTGAGGAAGCCCGCCGCATCCTAGCACGCACACAAGGTAAAATACCTGAAAAGGGGTATGTGTTACTACAGACGGGTTATGGTCCCTCAGGTCTGCCTCACATTGGCACATTTGGAGAGGTTGCCCGCACATCTATGGTTCGTCATGCCTTTGAAACAATGAGCCAAATTCCAACACGTCTGTTTAGTTTTTCAGACGACATGGATGGTTTACGCAAAGTTCCAGGAAATGTGCCTAACCAAGACATGCTAGAAAAACACCTGGGAAAACCCCTAACAGACATTCCAGACCCCTATGGTCAATTTGAAAGTTTTGGACACCACAACAACGCCATGTTGCGCCGGTTTTTGGATTCTTTTGGTTTTTCTTACGAATTCCAAAGCGCCACCCATTGGTATAAAAGTGGCCAGTTTGACCCAACCTTGCGCCTTGTTTTGCAGAACTATGACGCCATTATGGCGCTTATTCTACCAACACTGCGAGACGAGCGCCGCCAAACCTACAGCCCCTTCCTCCCCATATGCCCCCGCACAGGTGTGGTATTGCAAGTGCCCATGGTAGAAGTGCGCCCCCACAGTGACACCCTTGTGTATCGTGATCCAGAAACCAACCAACTTGTGGAGGTTTTGGTCACAGGTGGAAATTGCAAACTTCAATGGAAGGTTGACTGGGGCATGCGTTGGCGTGCCTTTGATGTGGATTACGAAATGTCGGGCAAGGATTTGATTGATTCGGTAAAGCTTTCCAGCCAAGTGTGTCGTACTTTGGGTGGTCGGGCACCTGAAAGTTTAATTTGTGAAATGTTTTTAGATGAACAGGGGCAAAAAATTTCCAAATCAAAGGGAAATGGATTAACCATTGATGAATGGTTAACTTATGCCCCCTGGGAAAGTTTGGCCTATTATATGTACCAGGCTCCCCGTAAGGCAAAGCGCCTCTATTTCGACGTTATTCCAAAAGCTGTGGATGAATACCTAAATTTGGCCTTGAAATATGAAACAAACAGCGCTGAAGAAAGGTTGGAAAACCCCATTTATCATATTCATAAAAATATGAATCCAGCCAATGAAAGTGGCTTAAGCTTTAGTATTTTGCTGAACCTGGCCTCTGTTTGCAACGCAGAAGATGAATCCATTTTGTGGGGATTTGTGCAGCGTTATATGCCCAACGCAACGCCCGAAAGCATGCCATTTTTAAACCGACTTATTCACCACGCCCTGGCGTATTATAATGACTTTGTAAAACCAAACAAAGTATACCGAACCCCCACAGAACAAGAATATAAGGCCCTTGAGGACCTTAAGGCCATATTGAACGGGGCCCACAACACCGCTGCAGATCATCTTCAGGGGTGTGTTTTTGACGTGGGTAAACGTCATAATTTTACAGACCTGCGTAGTTGGTTTGGCGCACTGTATGAAGTTCTTTTGGGGCAAAAAGAAGGGCCACGCATGGGATCTTTCATCGCCCTGTACGGAGTTCAAAACATGGTAAGCCTTATTGATGAAAAGCTGTCAAAGTCATAACCATTCCCCATTTATAAAAAGGGGCGCTATATGACTGAGGTGACTCTTTTTTGGTTATAGAGTATTCAAAAAAAGCCTAGAAAAACCAATGACTTTGAGAGGGGTGTGGAGGTCCAAATTATAGGAGTCTCCCTATATGCTTAAGATGCGGCGGTTTTCATGTGCATGACCGAGGAAGTGAGGGAGCGTGCATTCCCGTATTACGATAATTTGTGGATTTTTTCTACCAGATAAAGCCGCCCCTTCGGGATGGGGCCTCCGTTCGACCCAACCCAGTGCCTTGGCCTCCGCCTCCACCACCACGAAACGTATATCTCTACCGCCTCTGTAGAAAACCTTTAAAAAAAGTTAACATCCAGAGTTCTGCCCGAGAGGGGGCAGCGAACCGTTCCTTCAAACATGTCTAGAACATGCATCAAAAAAACGTAACGACAGTTCCTAAGGACCCCAGGAAAA
>JBIKLN010000025.1:0-26110 GCA_044359765.1 Patescibacteria group bacterium | reverse complement strand
TTAAAAAAGGTATGAAAAAAGGCGAAAAGATTGGCATGAAAAAAGGTATGGAAAAAGGCCGGGAGGAAGGGCGCAAAGAAGGCCGAGAGGAAGGCGAAAGGATTGGTATGGAGAAGGGCGAAAAAATAGGTGTCAAAAAAGGCCGAGAGGAAGGCCGAGAGGAAGGGCGCAAAGAAGCTGCCCTAGGTGTGGCACGTATTTTAAAACAACAGGGTTTGCAACCCTCTATCATTGCCCTATCCACAGGCCTAAGCATTTCTGTTATTGAAGAGTTGTGAGCACAGTCCTTGAATATGCAATGGTCTCATTTTGATTTTTAAACGGTTTTTAGGTGTTTTTCTGTGTTTGCTAACGTCTGGGCGTTCTGCCACCTATAACTTGCCAGAAATTAAGGTGACAGCCCAAAAGGATGGCCTTCTATATTCAGAAACTCTGCTAACGGAAGCATACCTAGACCACCACCAGCAAACAACGGCCGTGGATGCACTGCAGCCCCTTTCAGGTGTTCATGTGGTTCAAAATGGTAGTGCGGGTCACGTGGCTAGTGTGTTCATACGCGGCGGTAATTCAGACCAGGTACGTGTCATGTTGGATGGTATGCCCGTTAGCACACCCAGTACACCCAGTGGTGCTTATGACTTTGGTCACTTAAACGTGGAAGGGCAAACCCTTAAAGTTATTCGTGGTCCAAACAGTGCTTCGTATGGTTCAGGTGCTATGGCAGGTGTTGTGGATATGACTACCCAAAAAGCGCAAGAACCCTTTATGGCCACTATGGTTTTAGAAGGGGGAAGCTTTAGCACAGCCAAAAGTACCTTTACAATGAGGGGGCTTCATAACGACGCAGATATTTCGTTTACAGCGAACCAGTTGTGTACCCAAAGTCCACCGACTACCCCTGTGGCACGACGCATAACCGCGCGGGAATGGGGGCTTGAAAAACACGTAGGTCAGTCTTTTGCAACCCGAGCTGGATATGAATTTAAACCCCAGTGGCGTGTAAATTTATGGAATCGTTACCAGGGGTTTGAAACCCATTACCCAAATATTTATCTTCAAAACCCCAGTGCTCAGGATCACGGTCGTTTATGGCTTCACCGTATTCAAATAGAAGGAAGTCAAGGTATGTGGAGTCCAACTGCATCCATAGGCTATGTAAGGCAAGATCATATTTCAAAAAATGACCAAGCCCCTTATCTTGAACATACGGAAAACAGTGGAAAAACCATACGGGTTGATCAAACAAATGCCTTTCGTTTTAGTTCTATCTACACATTGTATCTTATTGCCGCCCAGGAAAGGGAAGCATATACCCTGCACACCCAAACTATTCTACGTCAAAAAGCCAATGGGGGCACAAAAGAACTGGCAACAGGCCATACCCTTACACCACTGCAAAATTTGACGCTAGAAGGGTGGGTGCGTGTTCATAACCCAAATGGTTTCAGGCAAGAAAGTTCTTATCGCACATCTGTTTCTTATGAACAGGGAAAAACCCATTATTTTGCATCTTTTGGTAAGGCTATTAAGACTCCAAGCTTACGCCAGCTATTTGATACGCAGGGTGGTAACAGGGCTTTGCTTCCTGAAATAAGTCATGGGTGGGATGGAGGGGTTCACCACAAAATACGACCGTTTCTAACTGTAGGTGCTACCTATTTTTCAACACGTCTTGACCGTATGATTGAAAATCAGCTTGTAAGTCCAGGACGCTTTACCTATATCAATATTCGGAAGGCCCAAATTTATGGTACGGAAACTTTTGTCCAATGGCAGCCAAAGAATTGGACCTTACGCCTAGATTACACATTTTTACACGCAAAAGATCAGGCAACCCATGCGCAGTTATTGCGTCGTCCTTTGCATAAGGTTGGGTTTCAGGCCCAGTATGCCGTAACGGAAAAATGGTCTACAGGGGCGGGAGTTATTTTTTATGGTAAGCAAGCTGATATGAACAGATATGAACCTTACAACCGTATATATTTAGGCAGCACAACTTTAGTGCGCCTTTTCACACGCTATGAGGTAAACCAGCACTGTCAGTGGTTTGCCCGCGTAGAAAATTTGCTGAATCGTCCTTATGAAATGCCGTCGGGTTATTTACAGCCTAGATTTTCTGTGTTTACTGGAATAAAACTAGTAACATGAATTATACGCGTGCCCTTTTTATTTCTTGTTTGTTGCATGGCTTTGCCTTTGCAGGTAGCTATTGGTTTTCCTATGGAAACCTTGGAACTCAGCTTGGGGCCTCTCTTCCTATGCAGGTTCTTTTTGTAACAACGCCTGTTGAAGAAAGGACATATCCTAAACCCGTCCAAAAAAAGAAGCTTTTGGAAAAACACCATGAACCTCACACATCTGTGGCCCCTTCCCAAGACGCGCCTCAGGATTTTACCCAGCCAGGGGCCGATTTGGTTCCGAACCCCTCCAATAAGCCCATCCCTTACCCAGAAGCAGCGCGGTTGAAGGGAATAGAGGGGCACACCCTTGTGACTCTTACTTTGGACTCTTTGGGACGTGTTATTGAGGTTAGTTTTTCAAGCCCCTTACATAACACCTTGCAAAAAGCTGTTGAGGAAACAGTTCGCACATGGCAATTCCAAAGAACAAAACCCTCTCCCACCCATATTACTATTTCCGTGCCTGTGGCTTTTTCTTTGACTGATGGCGGGTAGAAACAATGGAAACCATCCCATCCATTGAACAAGGTGTTTTGGTTTTAAAGGAAAGCTTAAAAACCATGCCTACCAGTGCGGGTGTGTATCGTATGTTGAACGTGCAGGCAGAAGTTTTGTATGTGGGGAAAGCTAAAAATCTAAAAAAACGTGTTTTTTCCTATACCCAAGTTTCTAAACTTCCCAACCGCTTGCAGCGCATGGTATCTGAAACCGTTCGGTTAGAGATTGTGATTACGGAAACAGAAACAGAAGCCTTGCTGCTGGAAAGTAATTTAATTAAGAAACTGCAGCCCCGTTATAATGTTTTGCTAAAAGATGACAAGTCTTTTCCCTATATCGTTCTTACAAAGAACCATCCTTTTGGACGTATTTTAAAACATCGTGGGCCTCAAACTGTAGCAGGCGATTATTTCGGACCCTTTGCCTCTGTCCTTGCTGTGGATGAGGCTGTTTTGAGTTTGCAAAAAATTTTCCAAATTCGCAACTGTACAGATTCCTATTTTGAAAATCGTACACGGCCCTGCTTGCAGTATCATATTAAACGGTGTACAGGCCCTTGTGTTGGTCTTATTTCAAAGGAAGACTATAAAGAATCTATTCATCAGGCTAAACAGTTTTTGAAAGGTAAAACCAGTCATGTTCAAGCAAGCCTTGCTGCAAAAATGGAGGCCGCCAGTGATGCGTTAGAATTTGAAAAAGCAGCCCAAATTCGTGACCGCATTCGTTTATTAACCAGTATTCAGGCCCACCAGCGTATTCATGTCGCAGGTATTATGCACGCAGATATTATAGCCATTGCAGCTTTGGGGCACCATATGTGCGTACAGGTTTTTTTCTTTCGCCATGGACGCAATTTAGGAACCCAATCCTATCCGCTTTTTCATACAAAAGACGAAAGCTTGCAGGCTGCTTTGGGGGCTTTTTTAGGACAATTTTATCAAGAACGTAGCCCAGCGCCTGTGGTCTTACTAAATATGAAGCCAGATAATTTCCAACTGTTGCAAGATGCGTTGCATCACCTTCATGGTCAAAAAACCCAGTGGGATATTCCCCAAATAGGAACGAAAAAAGAACTTGTGGATCACGCCCATGAAAATGCAAAAAACACACTGGAACGCAAACACCAAGAAAAAGCGTCTACCCTTGCTATTTTTGAAGAAATGCAGGAATTATTTGGGCTAACTGATCATTTAAACCGCATAGAAGTTTATGACAATAGTCATATTCAGGGTTCTGATTCCTGTGGTGTTATGATTCTTGCCAACCGAGAGGGTTTCGACAAAAAAGCTTATCGAAAATTTTTTATTCAAAACCCAAAGGCTTTCAATGACGATTATGCCATGATGCGTGAGGTGATGGAACGTCGTTTCAAACACCCAGAATGGACCACGCCCGACCTATTATTGATTGATGGTGGTTTGGGTCAGTTAACCGCAGTCTTGGATGTTTTGAATGGTATGAATATTTGCATACCTGTAGTTTCCATAGCCAAGGGGCCTAAGCGTAATGCGGGTGAAGAAAGGCTTTTTACCAAAAATCATCCAGAGGGGTTTCAGTTAGCCAAAAATTCTTTGACGTTATATTTTCTGCAACGCCTACGTGACGAAGCCCATCGTTTTGCCATTGGAACCCATCGTGCGCGGCGGGGGAAAAAGCTTGTGCGGTCCTTGCTTGATGATATTCCAGGTATTGGTGCGCAGCGCAAAAAAACATTATTGAATTATTTCGGGTCAGCTCAGGCTGTGAGTCGGGCCGCCCTGGCTGATTTGCAACTTGTGCCTGGCATTAGTCAAACTGTCGCTTTGCAGATTTATAATTTTTTTCATGAACAATAAGAAAATATTCCTTCGGATAGTTTTTTGATATTATAGATCTCGGACTATGAACGCGCGATACGGTTGCCGACCGTATTCAAGGTTGTATTGGAAAATTGCAATTTAGGGCATCTCTTCATGCCTAAACTATGCAACATATAGCGATCCTGCAATTTGGAGCTCCACACCTTTTGGAGCCATTGGTTGTTAGGTATAGATTCAAAAAAAAGTCGTCTTGCTATATTAAAAAGAAACCAGAGACAAGAATTCGCATTGAAAATCAATGAATTTTTTTTCAAAAAAATGTGAAAAAACTTTCTTCTGTTAACTTTTTGTTAAGGGTTTCTATGGTAAAAAGATATCAAGGACCAAGTGGTGGTCATGGACTGAGTGCGGTCTGTGGACGTATATCTGAGCTTTTTAATTTTTGAGAGTTTTTTTCCTGGGGTCCTTAGGAACTATTGTTACGTTTTTTTGTGTATGTTCTAGACATGTGTGGAAAAACGGTTCGCTGCCCCCTCTCGGGCAGAACTCTGGATGTTAACTTTTTTTAAAGGTTTTCTACAGAGGCGGTAGAGATATACGTTTCGTGGTGGTGGAGGCGGAGGCCAAGGCACTGGGTTGGGTCGAACGGAGGCCCCATCCCGAAGGGGCGGCTTTGTGTGGTAGAAATCAACAGAAAATTCCCGCAATACAAAGAATATCGCCTCTATCATGCATCTTGCTATAGACTCAAAAAAGAGTCATCTCGCTATATTACCGCGCGTTCATAGTCCGAGATCTATGGGTATAAAAGACCAAACGGAAATAGCTGTTATTCCTGGTACCCGAATTAAAAGTTCTGCGCTATAATCGTATCTATGTTTACTCCATCAAATCGTATTCAACGCATTCGACCATCAGCTACTTTGGTTTTGAATGCAAAGGCATCAGCTATGAAAGCAGCTGGTAAGCCTGTTATTAACCTAACAGTTGGGGAGCTTGATTTTAATACGCCCCCTTGGATATGTGAGGCAGCAACCCAGGCCATGGCGGAAGGCTTAACCCGCTACACACCCACAGATGGCATGCCAGCCTTAAAAGTGGCCATTCAAACAAAGGTGGAAAAAACCTATGGTCTAGAATACGACCTAAATGAAATTATGGTTTCCACAGGTGGCAAGCAGGTTATTTTCAACGCCATGTTGGCAACCCTGAATCCCCAAGATGAAGTGATTATTCCCGCACCCTATTGGGTTTCCTACCCTGAAATTGTGGCTTTATTTGGTGGTGTATGTCGGAATATACCATGTGATGAGGGCAATAATTTTAAGCTTTCGCCAGAAGATTTAGAAAAAGCCATAACTCCCAGAACGCGCTGGCTTATTTTAAATAGCCCATCGAATCCTACAGGTGCCACCTACACGAAAGATGAACTGAGGGCCCTGGCCAAAGTTTTATATGCTAACCCACATGTTTGGGTTTTGTGTGATGATATTTACGAAAATCTTTTATACGACCAAAATACATTCCATAGCCTTGTTCGTGTAGAGCCGCGGTTAAAATTCCGAACTTTGATTGTAAATGGGGTTTCCAAGTCTTACGCTATGACGGGCTGGCGCATAGGCTATGGGCTGGGCCCCAGTGATTTGATTCAGGCCATGAGTATGGCCCAGTCTCAAAGCACATCCAACCCTTGCTCCATCGCCCAAGCAGCCACCATAGCAGCCCTTAATGGTCCCCATGATTTTTTGGGTGGGTGGCGGCAAACCCTGCAAAACAGGCGTGATGTGGTTTTTGAACGTATTAATAGCATTCGTGGCCTTCGGTGTGCCAAGCCAGAGGGGGCCTTTTATTTATATGTACATTGTGGCGCTTTTATAGGCACCCACACACCTAACGGGCAAATTATTGAAACTGACACAATTTTGTGTGAATACATTCTTGAAACCGCCCATGTGGCCCTGGTTAGTGGCACAGCCTTTGGTTTGTCACCTTATGTGCGATTGTCTTACACAGTGGAAGAGCACGTGCTTTCACAAGCCTGTGAACGCTTAAAAACAACATTGGAAAAATTAACCATTTGTTAATCATTTGGCTGCGAAAATGTTTTTATAGAAACTGCTTACAGCAGGAATGATTATGAAAATTTTGTTTGGCGCTATTTTACTTTTTCAAAGTATGTCTTTTTCATATAGTGCAGACCCCATCCATGACACTGACTCCGCAGAGAATTTAAAACGTGTGAATCGTTTAGTTGTGGCAGCAACCCAAAATATCCTGAAGGATTTGGGTATATTGACCAGTATATTTATGGATGAATGGGAAGTTCAAGAGCTATTGAGTGCAGGCTCAGGCTCAGGCTCAGGCGCAGGCAGTGCAGGCGATGATTTGGAAGGCTATGTTGCGCTGCCAAGCCTTGGTCTAACCTTATCACGTCTTCAAGCATATTTTGGTGAAGGACCAGCAACTGCTTTATTTTTAACAGAACTGAACAAACTGCGTATGGTGAGTTCAAAAGGAACAGTGGCCTATGTGCAGTTGTTGAAATTTTTGGAACCCGAAGAAACGAAGGATGTTTTCTCCAGAGGCCTTGATCAGGCTTTGCTAAGTATAAAAAAAGAAGACGAAATAATTACTAGATACCTTTCATCATTAACTCCTACACTTACTGTAGGAAGAGCAGCTGAGTATAACTCCATCGTACAAAAAGCCTTAATTGAAAGTGGCTTAAATGAGGGGCAAATTGAAGAATTGCTTCGCTTTACAAGCTGTGAAGAACGGAGGGAGCATTTGCTGAGCATGGGAACGGAGGCATCAGCATATGCCTATGCTCGTGCTGCTACGGGCCTATTAAATCAACCTAATTTCCACAAAAACACGCGAACGCCTTTTCCTGCTGATAACCAAGCTTTAACTTTTTTCTTTGGAATTTCTGACCTGGCAGTTCCAGGGGAAACTCTTGAAGAACAAACATTTTTTACATGCAAGAACTTTGTTGGGGATAACATTTTGTTTTTGAATGAAGAAATCAACTTTGAAGCTACAAAAGGTGCTCTAATGCCTTATAGTGTTGATATTTCGCAGACACTCAGGCATGAATTTCCTATTGGAGAAATTTATAAAGAACGAATTGCCGAAGTAGCCCGCATGGGAGTTGCGTTTCCATCACCTCGTATTCATGAGTTAGTTGCCGCCATTTTGCCTTGGTGGAATGATTTTTGTATTTTGGAAAGGAAAAGGGAGGGTCAGCAAAGAACTATTGAATCAGACCGCCCAAGAACAGAGAGGGAAATTGAAAGATTAACGGCAGAGGCATCTGGTGGAGTAAGGTCAGAAGATTTGGAAGCTTTTCTACTTAGAGTACAAAAAACTGAATTACGCCACACAGTGGAAAGACATGCACTAATAAAAAGTTTTGATGAGAGGTTTGATAGGGAATATAAGGATCAAGCAAAACGCAATACAGATTTGCTATTGGGTCTTTTGTATCCCCTTTTGTGTACATTTGATAGTTAATTGTCGGGGGAGCTTAGGAATTCTTGGGGTTCCCCCTTGTTTTTCATCCGCCCACAAATTGTTCTTTTAAAATTCGGTCTTCTAGGTTGTGATTGGGGTCGAACAGAAGTTCAAAAAACACCTCTTTATTTTGGTAAATGGTGGCATGACGAACGTAATCAACGGTTTTTGTGTCTGCAGAAAGGGATGTGCGACGTTCTAGGGCGTCCAAAACCTCCACGTGAACCACAGCAGAGTCAGGCAACAAGGCGCCCTTCCATTGGCGAGGGCGAAAAACACTTAAGGGAGTTAGGGCTAAAAGATGGGCATTCAAGGGCAAGATGGGCCCATGGGCCGACAAGTTATAGGCCGTGCTACCCGCAGGCGTGGATACAATAAGACCATCCCCCACCAGCTTATCCAGGCGAACATCTCCGTTAATAGACACCTGAAGATGAACAGCCATGGACGTTTGTCTGAAAAAACTCACCTCATTAATGGCCAGATGGTTGGACGTGATGCCATCGGTTGTTGTCACCTCTAAACTTAAGGGGTATAGGGGTGTTATTTCTGCCTTGGCAATTTTTTTTTGAAGTGCTTCAAACGTATGGGGGGCCGTATTCATTAAAAAACCAACCGTACCGCAGTTAACACCATAAACGGGTTTATTCTGATTTTGGAAATCATGCAGTGTTTGAAGCATAAAACCGTCACCCCCAAGGGCGACCAAAACATCTGCATCCTCTTTCTTACAATTTGTAAAATGTGTAGACTGCCCAAGCTGACAAAAAAGGCTTTGGGCCTTGTCAGATTTAGATACGGCAAAGTGAATATTTAAGGCCATGATATGGTGTTCCTTTTCAAACCTTATGAACGTGGTAACAGATCTCTTATTTTTTCGTGTTCCTTGTGTTTTTGGGCGTGCAGCTTCTGGTCCTCTCCCCACTGTTCTGGCTTAGCATTTTTGTAGGCATCATTTTGTAATTTTTTAGCCAAGTGTTCCATTTCCTTTTCCAAAGTCTGTGCCTTTTGATTCAGCAAAGCATAGGCGTCTTTCATGTCAATAACATCGCCTAAATGAAGGTTTAAGGTCATATCTGCCGTTATTACGGGAATAACTCCATCTTGATGTTCTGATGGTTTTAGAACCTCATCTCCTAACCGGCCCAAATGGGCCATCCACCCCTTGTGGGTGGAAAATAGGTCATGGCCACTTACTACAGAAACGGGCACACGTAGGGCTGGCTGTACGCCCAAAAGACCCCGAAGGGAACGAACCTCTTGAATCAACAGCAAGCATGTTTCCACGTTTTTTGTTGCTGTCAGCGTATCCTGTTTACGACCTGCGAACCACGATGTTAAGGCTAAAGCTGTGGGCGCCTTGGGGTAAAATTCTTCCCACAATTTTTCTGTGATTAAGGGGATAAAGGGATGGGATATTTTTAAAAATTCCACCAATACCCACGCAGCCGTAGACTGAGTTTCCCTTGTCACAGATGGGTCAGATAACTGAGGTTTGAGGCATTCCACATACACATCACAAAAAGTGCCCCACAAGAACTGATAAATGGCATGGGCAGCCAAGTCAAACCGATAGGTTTCTAGGTGTGTATAAACACTATGGGCAAGCTTAGCTGTTTCACCTACAATCCATTGGTTTAAGGGGTGTGTGACGTTGGTGGCATCAAAATCAGCGTTGTATTTACATTCGTTCATTTCTAAAAACCGCGCCGCATTCCAAAGCTTGGTCATAAAATTGCGATACCCTTCTACCCGTGATTCACCCAATTTCACGTCTCGGCCTGGGGCTGCTAAACTGGCCAGGGTAAAACGCACAGCATCGGCACCATATTTATCCATCAAATACAAGGGGTCAATAACGTTGCCCTTTGACTTTGACATCTTCTGACCTTTTTCGTCACGTACCAAAGCGTGCATGTACACGGTTTTAAAGGGAATAGATCCTGTAAAATGAATGCCCATCATAACCATACGGGCTACCCAAAAGAAAATAATATCAAACCCTGTAATAAGAACATCTGTTGGGTAATAGCGTTTGAGTTCTGGCGTTTCATGAGGCCAGCCTAAAGTACTGAAGGGCCATAGGGCTGAAGAAAACCATGTGTCCAAAACGTCATCGTCTTGTTTCAAATTCACGGTTTCTCCGTAGTGTTTTGTTGCTTGTTCTAATGCCTGAGCGTGGCTTTCTGCAACAAAAATAGTGCCATCAGGTCCATACCAAGCAGGAATTTGGTGACCCCACCATATTTGGCGTGAAATACACCAAGGCTGAATATTGCGCATCCATTCAAAATAGGTAGCTGTCCATTGTTCAGGGACAAACTGAATATGCCCTTCTTCCACAGCCCTTAAGGCAGGTTGTGCCAACGTTTTTGCATCCACAAACCATTGGTCTGTCAAGTAAGGTTGAACTTCAACCCCTGATCTTTCTGTAAAAGGAACCATGTGGGTGTGGGGTTCTGCCTTTACCAAAAGCCCCTGGGCTTCTAATTCTTCCAGAACTTTTTTCCGTGCTTCTTGAGCGCTGAGGCCACGAAATTCTAGGGGAACATTTTCATTCAACGTTCCCTCAGGCGTTAGAATATTAATGGGGGTTAGGTTATGCCGTTCCCCTACGGCAAAATCATTAAAATCATGGCCTGGTGTAATTTTAACAGCGCCTGTACCTTTTTCTGGGTCACAGTAATCATCGGCTACCAGAGGCAGCGTTTTGTTAGTAAGGGGTAAACATACCCGTTTACCCATGTGATTTGCATACCGCTCATCCTTAGGGTGAACAGCAACGGCCACATCCCCAAATAGGGTCTCAGGGCGCGTGGTGGCCACAATAATGCCATGACTAGAGTCACCCTCAAAAGGGTATAGAATATGCCATAGGTGGCCCTTGACTTCCTGATTCACAACTTCTACGTCTGAAATGGCTGTTTTAAAGTGGGTGTCCCAGTTCACAAGGCGCTTAGCCCGATAAATAAGCCCTTGCTGGTGAAGGGTTACAAATACCTTATTGACGGCCTTGGATAAACCCTCATCCATAGTAAAACGAGACCGTTTCCAGTCTGCCGAAATGCCAAGGCGTCGTTGCTGGGTAACAATAGTGTTGCCTGATTCTTCCTTCCATTCCCATACTTTTTTCAAAAACCCATCACGGCCCAGGTCTTGACGCCTTATGCCCTTTTGGGCTAATTGACGTTCCACAACCATTTGGGTGGCAATGCCGGCGTGGTCTGTGCCTGGCTGCCACAGGGTATCAAACCCGCACAAGCGCTTAAAACGAATAAGAATATCCTGCAATGTATAGGTAAGGGCATGCCCCAAATGAAGGCTGCCTGTCACGTTGGGGGGCGGCATCATAATTGTGTAAGGCAGATTTTTTGAATCCAAATTACATCCAAACATCCCTTCTGTTTTTTGGTACAAGTTGGTTTCGAAGTCGTTTGGGGTATAGTTTTTTTCAAGCATGAAATGTTTTTTTGACTGTTACTTTATGACACAAAACTATACGAATCGGGACATCAATACAATATTGACTTAAAAATTTCCAGGATTAAGTTTTGTAAATTTAACCCCAGAAGACGCAGAATTTTTTTGCCTTTATGTGATTAAATTTGATAGATTTGGCTAATTATTTGTTATTAATTGATGCGCCATAACTATGAAAAAAATTCTACACGCCCTCTGTTTCTTTTCTTTGTTCCAAGCTTACGCCGCAGTGGCAGGAGCAGGGGTGGGAGGTGCAGGAGACGAGAACACAATGCGATTTGACGTTGGGAAGGTTTGTTTTTTTTATTCTGATTCTGGCGAAACATTGACTCCTGAAGATATTCAAAATGCAAGGAATGCTGCTGGAAGTGGGCGTCCTATACGTCCTATAAGAGCAGCTGCGTCTTTTCGTGAGGTCTGTGTTCCAAAAGAAACGACAATTGGGGAACTTGCTGGAATAATCGCAGGTCTTTTTCCTGATATTGAACTAGATAAAGACGGTAAAAGTCTCTGTTTTCGAACTTTATGTGATCATAGATTAGCAAAAGATGAAATGAGATTTATAAGTCAGGATGTTACGGTTGAACAGCTTTGTGCCCATACCCCTAGACCTTATCTTACTTGCCACTACAATTCAAATGATACATTTTCGGAAGAAAGAAAAAAAAATCTTCTGAAAGGTTTGATGAGAATGGACGTTGAACTTTTGGAGTATTATGCGTTTTGTCGCGAAGAAAGAGACATTGATGACTATGTTGAAAAGAATCCAGGAATAGAAAGACCCGTCGGCATATGGAGAGGAGTATTTGGAGATAGAGCGCCTGTTCTAAAATGAAGAGCAACATCTTAAGCTGTTTGTTAAAAAGAAATTCGCTGGGTTTTGTGAGTCAAATTTCGTAGAGTTTTTTTGACATTAGGTACAAAAAAATTTCAGCTGGAATCACTGTCCACTCTGTTGGCCACTTTACCAAAGGTTTTCTCTCAGGTACTCTTAAAGGTAGGTTTTTAGAAAAATTTGAGTTTATGGCGCTGTTCACGTTTACCCCTGAAAATTTAAAAAAGGTTGAGGCTTGTTTGGCCAAGTATCCTGCCGATCGGCAGACAAGCGCTGTTTTGCCTATTTTAGATTTAGCTCAACGCCAATGTGGTGGTTGGTTGCCAAAGGATGCTTTGGAAGAGGTAGCCAATATTTTGCATATGCCCTTTATTCGGGTGCACGAAGTGGCCAGTTTTTATTCCATGTTTAACCTAAAGCCTGTTGGGAAACTTCATGTGCAGGTGTGTGGCACAACCCCTTGCTGGCTTAAGGGTGCTGAAGAAATAAAATCCACATGTGAAGGCCATTTAGGCATTCAAACAGGCCAAACAACACCTGATGGTGTGTTTACACTTTCGGAAGTAGAGTGCCTAGGCGCTTGTATTAACGCCCCCGTTGTTCAAATTCAAGATGATTACTATGAAAACCTGACCCAAGAAACCATAGTAGAAACTTTAAAAAAACTGAGGGATGAAAATGCTGCGTAAAGAAGACCGCATTTTTACAAACCTTAGTGGTGAAGACTCTCCATCCCTTCAGGCTGCGAAAGCACGGGGGGATTGGCAAAACACAAAAGACATTCTTGCCAAGGGCCACGACGCTGTTATTGATGCGGTCAAGCAATCTGGTCTACGGGGACGAGGCGGTGCAGGGTTTTCAACAGGAATGAAGTGGTCATTCATGCCCAAAGAAAGCGATGGTCGCCCTAGTTACCTTGTTATCAACGCCGATGAAAGCGAACCTGGCACCTGTAAAGACCGCGATATTTTAAGGTACGAACCTCACAAGCTTATCGAGGGTGCCCTAATAGCTGCCTTTGCTATTCGGGCTCATGTGGCATATATTTACATTCGTGGCGAATACTATCGTGAGGCTGAACAGCTTCAAAAGGCCATTGACGAAGCCTATGCGGCTAAACTTTTGGGCAAAAATGCTTCTCAATCAGGTTGGGATTTTGACCTGCATGTCCACCGCGGTGCGGGGGCGTACATTTGTGGGGAAGAATCGGCCTTATTGGAAAGCTTAGAAGGCCGCAAGGGAATGCCCCGCCTAAAACCACCCTTTCCCGCTTTTAAGGGGTTATACGGATGCCCAACCACAGTTAATAATGTAGAAAGCATTGCCGTTGTGCCAACCATTTTGCGTCGCGGACCCGAATGGTTTTCTGGCATTGGCCGCCCCAACAACACAGGTACAAAAATATTTTGCATTTCTGGCCATGTGAACAAGCCGTGCAACGTGGAAGAATCTATGGGAATTCCCTTAAAAGAACTTATTGAAAAGCATGCAGGCGGCGTACGCGGTGGGTGGAGTAACCTAAAGGCTGTTATTCCTGGCGGTTCTTCCGTGCCTTTGATTCCAAAATCCATATGTGATACGGTGTTAATGGATTTTGATTCCTTGAAAGAAGTGAAAAGTGGCTTAGGAACGGCAGCTGTTATTGTTATGGACGAATCCACAGATATTATTAAGGCCATTGCGCGGTTAAGCAAATTTTATATGCATGAAAGCTGTGGTCAGTGTTCGCCCTGTCGCGAAGGTACGGGGTGGATGTGGCGCATGATGGAACGGTTGGCCAAAGGTCAAGGACAGTCTTCAGATATTGACTTGTTAGAAACCGTCAGTCGCCAAATTGAAGGCCATACGATTTGCGCGCTAGGTGATGCAGCGGCATGGCCTGTGCAGGGGCTTATTCGGCATTTTCGCCCTGAAATTGAAAACCGAATTTTAGATATGCAGAAGGTGGTTCATGGTTAAACTTACTGTTAACAACCAAACCGTGGAAGTGGCCCCTGGTAGCACCATTTTTCAGGCATGTGAAAAAGTTGGGGTGGAAATTCCCCATTTCTGCTATCACCCCCGCCTATCTATTGCGGGAAATTGTCGCATGTGTTTGGTGGAAGTTGAAAAAACACCAAAACCTGTGGCCAGCTGCCACATGCCTGTGGCAGAGGGAATGGTTGTACACACAAATACCCCCATGGTGGAAAAAGCCCGAAAAGGGGTTTTGGAACTTTTGCTGATTAATCACCCCTTAGACTGTCCCATTTGTGACCAAGGGGGAGAGTGTGATTTACAAGATCTAACCCTGCACTACGGACCTGGAGACAGTCGATTTGAATTGAACAAACGGGCAGTTCCCAATAAATACATGGGGCCCTTAATCAAAACTGTCATGACCCGTTGCATTCACTGCACGCGGTGTGTGCGTTTTGGCAATGAAATTGCGGGTGTCCAAGAAATGGGGGCTTTGGGACGTGGGGAACACACGGAAATTACGTCCTATTTGGAAGGGGCCGTATCTTCTGAATTATCGGGTAACATGATAGATATTTGCCCTGTGGGGGCCCTGACAAACAAGCCCTATGCTTTTCATGGTCGCCCCTGGGAACTTACGAAAACAGATAGTATTGACGTAATGGATGCAGTGGGCAGCCATATTCGTGTTGATTCCAAAGACAATGAAGTTTTACGTATTTTGCCAAGACTTAAGGAAGAAATTAACGAAGAATGGATTAGCGATCGTACCCGTTTTGCCTATGATGGCCTTAAACGTCAACGTCTTGACCGCCCCTACATACGAAAAAATGGCAAATTATCTCCGTGTTCTTTTGAAGAAGCCTATGGTGCTATTGAGGAAAAGCTTCGCCAAACAGAACCATCCCGCATAGGTGCGTTGGCCGGCCCCATGGCTGACTGTGAAAGTATGCTTGTGATGAAAAAACTCATGCACAGTATGGGCAGCAACCGCATGGATTGCAGGCCTATGGGGTCTGTTTTGCCTTACAAAAATCGCAGCCAGTATGTGTTCAACACAACAATTCAGGGTTTGGAAAAAGCTGACTGTATTTTGCTGGTAGGAACGAATCCACGCCTAGAGGCGCCCATGTTGAATGCCCGTATTCGGAAAAATTATTTCCGCACGCGCCTTCCTATTGGTCTTATAGGTGAGGTGGCAGACCTTAACTACACCTACCATCATATTGGCGATTCCATTAAAGATTTGGCAAAGAAAAGCCCCTTTTATGAACATCTAGCCCATAGCAAAAATCCTGTCGTTATTTTTGGGCACAGTGTTTTTGATGGGCAAGAAACCAAGGGTTCATTTGCAACCATCAACACCTTTTTGCGCCAGTATGCCTTTATTCAACCAAACTGGTGTGGTGTAAATGTTGTACACACAGAAGCCAGTGGTGTTGGTGGGTTAGATTTGGGGTTTGCCTGTGAAGAAGGGTCTTCAAGCATTTTAAAGAATTCAGACCTTTTGTTTTTATTGGGCGTAGACCATGAGGCTATTACTGAAGCAACAGACGCTTTTACAGTTTACCTGGGGCATCATGGAGATGTGGGGGCTCATCATGCTCATGTTATTTTACCAGGGTGCGCTTACACAGAAAAAGAGGCAACTTACGTAAATACGGAAGGCCGCCCTCAGCGCACACGTCAGGCTGTTTCTCCCCCTGGTGCGGCTATGCTAGATTGGGAAATTTTAAGGGATTTGGCAATTCATTTAGGTCATCAAACCTTTCTAGAAGACATTCATCAAATGCTTCGTTTGGAAAACCCTATTTTTCAAAACATGGATAAAATCACCCCTACACCTTGGGTTTTTCTGGAAGAAACCAGTAAAAATGTGGCCGTAGACCAGCGCCCCTTATGTTCTACAATTCAAAATTTTTATATGCACGATGTCATTAGTCGCCATTCCAGCAATATGGCCCGTTGTGTTCAGGAAATTGTGCGTGGTGAACGGCCAGAGGTATTTTTATAATGGACACAATTCAACATCTTTTACAGATAGTGCAGCCCCTGTTTTTTATGGGTCTAAAGATTGCAGCTTTTATTTTAGCCCTTATTTTAGGTGTGGCCTACTTGACCCTTGCAGAAAGAAAAGTGATTGGGTATATGCAGTTGCGGGTTGGGCCCAGCACAGTTGGTCCCTTTGGTTTGCTGCAACCCATTGCTGACGGTATTAAGTTATTGCATAAAGAAATTATACTGCCCACAGCTTCGGATAAATTGCTTTTTATTTTTGCCCCCGTTCTTACGTTTAGCCTAAGTTTGGCTGCATGGGCCGTTATTCCCTTTGGCGATGGTTTGGTGTTTTCAGATATTAATGTGGGTATTTTATATTTGTTTGCCATTTCGTCTTTGGGGGTTTATGGCATTATTGTGGCTGGTTGGGCCAGCAATTCTAAGTATGCTTTTTTGGGGGCCTTAAGGTCCGCAGCCCAAATGGTTTCTTACGAAGTTTCCTTGGGCCTTGTCATGGTGTGTGTTCTTTTATGTGCGGAGTCCTTAAACGTGTCACACATTGTGTTGGCACAACAATCGGGCTGGTTTTGCCTGAAGTTGTTTCCCTTCTTTGTCATTTTCTTCATATGTGCATTGGCAGAAACAAACCGCGCACCTTTTGACTTACCTGAGGCGGAGGCTGAATTGGTAGCAGGCTACAACGTGGAATATTCATCTTTTCCCTACGCCCTATTTTACCTAGGTGAGTATGCCAATATGATTTTGATGAGCGCCATGACCAGCCTTTTATTTTTAGGTGGATGGTTGCCCCCTTTCCAAACACCTTACCTAAGCTTTGTTCCCTCTCCTGTTTGGTTAATTGGAAAAATTTGTTGTATGCTGTTTGTGTTTTTGTGGGTACGGGCTACCATGCCACGATACCGGTATGACCAATTAATGCATTTGGGATGGAAAGTATTTTTGCCCATTTCCCTGGTTGGGGTTATTGTAATTTCTGCCTTAAAGGCCTACGGTGTTGTGTCATGAAACGAATGATTTCCCCCTTATGGCAATTTTTAAAACAGTGGACTTTGTTGGAATTGGCCAAGGGTTTGTTGGTAACACTTCGGTATTTTTTCAAAACCAAGGTTACCTTAAAATACCCCCATGAAAAGGGGCCCTTAAGCCCCCGTTTTCGGGGCGAACATGCATTGCGTCGTTATGACAATGGTGAAGAACGGTGCATTGCCTGCAAACTATGCGAAGCTGTTTGCCCAGCGCAAGCCATTATTATTGAAGCCGAACCCAGAGAAGACGGAAGCCGTCGTACCACACGGTACGATATTGACATGACCAAATGTATTTATTGCGGTTTGTGTGAAGAGGCCTGCCCCGTGGACGCCATTGTGGAAGGTCCTAATTTTGAATTTGCCACATACACCCATCAAGAATTGATTTATACAAAAGAAAAATTATTGGATAACGGGGACCGTTGGGAACGGGAATTGGCCGCAAAACTTCAAGCTAAGTATGAAGGCCAATAAGGGGGGTATATGATTCCAGCTATTTTATTTTACCTATTTTCTGGTTGTCTAGTGATGTCAGCTGTGGGTGTTGTGGTGCCCAAAAACCCACTGTACGCAGTTTTACTGCTTATTGTGGCATTCTTTAACGCTGCAGCCCTGTTTCTTTTATCAGGGTCTGAATTTATAGCCATGATTCTGCTTATTGTTTATGTGGGGGCTGTAGCTGTTTTATTTTTATTTGTGGTCATGATGTTAGATGTGGGCGATGATAAGCAAACAAAACACCTGGCTTTGGGTTACACCCGCATGGCAGCGTTTGTGGCAATGCTTTTTGGGGCAGAGCTTGTTGTTGTGGCCTTAACCTGGTGGTCTTTCCCCAAGGCTGAGGATTTTATTGCCCACCCACAACCACTCAAAACACATAATGCCCAAGCTTTGGGTGAAATTTTGTACACCCATTATTTTTATATTTTTCAGCTGGCGGGGTTAATTCTGCTGGTGGCTATGGTGGGCGCTATTGTTCTGTGTTTTGCACCAGGTATCAAAAGAAATCTAAAAAAACAAAGTTCCCAAAAACAATTGAATCGTACGAAAGCATCCTCTCTACACCTTGTGGATGGGGAATTTAGGAAGGGAGTCACACCATGCTCATAACCCTTCAGCATTATTTAGTTTTATCCGCTATTTTATTTGCCCTAGGCACATTTGGTGTTTTTCTAAAAAGAAAGAACATCATTGGAATCCTTATGTCTATTGAACTAATTCTTTTAGCTGTAAACATAAATTTTGTAGCTTTTAGCGCCCATTTGTCTGACCTATCTGGACAGGTTTTCTGTTTATTTGTGTTAACCGTTGCTGCTGCGGAGGCAGCCATTGGCCTTGCCATCCTGGTTATCTACTTTCGCAATCATCCAACCATTACTATTGACGACGCCAACGAAATGAAAGGCTAAAGTGTATGACCCCACAGTTTTTGGCCATTTCCGCCCTCTTTCTTCCCCTAAGCACTAGCCTTATAGCCTTAGCTTTTCAGCGTAGTCGCCTGGCCCAACGTATTACATGCCTTGGTATGGCTGCTTCTTTTGGGTGCATTGTGGCCTTGTGGATTCAACTTTTCCCCACCATTGATTTTTCACTGACCCTTCTAAAATGGATTAAAGTAGGTGATTTGCGCCTATCGTGGGGAATATTTTTAGACCCGCTTAGTTTGGTCATGTGTACGGTTGTAACGCTTATTTCTTTCTTGGTTCATATTTATTCCCTGGGGTATATGGCCCATGATGCTGCTATTGGACGGTTTATGAGCTACCTCAGCTTTTTCACGTTTATGATGTTAATACTGGTGATGGCGCCTAACATGCCTCAGCTGTTTGTAGGCTGGGAGGGGGTTGGGGTAGCATCCTATTTATTAATTGGGTTTTGGTATGAACGTGCCAAGGCTGGTCGTGCTGCTATGAAGGCTTTTATTGTGAACCGTGTGGGTGACGCTGGTCTGTTGCTTGCTATGGGGGCCTTGTTTGCTACCTGTGGAACCCTTGATTTTCATGGTATTTTTGTGCAGCTTCCAAGTCTTAGCCATAAAATACTTAATTTTTTGGGGCTGTCTATTCATGGTCCAGAACTTATTGCGGCCCTTCTGTTTATTGGTGCTATGGGAAAATCGGCCCAGTTTGGTTTGCATGTTTGGTTACCTGATGCCATGGAGGGCCCCACCCCCGTTTCTGCCCTTATTCATGCAGCAACCATGGTAACCGCTGGTATTTTTTTAATGGTTCGTTTTTCACCACTTGTCGAGTTGGCCCCTTATGCCAAAATGCTGATGGTATGGGTGGGTAGCTTAACGGCATTTTTTGCAGGTACCGTGGCTTTGGTTCAAAAAGATATTAAAAAAATTATTGCATATTCCACGTGCAGTCAGTTGGGGTATATGGTTTTGGCCTGCGGGTGTGGTGCTTATGCAGCGGCTATTTTTCACCTGGTAACCCATGCATTTTTCAAGGCCTTATTATTTCTAGGTGCAGGTTCGGTTATTCATTCCATGTCTGATGAACAAGATATTTCAAAAATGGGGGGCATTTATAAACACATCCCAAAAACCTATGCGTTTATGTGGATAGGTAGCTTGGCTATCGCAGGCATTCCCTTTTTTGCAGGCTATTATTCAAAAGATGCCATTTTGTCCGCCGTATTTATGGCAAACCAGTCTTTTGCCTTTTCTGTAGGTCTTTTGGTGGCAGGGTTTACGGCATTTTATAGTTGGCGCCTCTTGTTTGTTGTGTTTCATGGGGAACCGCATGCCAACGAACATGTTCTAGCCCATGTTCATGAATCCCCCCCGTCTATGCTAATTCCTTTGTGGGTATTGGCTGTGGGGTCTGTTGTCAGTGGATGGCTTGGGTATCAATGGTTTATTCTAGAAAAAGGGTTTTCTTGGCAAAAATCCCTTGTGGTGGCTTCTTACCACCATGCGCCTCTTTGGGTGGAATTGCTGCCTTTTTTCTTTGCCTTGGTTGGTTTTCTATTGGCTTATGGCATTTACATATGGTCTAAAAAATTGCCAGCATGCGGTGCACGTGGTCGGATTATCCATATTCTTGAAAATGCATGGTTTGTGGATGCCTTTTATAACCGTTGCTTTGTAAAGCCTGCTTTGTTTTTGGGAACATTTTTCTGGAAGAATGTGGACAAGGACCTTATTGACACATTTGGGCCTGATGGGGTTGCCAAAACGGTTGGGATTCTTTCTAAAAGAAATTCAAAAATTCAAACAGGGTATACGTTTCATTATGCTTTGGCCATGATTTTGGCCCTAATGGCGGTGATTGGCATATACATTTTCTTGTTTTCTAAACATACTTTATTTCGGGGATAAGCATGGCCCTTCCATTACTTAGCATTCTTATTTTCTTGCCCCTTTCAGGTCTTATTTTTATTAGCCTTGTGAAAGGGACAGATGAACGCAATGCCAAATCTATGGCCCTTTGGATTTCTGTCCTTACCTTTGCCATGGGGTTGGTTGTGTGGGCCCATTTTGACCCCTTTGTTGCGGAATATCAGTTGGTTGAAAAACACGTTTGGATTGAATCTTACAACGTGCACTATCACCTGGGCGTTGATGGTTTATCCATCTTTTTTATTCTATTAACCACCTTATTAACCCCTATTTGTATTTTAGCCAGTTGGCATTCTGTGGAAAAGCGGGTGCGCGAATATATGATGGCCTTCCTGTTTTTGGAAACCCTATTACTGGGTATGTTTTGTGCCGTTGATATGTTTTTGTTTTATATTTTCTTTGAAAGCGTCCTCATACCCTTATTTTTAATTATTGGTATTTGGGGTGGGGCCAACAAGACCTACGCGTGTTTTAAATTTTTCCTGTACACATTTTTGGGGTCCTTGTTCATGTTGTTGGCTTTGGTAAAACTTTACCAAGAGGGGGGAACAACCCATATGGTGGAACTTTTAAGTTTAAGCCTAACGCCCAGTCATCAAAAGTGGCTATTTTTATGTTTTTTCCTGGCCTTTGCTATAAAAATTCCCATGTGGCCCGTGCACACATGGTTGCCTGATGCCCATGTGGAAGCGCCCACAGCTGGTTCAGCCATGTTGGCTGGTGTATTGTTGAAAATGGGGGGGTATGGCCTATTGCGTTTTTGCTTACCCCTTCTTCCTAATGCTTGTACTTATTTTGCCCCTTACATCTATGTATTAAGTCTTGCAGCCATTGTTTTTGCATCCTTAACGGCCTTGGTGCAAACCGATATGAAAAAGTTGGTGGCCTATTCCTCTGTGGCCCATATGGGGTTTGTGACTTTAGGTTTGTTCACATTTAACATTCAAGGCATGACAGGCGGAGTGGTTCAGATGCTTAGTCATGGTTTAGTTTCTGCGGCCTTATTCCTGTGCGTTGGTATGCTTTATGACAGGTTTCACACCCGTGATATATCAAACTATGGGGGGTTGATGAAAACCATGCCTGCCTTTAGCGGGTTTTTTATGTTCTTCACCTTTGCAAGCATAGGCCTTCCCCTAACCAGTGGCTTTATTGGGGAGTTTTACGTTTTAATGGGGGTTTTTTCAAACAACACTATAGCTGCCAGCATTGCGGTTTTAGGCAGCATTTTAGGTGCAGCCTATGGTCTCTGGCTTTATAACCGACTGTGTTTTGGTAAAGTGTCCAGCTTTTTAGAAGAACAGAAATACACAGACTTAAATAGGCGGGAAAAATTGATTTTATCTTTGTTGGCTTTTTTCGTGTTATGGATGGGAATTTATCCCAAAACCTTTACAGACCCCATCAACCGCTTTAGTCGCCAGGTCTTAGAACCTGTCTCAATGAAATAGCTGTTGGCATTTTTTTCTGGTTGTGTGTAAATAGGATAATTGCGGAGGGGTGCCAGAGTGGCCGATTGGGGCGGTCTCGAAAACCGTTGTGCGTGCGAACGTACCGTGGGTTCGAATCCCACCCCCTCCGCCATTTTACAGCGCTCAAACTATGTGAACTTATACAGGCTTATTTTTCTTTCAAAAAATAACAGTACGGAAAACAAAAAACAGATGTTTTCCGTACAACACAATTGACAAAGGCAGAAAAAAGTGGCAAAAGTTGATCTATTGCAAACTTTAAAACTGTAGTTATTTAAGGCTTTTTTTCATGACAAAAAGGATCGCAGCGAAGCATAAAATAGATCGTCGCTTGGGTGTTAACTTGTGGGGCCGCGCCAAAAGCCCGTTCAACAATCGCAATTATGGGCCAGGGCAACATGGGCAACAGCGCTCTAAACCCTCTGACTACGGTGTGCAGCTTCGTGCTAAACAAAAATTAAAAGGATATTACGGCAATATCAGCGAACGCCAGTTCCGAAAAGTGTACCAGGAAGCTGTTCGTCGTCGTGGCGACACGTCTGAAAACATGGTTGAACTGCTAGAACGTCGTTTGGATGCAGTTGTGTACCGCATGAAATTTGTTTCCACCGTATTCGCCGCCCGCCAAATGGTAAACCATGGTCATATTTATGTGAACGGCAAGCGTGTTAATATTCCTTCCTACCAAGTGTGCGATGGCGATGAAATTGTTTTAAAAGCCTGCATGAAGGAAAACGTGAATGTGGCAACGGCTGTTCAGTCTGCTGAGCGCGATGTGCCAGATTATATTGAAGTTGATCACAAAGAAATGAAGGGTAAATTCATTCGTGGCCCTAAGCTTTCTGATGTGCCCTATCCAGTACAAATGGAACCACACCTTGTGGTAGAATTTTATTCCCGCTAGTTGTTAGGTGTGAAACTTAAAACTTTTTGCCCCGTTTTTTAGCGGGGCTTTTTTTTAACCGAACTTATTGGAATATTTCAATGATTAACCCCATGCATCACCAACATACCGAGCACTGTAGCCACCACCATCACGAAGATGAGGTCATTCCAATTCACAGTTCTGCTGATTTTGAAGGAATGCGCAAAGCAGGACGGCTGGCCGCCCAAACGTTGGATTATATAACGCCCTTTGTGGCAGCAGGTATAACAACAGAGGAACTTGACCGTTTGTGTCATGACTTTATCATTTCCAATGGTGCCGTTCCCGCCCCCTTAGGATACCGGGGATTTCCAAAATCCATTTGCACGTCTGTTAACCATGTGGTGTGCCATGGGATTCCAGGGCCCAAAAAGCTGGTTAATGGCGATATTATCAATATTGATGTAACTGTTATTTTAGATGGTTGGCATGGCGACACCAGCCGTATGTTTTGTTTAGGCAAGGTAGGCCTTCGGGCTGAAAAGCTTATAAACATAACCTACGAAGCTATGATGCGTGGTATTGAGATTGTTAAACCAGGGGTTACAGTGGGGGATATAGGTCATACAATTCAAACCTTTGTGGAAAAAAATGGTTTTTCTGTGGTACGTGACTTTTGTGGCCATGGACTTGGAAAAATATTTCATATGCCTCCTCAAATTGTACATTACGGAAAGCCAGGCCACGGGGAAGTTTTACAAGAAGGCATGTTTTTTACGGTTGAGCCTATGGTTAACGCAGGAAAATATGCTGTTATGGTTTTGCAAGATGGGTGGACTGCTGTAACACGGGACCGTTCCTTGTCTGCACAGTATGAACACAGCATTGGTGTTACCAGTACAGGCTATGAAATTTTCACGCTCAGTTAGGGGCAGCTTGCTTGGTTTTTTATGTTGTCCACTTAAATTTAGTTTTCTCCTTATATAGCAAGACGACTCTTTTTTGAATATAAAGTATTCAAAAAAGCCCAGCAAAGCTAATGGCTTTGAGAGGGGTGTGGAGGCCAAAGTTGCAGGAGTCTTGCTATAGAGTATTCAAAAAAGCCCAGCAAAACCAATGACCTTGAGAGGGGCATGGAGGGCCCAAATTATAGGAGTCTCGCTATATAGTGCTGCTTGAGTTACTTATCCCTGCTCCTGCTCCTGCCCCTGCCCCTGAAGCTGGTGGGTGGGTAGTCCCTGCACTTTCCCTTGTTGACCTTTTTAAGGAGTCAACATAGGCTTTTTGTTCAGAAGTCAAAATTCCCCTTTCTCCAAAAGGCAGCAAAACATGTCTCAAGTTCTGTGAGCCAAAAAAAAGACAGGCGAGATTATAAGAAGGGTCTAAATATGGAGTTTCAGTATCATCACCATCGATTTTTCTGTAGGCCAACCTATCGTAAAAGTCAATCCCAAAGCTAGGTTGTAATCGTTCTTTTTCATCTTCTGTTAACTCTGTGTTCTCTGAAATGTATTGACACAGTTCACATACTTTTGGTTTCATTATGTTTTCTTTTGCTTCTAACTGTTGATCTGTAGACAACGTATGACCACTTGAAACGGTATAAGTTCCATAAAAAATACGCTTTAAATATTCTGGCAATAGATTTCTGTAGTACGTGGGGTCGCTCAAATTTTTTGCAAGCAAATTTGATAGTTTATCCTTATCGTCATATTTTTTTCTAAAAACATCACCAATAGATATGGGAAAACGAGATTCATGAAAGAGATAGAAGGACACAAATAACCTTAAGGTTCTTTCTTCTCCAGTAGCTTCATCAATCCAGTTTCTGGCCAACTTCTGCGCTTCATACAAAGCTCTCCTTTGATCATCGAGTACGCTGCATTCTTTCATTTCCCAGGAAAAGCGAAGATTCAATTTTAGAAGGTGGGTATTTTGCGCGTATACAGTTATGTGAAATAAATCATGTAAAAAGAACTGTGGGGGGGTCATTAAGTAACCGTCTGCCTCAACCACACTCAGGGCAAGGCCTACGAACCATAAACGATTAGTTTCATTTGGTAAATTATCAAAAATATCCTCTGCAGTTAGGCTAATGGGTACAACCAAGGGAACATAATCAGGAAATAGATTGGCCATTCCTTCAACAGGCGATAACACATGCCGATAATAAGGTGTTCTGTAAGTGGACAAATATTTGATGATATCGCTAATAGGATCAATCGTCAGCTCTTTCAAGAAATAATCAAATTCTTCTTTATAAGGCGCGCGCCTAAGATCTTCTGGATTCGTTAATAATTGAGACAAATAAAGTTGGCATGCCATAAAAGTTTTGAAATTGGATGTAAGATCATAGTCCCTACCATCAGTTGGATCGGGATTGGTTCTTGAGAAATAAAACTTCAGTTTTTTAAGGAAAGACGCATGTCCAAGGAAAGACGAATCTTCGATATCTAATTTTTCAAACACAGCGGATGCAGCTATGTACAGGTAACGGAACAGGTCAGGGCACTCTGCATTTGGGTCCGTATCTTTGTAACTATTGTAACTATTGGCTATGGTGTGAAGGGCTTCTATGAAACGGCGCCTACTGTCCGTACTGCCCAAATCAAGGCATTTATTGATACTTTCAGGCGTAACCCGTGCGTTCTTGTATGTATCAATAATTGTATTAAAATGTTCAGCAAGATCTGGGTTGTTTGGCGTTCCAATGTTTCTCCTCAGTTGCTCCCAAAAGTCTGACCGATCGCCATCTAGGGGACCAGCACACCACACGCCTGTTTGCAAAACAAACATAGAAAGGCAAAAATATAAAATTTTAACGAACATTTTTAATTCTTCTTGAAACAGTGCATGAATTATATGTAATAAATCTGATAATGAGCCCACATTCAAGCTTAAAAAGCAACCCTTTATAAATTTTGTGGCAAATCCTTGCAGTGAAGCTGCCCAATGTAGCGAGAAAACATCATTAGAACAAATAAAATATGAACTTAAAGAGGGCACAATCCAGGGCCTTGGCGTAGAAGTCAAAAAAATTCATTTTGGAATTTTTTGTAGAATTGATAGAATTCGAGAGAGTTTTGGTAGATTGCTTTTTTAATATTTTTGAT
>JBIKLN010000024.1:0-26312 GCA_044359765.1 Patescibacteria group bacterium | reverse complement strand
TGATAAATTATCTATTTTGGATGTTAAGGCCAAGGGCCACGACGGTAAGCTATTCAACATCGAAATTCAAATTTCTGACGAAGCTGATTATGACAAACGGGCCTTGTATTACTGGGCCAAACTGTACACAGAACAGCTGGAACAATCTGTGGATTACTCCACATTATCAAAGGCCATTGGCATTCATATTTTGAACTTCAAATCCATTTTCGAAAGTAACAAATACCACAACGTTTTTCGCATTACGGAAAAGGACACAGGGTATGTGTATTTTAAGGACCTTGAATTACACACCATTGAGTTGAAAAAATTCTGCCCCAGCACGCAAGAAGACCTAAGCACCTTCATGGATAGGGTGAAAAATTCCCTCGATATGTGGATGACCTTTTTAACCCGCCATGATTTACTGCGTGGGGATAAAATGCCCAAAAACCTTGATGACCCACGGTTAAAGAAGGCCATGGATGTTTTGAATGTGATGAATTTCACAGAAGAAGAACGCATGTCTTACGAAGACCGCCTCCACTGGCTGCGCATTGAAGCCAGTGCGCTGAAAAAGCAAATGGAAAAGGGCCTTAAAAAAGGTATGAAAAAAGGCGAAAAGATTGGCATGAAAAAAGGTATGGAAAAAGGCCGGGAGGAAGGGCGCAAAGAAGGTCGAGAGGAAGGCGAAAAAATTGGTATGGAAAAGGGTGAAAAAATAGGTATGGAAAAAGCTGCCCTAGATGTGGCACGTATTTTAAAACAACAAGCTGTGGAACCTTCTATCATTGCCCTATCCACAGGTCTAAGCGTGTCTGTTATTGAAGAACTATAAGTACAATATGTGGTATGTGTGTATTCTTTCTAAACATAGGCTGAAAAAATATGGACTGTAAGATTCACGGCGTCCCTTTTGGAATTCCTTTTACGGACGGTTTTTTGGCGTGGTTTCAACGCACTATTCCAGCCCCCCTTCATCAAGCCCAAGCCTGCGTACTGCTGTCAACCCGTCGTGCTGTTATGGCATTGGAGGAAGGGGCCCGCCAAAGCCTCCAGGCCTCTTTGCTTCCAAAATTTATTGCCCTATCTGATCTGGCCACAGAAAACCCATTCCAAATACCAGAATTGGTAACACTTCCGCCTGTTATTTCCCCTATTCGGCGGTATGGTTTACTCGAAAAGCTTGTGGGGGCATTCTTAGCAAAATCTCAAGTTGGCCAGCCCCAAGCTTCCCATGTGGAGCAGTATGTAACGTCCTTATGCAAAGTAATGGATGAACTTTTGGTTCACAAAGTTACAATTGACCAACTAGCATCTTGGGACCCAGGGAAACATGGGGAACACTTTGAAACAAACTTCCAACTTCTTAAGCTAATTTTAGAATATTGGCCACAAATTCTTCAAGAACAGGGGGTTGTGGAAGGTCAAGCGCATACCCAAATGTGTTTTAAATTATTGGTAGATTATTTTCAAAAAACCCCCCCAAAAACACCAGTGATTTTAGCAGGCAGCACGGGGTCTTTACCCGCGACCCGCTCACTGATGGATTCCATTTTAAAGCTTCCTAATGGATATGTTGTGCTGCCAGGAGCTGATGAGGGCATATTAACACAATGGCCCCTAACCCATCCACAAGGCGGGCTTGCGAGTCTGGTAAAAGCCCTCACCCTAAAACCAAACCAATTTTCTTTTCATAAAATGCCATCCGCAGTTGAGGGATTATTACAAGCCGCATTTGACGATAATGGGTTTATTTTGCCCCCCAACTTTCCAAAAGACAGCTTTCCAGAAATGGTGGAAACCACCAACCTTTTGGAAGAAGCTCGTGTTGTTGCCCTTATGTGTCGTTACCATTTGGAACAAAAACAAAACGTTACTATTGTATGCCCTGACCCAGCCCTTCAAAATCACATAAGCCATGAATTATTGCGTTTTCACATTCACCCGAACACATCACTTGGGGAACCTTTGGCCCGCACAGTTGTTGGTGGATTTATGTGTGACTTAGCCCGCCTAAAGCAACAATTTTCCCCCAATATCTTGTTTGCAGTTTTAAAAAACCCCTTGTGCTTTAAAGTATGTGAGGAGGGGCGGCTTGCTTATCTTGAAAAAGTAAGGCGCCTAGAGCTCACAGCCTCTCGCAGCAAGGCCTTCACCTTGGGGACCTTATGGTCAGAAGTTGCAGAAATTTTAGAAAAATTTTTCAAAAATACTAATACTTTAGAAAATCTATTTCAAGCGGCTTACGAACTCAGCTGTGGCCATAAAACCCCCTCTGTTACTTTTGCCGAATGTCCCTTGTTTCAGAAAGAGGACGGTAAGGCCTTGTGGCTTTTTTATGAAGAGCTTAGAAATCAATCTATTTTGGGTGATTCGCAAGATAAATTAGGCACATTTATAGCCCTTATGCCCCCTGTTCAGTTTTATGAGGGGTTGGGGTCCTCTGTGCGTATTTTAGGAACCCTAGAGGCCCGCTTAGTGGGGGATAGTGTTGTTATTTTAACCAGCCTGAATGAAGAAAGCTGGCCAAAGGCCACACCCCCCAGTTGTTGGGTTCCAACAGCATTGCGCACTCATTTGGGGTTACCGCCTTTAGAAAGTTTTATTGGTTTGGCAGCTCATGACTTTGCCAGTTGTTTTCATGGCAACCTTTATATAACTCGTTCACGAGAGAGTCGGGGAAAAACCCAAGAGCCCAGCCGCTTTTGGCAACGTCTGCAGGCTGTGGCAGAAAAAAATGATGTGCGTCCTTCGAAAAATCCGTGGCTTTTACTGGCCCAACAACACCATGTTCCTTTGGAATCTTTACCATTGAAGGCCCCTGCCCCCTGTCCCCCTCAAAACACACGTCCCACCCATATTACCATTAGTGACGTGAACCTTTTGGTGAAAGACCCTTATGGATTTTATGCAAAAACGTGTTTACGCCTAACCCCCTTACCTCCCTTAGAAGGTAAGAAAAATGATACAATGAAACGGGGAAATCTTGTCCATTCCTTATTGGAATATGCCCTTAAAAATTCCACAGACTCTATTAAACATGAAATGATTCGCCTATTCCAAAAACATGGTCTAAAAAATGCTTTTTGGGGTCAGCAGTTTTTACGTATTGTTCAGTGGGCATACAATGATTTAAAAAAACGGGGGAATGTTGAGCATTTTCTGGAGCAACAGGGTGAAATGACCCTATCTGTGGATAATAAGTCTATTGTTGTCAAAGGTCGTGCTGACCGCATAGATTCCATAGAAAAAGGCAAACATGTGTGCATTATAGACTACAAAACAGGCACCCTCCCCACCATTAAGGACGTACATCAAGGGTACGCTCCTCAGCTGCCTCTTGAGGCCTTAATGCTCCACAAGGGCGCTTTTCATGAAAGTCTGACTTATGTTAATTCCTTGGAGTTATGGCATGTGCGAGGTTTTGAACCTGTGGTGGACGTAAAAAAACTAACAGTAGATTCAGATTTTTTAAAACACAGCCATAACGGTTTTTTGCTTCTTTTAAAAACTTTTCTGTGTGAAGAAACGCCTTTTTTGGCCTGCCCCAACCCCAAAAAAGCACCTACGTTAAAAGATTATAACCATTTAGAGCGACTAGAAGAATGGCAGCAGTGGGCACAATTTTAAAATTTCATAAAAATAGACCTTGCCAAGAGGGCAAAATTTGTAGTATTTCATTTATAAATGGAGTGCGGGCGTAGCTCAGGGGTAGAGCACAACCTTGCCAAGGTTGGGGTCGAGGGTTCGAATCCCTTCGCCCGCTCCAATTTTTCTGTAGTTAAAAAATCCCTTTCATTAACTAAATATTAAGAATATAGATTTATTTTTTATCTTATACTGTTCTTTTTCTGAGTATTGTGCATGAAACTTATTTTTACCCCGATTTTATTCTTTGTTGCTATAAATTTAATTAGCATTTCTGCGCCAACCATTGCCTATGCAGACAGTCATGAGGCACATAAAAAAACAGCCATAAATTTTGTGATGGATTTTTTTACAAAAACTGTTTCTGCAGCGAATAGTATTCCAAAGGTAGAGGACGGAGTTTCCTACACCGACAAATTCTCAGGCCTCCTTTCTTTTATTGACTGGGACTTTCTAAGCGAGGAAATTATCCAATTTTCTTGCCCTAGCCTTTCAGAGGATGGCAAAAAACAATTTAAAGACCTATTTCCCAACCATTTACTAAAATCACTGATCAGTAAAACCTTGATTGAAGGAATGAAGGGGGCAAAACTAAATGTGAATAAGCGCCTTATTCATATTTCTGAGCAGGAATTTCAAGACAAAAAAACTGTACGTATCCAGGTTCCAAGCCAGGCAGGCACATCGCCAGAATCTATGCATCAGGTCATATGGCTTATCAATATTCAAGGAGACGGTAGCGCAAAATTATACACCATTAAATTTGATGGTATTGACCCTTTAGCTGCCAAGAAAGAAGAACTGAAAAGCCTGTATAGTACGCTAAAAGATAAGCCGCAAGAGTTTTTGGATAAGCTTAAGTAGTCGGGAATGCTGTATTTCGGCCTTTCAACAGAACACTTAAAAAAGTGGTTTCAAAAATCCCATAGGATTTTGCCAACAATTTGTCACCAATTTCCTGATGGAGAACAGTGCTTTTCTGTTCCAGAATCTGTTAAAGGCCACCATGTCTTTCTTATTCACAGCCTATCTCCCCATAATTATATGGAACTTTTCACGCAGGTAGCCACGCTACAAAAGCATGAGGCTTTGGTGCACCTGATCATGCCTTATGCAGCCTATACCCGTAGTTTGAATATCCCCATTTTTCCACGCTTTATTAATGCCCTTAACTTGGAAAGCCTGACGCTTTTGGATGTTCATACACCAGAGCTTTTAGATATGATTAGCATACCAACTACACACCTGAGCGCTATGGATATGTTTAAAGATCATATTTTAGAAAAATTTTCCAAAGAACATGCTCTTATTGTGAGCCCAGATAGAGGTGGTAAAAATAGAGTTGATTATTTGTGCCAGGTCACAGGTTTTTCAAAGGTATATATGGATAAACAACGTATAAATGGACAAATACATAGCCAACTTGAGCAGGGGTCTGTTTCTGGAAAAGTGTGCGTTTTGGTGGATGATGTTATTGATTCAGGACAAACTATTTTAAAGGCAGCCTGTGTTTTACGGGAAAAAGGCGCACGAGAGGTTCATGTTTATGCAACACATGGAGTGTTTTCAACGCTCCCTTTTTCAAGTATTGAGTGGCAAAATTTAAACTCCATAACTGTTACAGACAGTTGCCCCCCTGTTGTGGGTGTTAATATTTTGTCCATATCCCCCCTTTTGGAACATATAGAAAGACGACTCTTTTTTGAATATAACGTATTCAAAAAAGCCCAACAAAGCCAATGGTTTTAAGAGGGGTGTGGAGGCCAAAATTGCAGGAGGCTTGCTATATGTAACCTTACGGACATGACAAATCATTATGTTACTTTTAGAAAGAGCCGCGCCTGGTACATCGCTTAAAAGCTATTTTCCAGATCAAGAACATGAATCTATGGAAATTGCCTGTAGAGTTATGAAAAAGCTGCATCAAGCCAAAATTCCTACAACTCACAATTTTCCTCATATCAAAGACCCAGGCTACGCCGGAGGCTCCGCCGAGGCGAGTTGGATTAAGGCTTTGGATAGGGACTGGCCCATTCCTGATGCGTATCTTAAAAAAACGAGAAAACTTCGAGATCAGCTTCTTAAGAAAGCTGATACTAGTGTTCTGCTACATGGAGACTTGCCGAAAAAGCATATAAATACATTTCTTAGTTATACCGCCATATATAGAAATTTAAGTAAGTTGCAAATAGAATCCATGACAGATAAGGAATCATAAGCAGCGAAACCGCTTTCATTTTTCGGTAAGCTAGACAAATGAGCGAACAGACCAGAATATCCATGAGCCCCAAAACTACGAGAGAAAATCCAGTTAAGTGGTAATGAAAAAACAAAGGTGTCCAGCTCCAGTTTAAGATGAGCTGGGTCACGTATAAGGCTTTGATAATACTTAGCTTGGGAAATGCTTGAGGGCGCCAAATGAGCCAGCCGCAAGCGCCAATAATGCCGTATAAAATAGTCCAGGCTATTGGAAATACATAATTTGGGGGTGTCAGGGTGGAGCGATGTAAGGTGCTATACCAAGTGCTAATCTCTGGCTTCGTTAAAGAGCCTATAAACCCGCCAATTGCGATCAGCGCTACAATCCAAATGGGTAAAAAAAGGTAGGTTTTAGTGTTTTGATTCATACACTGCTTCTTGCTATTTTTGCTTCTTTAGCAGCTTGTTTTTGCAAAGCAGAATTATATTCAGCCCAAAAACTTACTTTTCTTTTGTGATTTATTTCGATGACTTTTAAATATTCCTCATGATTTTGTAGCGCGCCCCAGTTTGCTATTTTAGAATTTAAAACCCCACATGTTACAAGATCTTTAGCTGCATAATTATAATATTTAGATTTTGTTTCATCCAAAACTGGTTCGATCATTTTTCTATAAAGGAGCGTAGCTGCAATAGGATCAGTATTTTGCAGCGAATCTGCAGCAGGTCGGAGCGTGTAATATTGCCTTCCATTTAATTCATTAAACCTAGCATGTACAAATTTTGCTACCTCTTCAAACTCCTGTATCTGGACTAAAAAACTCAGGGCCCCATGTGGTTCTGGGAATTGAAATGCTTTTTTCATAGCATCTGATTGAAAGGTTTCTTTAAAATCTGGTTTTGTAGTTTTTAAAATTTCCCTATAAAGTTTTGGGCTTAAAGTTTCAGAAAACCATAATAGGCGCTCTTTTTGAGCTTGTTCATAATTTCCGTCTAATTCTAAAACTTGTATTTTTAAGTCTTTTTTATCTTGTTGCCAAGGGTGATTGATGGGTATTTCCATTTCATCTAACCACTTGAGCGCTTCTTTTGGACGCCAATGTTTGATAAGTCTTTTGGCTATATCCAGATGATCATGGGCACAAACACCATCTTTAAATGCACAGGCAACAATATATTCGTCAACGTCATTTTTACAATCCGCAATAGACTTGAGACCATGTTTTATTGTCAAAGCATTTTCATCATTCACTACATGCTCAAGTTTTTCCTTAATTAAATCAAAGTCTTGATCTTTTAAAATCTCCTTAAAGCTGTGAATAATACCATCGTAAATACCATAAGTATTATTCATGAATCGCGCGAAAACTATTTCTACAAGTTCTTGGTTGTTTAGGTGGTTAATGTGCCCGGCAAGCGAACCGAGGTCATCGCAAGCAGTAAAAAATACGCCGCTGACCGTACCATTGCTATCATCAACCCTCTCTAGAGTATTTTTATGCAGATCTAGAAAATCAAGCATCATTTCAAAAGCGATCTTAGGAGACTTAGCATTCAAATCATCCGCAATCCTCAAACGTAAGTCATTTAAGCGATCTGCCAAAGAATCAGATTCGTAATAGTCGACAAATTTTGAAGATCTTTTAAGGGATGCAATTTCCTTTTTAATCATGCTGACTATTTTTTTAGGATCATCATCTAGACCTGCAAAAATGATATCAAGCTGCTTACCTACATCATGATTGCTATCATGTAATGATAATAATATATCGACAAGCTTTTCGTGATTTGCAGCTATTAACAGCTCTCTTAATGTTAATTCACTATTTTCTGATTTTTTCTTAGGCATTCATACTTCTCTCAATAATTCGTTTCTGTAAGTCAGCTTCCGAGCTGTTTTTATATGCCATCTGACCCGCAACCTCATGCAAAGCAAGTTCTGTTGTATCTAGGATTTTCACATTCCCAACTTCTTCATAGCTTTTAAGGGGAGATACTTTGCTAAAATCCATGTTGCTTGCAGTATCTTCTTGGATAGCGTGTTGCATCCACTGCGGATCGCGGGTGTTCATATGAAACCAGGCCGACCAATTCAGCATATTTTGATCAGCACCATAGGTGTTACGCTCTTGCGCGCCAGAGCCTTGGCGTAGGCGGGTTTTGAGTCGTCCAATACGTTCAAAATCGCTAACATCTAAAAGACAGAAGTTGATTTTATCTATTTGTTTAGCTGAAGGGCAGCTCAGTATTTCGCCTAAAACAATTTGGCCAAGCAAGCAGGTATCTTTACTTTCGCTCAATAATTTCTGTAACCACTTCTCGTCTGCACCTTCAGGTACACGGATGTCATCAAAATCACAAACGGCGATACCATCTCCCAACAGTTCTTTTAAATGAGGTATCACAGCCGTTTTTCCGCTGCCACTGGCGCCGCCTATAAAATACAATCTCATAAAATTTTCCTCGCATTATAAGAGTCATAAGCTCTCTCTATTGCACCATTCGACAGAAAAACTGGCTGCAAGTGTTCAAAACATTGCATCCGATCATCACCACCTTCATCAGACAAAAAGATGTACTCGCAATAATCGCCGATGTCTTGGATGATACGTTCAAAGCGGTAATAGGCGAGCACATCCTGATTGATTTCTGCTTTGCCGTAACCTTGATAAAATAGTGATTCTTCTGCGGTAGCTGTTAGGGAGCTCACCCAAATGCCAGCACCAACAAACATCAGATCTCGTTCCTTGGGAGCAAAGATGAGGGTATCCCAATCAACGATATAAAGGGCTTCTTTATCAACCATCAGATTCCAACCATGCATATCGGCGTGGCATAGAACATGTTCAAGCGGTTGTTTTTGGATCGTGATCGCAAGCGCTTCAGTTTGCTCAATGATTTTAAGTATTTCGCTGCTTTTGGATTTCAGGAACAGTGCCATTTTTACAGCGACAGGCTCTTCAAAAACTTCATTTTCAATGCGCATAAGAAATGCTTTGACGGTTTCTCGCCATTTGGAAGAGAACGTCTCCCGCGATACATCTTTTGTTATTGATGCAGGAATATCCGTGCTATGAAGTTTTTTAATGGCTGCCCCAAACTGAACCCAGTGATTATCTGATGGTTTAGCATCCACACCATTACGACCTTCGACATAAGGGTAGAGAATCGCTTTGAAGGCCCCCAGACTTGAATATAATTGCCCTAGCTTAGTCAGCATAGGTCGTATCACTTGCTTGATATCGAGATCCGCCAAATATTTTGGAACGGAGACCGAAGCCTCTAAAAATTTACCGCTTCTTAATTTAAGAAAGTAGTCCGCTCCGTCAGTGGCTGTTACACGATAAACTGCTGTGTTAAAATCAGCGCCAAGAGGCAGAAACGCTATCTTTTCCACAGTCAATCCATACACATCCCGTAAACACGCAATGATTTTTTCATCCTTAAGGTCAGGTTTTATTAGCATCGTCTTTGTACCCCAATATCAGCACTCATGCTTTCCTCGAATAAATATTGTTTTTAAACAGAGGGTCAAACCCAAGTTTTTGATAGACCCCAAGCCCTGAATCGGATGATTCTAAAAAGCCATAGTGCGCACCTAATCTTTTGGCTCGAGATAGTACGTAACGCATGAGTGCGCTAGCATATCCTTTCCCTTGAAACTCAGGTAATGTCCCCACATCGTCGATCCTTGCAATGTTGTCGTGTATTGATAAGGTAATCGATGCAATGGGTTTTTTTTGTTTGTATACGCTGAAATGGCGAAGATTAATATTTTTTTGCATCGCACTTTCATGGCAAGCCCCATAGATCCTACAAATTTCAATCGTTGATTCAAATGCACCTATCAATGGCATCATCCAGTCATTGAGTTGACCATCATTCGCTTTGATCATGGTTTCATCATCAAAACTCGCAGTTTGGTCAGTTGCAAATCTATCTAAGTCCATAACCATTGAAACTGATTTGCTTTTCTGGGGGTAACCCATGGTATTTAAAATATCTGCCATTTGAGGCGTGCATAATTCTTGTGGAATGATCACATCAAAAGAACGGTTATCCTGGTCGAAAAACTGCTTGCCTTGGATTAAAATTTTATCCAGAGCGTTTGTGTTTCTTGTAATGTAAATAAAGTTGAGTTCGGCGCCACCGGTCATATAAGCATGAGCGCCGTCGTCCAAATCTAAGCATTTTGAGGCAATACCTCTGAAAAAATAGTCTTCGGCTTGGCGGTATAAATTTATCAAGTCAGTCATGTTCTGTTCCCACAATTTATAAGGTAGTTACCCCTAATTTTGTCTAATTTCAAGCTATAATTTATTCAAATAACTCACTGATTTACTTAGTAAATCCCTAGTATGATTTTTATCAGATCAGGTACGTTTGAACAGGAAATTTTTGATCTGCGGGTATATGCGCCTATTCTCCTCCCCAATAAGGAATCTCAAGACTCACTTTCAGAAAATCCAGGTAAATAGAGGCTTTGACGACATGCCTACCTTCGGGTCGGACGTTCGCATGTAACGGAGAAACGGAGAATAAAAAGGGAGATTTTGGGGTGAAATGGCGAAATTGGAGAAAGTGAGGTACGGGTCTACCATAATCGCTTTTTTGCAAAAGCACGACCAGAACCAGACTTCAAATATTTTTCAAATTGCCTGGCTTTAGCTTCATTTTTAAAGCCCATATAAACAATTAATTCCCATGGCTTATATTTAGCTGTGTGTACAGAACCACCAGAATTGTGCGTTTCTAGACGTTTCTTAAGATCTTCGGTCACCCCAACGTAAACTTGGTCTGAGAAAGAAATTGAGCGAATTAAATAAACGTAAAACATAAAGTCCTCCTTCGCTGAGGCTTCGGCGGACAGCTTTCGTTAGTATAAACCTGGCCTGCCAGCTGTAGTTCGTAGAACGAAAGCTGGCGGAGAGAGAGGGATTCGAACCCTCGATACGGGTTAACGTATACACGATTTCCAATCGTGCGCCTTCGACCGCTCGGCCATCTCTCCCCTGTATTAAGAAAACTTAATTCATCTGCTTTTTGGGCACAAGCTTTTTTTAACCAACTTGCAAATTTCGTGTGGCAGAAGGTAGACGAACCACCAAGCCATCCAATTCATCTGTCATAATTATTTGACACCCAAGACGAGACGTATGCGTTAGGCCAAAGGCTAAATCTAACATATCTTCTTCATCTTCTGTGGCTGTTGGCAACAAATCGTACCAGTCGGAATCCACAATAACATGACAGGTGGAACACGCTAAAGACCCCTCACACGCACCTTCCAAGTCAACATTGTTGCGATGCGCCACCTCCAAAACCGAAAGCCCCACAGGTGCATCAATTTCTAAACACTGGCCATCTGTTTGAACAAATTTAATTTTTGGCATAAAATTTCTAAGGCCCTACATTTTAATGGTGAAAAACAAAATCACGTTACTTAAAATTTCTAAGATCTGTCAACACGATGTTGATTTTTGGGTGAAAAAGTTTTACAGTCTAGGCACTGTTTTTTGTTTTTGTTAAGGATTTTTATGGCACGCGTTACTGTTGAAGATTGCATCTTAAATGTTCCTAATCGTTTTGAGCTTGTTCTTTTGGCCGCCAAAAGGGCCCGAGAGGTTGCAGCAGGTGCCCCCCTTACTGTTGCGCGTGACAACGATAAAAATCCTGTGGTTGCTTTGCGTGAAATTTCTGAAAAATCTATTTCCTTGGATGCCTTGCGTGAAGGCCTTGTGAAAGGCATGCAACGCAATGTGTTTATTGATGACATGGAACATGAATTAGACGAAGACCTTCAAGACGTTTTGTCTGCCCAAAAGGCCTGGCCCACAACAGAAGATTACCAAAATCTCCTTGTTTCTGATGAAATATACAACGAAGCTGAGGATGTGATAGAAGAAGATAGCAACAGCGAAGAAGATGCTGTTTCATAATTTGATTGCTTTTACGTAGCGATTTATGTAAAAGATTTTTGTTATAACCAATTTTTATTTAAGGAATAAATCGTAATGACTGATATTGCCGAACGCGTAAAGAAAATTGTTGTGGACCACCTAGGTGTAGATGAAACCAAGGTTGTGGATGGCGCAAGCTTTTCCGACGATTTAGGCGCAGACAGCCTGGACCAAGTTGAATTGGTTATGAAATTCGAAGATGAATTTGGGTGTGAAATCCCTGATGATGCGGCACAAAAAATTACAACCATTCGTTCTGCTATCAACTATATTGAATCTAAGCAAGCTGCATAAGCTTAAGTAGGAAAAAACATGAGACGTGTTGTTGTCACAGGAATTGGTATTGTTTCCCCCTTAGCGGATGGAACGGAAGTGACCTGGAGCAGGCTTTTGGCCTGTCAGTCAGGTATTCGTTCCATAACTTCTTTTGACGTAAGTGATATTACATCAAAAATAGCAGGACAAGTTCCCGTAACTGCGGAAGAAAGCCCTGCTTTTTTTGAAGCAGATAAATACGTAGATACGAAAGACCAGCGCAAAATGGACCGTTTCATTGTGTATGCTATGGCAGCGGCTCACCACGCTATCCAAGATTCGGGGTGGGTTGCAAAAACAGAAGAAGACCAAGAACGCACAGGCGTTATGATTGGATCAGGTATTGGGGGCCTTCCCCAAATTCACGACACAACCCTATTACTAAAAGACCAGGGGGCCCGTCGTGTGAGTCCATTTTTTATTCCTGCCTCTCTTATCAACTTAGCCTCTGGCCATGTTTCCATAAAATACGGATTTAAGGGACCTAACCATTCGGTGGTAACAGCGTGCGCCACGGGTGCACATGCCATTGGAGATGCGTCTCGATTTATTCAGTATGGTGATGCAGACGTCATGATTGCAGGCGGAACAGAGGCTGCTGTGTGCCGTATTGGCATGGCGGGGTTTGCCTCAGCTCGTGCCTTAAGTACGGCATTTAACGAATCTCCATCACAGGGCTCTCGTCCTTGGGACCGTGACCGTGATGGTTTTGTTATTGGTGAAGGCAGTGCCTTGTTGGTATTGGAAGAATATGAACACGCCAAAAAACGCGGTGCAAAAATATATGGTGAAGTGGTTGGGTATGGCTTATCGGGTGATGCCCATCATATTACAGCACCTGCAGAAGATGGCGATGGAGCTTTTCGTGCCATGCGTGCTGCCCTAAAAAATGGCAAAATCTCCCCTGAAGAAATTGACTACATTAACGCCCATGGCACATCAACCCCCCTTGGGGATGCCATCGAAGTAAAGGCCGTAAAACGTTTGTTTGGTGATCATGCCTATAAACTAGGCATGTCTTCCACAAAGTCAGCCATTGGGCACTTGCTAGGTGCTGCGGGCAGTATTGAGGCTGCGTTCTCATTACTCGCCATGCGGGATAGTGTTATGCCCGCCACCCTAAATTTGGACAACCCATCCGAAGGGTGTGACCTGAACTTTGTCCCCAACACACCGCAAAAAAGAGACCTGACTTTAGTTATGTCCAATTCTTTCGGATTTGGGGGAACCAACGCCAGCTTAATCTTCAAGAAAGTTTAGATGTTATATTCATGGAGATAAAAACCATAAATGAAGCTCAAAAAAGGGTTTTACAGTGGTATCAGTCTCAAGGAATTCAGGAAGTTTTACTGAACGCTCCACAGAATAGGTATGCCCTTGTGGAGGAAAAAAAACCTACCCTTACGCCTGTTAATCAACATTCTGCCACTTCGTCAACAGAGCACCCTGCCTGGTCTTGCCATACCTTGTCTGACCTACAACAAGCCATGAAGGAATTTACAGGCTGTGGGCTGAAGGACTTTGCCCAAAATACCGTATTTGCCGATGGTAATCCAAAGGCTTCTATCATGCTGGTGGGGGAAGCGCCAGGCGCGGATGAGGATAAGCAAGGCCTACCCTTTGTGGGCCAAAGTGGTCAATTGCTAGACAAAGCCTTTGCAGCCATTGGGCTTGATAGAACAAAAATGTACATCAGTAATATTATTCCTTGGCGGCCACCAGGAAATAGGCCCCCCACAACACTAGAGGTGGCGGCCTGCCAACCTTTTATTGAGCGTCACATTGAATTAATAGCGCCTAAAATTTTGATTTTTGTTGGCGGTGTTTCAACAAAAACCCTGTTAAATACAGCAGACGGTATTACACGGCTTCGGGGAAAATGGATTTCTTATAAACCCCGTGAATCAAGCACCCTAGAAATTCAGGCAATGCCTGTTTATCATCCAGCTTACTTGCTGCGCTCTCCTGGTCAAAAAAGCATATTTTGGAATGACCTATTGAACATTGAAAAAAAAATTCTGGATAATAATATTCAACTTTGAAATTCTCCCCAGCATGAGAATTTGTGAAATAAAAAAGCCATTATTGAATTTTTAACTATTTTTGGATATAGTTATATTTAATAAATAGGAGAAATTTGTGCTTAAAACCCCACAATTCTGGAATAAGAATAACGGCTTGTGCTTTGCCCTAAAGCCCGTATCATGGCTTTACACAAAGGCATCCAACTGGCGGGAATCCAAAATACACCCTCAGAAAGTCTCTGTTCCTGTTATTTGTGTTGGTAACTTGGTTATGGGCGGTGCTGGAAAAACGCCAACAGTGATGGCCCTTGTGGATATTTTAAAACGCCAGGGCCATACGCCGCACATTTTAAGTCGCGGATACGGTTCTTATGTAAAAGATGTGGTGCGCGTGGATGATAAGCGCCATTCGTACCTTCATGTGGGGGATGAACCCCTGCTGCTGTCACGCATTGCCCCCACATGGGTTGGAACTAATCGCGTTGAATCAGCAAAATCAGCTATTCAGGCAGGCGCTAGTATTTTAGTTATGGATGATGGGCTTCAAAACCCCAGCCTTGCGAAAGATTACAGCCTTATTGTGGTGGATTCCATACAAGGCTTTGGAAACCGCAATGTGTTTCCAGCAGGCCCCTTACGAGAACCTATCCAACAAGGGTTCAAACGAGCCCAGGCAGTTGTTTTTATTGGTGGAGCCATCCCCTTAGAACACACCTTAAGCAAGGATATTTTCCATGCCTTCCTGGCGTGCAAGCCAGAAAACCTACCCCAACGCGTTGTAGCCTTTGCAGGCCTTGGCTATCCAGAAAAGTTTCGCCATACCCTTGGCCGTTATCATTTTGACGTGTGTGAGTTTATAGCCTTTGCAGACCATCACCCCTATACCATAACAGATGCCCAGCGCCTGTTAAAAATAGCAGAGCTTCACGAGGCCACCCTCATTACAACAGAAAAAGACTATATGCGGTTTCCAGCAGAATACAAAAATATGGTCAAAACCCTTCCCATTCGCCTAGAATTCAAAGAATACAATCAGTTAGCAGAGCTTTTGGAAAAAAAATTTCCTATTACTGTAGTGGAAGGCTCGTCGCTATAGCGAAGGCGCAATAAAAAAGGGGGCTTGCCGTCACAAGCCCCCACTGCGTCAGGAGGAACCAAGCCAATAGGCATTGTTATTGTATTTTTTTCAACTACCAAAGTAGATGAAGCCCAAGGCCCAACGTTTTTTTGCAAAAACGCTGCATTAACCTGTGTAAGTGAAACAGGAGAGTAAACCTCCCTCATGGAGACTTAAAACACCAATAACCCTTATTAACAACAAATCTCTGCTTACACTAAAATAGTGCATTAACTAAAATTGTCAATATGTTTTTTCGATAATAAATATCGTTATTTTCGATATTTTTTCAAAAAGATGGGCAGGAGGAATAAAACTGCCCACCCCTGCTCATGCCTATCCGCCTCCCATGCCTGAAAACATGGACGGGTTTAAAGGCATAGGTTGAGCTGGAGGGGATACGACATTCACAACTGGTGGTGTTGGCTGGTTGGCCGCATTCCCTAAAACTCGCAGCAGCTGATGGGGGCCGTCTGTTTCTTTGGGTAGGTCTGATAAAATATCCACAAGGCTTTTGTCCTGCCACTTAACGATAAGGTCAATCAAATAAGGTGCTGGGCTGTGAGGATCCAGACTTTTAAGAAATGCCCCTATATCTGCCAGCGCCTGGTAGGCATCCTTGCGGCCTGAAACAGTTAGGGTGCCATCATCTTCATTACCGTTATGGGGCATTATTTCATGGGGCGTTTCATTCGTGTTTAGAAGGTTTTCAATGCTGTCTTCCACAAGCTGTGATTGCGGAGGTGTTGGGGCGCGATTTTTGCTTTCCTCTGCCTTTAGCTCAAGCCCTGTTTTGCAAATACGAAGAATATCATCCAACCCTAGTTTTATTTTGGCAAAAATTGGGGCCCCTAGTCCAAGTTTTTCCTTCAAACAAGACAGTAGGCTTTCCAGTGCTTTTTGGGCATTTTCTGTTTCTTTTAAAACAGTTTCCAAAAAACCAGGTGCTGATCTTTTTAGGTTTTTTCGAAACCTATTTAAGGTCATTTTATTAGAAGCTTCGGCCTTTGCCAGCATATTCTTACCATCGGTGGACCGTTTGGCGATTGTATCCATATTGACGGCTGAAATCCAATCTGCCAGGTTCATGGAAAAATCGGGCCCTTGAACAATGGGAACAAACATTAGGCGGTTTGCTATTATTTCATGGAACCAATCAAATATGCGTAGGCGATATTCATGGTCCTCACCTTCAGGTAGGGGGTGGAGGCTTTGCCAAAAATTCCTTACCATATATTCGGTTAACTGCACACCCCTTTGAAGGCCTGATATGTGGTCTAAAACCGTCCATACTTCGCATAACCACGCAAGAATTTGCAAATCTTTCGTTTTTGTTTGCAAACTATCAATACACAGGCTTTCCACCAAAAACCAATCCGCACGCTTTAATTCAGTTTGCCAAATACCTTGAGACAGGGTTTCGTCATCTTCACGACGGGCCTCTTTGATTTGGTCATAAATTGGGTCATACTGAAGAAAAAGCCCTGCTTCCCCATGGTCACAACATATGGGTTCTTTTAATTTTTCTTCATCAATGGCAACACGCTGAATAACAGAAGACACAAGAATGGAACCTTATTTCAAATTTCCCTTCTATCATCTCACTCCACTTTCCTAAAAATCGCAAGAAATTTCAGATTTAGCAGTGGTTAAAGCTGATCCACACCCTCTTCGTTAAAGTAATCGTCATCAGTGGAATTTCCTTGGTGTTTTCGTTCTTTTTTTCTTCTGGTTTTTTGAGAAATAAATTTTCTTGCTTGTATAAAAAGATCTCTTGCATATGCAGCGCCCTTTACAACCTCTGCAGCATCCTTTACACCCTTTAGAATTTGGTCATTAAATGCATATACAGAACTATAAAAATATTTATATTCCTTTTTAAGTTTTTTTGAAGAATATTTTCCTTTATCAGATGTGGTTGAAGAATATTTTCCTATATTATAAAGGGCGAACAATCTTCCTATTTCTTCTCTCAAAGAATCTCTTTCTTCTCTAAAAGAATCTCTTTCTCTTTCTTCTCTAAAAGAATCTCTTTCTATTATGAAACTTTTCTTTGGCACATAAATTTTGCATAAGCACAAAAATACTTCTTGCCTAGATCGTGCCTGTTTAGCCATGAATTTTACAGCGTATTCTAATTCTGTTTTGTCTTCCCTGGATAATGTTCTTAAAACCTCTGTCAGTCTTTCATTCATTTCTTCAGACGTCAGTTTTAAAAAATCATTTTTATCCTTTGTTCTTGATTTTTTTCTAGGTCGAGGATTTTTTGCCTCTGGTTCCTGTGCCTCTGGTTCTGCTACAGGTGCTGGCATTAACACTGCTGTATTTGGACCATAACCTACTCTTTGTCTTTTGCTTCCTTTATTTCTTTGAAAAAGTTCCCTTAATGATAGAGGGGGAATTATGCCAGAAGATGGTGGTTTTTTGTTCTTAAAAAATGGCAGATCAGGATCAGAAGATGGCGGATCAGAAAAAGGTGACAAACCACAAACAACTACACGGCCATAACCTGCAGGAAGGCCGTAAGATGATCTATCATCAGGTTCATCATATGTACCTACGTTGGGGGGGCTAGGAGGTATTCCTTCTTCCATACTCTCTAACATATCGAAAAAAGCAAGCATATTTAGTTCTAAAGATGGATGAACAGGTTCTTCATAAGAAAGATCCAGATCAAAATCATCGGCAGAAACAACTTCATTGCTTAAGGAAAACAAAAATATGAACACTGTAAATACGTGAAGTAATTTTCTTAAAAAAAACATCCTAGTAAGATTCCTACGGTTTCAAAATCAAAATTGTAATATTTTCCTTTGTTTGTTAAAAAATAAAACAGAAAATATTTCTGAATCTTACAAATTCATAAATCATAAATCAATACAGCAATTCCTAGAGCAGCAGTTTGCGCTGCCTCAGCTTTATTTAGGGAATTGTGACTTCAACCCGCTGAATTTCAATGGTTGATTCTAAGGCTCTGTCTGCTTGGAAAAACAGGCGTTCTCTTGGCAGAATGTTGGGACGGCTCCATTCGTAGGTCCATTCAGCTTTAACGCACAGACCTTCAGGTGTTTGCCGAACCTCGCCTTCAGAACAGGGGCCAAAGCCCACAATTTTCAAGGGCTTGAGGGGAATCACATGAGTGGTTTCGTTAAATATTTCCCCCAAAATAACCAGCGTTTTTTCACCCGATTCTGAGGTTTGAACACCATACTTCACATTTTCCAATGATAGGGTATTATTTGGAACCTCTTCCTGCTGCGGGGTTTGAGGGGCAGGCTGGTGGTTAGGGGTTGGTTCTACAGACTCAACCCTTGGGGAAGGTGTTGGGTTATAAATCAAAAAAAATTGCCTTTGAAAGAAATTCACAACCCCTTCTTGATATTGATAAGCAAGGCCAGCAATCGCCAATAGGCACAATAAAAAGCAAACCCATATCACAACAACAGTTCGTGATGTTTTTTCAGACGAATACGCCACCCCAAAACGAGGCGGGGGAACGCGCGACCTGGAGGGCCGTGGTGCAAATTCATAGTCTACCCCTGTTTGCTTGATGGGGCCTAAAAATGTGTTTTGTGTGGATGGGGAATGGTTGGGCCGAACTTCCCCAGGTCCGCTGTTTATTGGCATATGATCCACAGGCTGACTTTGCCACCATTCATAATCACAATGGCTGCACCACATCCACCAGCCATACCCCTTGCCCGACACAAGCTTTGGGGGGCTTAAGTTTTCCTGATGGACAAAATATTCTTTACCACAACGGTAGCAAGTTAGGTGCACGACAGTAAATTATTTAAAACACGTAAGATATGAGTATAATGAAATAGAATAAAATGCAACATTTCCTTTTACCCAGTTCAGTTAGATGGCCCAGGCACTGAAGGTTAAGGGGCACTTGCGAAAAGGTTTTTTATGGCTTTATTTTCTTATCGTGCTGTTTGTTCTAAAGGTATTGTGTCTAAGGGAACGTGGGTAGGGGCATCCGTATCTGACCTGTACGCCCACCTTAAAAAACAGGACCTAACCCTACTGCGCCATCGGTGCTATGGTGATAAAAACTGGTGGCGCCACCGTTTTTTGTTTCAAAAACATAATCTTGTGCCTATGTTTTGTGCCCAAATGCGTGAATTGCTGGGAGCAAAAATTCACCTGATAGATGCCATAAACATTGCTATGGAAAGTCAAGAAAGCCCTTACTTTCGCATGGTTCTGCAAGAAATTATAAACAGTATGGCCCAAGGAACCCCGCCAGGTAAGGCCTTTCAAGCGTACCCAGCTGTTTTTGATGTTTTTTTTGTAACCAGTTTGCACATGGCTGAAAAAACAGGTGACTTAGCCCAGGCCTTTAAAAATTTGGAAATTTTTTACGCGCAAAAGCAAGGACGTCAGCGGGCCCTTAAAAAGGCCTTAGCTTACCCAGCTTTGTTGTTGGCGGTTTTGGTGGTTATTTTTTATGGCCTTGGGGTTTTGATTCTTCCCAATATGGAACAATTCTTTCACACCCTTGGTCTTGACAATCATTCCTTTGCTTTTCGTAGCCTAAAGGCTTGTGTTGATTTTTTTCAAACCTATGGAAGCCTTGCTATTTATACCTTAGGTTCGGGTATTTTATGGATGTTTGCCCATATTGTCTTTTCAAAAAATGCTTGGGAAAAATTAGCAAATATTAAAAGGTACGTGCCCATTTTAGGTGCCATCAGAACGGCTTTTGAGTTGGCCGATTTTTTGAACTACTTAGCCCTTCTTTTAAAGCAAAAAGAAAACCTGTTAAGCGCCTTGACCTTGGCCAGTCAGAGTATTCAGTGTGTAGCCCTTAAAAGACATATGGCAAATGTTTGCACCCATGTTCAATTGGGCAAAACCCTTAAAATGGCCTGCGAAGAAACCTGTCTTTTTTCACCCGCAACCCTTAAATTTATTGATATAGGAGAACATACAGGGCAGTTAGAAAGCATGTTAACCATTGCATCTGAAAATTTATCTAGACAGACCTTATCAAAAGTGAACACACTAATAGGGTGGTGTGGGCCTGTCTTAATAAGTTTTATGGGGGCCCTTATTGTGTGGATTGTATTAGCAACAGTGGTTCCGATTTATGACATTTTGGCAGTCCTTCATTTCTAGCGTTCCTTTGGACACGCAAACAATTCAAAAACGCTGTCAAGAAGGCGTTATTAAACTTGCTGACTATATGAATAGGCTTCAAGACCGTCTTTTTGAAGCCTATCCCCGTTCTTACTTAAGCCTGGTTATCCGTTCCCATATAATTGTGGTTTCGCGGTATGTGGATGATGTTTTTATGGAACAAAATACGTTTCATTTTTCCCAAGACACACTGTCAAAAGATACGCTTTCAAAAAACACACAAGGCACCCTATCCAATTATCTGTTAAAACATCCAGACCTTCCCCTTCATATTATTTTACAAGGGGGAGAGGCAGACTTTCGCCTAGCATCCCTAAAGCATGTACGTTTTTTTGACAGGCCCTCCCTATTGCGTCAAATAAAGATGGGAGAGTTTTCCCACAACCATTGGACGCAAAAATTCCACGCCCCCACTCCAGATGATTCCTATCGATACGTACTGGCGGGTGTGCGCCCCACGCAGGTTTTGAAAAACATTGTGGAATTCCTAAGTGTTCACGCCAACCCCATAGCAGGCGTCCACCTGTGGCCCATTATGGCAGCGCAGCAGGCCTTGTCTCAGATACCAACCTCGCCTCATAAATGGGTTTTTATTCTTCACCAACAAGATGCAGATTTTTGGCATTTAATTGTGTGTCAAAAAGGTGCCGTTGTTATGTATCGACATGGCTTTTTTGACGCTACAAAAAAAATTGACCAACAACTTTCAAAAGAAGTTGTGGCAACTTTACGTTATTTGCACCGCAATGGGTTTCAAGAAGGTGACGGCATTACTATTTTGCAAAGCCAAATAGACCCATTTACCCTTCCAAACGATGTGGCTGCAGATGTTATTATGCTTGATGAACCCTTAACTCCTTATGTTTCTTTGCTTAAAAGGCTGAATTTACAAGGCCTTTTTTCAAAACTCCACATTCCATTTTTTCCCAAAGCCTCTTCTACGCCAAGCTTATGGTTACCCGAATTCACATCACAGCGTTTGGCGTTTTTAATGCCTCAGATTCTAACCCATATTTTGCCCCCTTTTATTTTGTTTTTGTTAATAGGCGGGGGCTTGTTTTTTTTCAAAGCTTATGGGCAGGGTCGCTACCTCAATAATGTGGAGAGTCAAATAAATAAAATTTCCATAACAGAGGCTGATCAGAAAAACTTAAAAAGCGCCCATTTGTTTCGTTTTTACAAAGAACATATGCCCAATAAGCCTGGAGACATACTTAAAACCCTATCAAAGGCTTTGCCAAGTACCTGTGTGGCTACAGAAATCAAGTGGGGGCCCTTGGATACAAAAGAATTTCCCCTATTTCTAAAAGCCAAAATAACATTTGATGATGCTATTTTAGCAAAGCCAAAAAAGGCTACAAAACTGTCACCTTTAGATACGTTGCAAAAGAAAGTTGAAGCTAGTGTTTTAAAAGATTTTCCAAAAGCCCACGTTCAGTGGCAGCCCACCAACAGCAAATATCAGTTCACCCTAACTATTACCTATGGCCATGATTCCAACTAAATATTCCCTTTCCCTTTTTTTGCGCCCTTGGACCCACCTGTCCACAGGTGGCATTATGGGGGCTTTGTTTGCAGCCCTCATGCTGACGTTTGCTTGGTTTTTTTGGCATCATGCATATTATTCGAAATTGGGGGTCACTATAGAACGTGCAGAACAACGCCTAAAAGCCCTACAAGCTGATGAAAAAACACTGGCAGAACTTCAAAAAGCTTCTCAGCAAGGGCTGCAGGTTTATCAAGATTTTCACCGCAAACACATAGACCGACCGGCAGGACCTGAATACTTGCAAGAAAAAATCAAGAAATGGCAAAAACAGCTGAAAATTGAAACCCTGCATACCCAAGTGGGTGCACCCATTTTGGAATCTGAGGAACATAAGCTGTGGCGTGTGCCCATTACCGTTGATTTAAGTGTGTTGAAAGACAAGGTGTTTTTTCAGTTTCTAGACAAAGTTCAGTGGGACATTCCAGGGGTGGTTATGGTAAAAAGCTTCACTATAACTAGGGTTTCAGCCTTAACAGATGATATGGTGCGTGAACTAATTCGGGGAAATGGGAAAGACATTAAGCTTTTTCAAGGAAAAATAGAGTTAGACTGGATTTACACCCGCTAACCCATGAACAACAACTTGGGGGCTCTGCTTATGAGACACTTAACCAGAGCTTTTTTATGAAAACCTTAGGGTTAACTCTTGTATGGTCGAATCTTCAATTTTTTCAAATAGCCTTTCTGGGGCTGAAAGAGTGTGGTTTATCATAAAATAATTGAAATTAAAACCTTCCTTAAATAGCAATGATTGCACCTTTGAGAAGGACTCATCATTAAGTAATTGGAGAATTTTCTGAGATGTATACGGAATAAATGGATAACTGACAATAGCAATAAGGCGTAGTAAATGAATACAATGGACAAGGCTTACCGCAGCTTGTCGTGGGTTAGTTTTTACGACACTCCATGGTTGCTGCTGTGTGATATACTCATTCCCTAAAACCCACAGAGCCCTCAGGTCTTGCGCTGCGTTTCTAAATTTTAATACACTCAGATTCTTTCCCGTGCTCTCCGCTAAATGAGCCGCTTTACAAATTAATTCCTTATCTTTTTCTTCGTCTGTTAGTTCTAAAGGAACAATAGATTTATGATATTTTTGAAAAAGAGAAAGAACACGATTACAAAAATTACCAAGTATGTCAGCGAGATCCTTATTCACAACCGAGGCAAAATGGCTGAAGCAAAAATCTGAATCTGCCGTTTCTGGGCAATGGGCAATTAGGTAATAACGCCAGTAATCAGCAGGGTATAATGTCAAGGCTGTATCTGTAAACACACCCCGTTTTTGGCTTGTAGAAAATTTACCCTTATCATAGGTTAACCAATGAAAACCCTTAATATAATCAACTTGCTTAAATCCTAAGTTGGAACCAAATAATACAGCAGGCCAAAATATGGCATGAAAAGGGACATTATCTTTTGCCATAAACTGTGTGTAATGTACTGACTGGTCTAGCCACCAATCCCTCCAAGCCTCTGGTCTATTAAGGGATGCAGCCCAATCTTTCGTCATACTGATATAAGCATTAGGTGCATCAAACCATACGTAAAATACTTTTTCTTCGTAGCCTGCCTCAGGAACTTTCACTCCCCACTTTAAGTCACGTGTGATGCATCGAGGTTGCAAACCTTCATTAATCCATTTTCTAGCAATACCTTTCACGACGTCAGGCCATTGCTCTTGTGTATCAATCCAATCTTGGAGCGTGCCTTGAAGTTTCCATAAGTTAAGAAAAATGTGCTTGGTTGATCGGAGCTCAACATCTTGACTACCACTAATGGAGGAGTAGGGGTTTATAAGTTTTTCAGGGTCTAATAAGGACCCACAGCCGTCACATTGGTCCCCTCGTGCTTTTTCATATCCACAAATATAGCATGTTCCCTCCACGTAACGATCAGGGAGGAAACGTTTATCTGTATGGGAATAATATTGTTGGATTTCCTTTTCAAAGACGTAATCATTCTCTTTTAGTTTGAGGTAAATTTCATGCGTAATTTGATGGTTAAAAAAAGAAGAGCTACGACCGAAATAATCGAAGGAAATCCCGTATTGCTCATAAATATCCTTCTGAGTTTCATACATCTTGGCACAGTACTCTTCTATGGACAGATTAGCGTCCTGTGCTGCTATCTCAGCAGGTGTTCCATGTTCATCTGTGCCGCAAATATACAACACATCACACCCTTCTTGGCGAAGATATTTTGCGTAAACATCTGCAGGCAAAATAGAGCCTATCAAATTCCCCAGATGCTTAATGCCATTAATGTATGGCAACGCGCTTGTAATCAAATACTTCTTCTTTTTTTCCATTTGTACTCTCAATTCTTTTTTTACGGCACTATATCACTCAATATGTTTTTTAGAGCATATATTAAATATAGATTAGAATATTTTAAACCAACCCGAATTCTTATGGCATTGTTTATCCCATAAGTGGACCCATTGCATACTCTTATGCCATACTCGTCAAGCAGTTTATGGCTAACTATATTAGAAACCTCTGATGGTCGATATACTGTAATATTCTGAATATTGAGGTAGAATAGCCTGAATGAGTTCGTCTGATGAAGGCTGTATATTTTTGTAATATTTTCTCCTCTAAATTCTTCCTCAAATATTTTCCACTCTTGCTTCAAGGTGTTGCGTGTAGTGCTTATATACGAATGGTCTTCAAATAGCCTTAGAAGGATTTTTTCTGCAAAATTGTTAATTCGTAAAGGGCCACTCAATCTAAGAAATTTTTCCGCTAATTTAGAACAGGAGAATAAAACACTGCCTATTCTCAAACCTGGAAGACAGAAAAACTTTGAGTAACTCATAACAAATATAATATTAGGGTAATCTTTATTTAATTTCTTTACGCGTCCCTCAAAACCTTCTTCGAACATGTCGTATGTTAAATCCAAAATTATATATGTTTGTGGAAATCGTTCTGCTATCTCATAGACAATATCGTCCGAGAATACGTGCCCTGTAGGATTATTGGGGTTACAGATGAAGAACGCGCGTAAGTTATAACGATCAATAAAGTAAAATAACTCCTCTTTTTTTATAAAAGGACGACTTATATCATTTAAATTTAGTGGAAAATCAAAATACTCAATATCATTAAGTTGAGCGGCAAGAGAGTACTCCCAAAATGTGGGGGAAAAGCCTCCCCACTTTTGAGATTTAATTTCACCATCCTTTATACTGCCCCCCATTGTCAAGAACACTAAGCAGCTAAATTTAAGGAGAGTTTTGTTTTCTTTTTCATATTTTTCTGCTTAGACTTTGTTGTTGTTGAGCTTGTGAAATTGTGGATAACATTTTTATAGGTTCTTTTTTGCGTTTCTTGTTTGTGGTTGTTATCCACATTTTCATCAAGCTGGAATGGCCAGGTTTGAGCATTTTGTAGGCCCATCATGACCTCATAGGGGTGATGATATTTTAAGGCCGAATGGCGCCTATCATGATTGTACCAATTGATGTATTTTGTTATGGCATGCCGTGCCTCACCAACCGTTTCATAGGTTTTTAGGTAAACTTCCTCATACTTCAACGTGCGCCAAAAGCGCTCAATTGGAATATAGCGAGACTCCTATAATTTGGGCCGTCCATGCCCTCTTAAACCATTGATTTCGTTAGGCTTTTTTGAATACTTTATACTCAAAAAAGAGTTATCTCGCTATATTATCCAAACATCGCCCCTTGCCATCCATGCTAATTTGAACACCCAGCAAACTTAAACTGTACAGCCATTCCTGGCTTGTAAACTGGCATCCTTGGTCCGTATTAATAATTTTTGGGCTATAGCCGCTTTTAATGGCCATTTCCAAAGCATTGAGGCAGCTCTCTGTATCCAAAAAGGGACTCAAGTGAAAACCCATAACACATCGACTCACAACGTCAATCAAGGCCGTTAGATACACAAATCCCTTGGATGTGCGAATGTAGGTGATATAGCGAGATGACTCTTTTTTGAATATAACGTATTCAAAAAAGTATAACAAAATCAATGGGCTTGCAGGTTATGGATGGCCCAAATTATAGGAGTCTCGCTATATAAGGCCGATTTAAGACCATCTGCCTAGTTTGCGTATAGACGGGGGCTAGGAGAAGAGAATCTCTGGATTGAGTGGAGGTTTTCTGGATTGAAGGGAGGTTCTCTGGATCGAGGGAGGAATATATCTCTGGATTGAGGGGAAAATTTCTTGATCAAAACATTCGTTCATTACGGGAATCTTTATGCTCTTTCCCTTTATAATGGGCATAGGCCGTTGACTGCGTCAAGGGGTCCACCTCCCGGCCTTGACTGTGCTTTGGTCCACCCCTCCTCCGCCACGAGACGCATACCTCTACCGTCCCCGTCTCAGACCTTTTTACAAAA